>NZ_JASHKR010000097.1 GCF_030056815.1 Rhodococcus sp. IEGM 1379
CTCGAACCTACCTCGCACTCGTGAGGTTTCGCGCCACATGATGACAAAGCTGTACAGCGAGAGCTTCGTGGATCGCCTTGTCGCCGGAGAGTTCTCACTCGTCGACCGAGGCAAGGGCTCGGAAGAGATCAACGACGAAGTTGATGCCGCGTACATGCTCTACAACACCTACATCATCACCCCGGGCATGAGCGAGGAAGGCGACTGGAACTTCGGGCGCTTCATCGATCAGGATGACGCCCAGTGGCTGGCGTACACCAACGACGCCGAGGATTTCTACGCCAAGGGACCCGGCTTTGCCGACGAAGACGTGACCTACCGGATGGCGACCGTACTGCGGGACGAGTTCCTCGCCGGCCTGAAGGCACATACGAGCGCAAATGCACTGCCCGGAGCAGACTTCCGATTTGCACACGCAGAGACGATCATCCCGTTCGCCGCACTGCTGAAGCTGCCCGGCAGCACAGTTCAGCAGCCTGAGGGCGAGCTGTACACGTACGCAAACAACCCCTGGCGCGGGGAACGCGTCAGCCCGATGGCTGCCAACATCTCGTGGGATGTCTACTCCGGGCCCGACAATGCACAGTTGGTTCGGATGCTCTACAACGAGCGCGAAACCGCGTTTGCCGAGCCCTGCACGCCGGTAGCAGGCGGTAGCTTCTTCTACACGCCGACTGAGCTTGAGCGTTGCCTACCGAAAATTTCTAGGCGATAAATCGACCGATCGTCGGATTGCTTTGGCAGATAGGGCTACTGCCCCAGTTGATGGAGCCGAATGCCGTCGCAACGACGTTTCCGGGTCCGGTATTCACGGTCGCCGAGAGATAGGGATACGTCCCCATCAGATCTACGATTCCGGACCTACCGGTGTCGGTATTGACCCAGGCAACAGTGATCTGACCGGCGGCCGGCAGCGGCGCGGCCGCCGGGAAGGACTCGAAGTGGATGTCGCCCTTGGCGATGGGCGGATTCGCTTCGGGACCGGACTGCCCGGTCAAACCGGTAAACGATGCCAACGAACCCTGATTGGGGCATCCGATGGTCACGGCGGCGCCACCGAACGGATGAGGCGGATCTGCGGATGCAGTGCCCGCGTACATAACTGACGCGGCGATTGGCAGTCCGACAGCTGCCAGGATTCGGACGGTGCGGGGCACGCTCATAGGAACTCCTCGGTTCGACAACTCCGTTGATCGGATACCCCTGCTACAACCCCTGAAACGATCGGATACCGACCAATCCGAAGCACTAGACAACATGCGTTGTCAGAACTACTCTCGGTGGCATAGCTCACACCTAGCCTTGGAGTGTTCCCATGAAGCGATACGAACTCCGCAGTCGCACGGATCGACTCGATCCCGAAACCGACTACGAGGAAATGTCGCGCATCCTGACCACACAAGAATTTCCGTGGGACGTCACTCAGGCACTCAGTTTCGCGCTGTTCCGCACCTACGCGGTGCCGTCCATCGGCAAACTACTGTTCTCCACCGGCGAGTTCACCGACAAAGTCCAAAAGCGCTACGACGACACCACTCTGATCCTCGACTCGATTCTCGAACATGGCCTCGGGAGCCCCGAAGGGCGTACAAGCGTTCGGCGAATGAATCAAATGCACGGCTCGTACGACATTTCCAACGACGATATGGTTTATGTGCTGTCCACTTTTGTCGTCACACCCGTGCGCTGGCTCGATGCCTATGGCTGGCGCAAGATGACCACCAACGAAATCATCGGGTCCGTGAACTACTATCGCCAACTCGGTCGACACATGAACATCAAGAACACTCCCGATACGTACGAAAAATTCGCAAAGTTCATGGATGACTATGAAAGAGAGCACTTTTCGTTCGACTCAGGTGCTCGTGCGGTCGCCGATGCCACCCTCGAACTGATGTGCACGTTCCCACCCAACAACTTCGCACCGAGAGCACTCGTCAAGGGATTTGCGTTCTCGCTCATGGACGACCACCTTCTCGACGCATTCGGGTACAAACGTCCTTCCACCGCGATGCGCCTGATCTCGCGGGGCGCCCTCAAAGCCCGAGGCCGACTGCTGCGCTTCTTCCCGGTGCGCACCACCCGAAAGTTCACACGCGAGCAGCCAAGCATTCGCAGCTACCCGGCGGGCTACAAGGTCGAAGAATTAGGAACTTTCCCCACGGGATGCCCCGTCAAGCACCTCAAGACCGACCAACAGGCCCAGGCCTGACGTGCCGACTATTCTGTAACGCATGACTGAGCCTGTAGCCACCGCTGACCTAGCCGACGAAATCGGACCCGACATCCGCAGTTGCGATACGCAGTTCACCCAGTTCGGCGGCCGCGAGGTTTTTGCGGGCCCCATCACCACCATCAAGTGCTTCCAGGACAACCTGCTGGTCAAGCAGACCCTCAGCGGACCCGGCCACGGCGGTGTCCTCGTCGTCGACGGTGATGCCGGCATTCACACCGCACTGGTCGGCGACATCATCGCCGGACGCGGCGTCGACAACGGCTGGGCCGGCGTCATCGTCAACGGAGCCGTCCGCGACTCCGCGATCCTGCGCACCCTCGACATCGGAGTCAAGGCACTGGGCACCAACCCCCGCAAGAGCACGCAGACCGGCTCCGGTGAAAAGAACGTGCCCGTCGAAATCGGCGGCGTCACCTTCAATCCGGGTGAGATCGTCTACAGCGACCAGGACGGGATAGTCGTCCGCGAAAAGTAGAAACGGGATCAGGCGGGAGCTTCCACCTTGGCAGCCATCCCGCCGATCTCGACCACATCGCCGTCCCGAAGCTGACGGCCTCGACGGTCCTCCACCTCGCCGTTGACCGACACCAAACCCTCGGCGATCACTTCCTTGGCTTCGGCACCGGACTCGATGAGGTTTGCGAGCTTGAGAAACTGGCCGAGTCGGATCATTTCGTCGCGGATCTGAACTGCAGGAATGTTGGCGGTCATACCAATCATTCTCCTCCTCCCACAAAACCGGACACGACAGACCACACTAAGCAGTGAGGACTGATCGACAGGTATAGGAGGAAGCTCGATGGCACCTATCAGCGAAGCCACGGACACAACCGCAGAGTTAGTTGAATCGCCGCCGGAAAGTCCGCGGAAATCGCGCCGGCCCCACCCGGGACGGCTGAGCCAGGTCCCGCATATCTCGGGATTGATCCTCGGAGTGTTCTCCGTCCTGGTCTTCCTGTGGAGCCTTTCTCCCACGCTCAGACATATCGTTCGAGTGCCCCGCGAGTACATCGACAGTTACTACTTCGACGCACCGGATACGAGCCTGTCGTGGGCGCTCGTCGTCGGCCTGCTTGCGGCGGCGCTCGCCAGTCGCAAGCGGATCGCTTGGTGGTTGTTGACCATCTACCTGGCATTGATCACACTCACCAACGTTGCATCGGCCATCACCGACAAGAACCCGAACAACGCTGTCGCCGTTGTCGTTCTGCTCATCATGATCGGAGTTCTGATCGCGGCGCGACCCGAGTTCTACACGCGGGTACGACGCGGCGCCGGATGGAAAGCTCTCGGTGTCTTCATCGGCGGTATGGCAATCGCCACCCTGCTGGGTTGGGGGCTGGTCGAACTCTTCCCCGGCACCCTGCCCGAGAATCAGCGATTCGTGTGGGCACTGAACCGCGTCACCGCAGCTGCATCAGTCGACAACGAGGTCTTCGACGGCCACCCCCGTGCCTTCGTGAACACCATCCTCGGCCTCCTCGGTGCCATTGCCCTGCTCGCTGCCGTCATCACGCTCTTTCGTGCCCAACGCTCCAACAACGCACTGACCGGCAATGACGAATCCGCACTTCGTGGATTGATCGCGGGTTACGGTGCCGACGATTCCCTCGCCTACTTCGCCACTCGCCGCGACAAGGCCGTCATCTTCGCTCCCAGCGGCAAAGCAGCAATCACCTACCGCGTCGAAATCGGCGTCTGCCTGGCCAGCGGCGACCCCGTCGGCGACCCGGAAGCCTGGCCGCACGCCATCGAGGCGTGGCAGGACCTGGCTTCGCAATACGGTTGGGCGACCGCCGTCATGGGAGCCAGCGAAACCGGAGCCACCGCCTACAAACGGGCCGGCCTGAACGTCCTGCAACTGGGCGACGAAGCCATCCTGCGCACCCGCGAATTCAATCTGAACGGGCGCGATATGCGTCCGGTGCGCCAAGCCGTTACCCGCGTGCGACGCCACGGCGTGACGGTCCGGATACGACGCCACCGCGACGTCTCACCGGAGGACATGGCCGCCGCCATCGTCCGCGCCGACGACTGGCGCGATACCGAAACCGAACGTGGATTCTCGATGGCGCTCGGCCGACTCGGTGATCCTCTCGACGGCGACTGCCTCCTCGTCGAAGCTGTGATGGGCGAAGGAACGGACGACGAGTCCGTCGTCGGCATGCTGTCCCTCGTTCCGTGGGGACCCAACGGAGTTTCGCTCGACTTGATGCGTCGTAAACCGGCGTCACCGAATGGTGTTGTGGAGTTGATGGTCTCCGAACTTGCGACGCGCTCCGACGAGATCGGCGTCGTCAAGGTTTCGCTCAACTTTGCCGTGTTCCGTTCGGTGTTCGAGGAAGGCTCACGCATCGGCGCCGGCCCGATCCTGCGCATCTGGCGCGGGGTGCTGGTCTTCTTCTCGCGTTGGTGGCAGCTCGAAGCCTTGTACCGATCGAACCTCAAATATCAGCCCGACTGGGAACCTCGCTTCTTGTGCTTCGAAGACAACCGTGAACTCCCACGCGTCGGCTTCGCGTCCGCGATCGCCGAAGGCTTCGTAGTCCTGCCCAGCTTCAGCCGCAGATCGAGCAAGGCCACCAAACACACCGGAACTCACGAAGCGCTGCCCGCCGCACTCGTCACCGCCGAAGGTCTACATGCCGACGGCAGCCCGCCGGACTCCGCACCAACACTGACCGCACCGGGACCGCGTCGGCCCGAACAGGTTCGGGTCCGCATGAACAAACTCTCAGCGCTCGAAGACGAAGGCATCAGCGCCTATCCCATCGCGTACCCGCCGACGCACACGATTGCCGCGGCGGCACAGTCTCCCGAGGGCACCCGGGTGCGTATCGCCGGCCGAATCCTGCGAGTGCGCGATTACGGCGGAGTGATGTTCACAGATGTGCGTGACTGGTCCGGCGACATCCAGGTTCTGGTCGATCAAGATCACGTCGGACGCGCAGAGTTGGCGAAGTTCGCCGGCGAATTCGACCTCGGCGACCTGATCGAAGTCAGCGGAACCATCGGACGCAGCCGAAAAGGTGAGCTGTCGTTGATCGCCACCTCCTGGCGGATGAACGGCAAATGCCTGCACCCACTGCCGGACAAGTGGAAGGGCCTCGCTGATCCCGAAACCCGTGTCCGTCAGCGCTATCTGGACATCGCCATCAACTCGAAGGCCCGGAAACTGCTCGAGGCCAGAAGTGCCGTCGTGAAGTCACTGCGCGATTCACTCGACGGCCGCGGATTCCTCGAAGTGGAAACACCGATCCTGCAGCAAGTGCACGGCGGCGCCAACGCAGCTCCGTTCCTGACACACATCAATGCCTACAACCTGGATCTGTATCTGCGCATCGCGCCCGAGCTGTACCTGAAGCGCTTGTGCGTCGCCGGTATGGAGAAGGTGTTCGAAATCGGTCGGGTGTTCCGCAACGAAGGCGTCGACTTCAAACACAATCCCGAGTTCACGATTCTCGAGGCCTACGAAGCGCACAGCGACTACGAGGACATGATGCGGATGTGCCGCGAGCTCATCCAGGCTGCTGCCGTTGCAGCCTTCGGGCGCGAGATCATCATGCGTCCCGGCCCGGACGGCGAATTGGTGGAGGTCGACATCTCCGGCGAGTGGCCGGTCAAGACGATGCACGGGGCTGTCGCCGAAAAACTCGGCGTCGACGTCTCCCCCGAAACCAGCCTCGAAGAGCTCCAAAAACTGTGCGACGAAAACGAAATCCCGTACCAGGCCAACTGGGACAAGGGCGCGATCGCGCAGGAAATGTACGAGCATCTGGTCGAGGACTTCACCGAATTCCCGACGTTCTACACCAACTTCCCCACCTCCATGTCTCCCCTCACGCGCCCGCACCGCAGCATTGCCGGCGTCGCAGAAAAGTGGGATCTGGTGGCGTGGGGCGTTGAACTCGGGACGGCGTACAGCGAGCTCACCGACCCGGTGGATCAGCGCAACCGCCTGACCGAGCAGTCGTTGCTGGCCGCCGCCGGCGACCCCGAGGCCATGGAAGTGGACGAAGACTTCCTCCAGGCTCTCGAGCACGCAATGCCGCCGACGGGTGGGCTCGGGATGGGTGTCGACCGTGTGGTCATGCTGATCACCGGTGGCAGCATCCGCGAAACCCTGGCCTTCCCGCTCGCGAAACCACGCCAGTAGGGCCTGTTTCACGTGAAACCGCCAGGCGACATGATGACGGTCGGTGGGATCAGGCTGCACGTTCTCGTGGAGGGCGACGGACCCGTCGTCGTCCTCTGCGGAGGCTTGGCCGGCAACTGGTTCGACTGGGACGATTGCGCATGCCATCTCTCGTCGGACCACACCGTCGTTCGGTTCGACCGGCCCGGCTTCGGGCTCAGCGAGCCGTCTACCGAGGTGCCGAGCGTGCACGGCGAGGCGCAGCGCATAATCGACGTACTTGATGCCTTGGAAATTTCCGAACCCACTGTGGCAGTGGGCCATTCGATAGCGGGATTCTATGTCGAAGGCTTTGCTCGACTGTTCCCCGATCGAGCCGCCGGCATACTGCTCCTCGACTCCAGTGCCGAGAAAAACCCGAAGCGAATCATTCCCCGAGACATTCTTCTGGCCGCATCTCACACCATCGCAACATCTTTCATCACCACCGGCCTTCAACGACTACTGGGAACCACCACTCGCAGAATTCTCAATCATTCCGTTCCGCCGGACGGCCCCTCCGACACCATGGACGACTGGGTAAAGCGCATCTACCGCGAGCCACACTATCTCGAAGCAGCGCTCGTCGAGTATGTCGCCTACACCGATATGGCGTTGGAGCTCAACGAATTACGGGAATCCGAGGATCAGCTCCTGCAAGATATTCCGATCAGCGTCGTGGCCGCCCACACCGGCCGCAACACACCATGGTCCGTTGGATGGATGGCCAAGCAACAACGGTTGGCCACCTACCTGGGCGGCCGCTTCCACGTCCTGCGGCCGGCCCACCATCACGCGATGATCGATCAACCGGAAGAACTTGCTGATCTGATCAGCCGACTGACGCAGTCCGACCGATAAGAACTCGACTAGAGCGAGAGGGCCGCCATCCCCTGGTCCGACCGACGGCCGACTTACGTTCCATGCCCCTCAATTCACAGGCAGGAGCGTTTGCGCTATCCGTGGCCTGCTGCCTCCAAAAATTCAAACAGCCACGTCGGGATTACCCAACTCTTCGACTACGAGTGGCCATACCGCATCAATTCTGTTAATAAACTTCCTACTCCGCGGTTCAGGAATACGACGAACATCGATCCATTTTTCGCGAGCGGATTCATTCGCTGTAGCAACCAGAGTGTACTCGAGAAGTAAGAGTCCAACGCCGCGTGGGGCCACGTCTTGCACAGGCCTATCGGCTCCCACCCAAATCTTCTCTAAAAGGTTTACTGCATGTTTACGTCGAACATCTATCAAATTGATCACAGTAACCGCGTCCACGACACCAAGGGAACTCAACACACGAGCCCGTCGCGCTACATACTTAGTATCCACATCTTCTGCAAGTTCAGATCCTCGCAGATCAGCAATTCCGCGATCGAATTCTTTAAACGTCGCCGTGTCTAGAAGCGCCGAAAGTGTCGATTGATTCAGTTCCAATTTCTCCGGGGAATCAACTAGAGTACGTTTGACGTGATTCTCGTAATCTACAAGATCTGTTCGTAGCCTGACGAATTCATCATCCGCCAGTTCAAGAAGTCCAGACAGCCTTGAGAACCGCCTTTTCACTCTTTGGGTAGAGCCTTCTCCACTTTATATCCTAGGTCATGCTCAATTTCAGCCCAAGCATGCTGAAGAATAGACCGTATCTGCAGCTCAAATAGTTGACCTTTGTACCGTTTGTACTCAGTCAACACTGTTCGAGTTTCGCTAATCTCAGCGACAAAATGCAGCGACAGGTATCCAAATTGATCAGAATCAAGGACCTTTCGCTTATCGATTGAATTAGATTCGTCTATCAAGAATTCCGGGCGCAACAATCTGGCAACTTGATCAACTTCATCGGTGAAGTATGTGATCACCCGCAGCCCTAATAGGTCATGTAAGTCCGAGAAATCCGAGTACTTACCTTCGTTTCGGGATACTTTTCGAGAAGCGCTATCTGAATCCTTTACGCGGTAGTCGATGCTATGAACGGTGATTCAACCCTCACGAAGCACCTCACCAATCAATCCCTTAAGTGCTACTCCAAACGGATCTAGACCCTCGACCGACTGATCGAAGTTCCTGGAATCCTTCGCTGATATTTGCATGACCAAAATGTACCTTGAACTTCAGGATGGATGCCTTTGTTGGCTAAAAACCTGGTCCACCCGCTAAGTCTTGCGGGGCACCGCCAGAGTTGTCTAGACGTCCCCGCGGGGACGTTTCAGCCCTCAGACCCCGGGCTCTCACTCACCAAGACTGTCGGAACTCGAACGCACTCACCCTGTTAGAACAGGTGAGTGAAGCTAGGTATGTTGACCGCCGCCCTACCGATGCTCAGTCTGGAACAGATCGCGGCCTGGGCCGCCGAAACCAGCTACGAAGCACTGGAAGTCGCTACTTGGCCCAGCGCCGGACGGCAGTTCTACGAAGCCGCCCATCTGCCCGTCGAAACGTTCGGCGCCCGCGAAGCAGACCGCACCCACGAACTCCTCGAGCGCCATGGCCTGGCCATTTCGGCCCTCGCGTACTACGAGAACAACCTCCACCCCGATCCCGCTCGACGCGAAGCGATCAGAACCCACTTGAAACGGGTGATCGATACGGCGTCGACGCTGGGGGTTCCGTATGTCGGGACGTTCATCGGGCGTGACTGGACAAAACCCGTCGCCGAGAACATGGCCGACGCAGAACCAGCTTTCCGCGAGATCGTCGACTACGCCGGCGAACGCGGGGTGAAGGTCACTATCGAAAACTGCCCGATGGAAGGGTGGCATCCCGACGGATATCCGGCCAACCTCGCCTACTCTCCCGAGCTGTGGGAGTGGATGTTCGATCTGGGGCTCTACTTGAATTGGGATCCTTCACATTTGGTGTGGCAGGGCATCGATCCTCTGACCACCATCGCGCCGTACGCACACCGAATCGTGCATGCCCAGGCCAAGGACATCGAAATCCAGAAGGACCGGATCAACCGGTACGGAATCTTCGGCAAAGCTGTACGCGAAAACCCCTGGGACGTCGGATGGTGGCGTTACCGAGTGCCCGGCCGCGGCCAGATCGACTGGAGCCCGATCGTCGATGCCCTCTACGAACATGGTTTCACCGGAACACTTTCCGTGGAACACGAGGACCCCGTGTGGCGTGGCGGAGAACAGCGCATCAAAACCGGGCTGACGATCGCAGAGAACACCCTGCGCCCCCTCATAGTTTTATGATCACCACTACCGAGATGAGAAGTACCTTGTCCGACAACATTTCCCGCGACAACGACTGGTGGCGGAGCGCCGCTATCTATCAGGTCTACATCCGCAGCTTCGCCGACGGCAACGGTGACGGCGTCGGCGATATCGCGGGAATCCGGGGCCGTCTGAGCTACCTGGCAGATCTGGGCGTCGACGCCATCTGGGTCAACCCCTGGTACCCGTCGCCGATGGAGGATGCCGGCTACGATATCTCCGACTACCGCAGCATCGAACCCGCTTACGGCACAATGGAACAGGCCGAGGCAATGATTTCCGAGGCCCACGGTCTCGGGATTCGCGTCATCCTGGATCTGGTACCCAACCATGTTTCCGACGCTCATCCGTGGTTCCAGGAAGCACTACTGGCGGAACCCGGTTCGGCGCCGCGCGACCGGTTCCACTTCCGCCCAGGCAAGGGAGAGAACGGAAACGAAGCACCCAACGACTGGGCCAGTTCCTTCGGCGGTCCCGCCTGGACGCGGGTCAAGGATGCGGACGGAAATCCGGGCGAGTGGTACCTGCATCTGTTCACCCCCGGGCAGCCGGATGTGAACTGGCGCAACGACGATATTCGTGCCGATTTCGAAGCGACGCTTCGGTTCTGGTTCGACCGCGGTATCGACGGATTCCGCATCGACGTCGCTCAATTCCTGTGCAAAGACCCGGATCTGCCCGACCTCAACGGTCTGAAATACCCCACCCCGATCCCTGCCGACGGTTCCGACCCGGTGGAACATCCGCACTTCGACCGCGACGAGGTTCACGAGATCTACCGTTCCTGGCGAGCGGTGGCCGACAGCTACGATCCGCCGCGCGTCTTTGTCGCCGAAGCCTGGGTGGGCAACCCGAAGCGACTCACTCGTTACCTGCGTCCCGACGAGCTGCACAGCGCCTTCAACTTCGACTTCCTGCTCTCACCGTGGAACGGGTCGAAGTTGCGCACCGTCATCGACAGCACGATCATCTCGCATGCCGAGGTCGGCGCATCCCCGACATGGGTGCTCTCGAATCACGACGGCGCCCGGCATCTGTCGAAATATGCCAGGCCGCAGACAGATTCGCGTATGTCGTCCCTCAGTCAGATCCGCGACATCCCCGCCGACCTCGAGCTCGGCGAACGTCGGGCACGCGCTGCCATGATGCTGATGCTCGCGCTCCCCGGCGGCGTCTACATCTATCAGGGCGAAGAGTTGGGCCTGGCCGAGGTCGAGGACATTCCCGACGACCAGCTGCAGGACCCCATCTGGGAGCGGACCGGCCACAAGGAACGTGGCCGCGACGGCTGCCGGGTTCCGTTGCCGTGGTCCGGCGACGCGGCGCCGTACGGGTTCAGTGCCGACGACGCCAACGCGGCCCCGTGGTTGCCGCAGCCGAAGGGCTGGGCTGATCGCACGGTCGAGTCCCAGACCGGTCAGAACGACTCCACCCTCGAGCTGTACCGCAGCGCCCTGGCGCTACGGCGAAGCCTCTCGGCACTGGCTACCGAGCCGCTGACCTGGATGAACGACGACAACGATCAGGTGCTGGACTTCCAGCGCGGCAGTTCACTTCGCGTCGTCGTGAACACGTCGGCCGATCCGATCGCACTGCCTGATGGTGAGGTCCTGCTCTCGAGTGGGCCCCTCCCGGGCAACGGCACGATTCCGGCCGATACTGCCGTCTGGCAAGGTGTCCCGTGTGCAACTACTGCTGATTCGACACGCGCTTCCTGAACTCGCCGAGGTCACCGAAGGCCGCGCTGATCCAGCGTTGACCGACGAGGGCCACGCCCAGGCACACCGGTTGCCTGCGGCGTTGGCCCCGTACAGGATTTCGGGGATGTTCAGCAGCCCCCAGAAGCGTGCCCTGCAGACGGCTGATCCGGTAGCTCGGACGTTGGGAATACCCGTCACCCAATATGCCGGTTTGGCGGAGTACGACTCCGAGCAGTCCCACTACATCCCGATGCATGAAGTTTTGGAACGGGCGCCCGAGACGTATGCGCGCATCAAGGCCGGTTGGCTGCCCGAAACCGTGGACGCCGACGCGTTCCGTACCCGCGTACTCGGCGCGATCGACGACATCGTCGCATCAACAGACAACGACGCCACCGTGGCTGTGTTCTGCCACGGTGGCGTCGTCAATATCGTTCTGCAGGAGCTACTCGAACTGGAACGTCCGCTGACGTTCCCGATCGAGTACGTCTCCGTCACTCGTATTCTGGTTTCCCGCAACGGAAGCCGACGGGTCGCGTCAATCAACGAGACCGGTCACGTCCGAAACATGTTGCGGGTGTAGCTCACACCGCTTCTGATCACACGTTGTGGCAGGCCACCTGATGTCCGCCGTCGACGAGACGAAGTTCGGGAACTTCCTCGGCGCAACGATCCGTCGCGAGGGGGCACCGGGTACGGAATCGGCAGCCGCTCGGCGGATTCAGCGGCGACGGAAGCTCGATGACCTTCTGCTCGACGTTCTGCGAAGCCGTGACGGCTGCGTCGGGATCCGGGATCGACGACAGCAGTAGCTGCGTGTACGGGTGCAGTGCACGGTTCTGCATGTCTTCTGCCGGAACGATTTCGCAGACACGGCCCAAGTACATGATCATCACGCGGTCGCTGATGTTCTTCACGACGGCCATGTTGTGCGCGATGAACAGCAGGGACAGTCCGTGGCGCTTCTTGGCCTCCTCGAGCAGGTTCAGGATCTGTGCCTGCACGGAAACGTCGAGGCTGGAGACGGGCTCGTCGCAGATCAGGACCTTGGGATCGAGCATCAATGCACGTGCGATGCACACACGCTGGCACTGACCGCCCGATAGCTCGCGAGGTGTGCGATCCCAGACCATATCGGGATCGAGGCCGACCTCGGCCAGAACCTCACGGGCCCGAGCTTCGATGGCCGCCTTGTCTTTTCCGCCCCAGATGGTCGGACCCTCGGTGACGAGGGCCTTGACCTTACGGCGCGGGTTCAGCGACGAGATGGGATCCTGGAAGATCATCTGCAGCTGAGTACGGCTGCGACGCAACTCTTCCGGGTCGAGTGCCGTCATCTCCACGTCGCCGAGACGAATGGAACCCGATGTGGGCGAGGGCAACTGCATGATTGCGCGGCCGGCGGTGGACTTTCCACAGCCGGATTCGCCGACCACGCCCAGGGTTTCCCCGGGAGCGATGGTGAAGCTGATACCGGAGACGGCGTGAACGGTCTGTCCCTTGCCGACGTTGAATTCGACGACCAGGTCCTCGACCGTCAGGGCCGCGCCCACGGTTTCCGGCTTCTTGGTATCCACTGCTGCGGTCATCAGACCATCTCCTTCACCGCGAGCGGCAAGCCCGCTGCGGTTGTGCCGGCCTTCTCGTTGGCGACCAATGCCGCTGTGCCTTCCGGTGTATCCACCGGGTAGTGGCAGGCGAACGAATGGCTTTCCGTTGTGTGATCTCCGGGGCCGCCGGGTGCCAAGCCTGGATCGGCCGTCAAACAGTCGTCCTGCGCGTACTTGCAGCGAGCTGCGAAACGGCAACCGGTCATAGGCTTGGTCATGTCCGGAAGTCCACCGGGAATGGTCTGCAGCACCGTGTGCGTCGGCGATTCGAGTCGCGGAATCGCGGCCATCAGCGCTTCGGTGTACGGGTGACGCGGACGCGTGAACAGTTCTTCTGTCGCCGATGTTTCCACGACGGAACCGGCGTACATGACGGCGACGCGATCGGATCGTCCCGACACGACACCGAGGTCATGGCTGATGAGGATCACGGCCATGTTGAGTTTGTCGTTGAGCGAGGCGAGTAGATCGAGGATCTGCTTCTGCACCGTCACGTCGAGAGCTGTCGTCGGCTCGTCGGCGATCAGGAGCTTCGGCTCGCAGGCCAACGCCATGGCGATGACCACACGCTGGCGCATACCGCCGGACAGCTCGTGGGGGTACTGGTCGAGGCGACGCTTCGGCTCGGGGATACCCACCATCGTCAGCAATTCCGCGGCGCGATCGCGCGCCTCGGCCTTTTTGAGACCGAGGTGGAACTTCAAGGATTCGGTGATGTGCGTACCGATTCGCTTGAACGGATTGAGCGAGGTCATCGGATCCTGGAAGACCATGGCGATCTCGGGGCCCCAGAAGTGCTTCATCTCAGACTTTTTCATCGTCGACATGTCGCGACCGGCAAAGGTCACGGTGCCGCTGATATCGAGCGCCGGACCCTTCTGGAGCAGACCCATGATGGTGCGGCCGAGAACCGACTTGCCGGAACCCGACTCACCGACGATGCCGAGAGTTTCACCTTCGTTGACGTAGATCGAGACACCGTCGACGGCTCGCAACTGCCCACGGGGAGTTGCGAATACGGTTCGGATGTTGTCGGCCTGCAGCAGGGGCACGCCGGTCTTCACTGAAGTGGTCACAGTTTGCCTAGACGAAGTCACAGTTTGCTCCGATACTTCTCACCGATGAGGTTGAACGAAAACACGGTCAGGAAGAGGAAGACACCGGGCACAAGAACGATGAAGGGGTGCTTCTCCACGATGCCGCCCTGGCCTTCTGCGATCATGTTGCCCCACGTCGGATCAGGCTGTGCGATACCGAGTCCGAGGAAGCTGAGCGACGCTTCCGCGACGATCAGACCGGACACGGCAACCAGGCCGAGCGCCGCGACGGGAACGAGAACGTTGGGGACAAGTTCACGCCAGATGACACGCCACTTGGTGGCGCCCATTGCGCGGGCTGCGAGTACGAACTCACGTTGAGCCACCACGATGGTGTTGGCTCGCGCTATTCGAACCATGCTGGGAATGCAGAGGATCGACAGTGCCAGCGTGATGTTGCGCAGGTTCGATGTCAGGACCGCAGCGAGGGCGATCAGCAGAACCAGTGCCGGGATGGCCAGCAGCGAGTTGGTGAGGATACCGATCACGGCATCGACCTTGCCGCGGAAGTATCCGGCCATGACGCCGATGGTGCCGCCGACGATGATGCCGATCAGCACTGCGCAGATTGCCACCGTGAGGGAGGCACGAGCACCGAACAGCGCGCGGGCCAGGAGGTCGAGCCCGAAGTTGTTGGTACCCAGCGGATGCGCCGAGAGCAGGCTCGGGGACGCGAATCCGGGTTCGGCCAAAGTCTTGACCGTGTCCTTGTACTCACCGAGCGGCAGCAGCGGCGCGAAGATCGCGG
>NZ_JASHKR010000098.1 GCF_030056815.1 Rhodococcus sp. IEGM 1379
AGCGGACACCGCAGTCATGGGTGCGACGTTCCTGGTCACCGTCGCACTCGACCTCGTCACCGCGGTAGCGGTCGGCGTCGCGTTCGCGGCGATTCTGGCCCTGCGCGCAGTCGCCAAATCAGCCAAGATCGAACAAGTCCCACTCGACGATGACGGACACCAGAGCGAAGAACACGAACTGCTCCGAGAACACATCGTCGCGTACCGCATCGACGGCGCATTGTTCTTCGCCGCAGCCCACAGGTTCCTCCTGGAACTGGCCGACGTCTCCGACGTCAAGGTGGTCATCTTGCGGATGTCACGCGTGACCGCTATCGATGCCACCGGTGCCATCGTGCTCAAAGACGCCATCGACAAACTCGAACACCGCCACATCACCGTCCTGATCTCCGGCATGAAATCCGAGCACCTACGACCGCTCAAAGCACTGGGTGTCTTCACCACCAAGGACAGCGAACGCAGACATATCTTCTCCGACACACCCCGCGCCATCGAGTACGCCCGAATGCTGGTACTCCCCAGAAGCCATTACACGTCGATGAATACCGAGGAATGAATCACTATGTCCCAGAACGGAACTATCTCACAACCCACCTTCACCCAACACGTGAAATACCTGGCGGGGCAAACGTTGCCGGACGAGTTCCTCCCGTGGGTAATCGAGGACATCACCGGTCCTGGCGCATCCCGCCGCTACGCAACCCGGTGCATCGTCCCGCTGCTACCTATCCTGGCCGGTTTGTTGCTGATTCCCGGTCCCTGGATCATCCGAATCGGCATGGTGCTCCTACTGTTCCTTCCCTTCGTCTACTTCCTTCTCGCATTGAAGAAGATCTATCTGAGACACCGGTTGGTCAGCCACGGGTTGAACCCATCGCTCCTCGACGTGCATCACCAAAAGAAAATGGACGAAGAAAAACAGGCCTACGAGTCGCGCTACCGCCCATGACGACGTCGAATCAGTAGTTCCCACAATGAGACGACAATCTCGGCGTATCAGGCCGACCCAGACGAGGCGTCCGTTGAACGAACCACCGGGATCCCTCGCACCGGCACTGTTGTGCGCCGCCGCCGTGGTACTGGCGATGATCGGAGATTTCTTCCTCCTCGCCTCTTGAATTTTTACACCTTTGCTCGTACTCCCCAGGGCTGGAGATACCCTGCTGAGTACGAGCGGAGGTGACGTGCTGAAATTTCCGACTGTTGCATTTCGTGAACCCTTTTCGCTCGAATGGGAATTCACGAATCTCGGCCACGAAAGTAGCCCTCGATTTCGGTGACGAGTTCACGGGTTTCTGTCACGATATTCTGGCCAGTCGCTCGCCAGCGAAGTTCGCTGTGTTCGCAGACCACACCGTATCTAGCGTGGTGGGACGACAAGATACGAGACTCGAGGGCTTCGACCAATACGGCGAACGCCTACGTTCGTCAAAATGCAGAAGCGACTCATGCGATGGAGCAGCAAGGTCTATTTGCCGCCGGTGAACGGGAATTTTTGCCAGCGTGTGAAGCGAGCGGCCGAACGACCAGTCAGCCGAGGACCGCCGACTGCGCCTAGCCGGGTACGAGGTCTACCGCTTCGGTGGAGCCGAACTGTTCAACGGTGCCAGCAGGTCCATGGTCGAAGAGTTCTTCCAACAGCTCACGGCTCGCATGTCGTAGCTGACTGACGGCCGAGGGAGCACCGCCACGGGGAGCGTGCTGCCGACTGGTCCGCTGGCGCGGCAGCGTGAACAATTAATCGGCTCGGTCGCTGCTGTCGCATTGATCAGCCAACGTGCCCCAAGAAGTCCGGCCACACCTGGACTTCCGAATACGTTCCGAATATGATGGGGGCCATGATCACCGCAGCAGAACTTCCCGCCGCGACCCGACGCTCCTCGGACCTGAGCAAACACTCGGCCGAAGTGTTCGCCGAGGCCGAAAACCACCCCGTAACAGTGACCCGACGCGACGGCGAGGCGCTCGTTTTAATGTCGCAGCGCGAAGCCGAGGGCCGCTCCCGCCTGCTGAACTTCGCCGCCCAACTCATCACCGTCACCCTCGACGAGAGTGGTTCACTCGCTGAGCGCATGGCCAAGGCCTTCCCCTGGATGCTCGCCCTGTCGCCGGCCGACCGGGAGACCTGCGCTCAGAACCTCGTGGACGCCGCACGCGCCTCGTTCTCCACCGACCAACCGCACCTCGCGATTGCGGAGCTGACGTCATGGAAGGAGACGGCAACCGCCATTGCCGCCGGGCTCCGCAGCGCCGACCACGACTGGCTCGACGACGACGAGACCGTGGAGCGTCCGTAATTCTGACGGCCACCAAGAAAGGCGAACTGGTCCCCCGTCCCCCGAAGAAGATCGAATACGAGATCCGGTTCGCTACCCCCGGCGCGCGCAAGGGCTGGCAAGACCTCGTCGCGACCATCCGCAACCCGATGACGGAGACGTGGGACTTCCTCACGCGGACACCCCAATCCACGACCCCGACGAACTACCCCCTCCGCGGCGAACTCGGCACAATCTCCCGCGAGGGAACGACCCACACGCGCTGGCAACACAAACCGACAGCGAAAGGAACCGCGCGTATCTGGTTCTACGTCCACGAACGCACAGTCGTCCTCGAGCAAGTGCACACAAGCCACCCGAACGAGACGAAGTAGCCGAGCAAGCAGGACACCTCTTCGACGACAAGACGATGTTCCTCGCCGAAATCGACAACGGCACCGCCCGAAGGACTCAGAACAATCATCTATCCCGCCGATGTGTACGCCTGACGCAACGACACGTGCCGCGAGCGCCATCACGGAAAGTGGGGCAGAACCTCGCATGGTTCTGGCTCACTTTCCGTGATCAATTTTGAATACGTCAGCCGCTGAGGAGTATTCGTTTGCGGAGGAGGCCGAATCCGGCACGGCCGGAACATCTGCCGTTTAAGCACCTCGATCCTCTGTGGAATCTGACCACGCGGACGATCATATTTTCCTCGGGTTGACCACGGAACTGAGGAGACGATATGAGCGGCACGGTGGCACTGGAGGATAAGTGGCCGGTGCTTGGCCGGCATGCGCAGGCGGCCGGGTGGCTGCGACTGTGGACCGATCTCGGGCGGGCTCCCCGAACGATCGACGTCTACGCGCGGGGGCTCTCCGAGTATCTGCAGGTGTGTGAGCGGGAGGGTGTCGATCCGCTCACCGCCACCAGCGCCCATATGCAAAATTTATGCACTCCTGTGGTCGACTGATCCACCTTGATCGCGATCCACCACACCCATCTCGAGGAGCACTCCCATGTCGATACGCACGCGCATTACCACCGCATTGGCCGCAGCGGCCGCCATTGCCGCAGCGTCGGGATTAGCGGCACCCACCGCCATGGCCGAACCGGCGACCGGTTTTCTCAGCAGCTTCGACTTCGGATCTGTAGGACCATTCGGATCTGTAGGACCAGGTGCCGGCGACCGTGAGACAACCGTGAGGATCGAAACTGGGCAGTCCGACGCCACCGTGTCAAGGGTTGATTTCGACGGGGATTCCTCTTGCATAACAACTCCAGGACTTGAGTTGCCTCAGCGTGTGCGGTCGAACTCCGCTCTGCAGTTCAACGTGGCGCGGTCGGGTGACGCTCATTGCGATAGCGAGTCATCGGCGACGAAGTTGGTCTTCCGATTGGATCGCGGAGGAGAGGCGTACCTCGACATCGAAATGAGAAGCGGGAATGTGTCAATCAAGTGTGCGTCGCCTGCCCACTGCCAACAGTCCGGCGGATACCCGTTCTATCGTTTCTCGGTGTCGTGACACGAAGCTGACCGCAACCACCGATGATCAACCTTGTCGGGCAGCGGACCAACTCGCGGGACGTCTTGAGTGAGTAATCCTGGGCGGGTGAAATCAGGGGTGAATATCCCCAATGAAGAGTAGTTGAACGTGCAATTAAACCGACGGTAAGGGAAACTTCGCCAGTGAGAATACGACGTAGGCGCAGGCTGCGGTACATAGACAAGGGGAAACGGTGGCAAACCGTGCTTGTCGTTGGCCTATGCGTCATCGCCGTTGCGGCAGTCCTCCTCGGTCTTCTCTACGACCAAAGTCGATGGAACTGAGTATGTCGAAACTTCAAATTTCCGAGGCTGATCGAGAGGTGCGGCGTGCAGATCCCGCCGACCGACTGAAGACACGGCTAGTGATCGGGTTGTGCGTCTTCACCATGGTTGCGGTTATCTGCGGCCTGATCTACGACAAGAGCCGCTTAGTCTGAGCAAGAGCGGGCGGCTACTTGGCGAATCTGTCTAGCAGCTGAGACCAGCGAATCGCTTCAGTTCGAGACACTGGCCGTGAATGGCCCTCGGGCACGCCAGGAATGAACCTCTCCGATCATACCGAGCTTGTGCTCACCCACGAGCAGCGGAAACAGGCAGGACAGGACTTCGCATTGCTGAGCTCGCTCGCTGCGGCGAATCGAATGCCGCAGCAAGGCAATTCCAATCGCACCCCGAGTGGACGTGATGCGTTTGCAAACCAGCAGCCAATTCAAGTCACGGCCAATAGCTTTGACTGCCGAGAGATCGCCGAAGGTATCCGGCAGGCGCGTCATCGCGATCAGTACGAAGCCGCCCAGGTTCGAATCAATTAAGGAGGCTTGGGTGACGTTCTTTCCACAAGGCACCGCGAACGTCGTGCCGGCCGGGCCAGGTCGAGCGGAGAACCTTCGGAGCGTGCTTGGCATTTGTCCGAGCTTGTTGGGCGCGAGGGTTGCGGCGCAATCCTCGCGCCCCGCTGAGCGGACTACCAGGAACCGAAGGCGCTGCATCAATGGTTCAAATCCGCTTGAGGTGATGGTGCCGAGTGGCTTGGTGCCGTTGTCGAGCCGCGCGAATTCTTCCTCCCTGTGTACGTACACAAACTGCAGGGCCGGCCATTTCAAGCAGTCTGAATCGCACCGGAGTTTCCGGAGACTTTGATGTGCCCCGAGTTTCGTGGAGTCGCGATATTTGACTTCAGGCTACGGGTTGGCGTGTGAAGTGTACGTTCTCGAACTCGATCGGTGTCAGCATCCCGAGGGCACTGTGCCGGCGTTGGCGGTTGTGGAAGATCTCGAGGTACTCGAACATCGCGTTGGCCAATTCGATCCTCGTTTTCCATCGTTTCCGGTTCAGAAGCTCGGTTTGCATTCTGCCCCAGAAAGATTCGATGACGGCATTGATGCTCACTGAACAACCATGGTCGTACCGGCTGCTTTTCGGGGAAGGTGGTTGGTGCTGAACCCGGTAGCCGCTGGGCCACTGCTATTGATGCTCGCCCTTCGAGGGCCAATAGGAGTACCGCAGGACCCGGCGGACCCGGCGCCCCGACTGGTGATAGAGCCATGCGCTTCGAGCGCCTTGCAGTGAGCGACCAGCGGCAACGCCTCCCACCTGGTGAAGCATCCCGACGATGTGGAGAAGGTGCGTATGCAGGAATCAAGTGTCGTAGCTGGGATCGACTGGGCTGCCGAGCTTCACGCGGTGGGCGTACTCGGTGGTGACGGCAAGGTGATCGAACGATTCGATGTTACACATGAGAGCCAAGCGCTGCATGTGATGGTGTCGAAGTTCCGTAAGGCAGGGGTGACCAAGGTAGCGATCGAGCGCGGCGACGGGCCGGCCGCTGGAGGTATTGATCGATGCGGGGATCGCGGTTTTCGTTGTTCCGTCGCGTCAGATCAAAGCTTTACGGACCCGTTACGGCTCGGCAGGGAACAAGGATGACCGTCGGGGCGCATACGTACTCGCGGACACGCTACGCACGGACGGTCACCGGTGGCGGCCGCTGCGAGAGGATCACCCGGAAAGCAAAGCGCTGCGGGCGATGTGCCGGGCCCGCAAGGATCTCGTGGAGACACGGGTGCAGGTGATGAACCAGCTCCGGTCCAACCTCGAGCTGGCGTTCCCTGGAGCCCTCGGGTTGTTCAGCCGCCTCGACAGCGAAGATCACGTTGGCCTTCCTTCGCCGGTTTCCGAGCGCAGCCAAAGCTGCGTGGCTCTCTCCGGCACGTCTGGACCGGTGGCTGCGATCGGTCGGTTACAGCGGCGGTATCTCCGCGGAGTCGCTGTACCGGCACGTCGACAGTGCGGCCCCCGGGCTCTTCTTCAGTCGAGGCAGAGGCTCGCGGTCAGATCACGACCGGTTTGGTCACCACCATCGAAACGCTGACCACAGAGATCACACGAATAGAGGCGCAGATCCGAAAACTCTTCGACGCGCATCCCGATCAGAAGATATTCGCGAGCCTGCCGAGGTCCGGAATGATCCGAGCGGCAACCCTTCTGGCGGAGATCGGCGACTGCCGCGAACGATTCCCACCGACGATGCCCTGGCGGCTCTCGCCGGCGCCTCACCCTCGACTCGGCAATCCGGCAAACACGAACAAGCCGTGTTCCGCTGGTCGTGCAACAAGAAACTCCGCAGGGCTGTCACGGATTTCGCGAACGGCAGCCGCTTCGGCGACGAGTGAGCGATGCAGGTGTACCAGCGGGCCATCACCCGTGGATGCCGGCACCCCCATGCCATCCGAATCCTCGCACGCGCCTGGATCCGCATCATCTGGCGCTACTGGCACGACGAAATCCCCTTCAGCCCGGCAACTGCACGAGAGCCGAAAACTCTCAGCCGCTTGACAAAGGGCACTCCTATGGCTGTCAAAGGGCAGAGAACCAGGTTGGACCGACGACGCGAAGTATGACTCCCGGATCGAATGCCGTCCGGGTGCACCAGCTCGCCATGGGCGCGATCTACGTGTTTCATCTGATTTCGGTAGCAACGCCGACAGGGGCTGTCAGTCTGTGGGTTCACATCCGACAAAGACGTATGGAGAATCGCATCATGTCCCCACGCTTAGGTTGGATCGGTGATCCGTTGCCGGATACGGCGGAATGGCTCGCCCCTTACCCCTATCCCGACGCGGGCCCGAGAGGTCAATGGTTGGCCGACCGCTACCCGCATACCCTGCGTGTACTGCACCCGGCCTATCTGGATACCGACGGTGAGTCTCAACCAGTGACATGGGCTCAGATTGCCGCTGCCGTGGGCACCGAGATGACCGTCGGGGCGCAGCTCTCCGAGATCGTTGGGGCATGGTTTCCCGAGACCACCGGACTCCCGGATCCGAGCGCCACAATCGAGGGCACCTTCGACACAGCGCCGGAAATGGGATCACTGCCGCCGGAACTGATAAATGTTCTGTTCAACCACTTCGACGACGCACAAGCGGGACTGTTCTGGACCGGATGGGGAGAGTTCCTCGACGAACCGATCCGAGGCTCTGCGCTCGTCTCGGAAGGCCCTGACGGGCTGGACTATCAGGTCGTCACGACAACCCGGTCCTCCACGCAGTCCGCCACGCGGATGCGCACACCGAACTTCTGGTGGCCCGCGGACCATACCTGGTGTGCAGCAACTGGGATCGACGAGGTGGACACGCTCGTCGTGTCTACCGACCTCGGCCGACTCGAATCCGTACACGCGAATCCAGCTCTCGAAACACAGCTGTACTCACGTTGACCGCATCGGAGAAGTCGGTACGGACTACAAGGACAAGCGTTGAGGTAATCGTCGCTCCATCACTGCGCTACGACGACCCACCCTGAAATCAGCCGAAACACCGCTAACGCCAGTGTCATGGAGTCGGAGCGACGGATCGTAGTTCTCATCGATGACGCTCCCGTACGGCTGTTAAGTGGCATCGAGCCAGGTTCGGTATCGGTCGGTGAAATCTTTGTCGTGGTAGATGCCGCGTTCGATCCGACTGATGTGAATGGGATACGTGTCGAGAGCTGCAGAGACTGTGCTCAGCGGAATGTTTTTCTCCCGCCTGGTTTGTCGAAGGTCCTCGATGTCGGTGACGGCAAACGGCTGGTTGAGATGCCGGAAGACCTCCCGGGCAATTGCCCGCTTCAAGATTCGGAGGAGTTCGGCGGCACTGTCACGTTAATCGATTCGGCGCCTCCTAAAATCCCACCAGCCTCATGAGTCACACACGAGCAGGAGGTTTCCGAGCACGGATCGACCACAATCAGCGCTTGATTGCTTAACGTGACAGTGCCCTCTCCATCGCCCTGACCATCACTAATGTGATTCACGACCGCGGCCGGGTCTTCACCGACCTCGCGGTCACGATCGCCGACGGCGGAACCTCCATCTCCGATATCGAGGTTCTCGGTAACCAGAAACGAATCTTCGGCGACGTTGCATCGACGAGTACCGCGTGGCGCACCCTCGCCAACATCGACATCGCCAAGTTGGCCAGATCACCGTCGATCGAAACGAGGTCCGCGAAAAAGTGTGGGAGTTGATCTCCGGCCGTCACGGATCGATACCGGCGACCCGCACCGCGTACGGAGATATCGAGGATCTGATCGTCATCCGTATCGATGCCACCCTTATCGAATCGCACAGCGAAAAAGACCTCTGTGCCGGTAATTTCAAGGGCGGCTACGGATTCCATCCCTTGACCGCCTGGTGCGACACTCCCCCAAGCACTTCGTGCAGGGCGGTACCCCCACCGGCGAATGCTTGGCGATCATCCCACGAGCCGGTAACGCCGGCTCCAATACCGCTGCTGATCATATTGCGATCATCGTTGCCGCCATCGCCGCGATCCCCGAAAAATACCGACACAAACTGTTGATCACCATCGACGGTGCCGGGTCGAGCCACGGCGTGCTCGAACATCTCACCGCGCTGAACTCGGTGCCCGGTAGGTCGGTCGAGTACTCCGTCGGTTTCGGCCTCGACACCCGCGTTCGGGCCGCAATCGGCGACCTACGCGGCGATGACACACTGTGGTCCGCAGCCCTCGACGCGAACGGCCAAGCCCGCAGCGACGCCCAGATCGCGGATCTCACCGGACTACTGCGCGAGAGCTATGTCGGCGACCTTTTCCGTACCTGGCCTGACGGAATGCGGATTCTGGTGCGGCGTGAACCGATCACCGCCGGCACCCAACTTTCCGTTTTCGAGCAAGACGACAAGTTTCGGTATCAGCCGTTGGCCACGAACACGAACGTCGGTCAGGTTCAGAAACTCGAGTCCCGGCACCGCACCCATGCCCGGGTTGAAGGGTTCATCCGCACCGCGAAGGACACGGGTCTGGCGAAATGGCCGTCGAATTCGTTTGCGATCAACTCGGCCTGGGTGATGGCCGTCGCGATCGCGTGCGACCTGCTCGCGTGGACCCGACTGCTGCTCTTGGATGGTGAACTCGCTGCTGCGGAACCGCAAACACTGCGATACCGGTTGCTGCACACCGGTGCTCGAATCATCAAGTCCGCCCGCAAACAGATCCTACGTATGTCCGAAACCTGGCCGTGGGCACACCAATTAGCTGCCGCGTTCGCGAGGGTTCTCGCGATCCCCTGATCGCAGGAACCATCTGCTCGATCACAATAATGAAGGGACGCACTGCTACCGGACTGTGGAACCGACGCCTGACCGCGGCCGAACCTGCGGTGCGAGCCATGTCTTGACCCCAAAATATGTTCCTCGGTCCCCGGATCAGAGCGCCTGATTCGGGTCTTTCATCTGCCGTGAAAACGATCCGAGGCCGTCCCTACCGTGAAAAATTGAAGCTAACTATAGTCGGCTGTATTTCGGTAATGCCTGTCGACGACTCGTTTACATGAGAATATGAGCGAAATTTGCGGGCACCGTATCCGGAAATTTTGAACGTCCGTCACACAAAGGGGGAGATGACAAGTGGTAACCATTCGTCAGCAACCGGCGTTGCTCGCGAAGACTGCCCTGCAAGCTCGAGGGCATATATCGCGGAATCCAGCTGTGCTGGCGATTGTTGCCGGAATCCTCAGCGCGGTATGGGTTTTTGGTGCAACGTGCAGTCTTTTCGGGGGAAAGGGGTACTCGGGCGGTCAGAGTCTGGGTAACCCTGCCGTTCTTGCGGGGAGTACGGCCATCCTGGTGGTGCTGACACTTGTTGCATGCTTCCGTCGTCGGTATCCGGTGTGCGTGTATCTGCTCACGCTTGTCGGAACGGTAGCGCTGGCATTCGTGTTGGAGGACCGCGTAGCGGCGGCTACTCCGCTGTACTGGTGTGCCATTGCCGTCATGGCCGGGAGCACCAGGGGGAGTCGTCTCGCCTTGCTGGCGATGATCGGGATTGCCGCAGATATATCGATGACAACCGAACTCTGGTTGGTCGGTGAGAGTGTGCCGCTCTCTCAGGTGCCGATTGGGGATTTGCAACCTCTCCTGTTCGAGGCTTCCGTCAATGTCGTCAGTAGTTACGTCGTCATGATCACGATCGGGATGGTTGTCTCGAGACACCGATCTCAATCATCCGCCAGCGCCGCTGCCATCGAGCAAATGCAGTTGAATCACGAAGCGCGACTGAGTGACGCAATCGCAGAGGAGCGCCAGAACATGGCGCGTGAACTGCACGATGTTGCCGCACATCACCTCACCGGAATGCTCATCCAAGCGAAGTCAGCAGACAAGTTGTTTTTGTCCAATCCGGATCAGGCGAAGGCATTGCTCGGAGGCGTGATCGACCATGGCGACCGTGCGCTGAACAGTCTGCGCCAGACTGTGGGGATTCTGCGTATCGGTGGGACGGATCCCAGGTATCCACAGCCGATGATCGCCGATATTCCGCAACTGGTCGAGGGTTGCCGGGCGTCTATTCCGCTGTTGGAACTCGATCTGGAAGACACGTTCACCGAAATTGACAGCGCGGTGCAGCTGTCGTCCTATCGGGTTGTACAAGAATCGTTGTCGAATGTTCTCCGCCACGCGCCGCAGAGTTCTGCGAAGGTGAGTGTGCGATGCGAGAACGATTCGATCAGCCTCAATATCACCAATAGCGCAGGAATGGGCGTGGCCGCCACAGATGGTCAGAGCTTGGGGATCTCGGGCATGCGGGAACGAGTAACGCTTCTGGGCGGCACACTCCTCGCCGGACCCCTCGACAACGGTTGGACGGTGAAGGCAGTCATCCCCACCGCCGGCCGGATCGTTGGATGATCCCTACTGCCCAGTACTTCAAAATAGGTGCGAGAGCGATTCGACTGAATTGAGCAAATCGATCCTTCTTACGTCCGGATACTGATTCGGCCCGCTGCTGGTCTGATCGAATCACCGATCAGACCAGCAGCGGACTCTCACGACAGATTGAGTTAAGGGCAAATCGCGAAACTTAGACTGCTCCAAGCATATTCGCCACCATCAATCAATCCTGTTGCATTTCCCGATTCGGCGATCTCCTGAAATCCAAGTACGGACTGCATCATTGACATCCTTCTGTTTCTGAGGGGCTGGGACTGATCCTTGTCCGTGTTGGGCAACGACCGGAATTGTTTGCTGCTCACGCGGATCACCAACATGTGATGGCTGATCCGAATTATGGACCTATTGAATGCATGTCCTTTTGAAAGGATATCCAGAAGGTAGCATTTGTGTCGGTCTTTGGAGGAATTTGTCCTTCTCTATTTTCGTTCTCCATTCGGCTCATGCCCGTTAGTCCGAGGTAGGGCGCGGCTAGGCCACTGAACGCTCGGCATTCAGTTGCGGGGGATGCAATGGAATTTTCATTCCGAGGAACGGGGCAGTAGTTTCATGTGTTCCTCGGAGGTGGTCTACATAGAGGCCAAGCATGTTGGACACGCCGGCCGAGCCGCTTGCCCAGTCCGTGGATAGCCGGATGAGTTGTTCCCCGGGAAAATGGATTCCAGCACCATGCGGAACCGCGTGCAGCTGCAGGCGTCGGACGTGAGCGTCGAGGTGCTCGCGTGTCCGACCGAAGTCCCGGCCACTCTCGAGTAGCTTGATGAGGTAGTAGATGAATCCAGCGCGCCCGTTGAAGAGATTGGACTGTACGCAGAATTCTGCTGTCGCGGCATTGGTGATCTTCGCGAGCAAGTCTTCGTACCGACGATCTGGGCTGTGTGACGCGATGCGCATGATCGCTAGCCCGACTCCGGTAGACCCACTGGCGATGTATGGCAGTCGTCGCCATCCTTCGTTCAGCTGGAGTGATCCGTCGGGGCAGTCGACGAGAAGGGAGATGTCTTGTTCGAGTGCTTCTTTGGCGTCGTCAAGATCTTGTTGGTGCCCGAGGGCTTCATGCGCGCGTATCCAGAAGAGTGACTGTCCGCTCGCTCCGTGCATGAGGCCGCCCTTTCCTGTGGCGACATACGATTGTTCATTTTCGGATTGGATGGAACTGTTGGGGACTTGTAGCCGGTCGTGCATGACCTGGCGGATGTGATTGATCGCTTCGAGCGAGGCAGGATCACTATTCCGGCTGTGCTGTTCTAGAAGGTAGAGCCCGATGCCGGCGAGTCCACTGAAGAGCTCGGATGGGAGCAGTTCGAACGGAGCTCGATAGATTTTTTCAGCCCACGAATCGGCGGTGCTGTGCAGCCCGAGGTGTTCGAAGGTGCTTGCAGCACCGGCTAATCCGTCGTATAGGCCCATGCTGACGTTCGGGGTGCGCTGAATCGTATGTTCAACCCATTCCGTAGCGAGCTGCACGTCTTCCTCGCTCATCGCTGTGGTGAGGAGGTTTCCGCATGGTCCGTGAGCGATGCTGAATGAATCTCCCGAGAACTGTGCGATGTCTCCGGGGTAGAGGCGATCTGAGCGCGAGAGTTGCCGCGACTCACGGATGCCGAGGTCTATGAGTGACTGGATCTTTTGAACGCTGTCCGCGTCGCGGACAGGCCATTGGTGGATCAGCTCTTCGGCGCGGAGTGCATGGATGCCAGGACGATTCGAGCGTGGCCGTGGACGAAGTACATCGAGGATGCTCTGGCAGTAGCTGTCGGGGAGTTCGAAGAGATCGTGTGCTTCCGCGACCAGTTGTTCAATTTTTTCGGGGCTGAGATCGAGCAGTACTGTGAGTGGCAAGAAGATCGAAATTTTCAGGCAGGCAAGAGAGTACAGATCTGCGGACAACCCGGTTCGTCCGTCCGCAGGTGTGAAACCGGGTGCGCCCATCGGCTGAACTACGTCGTCTTGCCCTTCGATGTAGGACATCTCGAAATCGATGATCTTGATCGAGTTGTCTGGCAGTACCAGGACATTGTTGGGATGGAGGTCGCCGAACACGATCCGCTGACTGTGCAGGTGCTCGATGGCAGATTGCACCTCGTTGACGATGCCGATCGCCCAATCGCGGTATGTCGCTCGGTCCAGCTGTGTTTCGTTGGCGCGAACCAGCGGATTACGTTCGACCAGTTCTTTATTGAGAGTCCTGCCGTGAACGTACTCCTGCACGAGGAAGTGGTGGCTCGAATGTTCGAAGTAGTCGAGTATGCCTGCAAAATAGGGTGATTCGTTCAGCATCTGCAATATATCTCGTTCACGCTGGAGGCGCGAAACTGCGTCGCGGCCATCCGGTGTGATTCCGGCGAACGGCCGTGCCTCCTTGACGACGATCTCGGCGCCATTGCTGTTGAGGGCTTTGTACACACCGCCTCCGTTGGAGAAATGGAGGGCATCGATCATCTTGTACGGGAACGGCTGGTCGTCGCCGTCCGCGTGGAGAAGTTCCTTTTGTTTCGCGATGAAGTCTGGAACTTCTACCCAAGTAGGTGGCCGGAATGCGGGCTGGCGGAGGTCAGGGACGAGATAGCCGGCGGGATCGGTGATCGCAGGCACGAGTTCGTCGTACTGGTCACGAACGTATTTGAGGGCGAAGCCCCCGTACCTGACATAGAGGGGACCATCCTGCCATCGGAGGTCGGAGAGGATGTATGGCCCGTCGAATCCCTGTAGAAGTTCGTTCAGTTCGTTGAGAATGCTCTCGCACGTCTCGGCATCGGAAGGGTAGATCGTAATGAATTTTCCGCTGCCACCTCGGTGTGCGTACTTCATGTTGGAACGGAGCATCGCTGCAGAGTTGGGCAGGAATTTGAACGAGTAGTGCCGATCGATGCAGTACCTGGATGTTATGTCCAAGATCGACTGGGCATTCTGCATAGTTGCCGAACAGTGGATCTTCCACCCTTGATCGGGAAGCACTACTGACGCCGGTTGATGATGTTGCCATCCGTGGGATTCCACGGAGGTCCAGTCGATATCCCATTCGAGGTCAGTCAGTTCGTATCGACGGATGGTGGTGCCGGGACGCTGTGTCGGATCCTGGTGGAGTCGATCGTAGAATCGCCTGTCAGCCAAGGCATATTCGAGGTACTTCGTATCCATTGACTTCACCTCCCCTGATCTGTAGCCGGAATGCGTCCCAGCATCTGTGTGGTTTGTTGACTAGGAGCCAGAGATTCCCAGATTGTGAACTCATGCCGTGAGATACCGCGTGAGGGGAGGCGGTAGATCGTGGAGCTCGAACCCAATCTGCGTGTGTGGATAACGATAGGGTAAATCGGTTGCGTGGTAGTTGTTTTCGTGAAATCCGTCGATCAATCTTCGTTATGTCTCAATGTGAATTTGTCGTCCCGATTACATTGCGCGAGAAGTGTTGTCGAGTCAGGTTAGATCTGGAGCCGAAGGCCCTGAAGGGACAACGCACCGTCAGGGCCCTCGGTTGATCAGATGCTGCGTCTGAAATCTGTTTCAGCCCAGTACTTCTAATCAACTAGTCACGGCAGAAGCTGGTTCAGGAAGGTGTTGCTGAATACCTTGTGCGGGTCGAGCTGGTTGAATGCCGCGTTGGCGGTGTCCCAGTTGTTGTTGGTGGGGACGCCGTCGC
>NZ_JASHKR010000099.1 GCF_030056815.1 Rhodococcus sp. IEGM 1379
GCGCCGATGGTACTGCACTCGACAGGGTGTGGGAGAGTAGGACACCGCCGAACACCCGTTAACCGAAAGGGGACCCAACATACTGGGTCCCCTTTCGTGCGTTGTATGAAAGGAATGACTGTGTCGGAGAATGGCGACGAGCGTCGGTCCTTCCGTGGGGGAGGAGCGCCTCAATCAGGTGGCCCCCGTCGTGACAACGACGGGCGAGGTCCCCGAAGCAGCGGTGGCGGCGACCGCCGCGGTGGCAACGGAGGAGATAGGTCCGGCGGACAGCGTCGCGGCGGCGAGGGTGGATTCGCCCCTCGTGGACGCGAAGGCGACCGGAATTCACGTCAGGCAGCGCGTCCTGACGAACCAGATCTACCCGATGATGTAGAGCCGACCGAATTGGATCCGGCAGTTCGTCGGGACCTGCTGAGCTTGGACAAGGACAACGCCAACACTGTTGCGCGCCACCTCGTCATGGCTGGCAAATTGGTCGACGACGATCCGGAACTTGCGCTACTTCACGCGCGTGCTGCCCGTCAGCGTGCCGGTCGGATCGCAGTTGTTCGTGAAGCAGCCGGCATCACCGCTTACCACGCCGGTGAGTGGGCCGAGGCTTTGTCCGAACTTCGTGCTGCCCGCCGTATGGCTGGTGGCCCGGGACTGATCGCTGTGATGGCCGACTGTGAACGCGGATTGGGTCGTCCCGAGCGGGCGATCGAACTCGGTCGAAGTGACGAAGCGGCTCAGCTGTCAGGCGACGAGGCGTCGGAGCTTCGAATTGTCGTGGCGGGTGCTCGAATGGATCTCGGTCAGTTCGATCAGGCTGTCGTTACCTTGCAGACAGCCGATCTGGACGCATCGCGTACCGGATTGGCAGCAGCTCGACTGTTCTACGCCTATGCCGACGCACTTGTTGCGGCCGGCCGTGTCGAAGACGGTCTGAAGTGGTTCCTCAATGCAGCTGCTGCAGACCTCGAAGACGATACTGACGCGGAAGAGCGGGTTGCGGAGCTGTCCGGAGAAGATCAGTGACAGTGCTTCGTAGCCAATACGACGTACTTCTGCTTGATCTCGACGGGACACTCTATGCGGGTGCTCATGCGATTCCTGGTACCCAGAGTGCTCTGGGCCAGGGATCGCAAGCCCTGTATTACGTAACCAACAATGCAAGTCGATCACCGTCGGATGTCTCAGCGCATCTGACCGAACTCGGCTTTGATTCCGCTGAGGACCGCGTCGTCACCAGTTCTCAGACTGCGGCACGCCTGGTAGCCGAACGGGTCGCTCCCGGTTCGGCTGTTCTGATTGTCGGTACGGAAGCACTGGCCGACGAGATCACTGCGGTCGGCCTGCGTCCGGTTCGAGCGTTTGCCGACTCGCCGGTCGCCGTCGTACAGGGTCATTCGACGACAACCGATTGGTCGATCCTGGCGGAAGCATGCCTCGCGATTCGTAGCGGAGCCCTTTGGGTAGCTGCGAACCTCGACACCACGCTCCCGACCGAGCGTGGACTCGTGCTCGGAAACGGTTCGATGGTTGCAGCATTGCGGGCTGCGACGCGTCAAGAACCGCTGGTGGCTGGAAAGCCCGCAGCGCCGTTGATGAATGACGCGCTGCGCCGAAGTGGTTGCGCAAAACCGTTGGTCATCGGCGATCGTCTTGATACCGATATTGAAGGCGCACATGCAGTTTCGCTGGATTCGCTGTTGGTTCTGACCGGTGTCAGTACCCCAGCTGATATCTTGCGTGCCCCTGCAGTTCAGCGCCCCACATACATTTCCGCAACATTGGATTCACTGAATCAGCCGGCCGTCGAATCGCTGGTCGGTACCGTTTCCAAGTGGGCCATATCGGTGCGTGAGACGGCGCTGTGTGTGGACGGGCCGATGGTAGGTGACGAGATGTCACTGCTACGCGCACTGTCCCCGGTTGCCTGGGCGCATCCGTCCTTCACGACCATCGAAGCCGCCGACGCTGAAGTTCAACGCGTCGTAGATTCGTGGCAGCTGTAACCCTCGATTGTGTGTTCGACTCGCGGGGGTATCGATGTATGCGCAACCAACAGTCATGCACTAGCGTTGTCCGCGATGAGCACGCCGATACCCCAACCCGGAAATAGCAGCGCAGGATCTCCTGTGCCCGGGCCACCGCGCACCGTCGACCCGGAAACGATTCGTTCCGACGTCGACTCTCTACTCGCGCGTCTCGGCGGTCTCGAACAGGATCCGAACGATCAGCACGGAGCAGGCGTGATTCCACACAAGGCGCACATATTGGAACAAGCACACGAGGTGCTGGTCCAAGCACTCGCTTCTGTGGACAGGGTCTGACATGGCACGCAGAGCACGGGTGGACGCCGAACTTGTCCGTCGCGGATTGGCACGTTCTCGCGATCACGCACAAGAGCTGATCGCAGCCAATCGAGTCCTGATCTCGGGGGCCGTCGCAACCAAGCCGGCCACCGCTATCGAAGCCGGAACGCCGCTCCGAGTAATCGAGGTGGAGCAGGAAGTCTCCTGGGCTTCTCGCGGTGCCCACAAACTGATCGGCGCACTCGACGCTTTCGGTGAATCCGGACTCAGCGTTGCGGGTCGTCGTTGCCTGGACGCCGGTGCATCCACCGGCGGGTTCACCGACGTTCTGTTGACGCGCGGCGCCAAAGAAATTGTGGCGGTCGACGTCGGCTACGGCCAGTTGGTGTGGCGCTTGCAGTCCGACGAGCGAGTACACGTCATCGACCGCACCAATGTGCGCGCTATCGATGCCGAGACCATCGGCGGCCCAGTCGACTTGGTTGTCGCGGACCTCTCGTTCATCTCACTCAAACTTGTACTACCGGCGTTTGTCGCATGCACGGCCGACGGAGCCGATCTGGTACCGATGGTTAAGCCGCAATTCGAGGTCGGCAAGGACCGCGTCGGCGCCGGTGGCGTCGTACGCGACCCAGAGCTTCGAATCTCGACGGTGCTCGAAGTATCCGAAGCCGCGGCCAAGGTCGGGTTGCGGACGTTGGGTGTTGTTGCGAGTCCACTGCCGGGCCCGTCCGGAAATGTCGAGTACTTCCTCTGGCTGCGTAAGGAGAGCGCTCCCGAGGAGCCGGCAGAAGGCTCGCCGTTGGTCGAGGATCTGATCCGCAAGGCTGTAGAGGAAGGGCCGCAGTGACCGAAGCTGTTGGGGGCGAACCGCGTCAGATTCTGTTGGTTGCGCATCCCGGTCGACGGGAGATCGCCGAAACTGCCCGACGCGTCGGGAAGATCTTCGAGCGCGCCGGAATCGGCCTGCGTGTACTGGTCGACGAAGCCGACAGTTCCCGTATCGAGGCGATGAACGCGCCGGAGGGCTTCTCGGCACCGGACCTCGATGTCACGGTTGTTCATCCGGGCCCGAACGCGGCGGTCGGCTGCGAATTGGTGCTCGTGCTCGGTGGTGACGGAACATTTTTGCGTGCAGCCGAATTGGCGCAGGAGGCGTCGATTCCGGTTCTCGGCATCAATTTGGGTCGAATCGGATTCCTCGCGGAAACCGAAGCCGAACATCTCGACGAGGCGCTGGCGCAGGTAGTGCGCAAAGAATATCGCGTCGAACCCCGGATGACTTTGGACGTCGTGGTCCGTGTCGATGACGAGATCATCGATCGCGGTTGGGCTCTGAACGAGGCGAGTATAGAAAACCGCTCTCGGCTCGGTGTGCTCGAAGTTGTACTTGAAGTCGACGGACGGCCGGTGTCCGCGTTCGGTTGCGACGGAGTTCTCGTATCCACCCCAACCGGTTCGACGGCATATGCGTTTTCCGCCGGCGGGCCCGTCGTGTGGCCGGAACTCGAAGCGCTGCTTGTTGTTCCGAGCAATGCGCACGCGTTGTTCGCCCGTCCGTTGGTTACCAGCCCGGAATCGCTGATCGCAGTGGAGACCGTTGCCGGCAGTCATGACGGTCTCGTATTTCTCGACGGCCGTCGCACATTGGAACTTCCGGCCGGTGGCCGTGTTGAGGTCGTTCGTGGTGCACAACCAGTCAAGTGGGTACGCCTCGACTCTGCGCCTTTCGCGGATCGGATGGTTCGAAAGTTCGAACTTCCGGTCACCGGTTGGCGAGGAAGGAAGCCTTAAACAGTGCTCGCAGAGATTCGAATCGACAGCCTGGGAGTTATTTCCGAAGCGTCGGCCCAGTTTCACGAAGGTTTGACAGTCCTGACCGGTGAGACCGGCGCAGGTAAGACGATGGTCGTGACCAGCCTGCACCTGCTCAGCGGTGCCCGCGCCGATGCCGGCCGTGTGCGACTGGGTGCGTCCCGCGCAGTAGTCGAGGGGCGATTCGTCACCGACGTGTCGCCGGCGACCGAACGCGAGATCGTACGAATCCTTGAATCTTCCGGAGCCGAGCGTGACGAGGACGGCAGCATTATCGCCGTCCGAACTGTAGGCAGTGACGGTCGATCGCGTGCTCACCTGGGCGGTCGTAGTGTTCCGGCCGGTGTGTTGTCGGAGTTCACCGATCCCTTGCTGACGGTGCACGGTCAGAACGACCAGTTGCGTTTGCTGCGTCCCGACCAGCAGCGCAATGCGCTGGATCGTTTCGGCGACAAGACCATCGGCAGTCTTCTGACGCGTTATCGGAAGCATCGCCGGGAGTGGCTCGACGCTCGATCGGAACTGATCGAGCGGACGTCGAAGGCCCGCGAACTTGCGCAGGAAGCAGATCAGCTGACCTTCGCGCTCAATGAAATCGACGGTGTTGCACCGGAACCCGGCGAAGATGCCTCGATTGTCGCCGAGGTTCGCCGGCTCAGTGATTTGGATTCGCTGCGGTCGGCCGCCGAGGAAGCGCACGCGGCGCTGGCCGGTAGTGATGATCTGTCGAGTGGTGAGGTGCGTGTGTCACCGGCTCTCGACCTGATGTCCGAGGCTCGGGCACGGATCGAGTCCGTGACCGATACAGATCTGGACGGTCTGGCCGCGCGGTTGGCCGACGCGATCGCCGTCGTCACCGATGTGGCCGGCGATCTCAATTCCTACCTCGCCGGATTGCCTGCCGATCCGGGTGCCTTGGATTCACTTCTTTCGAGGCAATCCGAACTCAAGACCCTGACACGGAAATATGCGGCTGACGTCGACGGTGTTCTCGAATGGGCAGAGACCGCTCGCGCACGCCTGTCCAAGCTCGATGTGTCGTCGGACGCTCTGGGGTTGCTGAGCAAGCAGGTCGAGGAGACAGCTGCTCTTACTGCTGACGCGGCCGCCAAACTCAGTGCGGCGCGCGTGAAGGCGGCATCAAAACTCTCGAAATCCGTTAGTGCGGAACTGGCGGGACTGGCGATGGGCCGGGCAGGTTTGGAAGTGAGCGTCCGCCAGCAGGTTGCCGGCGCGCAGGATTCTGCTCCGCTCAATGTCGGGGGAGTGGAACTGCATGCTGGTTCCGGCGGTGTGGACGAGGTCGAGTTCCGGTTGTCCGCGCACAGCGGCGCTCCGTCACTGCCGATCAGCAAGAGCGCTTCCGGCGGTGAACTCTCACGCGTGATGTTGGCGCTCGAAGTTGTGCTGGCCGGTAGCGATACCGGAGCGACCATGGTGTTCGACGAGGTGGACGCCGGCGTGGGCGGGCGCGCGGCCGTCGAGATCGGTCGACGATTGGCCAAGCTCGCTCGTACGCACCAGGTGATCGTGGTGACGCACCTTCCTCAGGTTGCGGCATTCGCAGACACGCACCTGGTGGTCGACAAGGTCGACGACGAGGGCGGCGTCGTGAGCAGTGGCGTTCGCACACTCTCGGACAGTGAGCGCGTCGTCGAGCTGGCTCGCATGTTGGCTGGTTTGGACGACACCGAGACTGGTCGAGCGCATGCCGAGGAATTGCTGGAGATAGCAAGTGCGGCACGCGTCACAGATTGATGGATTCGTGGTGTGGTATATGACTGATGTGGTAATTAATTCGGCGCGCCTCCACCGATCGCGGTGACTTCGGGTTCATCATCGAAGCCATGAAGATGCCCGCATTGCTCTCCCGTAACACCGAGTCGTTGCCTGGGATCAGCGGCATCGCCAGGGTCGACCGGAATACGGCCAAGCTTTTACGCCGTGTCGGTCCCGGGGATATCGTCGTTCTGGACGAACTCGACATCGACCGTCGTACAGCCGAGGCTCTGGTGAAAGCCGGAGTTCTGGCCGTCGTCAACGCGTCGCCGTCCATCTCCGGTAGATACCCGAACCTCGGTCCCGAGGTGATGGTCGCCAACGGCATCGTCCTGATCGACGCGCCGGACAGTGAAGTCTTCAAGAACATCAAGGACGGCAGCAAGATCCGCCTGCACGAGGGCGAGGTTTTCAACGGTTCGAAGTCACTGGTCAAGGGCGAAGAGCAGTCCGAAGCCGAGATCTCGGACCGGATGATCGAAGCAAAGACCGGTTTGGTCGATCACCTCGAGGCGTTCTCCGGCAACACAATCGAGTTCATCCGAACCGAGAGCCCGCTTCTCATCGACGGCATCGGTGTGCCCGATGTCGACATCGAGCTCAAGGATCGCCACGTCGTGGTTGTGTCCGACGGGCCCGATCACGAACTGGATTTGAAGAACCTCAAGCCGTTCATCAAGGAGTACTCGCCGATTCTGATCGGTGTCGGTGTGGGTGCCGATGTACTGAGCCAAGCCGGATACCGCCCCGACCTGATCGTGGGCGACCCGGAAGAGATCACCAGCGCCACCCTCAAGTCCGGAGCCGAGGTGGTACTCCCGGCCGATCAGGACGGACACGCCGCCGGTCTTTCGCGCATCCAGGACCTGGGTATCGGTGCCATGACGTTCCCGGCGACGGGATCGCCGACCGATCTGGCGCTGTTGCTCGCCGATCATCACGGGGCTTCGTTGATCGTCACGGTCGGCAATGTCGTCTCGCTCGACGAATTCTTCGATCGTGCGCGCCGGGAAAGTAATCCGTCGGCGTTCATGACCAGGCTGAAGGTCGGGCCGAAACTCGTCGATGCCAAGGCAGTTGCAACGCTGTATCGAAGTCGGGTGTCCGGGGGAGCGATCGCTCTGCTGGTGCTCGCCGCACTGGTCGCGGTTATCGTCGCGCTGGTCGTGTCCAATGCCGGTAGTGAAGTTCTCGACTGGGCAATCGCAACATGGAACAGCTTCGCGCTGTGGGTTCAGGGGCTCTTCAAGTGATTTCGATGCGTCAACATGCAATTTCCATAGCGGCAATTTTCCTGGCTCTCGCCATTGGCGTGGTTCTCGGTTCGGGGATGTTGTCCAGTGGGTTGCTTTCCGGTCTGCGCGACGACAAGGCTGACCTGCAGTACGAGATCGAAAATCTTAACGACCAGAAGAACGGTCTTGCAGAACAACTAAACTCCGCCGACGGCTTCGACGCCGCAATCGGCGGACGCGTCGTTCGTGATTCTCTTGCGGGTCGCACCGTCGTCATAGTGACCGCGCCCGATACCGATCCGGGCGACTTGGACGGTGTCACCCGATTGATCTCCGCATCCGGTGGAGCGGTGACCGGCCGCCTCTCGCTTACCGATTCGTTTGTCGACGCCAGCGGCGGTGACCGCCTGCGTACCGTCGTCAACAACGTCATTCCAGCGGGCATCACTCTCAAGACCGGCGCTGTCGACCAGGGCAGTCTTGCGGGAGACCTGCTCGGATCCGTCCTCTTGCTGAACGGGACGTCGAGTGAACCGCAAAGCACTCCGGATGAACTGAACCTGGCGCTGGACACTTTGCGTAGCGCCGGATTCATCGCGTACGACGGCGCAGTCAAGCCCGCGCAACTTGCGGTGGTTCTCACCGGCGACAACAAGGCGGACGACGCCACAACTTCCGGAAACCGCGGGGCCGTCGTCGCACGCTTTGCCGGCGCCTTGGACGGCCGCGGCGCAGGAACGGTTTTGGCGGGTCGACCAGGCTCGGCTGACGGCAATGGTCCGGTTGCCGTCGTGCGTGCGGATGCGGCGCTCTCGGCCGGTCTGACGACCATCGACAATGTCGACCGCGAGTCCGGCAAGATCACGACCTCGCTGGCATTGCAAGAGCAGTTGAACGGCGGAGCTGGACGGTACGGAACGGGTCCGGGAGCCGCTGCAATCACGGTCGGTGCGCCCACTAGCTGATACGCCGGTCACATCGCGGGGCGAAAGTCGGCGCGCGGGAGGCGTCGACACCCGATTGGTGTTACCGTGAAATCCCGTGGGTCGGCAGGCCCCAGCATGCTTCATCAGATCAAGCCCTGCACAGTCGTCACGGGAGTCTCTTTTGCCACAGTCACGCACTAACCCGCGTACCGCCACCAAGCACATCTTCGTCAGTGGAGGTGTTGCTTCCTCGCTCGGCAAAGGTTTGACCGCCTCGAGTTTGGGACAGTTGTTGACCGCGCGAGGGATGCGCGTGACCATGCAGAAGCTCGATCCATATCTGAACGTGGATCCGGGCACCATGAACCCCTTCCAGCACGGCGAGGTCTTCGTCACCGAAGACGGATCCGAAACAGATCTGGACGTCGGGCACTACGAGCGATTCCTCGATCGTGACCTCTCCGGTCAGGCCAACGTCACCACCGGCCAGGTGTATTCGACGGTTATCGCCAAGGAACGCCGCGGCGAATACCTGGGCGACACCGTCCAGGTCATCCCGCACATCACCGACGAGATCAAGCGTCGCATCCTCGCGATGAGCGGCCCGGATCTGCAGGGACACCGCCCCGACGTCGTCATCACCGAAATCGGTGGAACCGTCGGCGACATCGAATCGCAGCCGTTCCTCGAGGCAGCCCGCCAGGTCCGTCACGACGTCGGCCGCGACAACGTCTTCTTCCTCCACGTCTCACTCGTGCCGTACCTCGGCCCCTCCGGAGAACTCAAGACCAAGCCGACGCAGCACTCGGTCGCGTCGTTGCGCAGCATCGGCATTCAGCCCGACGCGTTGATCCTCCGTTGCGATCGCGACGTCCCGCAGGGCCTCAAGAACAAGATCGCCCTGATGTGCGACGTCGACGTCGATGCCTGCATTTCCACTCCCGACGCTCCGTCGATCTACGACATTCCGAAGGTTCTCCATCGTGAGGGCTTGGACGCGTACGTCGTTCGTCAGCTCGGACTCCCGTTCCGCGACGTCGACTGGACTGTCTGGGGCGATCTCCTCGATCGTGTCCACCAGCCGCGCGAGACCATTCGTGTTGCATTGGTCGGCAAGTACGTCGACCTGCCCGACGCTTACCTTTCCGTCACCGAGGCGCTGCGCGCCGGCGGCTTCGCTCACCGTTCCAAGGTGGAAATCTCCTGGGTTCCCTCCGACGCGTGTGACACCGAAGCGGGCGCTCAGGCTGCTCTCGGCGATGTCGACGCAGTCCTCATCCCCGGCGGCTTCGGCATCCGCGGTATCGAAGGCAAGCTCGGCGCGATTCGTTACGCTCGTGCGCGCAAGGTCCCGCTGCTCGGACTCTGCCTGGGTCTGCAGTGTGTTGTCATCGAAGCCGCGCGCAGCGTTGGTCTCACCGACGCCAACTCGGCTGAATTCGAGCCCGACACCAAGTACCCCGTCATCTCCACGATGGCGGATCAGGAAGACGTCATCGCGGGCGAGGCCGACCTCGGCGGCACCATGCGTCTGGGCGCCTACCCGGCTGTCCTGACCAAGGGCTCCGTCGTCGCGCAGGCTTACGGAACCGAGGACGTGTCCGAGCGTCACCGTCACCGCTTCGAGGTCAACAACACCTACCGTGATCGAATTGCCAAGTCCGGCTTGCAGTTCAGCGGTACCTCTCCGGACGGCCACCTGGTCGAGTTCGTCGAGTACCCGCGTTCGCAGCATCCGTTCTTCGTCGCAACGCAGGCGCACCCGGAGCTCAAGAGTCGCCCGACCCGCCCGCACCCGTTGTTCGCGGCGTTTGTCGAAGCAGCCTTGAAGTACAAGCTCGAAGAGCGACTTCCCGTCGACGTTCACGGTAGAGAGTCCATCGACACCGCTGCGACGGAAACGGCGCTCGACGCAGCCGAGACCGCAGAAAAGGTCTAACCACACATGAGCGATCCCGGTCGGCACGAATTCGAGACCCTCAACTCCAGCACCATCTACTCGGGCGCGATCATCGCGCTCCGGGTGGACTCCGTGGTGATGCCGGGGAATCATCGGGCCGATCGGGAAGTCGTGGAACATCACGGCGCGGTAGCGGTGGTTGCTGTCGACGCCGACGACAATCTTGTTCTGATCCACCAGTACCGGCATCCTCTCGGCCATCGGCTGTGGGAAATCCCGGCTGGTCTGCTGGATGCACCGGGTGAGAATCCGGTGGATGCTGCCGCACGTGAGTTAGGCGAAGAGACCGGACTGGGCGCAGATCGCTGGTCGGTGCTCGTCGACGTTGCACTCTCACCCGGATTTACCGACGAAGCCGTTCGGGTATTCCTCGCCGAGGGCCTGCACGACGTCGACCGTGAAGATCCGGAACACGAAGAAGCCGACCTGCAGATTGCCCGTGTGCCGTTGTCGGAGGCCGTCGACATGGCGCTACGCGGTGATCTGGTGAATGCCACGGCCGTATCGGGCATTCTCGCCCTCGTTGCGGCGCGCTCCTCGGGTACGGCTTTGCGGCCTGCCGATGCTCCGTGGCCGGATCGTCCGACGGCATTCGGGGAACGCAAGGCCCGGGCCTGATGTGCTTGCCCGACAGGTGGATTCGTTTCTCGACCATCTAGCGGTCGAGCGAGGATCTGCTCGCAACACACTTCTCTCGTATCGACGGGATCTGTTCCGGTACGTCGAATATCTCAACGCACTCGGCATCGATGACGTCTCGCGTGTCGGTGAAGGCGACGTCACGGAATTCGTGACGTCATTGCGCCGGGGCGACAAGGAATCCGGCGTGGTCCCCTTGGCGTCGAGTTCTGCCGCACGCACCTTGATCGCGGTTCGCGGTTTCCACAAGTTCTGCGCCGCAGAAGGTCTGGTCGACGTCGACGTTGCCAGATCCGTGAAACCGCCGACTCCGGGGCGCAAACTGCCCAAGGCACTCTCACTCGACGACGTCATCGCTCTGCTCGAGGCTTCCGGTGGTGGCGCAACCGGCGACGGTCCCCGTGACCTACGAGATCGAGCGCTGTTGGAACTGCTGTACTCCACGGGCGCACGCATCACCGAAGCCGTCGACCTTGACGTCGACGACATCGACACCGAGTCCCGTTCAGTGCTCTTGAAGGGCAAGGGCGGTAAGCAGCGGGTAGTTCCTATTGGGCGGCCCGCGATCGAAGCCGTCGACGCGTATCTGGTCCGAGGGCGACCCGCTCTGGCGACGCGGGGATTGCCGGCGCTGTTCCTCAACGTCCGTGGCGGAAGACTGTCACGTCAAAGTGCCTGGCAGATTCTCCACGACGCGGCTCTCTCCGCCGGAATCAAGGCCGACGTCTCCCCGCACACCATGCGGCACTCGTTTGCCACCCACCTACTCGACGGCGGGGCAGATGTCCGCGTCGTACAGGAACTTCTCGGTCACGCATCGGTGACCACGACGCAGATTTACACCCTGGTCACGGTGACTGCGCTGCGAGAAGTGTGGGCGCAGGCACACCCACGTGCGCGATAGGCGCGTGGCAACAATGCGTGTCTGTGAGAGAAATCGGGCGTGGAAGCGGTAGCGTTCAAAGCGCGCGAGTGGTCCCTGAGAGGTTTTTCAGGGGTTGCGGCGCCGAGAGCAACCACCGAAAGAACAGGGGAGCATCGGACCGTGTCGACATCGCAGCCATCAGCGGCGGAGTCCGCGCCGCCGCATGTCACTATCCCCTCCAGCGTCCCTTCCGGAGAATTAGAGCCAGAGTTGGGTCCCACGGGCCGGCCGGTACGTGATGTACCGATGCCTACGTCGTTGGCGCACCACGGTCCCGCGATGATCATCGCGATGTGCAACCAGAAGGGTGGCGTCGGTAAGACGACGTCCACCATCAATCTCGGTGCTGCGCTGGCCGAGTACGGGCGACGAGTGTTGTTGGTGGACCTCGATCCACAGGGAGCGTTGTCTGCCGGTCTGGGAGTTCAGCACCACGATCTCGAACTCACCGTTCACAATCTGCTGGTCGAACCGCGTGTCCCCATCGACGACGTACTGATGCGCACCAGAATCGACGGACTGGACCTGCTGCCGAGCAATATCGACTTGTCCGCCGCGGAGATTCAACTGGTCACCGAGGTAGGGCGCGAGCAGACTCTGGGACGCGTATTGCACCCGATTCTGGATCGCTACGACTACGTACTTATCGATTGCCAACCGTCGCTGGGTTTGTTGACGGTCAACGCTCTGGCCTGCGCCGATTCCGTCATCATTCCGATGGAATGCGAGTACTTCAGTTTGCGCGGACTGGCGTTGCTCAACGACACCGTCGAAAAGGTGCACGATCGGCTCAATTCCAAGCTCGAATTGGCCGGTATCGTCGTGACAATGTTCGATTCACGAACGCTGCATGCCCGCGAGGTGATGGCCCGCGTCGTCGAGGTATTCGGCGACGTCGTCTACGACACGGTCATCAACCGAACCGTGCGCTTCCCCGAAACCAGTGTGGCGGGTGAACCGATTACCACCTGGGCGCCCAAGTCAGCTGGGGCAGAGGCGTATCGAGCGTTGGCTCGTGAAGTGATCCACCGGTCTGGTCGTAAGTGAAACTGATTACACCGCAAGAAGATTCGGCCGCTGTTGCAGAGTTTCGCGTAACGCTTCGAAATTTCGAAGGGCCGTTCGATCTACTGCTGAACCTGATCAACCAACGTCAACTCGACCTCACCGAGGTTGCGCTGCACACGGTCACGGACGATTTCATCGCGTACACCAGGAAACTGGGTAGCGCGATGGGTCTGGACGAGACCACCGAGTTTCTTGTCGTCGCAGCTACGCTTCTCGATCTGAAAGCCGCTCGACTCCTGCCCGCCGGCGAGGTCGAGGACTCCGAGGACCTGGCATTGCTGGAAGCGCGGGATCTGCTGTTTGCACGGTTGCTTCAATATCGGGCCTACAAACAAATGGCAGCTCTGTTCGGGGAACTCGAGGATGCCGCGTTACGACGCTATCCGCGGTCGGTATCCGTCGAAGATCAGTTCACGTCGTTGCTGCCGGAGGTGTTGTTGGGGGTGAATCCGCAGCGCTTTGCGGAGATTGCCGCGACGGTGTTCACGCCTCGTCCGGTGCCTACCGTGGGCCTCGAGCACCTCCATGTGTCCAATATCTCGATACCCGAACAGGCCGAGCGAATACTCGAACTTCTTCGCGAGCGCGGGGCAGGCGAGTGGACGCCGTTCTCCGACTTGGTTGACGATTGCGATGCCACCGTCGAAATCGTCGCGCGCTTTCTGGCGCTACTCGAGTTGTATCGACGAAAAGTCATCATTTTCGACCAGCCCGAAGCGCTGGGGCAACTCCTGGTGACATGGACCGGCAACGACGACATCGCACCGGTTACAGAAGAGGATCAGGGATGAGTACCGAACCGGAAGATGTGACGTCTTCCCAGCTAGACGCTACAAACGAGGCGCCTGGCAACGAGAAGGTGTCGGCACCGGATTTTGACCTGGACGACAACCGCCTCGACGCAGTATTGGAGTCGTTACTCCTGGTCGTAGATTCGCCGGCGGAAGTATCTCAACTGGCCTCGGTGACCGGCACAAATTCGGCTCGCGTCGAAGAACGTCTCAAGCTGATGTCGGCTGCGCTGACGGCTCGGGGCAGCGGAATGGACCTGCGATACGCCGGCGACGGCTGGCGTCTGTACACCCGGCAGGAGTTTGCCCCATACGTGGAAATGCTGCTATTGGACGGCACCCGCACCAAATTGACGCGCGCAGCATTGGAAACTTTGGCGATAGTCGCATACCGTCAACCGTTGACTCGTGCGCGGATCAGTGCAGTACGAGGCGTCAACGTGGACGGGGTGGTACGCACACTCCTCGCCCGCGGACTGATCGCGGAAGCCGGGCCCGACCCGGACACCAACGCGACACGGTACTCCACCACCGAACTGTTCCTCGAACGGCTCGGACTGGCTTCGCTGAGCGAGCTTCCGGAGTTGGCACCGCTCTTGCCCGATGTCGAATTGATCGACGACATCAGCGAAAGTCTGGAATCCGATCCGCGATTTGCGAGAATGAACAAGACGGAAGTGACCACCGACGTAGTGGACACCGAAGTCGACGACTGACCGGGCATCCCCGGGTCGGTCGTCAGCGCAGAAGAAAGACCCGACGATACTCGGGAAACAAAGAAAAACTGACAGGAAAAAAGTGAACAATCCCGCTCGCCGAGATGGCACACCGGACCGTAACAACTCCCGCGACTCGCGTGGTGGCCGCAACGACGCCCCACGTGGTGGCCGCAACGACGCCCCACGTGGTGGTCGTAGCGAAGCCCCTCGTGGTGGTCGCAGCGAAGCTCCCCGCGGAGCCCGTGGCGACAATTCCTACGGATCGCGCAATGACGCTCCCCGTGGTGCACGCAGCGACGCCCCTCGTGGTGGACGTAGCGAAGCTCCCCGCGGAGCCCGTAGCGACAATTCCTACGGATCGCGCAATGACGCTCCCCGTGGCGCACGCAGCGAAGCCCCTCGTGG
>NZ_JASHKR010000013.1:0-110617 GCF_030056815.1 Rhodococcus sp. IEGM 1379
CCTTGGCGTTTCGGAGGGACTTACACCAGCACGTCCTAAGGCCGTGCCGTCCTGGACAACGGCACGCCACAGGTAGCGCTGAACTCCGTTGATCTTCGATGAAGACTTCGTCGAGGAACCACTTGTCGCCGGGGCGGGCGCTGCGGCGACGCAGCCGGTTCGCGTAGGCCTGCCCGAACTTGGCGCACCAGCGCCGGATCGACTTGTAAGAGAGCATCTCCCCGCGTTGCAGCATCAGCTCCTCCACGTCGCGGAAGCTCAGCGTGAACCGGAAGTACAGCCACACACAGTGGTCGATAATCTCGCTCGGGTAGCGGTGACGCTTGTACGACGGCGCGGCGGTGGTCACGACCACGATCCTGCCAGCCGCCCTCGACAGCTCGCTAACGTGACAATGCCCTACGAGGGTGTGGTGCGAAGGTCTTTGCGGAGGATTTTGCCTGACGCGGACTTGGGGATTGCGTCGATGAACTCGACTCGCCGGACCTTCTTGTAGGGAGCGACGTGGCGTGCAACGAATTCGATGACCTCAGCTTCAGCGATGTTGGTGCCGAACTGACGTACGATAAAGGCCTTGGGGATTTCTTCGCCTTCGTCGTCGGGGACACCGATGACCGCGGTATCGGCGATCGAGGGATGGGTCAGTAGTAGGGCTTCGAGTTCTGCGGGTGGGACTTGGTAGCCCTTGTACTTGATCAGTTCCTTGAGCCTGTCGACGATGAATATTCGACCTAAACTGTCGACTTGGGCGAGGTCTCCGGTATGGAGGAATCCGTCGGAATCAATCGTCGCTTTAGTGGCTTCTTCGTTGCCGAGGTAGCCGACCATTACGTTGGGGCCACGGACACACAGTTCTCCGGGAGCACTGAGTCCCTCTGTGGGGTAAGTAATTTCGTTTCCGGTCACGGGGTCCACAATTTTATTGACGGTGTTGGGAACTGGCCAGCCGCAGGAATTGAGCGGTGCGATGTCGCCGAAGTGTTCCTTGCCGCCGTCGGCGGGCATGCAATGGCTGACCGGGCTCAACTCGCTCATGCCATAGCCCTGGATCATTTGTACGTGCAACCGTCGCGAGACGGCGTTACCGAGTTCGGCATCCAACGGTGCGGCGCCGGACATCACGGTGCGCAGCGACGTCACGTCATAGTGGTCGACCAGTGGATGTTTAGCCAACGCGACCGCAACTGGCGGAGCGATGAAAGTGTAGGTGACTTGGTATTTTTGGATATTGTCCAGGAATTCGGCTAGGTCGAACTTCGGCATGACGAGCAGTGTTGCCCGCGCATGCAGGGCGGCGTTGAGCAGCACGGTCATGCCATAGATATGGAAGAACGGCAGGATGGCGAGGACTTTGTCGTCTGAATCTATCGCTAGCAGCGGCCGGATCTGTGCGATGTTAGCGGCCAGGTTCCTATGGGTGAGTATGACGCCCTTCGGATCTGCGGTGGTTCCGGAACTGTAAGGCAGCACTGCTGGGTGCGTCGTTGGATCGAAATCAACGGTGGGCGCAGAGGCGCCCTGTCCGATCAGATCCTCAAGATTTGGATGTCCGGAAACCGCTTCCCCTGCGCCGTCGAGCACGATCACATGTGCCGGAGGAATACCGACCGCTTGCGCCGCTTCCTGCGCTTGCTGCAGGAGCGCGCAGACTGTGATCATTGTCGTTGCCTTCGCATCGGTGAGCTGTTTGGCAATGTCCTTGGCGGTAAAGAGGGCGTTGATGGTGGTGACGGTGGCACCGGCTCGCAGGGTGCCGTGGAATGCCACGGCGAACGCCGTCGAGTTCGGCGCCAGGAGGCCGACGACGTCTCCCACTCCGACGCCGCGACCGGCCAATGCACCAGCCGTCGAATTCACCTGGCCGATGAGTTCTCCGTAGGTCGTCCGCGCGCCCCCGGGCGTATCGATAAGCGCAACACGATCGAGGTCTGCTTGATTCATGTTGCTGAAGAGCAGGTCGAAAACGCTCACTTCTGGGATGTCCACGTCGGGGAAAGGACTGGAGAAACTCATCTTTACCTGCCTTCACTATGTTGCCCACAACCGATATGCGGGGCGGGGCCGTATGTCCTCGGGACCGCCAACCGCGAGCGGTACACGCTGAGCGGTTAGCGGTCGAGTTCTGCAGTCTCGGTCAGTCGGTTTCGATCTCGGTGATTCGACTGCTGAACTGTGCGCCGCCCGCGGTCAGGTAATCGACGGCCAACCCTGACTCCTCGGAGAAATCCTTGCTGAGCTTCATGACGGTGACAGCGTCCAGAATGGAATGGAACTTTCCGTCCTCGGAGAAGTTCACGTTTGCACCGTTGATGACGTACAAAACGTTGGTGTCTTCTGTATTGCTCTCAGGGGCAAAGAGCGTGTGGACGGATGCTCCGGGCTCGTATAGATACGATCCTGCCGTCTGCAACTGTTCGGGGTACTCGCGGTAGCCCCACGCGCCGGTGAGGGTGTAGGCGTGAACAGATCCTGTGTGCAGATGAATGGGAAGCCCTGAACCCGGCTCGAAGGTGGCTATGAGTACCCAGATGCCGACTTCAGGTTCAAGGAAGAGTGGTTTGAAACTGACACCGGGGGCGAGTTTTCCGGTCACGAGCGGGATCGAGTCTACGTTGATAGTGAGCAGTTCGGTCTGTGGCAGTGAAACGACCGGAAGCTGTTCGGATGTAACGACAGTCATGATGATTTCCCTTGTTTGGTTGTTTTTGTAGGGCGCCAGGTTTTGGTCAGGAGGCGCTGTATCCGCCGTCTACCGGAATCGTCACGCCTGTCACCAATCGAGATGCGCCGGAAGCGAGATACAGCACGGTGCCCGCGATGTCTTCGGGTTCGCTGAAATTTCCGCTGGGCAGTCGACTGGTGATGGCGGCGTTGAGTGTCGGGTCTTCCTCCACCAAGCGTGTCAACTCCGTGCGAATCCAACCCGGGGCAACGGCGTTGACGCGGATTCCGTCGCCGGCCCAAGCCAGAGCGAGAGTTTTCGTCAACTGCACGATGCCCGCCTTCGCTGCACCGTACCCGGGAACGAGCGGAGACCCGAAGTAGCTGTACATCGAGCCGACGTTGATGATCGATCCACCGGACTCGGCCATGAGCGGCTTGAGGGTGACCGCAACATTGAACGACCCCACGAGATGGATATCGACGATCTCGCGGAAGACTGCGGGGTCGAACTCCTCGCCGGGTGCAGCTCTACCAGCGCATTGAACGATCGTGTCGAGCGATCCAAACTTCGATGCGGCCTTGAGAATGCTAGACGGTTCCCTGACATCGGCGACTACGTCCTCGATCCCCACGCGGGGGGATTCCGGCACCGGAGAAACATCGACAGCTACTACCCGAGCGCCGGCAGAGACGAAGGCGTTTGCTATGGCCGAGCCGATACCGCCCCGTCCGCCGGTTACCAGTACGGACTGACCTGCCACAGTGAAATCTGTTGATGACATGCGTGATCACACTTTCTGTCTCACGGGAAAAGTTAACGGGCACCGTCGAATTCATCGGTTGGCGAATACGTCGATTCGTTCCAATCACAGTGAAGTGGTGACGCCCTGGTTTCAAAGTATGGTGCAGGAGTGATCCATGACACTTGACCTGAAGCGACAGTTTTTTAACAATAAGCGACATGGATGATCTGATTCGGGCTTCTTCGCTGGCAAACTTCATCAGCCTGGTCGACAGGCAGGGAGGCGACGGCGAGCGGATCTTGTCGGACTGCGGTATCGATCCCGAATGGGCCGGCAATCATGACAAGTTCATCAGGTACACAGCCCTCTCGCAGGCTGTGCATCTGGCATCGACGTCCTTGGGGAAGCGCGACTTCGGTATCCAGCTCGCACAAGCACAAGGCGCGGACATTCTCGGTCCCGTAGCGGTCTTGGCGCGCCACGCTGGCACCATCGGAGAAGGCATCGATGATGTCGCCCGATACCTCCACACGTACAGTCCGGCCGTGCGCGTTTCGTTACGACGGGACTTGCCCTCCCCGCAATTTCGATTCGAGATCGTCCTTCGCAGCCTGGCCGGCCGCGACTTGATGGTGGAACTCAGCCTCGGAATCGCTCTCGAGTTGCTCAGGCTGCTGATCGACCCAGATTTTGTGCCTGAGCGAACAGGGTTCGCCCACGCGCAGATATGTCGTTCGTCGGTGTATGGCGCAGCGTTCGGATCTCCGGTCGAATTCGAAACCGAAGGAAACTTCTTCGAGCTGCCCAGCGTGATCCTGAATAAGCCGACACGAGGCGGAGATGCAGTTTCACGTCGTCTCGTCGAGCAATACCTGTCGCCTATCTCAGCGTACAAATCAATGGTTGATCAGGTCGCCGATTTCGTGCACCGACTGCTGCCGCTCAATCAGGCAACACTGGTCCATGTGGCTCGAGCAATGGCTGTGCATCCCCGCACATTGCAACGGCAAATAGCCAGAGAAGGTAGTACATTTTCGGCGGTCTTGGACGACGTCCGCCGAAAGCTGGCGTTACGGCTGGTTGGCGAAGGGCTCTCCGCGAACCAGATTTCGGCTTCCCTCGGATACAGCGAGCAAAGCTGCTACACACGTGCGTGCTGGCGATGGTTCGGCGAAACCCCGCTCAATCTGGCATCCCGATCGGTTGGCAGCAGGTAATCGGTGCGTGAGCAATGATCAGAACTTATGGATCCCGGGAGGGCGTACCTTCCCGGATGGCACTGTCACGTCAAGCAATCAAGCGCTGATTGTGGTCGATCCGTGCTCGGAAACCTCCTGCTCGTGTGTGGCTCATGAGGCTGGTGGGATTTTAGGAAGGCACCGAATCGATTAACGTGACAGTGCCGTCCGGCTTCTACAAGCACCAAGGGCGCAGGGTATCAATACTATTGGGGGAACGTCAGCAGCGGCGGGCGAATCTGGAAGTGAAGATCCTCGCGACCCACCAGGAGCCGAAAGGCGTCTACGGGGCACCGAGAATCACCGCTGAGTTCCAAGGTCGCGGCGAGGTGATCACCGAGAAGACGGTCGCGAAGATCATGCGATCGCTCGGCATCGTCGGGATGCCCCCAAGCACTTCGTGCAGGGAGGTACCCCCGCCCGCGCACGTTCAAGGTCCGCACCACCGTCGTCGACCCGAATTCAGTGCATGCATCGACAGTGGGGCGTGACATGCGGGATGAATTCGTCAGTGCTGTAAGGCATTTACGTAAACCGGTGAGCTGACACAGACCAACTCGACGGATTCGACAACCTCTTCACGACTTGAGGATCTGGCGCATTTGATCCGGAGAGAACGGATTCAAGCGGCGACTTCGGCATCGACAGTGCCACTCTTGCCGTGGAATGGCGCATCTGTCGGTCGGCGGTTTACTTCGACCGTCATTGTCCCGCCCTCCGTGGCCCGTCACCGGCGTCAGGTCAGCCGCTTACCAATGCGTATGTGACCCGACGGTTGAATCCGCGCTCACCAAGTACGGCGATGACAGCGGCTCCCACGAGACGGTACTTCCACCCCGATACAGATGATCGGGGTGGAAGGCCAGAGCTATTGCAGCAGTTGACCGTAACCTTCCTCTGCGGCCTTGGCACAATACAATTCGCTCATCGGCAGCGACGTGTCCTGCAACATTTCGCCTAACTATCGGACGATGTGTTTAGCGTCCAAATACCGTTCCGCCGTTGAGATGAATAACCTGCCCGTTGACCAGGCCCCCTGCCTCGCTGCAAAGCCAGAGGATCGCTGCACCGACATCGGCGCCACGACCGAGCCTGCCTATCGGAATCTGGCGGATCATCCTCTGCAGCGCAGGGTCGTCAACATCACCCAATCCCTCCATCATCCCCAACGCCAACGCATTCGCTGTTACACCACGCGAACCACACTCGACACTGAGGTGTCGGATCAAGGCCTCCGAACCTGCCTTGGCGGCACCATACGCGGAGACCCCTATAGAAAGTCCCCGTGTTGATGCACCTGAAGAGATCTGAATGATGCGGCCCCACTCGTTCTCGAGCTGACCAGGGAGTACTGCCTGGACGACTCGCATCATCGCAGACAGGTTGAGGTCGATCTGCCGCTGCCAATCCGCCTCCGGCATGTCGACAAATTGATTCGGGCGTGCACCAATGTCAGGGATCCCCGCATTGTGAACAAGAATATCGACGGAAGCCCCGTCGTCGGCCAGCGCAGTTATTGCCTGCTCCACTGCGGCGGCGTCTGTCACGTCAAACACCGAGGAAAATGCCGATCCTCCGCTGCCGATGATGGCATCGGCGACCGACTGAGCCCTGTCGGCGTGTAAATCGTTCACTATGACTGTTGCTCCGCAGGCCCCGAGAACGCGTGCGATACCTTCTCCTACCCCTCGGCCCGAACCGGTCACCAAAGCAGTGCGCCCATCGAGTCGAAATTGCTCCACACTCAGGTCCATAACGTCCTCCCGGTCGGGTCAGCTGATTACGACATACTGGGCCCGCAGTAGAACGACCAGACGTGCAGTCTCGATGAGCGGGAGTCCGAGAAATGGATTCGAAAGGGCATCTGCCGGTTCGGGATCGCTACCGCCGATTGTGGGTGCTCGTCGAAGTTGCCGGGCGACTCCGCAGCCGGCAGTCCTCCGTTCGCACCAGCGCTCATGTAGATGATTCCCCCGACGTTCACGGTCTGATCGACGTCGACTCACGGGCGGTTCTGCATGCTCGCGACCTGATCGAGGCTCATGGCCCTCTGACCGCCGCCCCGTCCCACACCACGGTCCCCGCACCCTTCTTCCTTCCTTGCGTTGAATTCGGCTGGCATCGAACAATCACGCCACCTTCCCCGCTCGGCGTCATCCGATTGGACTCCCCACATGAGTACAGACCGACTGCTCTTAGAGCTGAAAGACGGAAACCGACCTCTCCCCGAGATCGTCCTCGGGTTGAGCGCAGGGGCACTCCCCTCCCCCGCATCGACTGGCCTGCCATCTCAGCGGTGGATGTGGCTGGCTGATCTCCTCAGAAGGCGTCCGAGAACTCGCGATGGTGAGCAGCGCTGGCGGATCATGGGCAGGCTCCTGGTTGGGTCAGTGATAAGCAAGTCGCTGCCTGTACCCAGGAGTCCACAATGTCATCACCGATTTCGATGTGTCCGTCGTGCCCACCCCACGCGTCGGCGGGGCACCGGTGCGCGGTGTATCCGTCCTCGTCGCTGACCGACGCCCAATTGGTCGGTCCTGGAACCGCTACTGCCGCCGCCGAGCAACATGGCGGGCCGCGGTAGACGGCTCGAAAAGCATTGTCGCCGTGTGATCCTCGACGCCATTCTCTTTTCTTGTGCGGGGCGGGATCGCGTGGCGGCAGCTGCCGGCGGAGTTCCCCCCACCGACCAAGGTCTACGACACGTTCACCCGCTGGGTGCGAGCCGGCGTGTGGCAGCGCGTCCACGACTCGCTCCGGGACCAGCTACGGGTACTCGCCGGGTGCGAGGCGTTGCCCGACCGCGGCGATCATCGATTCGCAGACCGTGCCCGCCGCCGACACGGTGCACCGGTCGGGTCGCGGGTGGGATGGTTGGAATCGGACGAATGGCCGCAAACGGCACATCGGGCGTGGACGTCAACGGTCCTGTTGCTCGCGGTGGTCGTCACCGCCGCCTCCATCGGGGACCGCGACGCCGCACACCGGGTGCTGGCCGTCCTGCGCGGCGCGTTCTTTCGCGATCACGCTGGTCTGGGGCGACGGCGGCTACCCAGGACGTTTGGTCGGGTGGTCGAAACAGGTTCTTGCCCTTGAAGATTCAGGTCATCAAACGGATCCCCGGCAGTACCGGGGTTTCTCGTCCGGCCCCATGTCTGGGTGGTTGAGAGGAGTTTCGCGTGGATTAGTAAAAACCGCCGCTGTGTGCGTGACTACGAAACCAGACCCGATCACCACGAAGCCATGGTCCACCTCGCCATGATCGCGCTCATGACACGACGCCTCGCCCGAACCTAATGAGTTCTCGGACGCTTTCTGAGACCGCGCTCGGAAAAGCACTCGATAACGCACACGCCGTGTATTCGCCCAATCCCCCCCGGTGGTCAGACCGGCAGTCAATCGGTACTTCAGGCCACGACGCATCCAGTCCCGCTGGCACGGTGTTGCGCTATTCGGTTCCGCGATTGACCGCACTGTTTTCGCCAGGTATCGCGACACCGCTGGCAACCCAGGGTTCCGTTGCGGTCGTCTCCCTGTCGGTTCACTCTTGGGCGATGGACACCGCCGGGTTCCTTGCGCGACTGCTTAACTACGGATTCACCAGCACGCGAGCCTTGAGCACCCAAACCCACGGCTTCAACATCGACCCTCGAGTCTCACGCGCAGCTCGCCAAAATTTCCACAGGTCCCTACTCATTCATCCCGAAACTTCCTACGTGTGGGGATATTTCGAAGTAGGCGGAGCCCCGGAAGCCCTCTTCCCACCCGCCGATCAGTGGCCTAACACACTCACATGTGTGTGGGTACGAGAGAGCACTGCAATCTTCGAGAAAGAAATCGAAAAGTCAGCGAAATATATTGACGCACTTGACAAAACCAATGAATACGTCGACGCCGAGGAAAACAGTCGAATCATCGTGGTCGATGTCGACTACCCAACCGGAGACAACTCAGCGATGCTCTCGAAAAATGAGCTACGGAGCGCGCAAATGGAACAAGTGCTACGTGCCGCCGTCAAAGCTGTGAAAATCATGATGGATCGCGGTTTCCTGGACGAAGCGAACACCCAGGCCGCCTTCGAACTGCTTAACGGAGACGAGAGATCCGAGATCGCGAAGCAGATGTACAAATGGCTCACCGCCGAGAAACTGCTGCACAAGGACTGGCGACGCACCGTCGCCGAGTGGCACTAGTCCTCGCCCCAGTCTTCTTCTTCACGCATGCCGAAGTTCATACATCACCCCACTCTCGTTCGACCGAGCAGATCAAACGCCACCATACATTCTCTCCGAACAGATTCCGGTCCAACTGCCCCGTTCAACCGGTATTCGAGAACCGATCAGCGTCGGTCATCGTCAATGGGCGATCGGCCGCGCCGTACCCATCCCCGGAATCACCGGACGAATCCACAACCCCGACAACGACTTCCTACCCACACCCACCGCCCGGATGTTCGTCAAACACGCCGTCGACTACCAGCCCAGCCCCACCGAACAACACCTACTCGAAGACCAAAGGCCGCTGCAGCGGACCACCCCCGGACCCGTCGCGAAGTACCAACTCCAATCGCTGCGCCTCGACAAACCCAGCACCATCACAGCCGGTGATCCATTCGTCCTCGTCGGGACTGTCTCACCAATTCGGTGCACCAGCGACGGCCTTGGCCTCAACAGGTCGACGCCGTTTCCGACCGATCGCGTATCGAATGTGAGCACAGGGTGGTCATACATCGCGACTTCCAGATCGTGTCCACATAATCGAACGCAACCTGATCCGTGAAAGGACTCAGGTCGGACTCGCTGCGGCCCGTGCTCCTGACCGTACCAGTGGCCGGCCCCCGAAGATGACATCGACGAAACTCACACAGGCACAACGGATGCGGGAAAACGGAATGCACCTGACCGGTATCGCCGAGATCATCAGAGTCGGACCGACCACGCTGTACTGACACCTCAAAGACCTGCTTCCCCGAGCCGCTTCTGTACAGGACGTGGCGGGTACGACCGGTCAGTTCGACGGCAGATACTGCCCGCACGCGCGCTGGTCGTCGCGATCGGTGTCGACAGCGTCGCGGCTAGCCGACCAGCAGGCTCGTCAGCTCAGGGCAATACGTTGCTGTTGCAGCACCCACGAAGAAGCCGGCCTTCTCCTCGGTCCAACTCGTGTTTTCGTCCAGGACTGCCTTCACGGTCGAGTTCGCGACGGACCCATCCGACTGCCCTGCATCGATGAGGGAGCACACTTGGCCTGCCTGCGTAACGAGGCCGTCTTGGTCTGCGTCGTAGTCGAAGCTGCTCATGTTCAGGGCGACGAAGAACTGCATGTCTTTCTCGCTGTCGGCGGCGTTCTCTTGCGATGCGGCCATCGCGGTTGTCGTCGAAACCTCGGTGGTGGTGGGGTTGTCCTCGCCTTCTTCCTCGGAGGAGGAGCATGCAGTCAAAAAGAGAGCGGTAGCGGTGAGAGCAATTGCGGCAATTGTCCGTTTCATAGTTCAAGATTCAACCAGACCGGTCGTTAGAGTTCCTAATTGTCCAGTGGCCGATACGCACAGGTTGGGATGCTGTATCTCCATGAGCCATATGCCTGGCGAAGAGGTCACGGTCGTACGGGCGATCGCCATGCATCGTCGCGATCAGCAAAGTCGCGGGAAGGGTGGGGTGCTGATGCCTCGGCCGGGCTGACTGGCCACCACCGCAGGCAGGCCGACGACTGATCACGCATGGCGCCGACGAGGTAGTCGACGACCTCGCTGGGCAAACCCAGCAGTATCACATCCGGTGATGTGATCGTCTTCGTCTCCGCCGACGAATGGATCTACCCGCCGGCCATCGTGGCCTCCGAACCCATCCGGATCCCGCGGACCGGCGGCGCGGTGATGGTTTTCCTGCGTATCCGCACCAACCTGCCCCCACTGCCCCTCGCCACTGCCGAGAAGATGCTCTCCGACCTCGGACACCCCGGTCCAAGGTTGCGGACCGACCACTACGTCCCCTCTATGTCCATCCGGACTGCACTGTTAGCGCTGTGGGACCTCTGACCAACTGAGCACATCCCGTCGATCCGATTTCACCACCGCGGTTGCCTACATTTGCCGGAGCATCCACGTTGCGGCGCACATTGATTGGTTCCCTTGCAAGCGCCACATCGGTAGCGGCACCACAGCCTGGAGTATCGTCTCAGGCCAGGCACACGAGTTGGCGTACAAGTACGCAACCAACCCCTATGCCGCAAACACCTGCACCACACGTGTCCGGACGGACACCGATCGAACCGGACACGACCAATCATCCGAAGGAACCATGGCAACCGACTACGACGCACCACGACGCACCGAAGCCGACGAAGAAACAGACGATTCGTTGGCCCAATTGACCACCGGCCGCAACGAAACCCAATCCGCCGCCGTCGACATCGACGAACCTGACGCAGCGGAATCCTTCGACCTGCCCGGCTCAGACCTCTCCGGTGAGGAATTCACGGTACGAGTACTACCGAAACAGTCGGACGAGTTCACCTGCATCAGTTGTTTCCTCGTCCACCACCGCAGCCGCCGAGCAGACCCCACCTCGGATCAGCTGCTCTGTCGGGACTGCGCGGGCTGAGCAACACAAGACGTTTCACACCCCAGACCGGATCGATACCGAGCGGTCCCCGCTCCCTGATGGAAGGGATCGTGGCCGTCCCGCCGTGCGGGATCGAGAGATGGTCACCTTGCCATGGCGACCAACACACCACTTCGTTCCCGATCTTCCACTCGGACTACGGTTTTCGAAAACGCTACAGGCCGTAGTTACGAGGTCAAGATCGACATGAATGTAGCCGAAGGGGGATCAGGTGGCCCACCGGCGTGAATGTGAGTGTCAGTCCGGTGGGCCGTGCGCGCCCGAGCCGGCAAAGGTAGACGCGCATCCATAATGGTATGTCGCGAGATCCGCCCGGACTCCATCGCTCGGACGGTTCGCGTTCCCTTCATCGATGTTCCTTCGCAGTCCATCCACAGAGTTCGAGGGTCGCCTGTCGCGTAGATCAGGTGACCTGCGCCCGTCCGAGCGCCGTGGAGAGTTTCCGCAGCCTGCACATCGCCCAGAAGCAATTTGAGATCCTCGAGTAGATGTAACTTGGCGCAAACTGGCACTACCAAACGTAATCCCGTACGTTTGCGCTTCGGCGCCGCCGCATTCCCGACCCGAACCCGCTTTGTGGCGCCCGGCCCCGCCGATGCGACATACCCCCAGACCGTCTGCGGGGCAACATGGTTTACGCACTGCTTCCACCTCGCTTTCACGGTGCGCACGCCTCACCGAACGAGCACATTCCCGCGAACTCTTGTCACCGCAAGTGCTCGCTCATCTCGACGACCACGGTAGGTGTCGAAGACCCTCACCCACAGGCCATGACAAATCACCGGGCCGCGCGATCAGCGCCCCACTGACGAGATCCGCCCCATTTCGGCGAGGGCAGGCGATCCCGGATTCAGGCGACCGCCTGCTCGCCTCGGCGACCGAGGCCGGTCCCCGAGGCGAGCAGGCGAAGCAGGAACGACGATGCTCCGCCCACGAACGCGACGGACACGCGCTCCGCGGCAAGCCCTGGCCAAGTCCTCCTGGGAGGAATACCGTATGCAGAGCGGAGCGGTGAGCGCGAAGTGGTTAGCTCAATCCGAGACGCACACATGGTCCGCCCACCGACTGTGCACTCGCCGGGGGGGTTGACCCTCTGCCGCACGAGTCGGGAATGTCGGGCGATCACCGGTCATCACTTACACGGTGAAGTCAGCGGTCTTCATCAGTGAAACGAAAAGTATTCGGATGCAGGGTTTCGCGTTCTCGAGACGCGAGTACGAAACTCGCCGACACGGGCGGGCCCTTCGGCAAAACGCTCGACTTACGTTGCACACCAGAAGGATACGATTCAACCCTCGCGCAGTCGCAGTGTAGCTGCACTCAGTGCGCCGGCCCCGGCCAACGGGCCGGCTGACGCACCGCGTGGGTCCGCCGGTACCGCAGCAGTGACCAACCATCCGCCCGGGCAGCCCATACCGCGGTGCAAAACACATCGTAACTGGAGGTCAACGTTGACCCAGAGGTCACACCGTCGTAGACGGTGTTGTCAGCGCGCAAGTCCTGATACGCGGCCCACCAACAGCCCGAGGCCTTACTCCGCTGTGGACGCCGAGGCCGCGGACGGATACCCTGAACTTGTTGGTTCATTTTGAATCAAGAAAGGTGGGACGTACGAGCACCATGGATCTCAGCCGGGAACAGGTGGCGGAAGAACTCGACGGAGTCGCCGCGCGGCTACGTCTGGACAACCGCGCGCTACTGAAGGCAGTGGCGCAAGCCCAGCGTGTAGGCATGGTCCACCGAGAGATCGAAAAGCACCTCGACGTCTCCCAGAGCACGGTGCACCGTCTACTCCAAAAGGCCACAGCGGACCCGAAGGCTCTCGATGCGAGGCCCGCGGACATTATCGACCAACGAGCCGCCGGGCAGATCCGCACCGAAGAGATGATGAACCAACTGTTGAGCTGGAACTACACGTTCGGGCACATCCCGACAATCGACGGCACCGCGACGGACGCCCACGAACGGGGCAGTTGGGACGACATCGAGCGCGCCTACTACCGCCGTCTGCTGACCGAGGACGAGGTGTCCCAACTGATGGAGCGGAACAGGAATGCGCTCGAGCGGGCAGCACGCGGCAAGTGAAAGACCCTGCTTCCCTTGACGTTTCTTCCCGCGACGCCGTCGCCAAGCAACTCGCCGACATGTCGGCGCCGGGTGGACCGTTGGACACCTCCTCGCCGCTGAACACCACGATCCGCTACGCAGCGTCGATGCAGCGGCTCAACTTCCGCCGGGCGGTGATCGACCGGTACCTCGAGGACGTCGACACGCCGCTCCAGGGGCACTGTCAAGTTAATCGATTCGTCGCCTTCCCCGAATCAAACCAGCCTCACCAGTCACACGCGAGCTGGATGTTCCGGAGCGCGGATCGACCAAATCAATGCTTGATTGCTTAACTTGACAGTGCCCTGCCGGAGCGGTCGTGGAAACGCCTCTACCCGGTACTGGTGTCCCTGCAATCCGTGCTCGACTCCGTGTCTCCGCGCAGCAGTTGGGCGCGCCGGCTCCACGAGCTGCTCAACACCCGTCCACAGGTGAACCTGGCCAGGATCGGTGTCCCGGAAGGTTGGGCGGACGACGACTTCTGGAGCCGACACATCACGCGAGACCGGGCATCACAAAATTCCGGTCATTGTCAAGATATTTGGAGTGCAGCAGTTTTCGGACAAAGTGGGGCATCGCACGGAGATGTCGGTCAGGCAGCGATGGTCGGTTCGGTGACTTGATCCCACGCCTGAAATCCGGCGACCATTTCGGTGCGGTGGTCGGTGGTAGTCCTACCGCGCCGCGGTGGGCTGCAGTGTCGGGAGATTCGGCTGAACACAGCGAGGAATCGTTGTGCTGCACCGACCGAGTGGGACCATGTCATCGCCCGTTCCCGTTGTCGGGTCGGCTGGTGGGAGTTCTCGCACCGATTGCTCGAGTATTTGTTCCGCCGGTGCTCGACCGACGACATCATCTGCCGGTGTGCAACTCGATACGAAGCGAACTTGTCGGCGATCAGCACCCGCGGCGGGCAACCCTGATGTTTGAGGAGTATGCGGAAGAACCTGATCGCAGCCCTGCCATTCCGCTTTCTGTTCCTTCGCAAGAGATTTGGTTCACTCACCCAAGTGCATGGCTGCGGATACCGTCAGGAGTCCACCATCAGCCGAGAGTGTGGCTCCCGAAATCCAGCATGACCGTGGCCCGGTAAGGAATGCGACTGCCTGAGCGGCGTCCCAGGTATTGCCACCCGCGCCGAACGGGTGACGCACCGATGTTCCTTGCGCCGCAACTTCATAGCGACGCGACAGACCGTTTGACAGGCGCTTTACCCGCAAACCCAGTCCGCCATGACGTCCGCCAGCGCCTCGGCGCCCCGGTTGCAGTCGTCTGCTTCAGCGAACTCGTCGGGTGAATGGGACACGCCGGTGGGGTTGCGGACGAACATCATCGCGGTGGGGACCTTCGCCGACAGGATTCCCGCGTCGTGACCAGCAGCGGTCGGCAGGACGGGGATGTCACCGAGGTGGGCAAGGGAGCGCCGCAGCCGTTCACGGGTCGACTGCGGGAACTCGACAATCGGCGTCACCGACTCAGCGTCGACTTCGAGGCCTATACCGTCGGCGGCCGCGTAGGCCTGCGCCTCGGCAGTGATCTGATCCACGAGCTTGGTGAGTGTTTCCTCGTCGGCCGCGCGGGCATCCAACCAGGCCCGCACTTCCGATGGAATAGCATTGGCGCCGTTGGGAAGAACTCGAATTTTCCCGAACGTCGCGACGGCCTCGTGCAACTCCGCGGCCGAGCGGGCGGTGTGGACCGACGATGCGAATGCGAGCATCGGGTCGCGACGGTCGACGAGGCGGGTGGCGCCGGCGTGGTTGGCTTCCCCGGAGAACACGAACTGCCAACGACCGTGGGGCCAGATCGACGAGGCGACGGCGACGGGGCGATCGATCAGGTCGAGGGCGCGTCCCTGCTCGACGTGCAGTTCGACATATACCCCAACACGATCGACCAGATCAGGATCCTCTCCGAGATGGACTGGGTCACGGCCTGCACTCAGCAGCGCCTCGGAGAGGGTGATGCCATCGTTGTCCCGCAGCGCCAAGGCGCGGCCCGGCGCCAGTACTCCGGTGGACAGTTGCGAGCCGACGCAGGCGACACCGAAACGTGCGCCCTCCTCGTCCGAGAATGCCGTGACCGCAACGGGACGTGTCGGCTCGATCCCCCGAGCACGCACGATGTCGATCGCGGCAAACGCCGATACCACGCCCAGCGGGCCGTCGTAGGCACCCCCGTCGGGTACCGAGTCGAGGTGAGATCCGGTGACGAATGCACCACGGGGATCGCCGTCCCACCCCTCGGGCATCCACCAGGCCCAGAGGTTGCCGTTTCGATCCTCCTCGACCGTCATACCGCGCGACCGCGCACAGTCCGAGAACCACTCGCGCAGCGTCATGTCAGCGTCGTTCCACGCGAATCTTCGGTATCCACGAGTCGACTTGTGCTGTCCCACATCGAGGGTGGTCGCCCACAGTGAATCGAAGGAGGTCATGTTCTCGGTCCTCTACTGGTAATGCCGGACGTCAGTCCGCGTGATTGTCGGTGTACGAGCCGTGCCGCTTACATGGCGCCGGGAATCCAAGTCGTCCCGGCCAGTGGAACCCGGGCCATGGCCGAGGCTTCCACGGTGAGGGCGACGAGGTCCTCGGGTTCGAGGTTGCGCAGGTGCGACTTGCCGCAGGCGCGGGCGAGAGTCTGCGCTTCCATCGTGAGCACCCGCAAGTAGTTCGCGAGCCGTCGTCCACCTTCGACGGGGTCGAGGTTCTTCGACAATTCCGGATCCTGCGTGGTGATCCCGGCAGGGTCCCGGCCTGCCTGGAAGTCATCGTAAAATCCGGCCTTCGAGCCGAGCTCCTCGTACTGTTTTGCGTAGCGAGGGCTGTTGTCACCCAACGCGATCAAAGCTGCGGTACCGATCGCGACGGCGTCAGCGCCGAGGGCCATCGCCTTTGCGACGTCGGCTCCGCTGCGGATACCGCCGGACACGATCAGCTGCACCTTCCGGTGCACCCCGAGTTCCTGGAGCGCCTGGACCGCTTGTGGGATCGCGGCCAGCGTCGGGATACCGACGTGCTCGATGAACACGTCCTGAGTGGCGGCGGTGCCACCTTGCATGCCATCGACGACGATGACGTCGGCGCCGGCCTTGACTGCGAGCTTCACGTCGTAATAGGTGCGGGCGGCGCCGACCTTGATGTAGATCGGCTTCTCCCAGTTGGTGATCTCACGCAGTTCGATGATCTTGATCGCGAGGTCGTCAGGGCCGGTCCAGTCGGGGTGTCGGCACGCCGACCGCTGGTCGACGCCCATCGGCAGGGTGCGCATACCGGCGACGCGCTCGGTGATCTTCTGCCCCAGCAGCATTCCGCCACCACCGGGCTTGGCGCCCTGACCGAGGACGATCTCGATCGCGTCAGCCTTGCGCAGATCGTCCGGGTTCATCCCGTACCGCGACGGTAGGTACTGGTAAACCAGGTTCTTCGATTGCCCGCGTTCCTCGGGGGTCATGCCACCGTCACCGGTGGTCGTGGACGTGCCGACCTCACTGGCACCGCGACCGAGCGCTTCCTTCGCCTGCCCGGACAACGCGCCGAAGCTCATGCCGGCGATAGTGATCGGAATATCGAGGTGCAGCGGAAACTTTGCGTTGCGGTCGCCGAGCACGACGTCGGTGTCGCACTTCTCGCGGTAGCCCTCCAGCGGGTACCGCGACATCGAGGCACCGAGGAACAGCAGGTCGTCGAAGTGGGGCAGCTTCCGCTTGGCACCCCAGCCGCGGATGTCGTAAATGCCGGTCTCGGCGGCCCGCTGGATGTCAGAGATGACGCCGCGGTCGAACGTCGCCGATTCACGTAGGGCCGGGTTCGGTGTAGTCATGACGGTTCTCCTAGTACGCGCTGGCGTTGTCGACGTGGAAGTTATAGAGCTGGCGGGCGGAGCCGTAGCGTGTGAACTCGGACGGGTCTACATCGAAAGCCGCCGCTGCGAGCAGCTCCCGAAGTTCCGTCAGGTGCTCCTCGCGCATCTCCTTCTTGATGCAGTCGGCTCCGAGAGAGGCGACGGTGCCGCGCACGTAGATACGTGCCTCGTACAACGAGTCACCGAGGGCCTCCCCCGCGTCCCCGAGGACCACAAGACGTCCGGCCTGACCCATGAATGCGGACATGTGCCCGATGTTGCCGCCGACGACGATGTCGACGCCCTTCATCGAAATACCGCACCGCGCAGCGGCATTGCCGTCGATCACGAGCAGTCCGCCGTGGGCGGTGGCGCCCGCTGACTGTGACGCATCGCCTTTGACGTGGACGGTGCCCGACATCATGTTCTCGGCGACCCCCACCCCGGCGTTGCCGGTAACCGTGACGGTGGCCTGCTGATTCATGCCGGCGCAGTAGTAGCCGACGTGCCCGTCGATAGTGACGTCGATGTCGGAATCGAGACCACAGGCGAGCGCATGCGCACCCTGGGGTCCCGTGATGGTGACCGACTTCGGAGCCTCCGGTGAGGTGAGTTGCTCGTTGACGGCACGGATGCTCGACGTCGCAAGGTCCAGGACGGTCGTGACCGTGATCGTTTCAGTGGTGGCTACCGGTGCCATACGTACACCTCTTCCGGTTCGGGCTCGAAGATTCGGGCGTTGTCGACGCCGGGCAGGTTCGCCAGGGCGCGATATTCGGAGGCCATCGCGACCCATTGGTCGGTCTCGGCGATGACGGCGGGCTTACAGGAAATGGCGTCGCGGACCACGGCGAACGAGTCGGCCGTCGAGACGAGCAGGGTGTAGAAACCGTCGAAGGTTTCGTTCAGCATCAACAGCGCCTTCTCCAGGTCGACGCCCTCGGCGAGCTGCTTCGCGACGAACCTCGCCCCGACCTCGGTGTCGTTGGCGCTGTCGAACACGACGCCGTCACGTTCGAGCTGATGCTTGATACTCATGTGGTTGGAGAACGAGCCGTTGTGCACGAGGCACTGGTCAGGACCTACTGCGAACGGGTGCGACGCCTCGGCGGTCACGGCGGATTCGGTGGCCATGCGGGTGTGAGCAACTCCTTGCCAGCCACTCGCTGACGGCAGACCGAACCGGTTCGCCAGGTCGAGTGGATCTCCGACGCCCTTGAGGACGGTCAGGTCGTCGCCGAATCCGATGACTCGCGCCGACGGTGCCACGCTGCGCACAGCGGCTGCGAGATCCTCTGGGCCGACTGCTCCGTGCAGGATCGTCGTCGGTGGCAGGTCGATTCCGGTGATGGTGGTATCGAGTGACGCGGACAGCGTCGCGGCGAGGTCCGTTGCGGGGACGGGGCAGTCGAGCAGCGACACCGTGGCTTCGCCGATCGGTGACCAGGTTTGGTCGCCGTAGATAGCCATGCCCGCTGAGTCCGGACCACGGTCACACATCTGACCGAGCATGTCGGTCAGCAGAGTACCGAGTTGCGGGTAGAGGGACGGATCACGCAAGTGAAGTCCGACGATTCCACACATGGAGGTCTCCTTTCGGGAGTTTTGTCAGAACGCTGTCAGGTAGTGGTCGAGTTCCCAGGAGGAGACGGTGTTGTGCCAGGTGAAGAATTCCTCCCGCTTGAGTTTCGCGAAGTACGCGGCGACTCCCGGGCCGGCGACGTCCAACGCGCCGCTCACGACCGGATCCGATTCCAGAGCGTCCATCGCGTGCAGCAGTGTCATCGGCAGCATGTCGCTGGGGCTGTCGCCGGAACCTGGGGTCCCAGGGTCGAGATTTCGTGCGATGCCGTCCAGGCCGGCGGCGATGGTGGCGGCTGCGGCCAGGTAGGGATTGGCCGAGCCGTCTCCGCCGCGCAGTTCCACACGATTCTTGTCCGGAACCCGGAGATAGTGAGTGCGGTCGTTCCCACCGTAGGTAGCGTACCGAGGCGACCAGGTGGCACCACTGGCTGTCGAAGTGGCGCCGGTTCGCTTGTAGGAGTTGACAGTTGGCGCGATAACTGCCTGCAGTGCGCATGCATGCTCGAGAATCCCGGCGATGAAGGCGTACGCGGTCTTCGACAGTCCGAGCCCCTTAGGGTCGTCACCGTCCGGGAATACCGAACCGCTCTCGTTCCACAGCGACAGGTGCATGTGCATACCGGACCCGGTGCGGTCGGTGAAGGGCTTGGGCATGAATGTGGCCTTCATGCCGCGCTTCTCGGCAATGACCGACAGCAAGTACCGGGCGGTGATCACCCGGTCGGCCGTGGTCATGGCGTCGGCGTAGTCGAAGTTCTGCTCGAACTGCCCGTTTCCGTCTTCGTGATCGTTGGCGTAGTTGCCCCACCCCAGAGCGTTCATAGCCTTGGACACCTCGGTCAGGTGGTCGTACATACGCGTGACGTCGCGCGCGTCGTAACACGGTTGACGGCTGACGTCGGCGGTGTCCGCAGTTGTGAGTGCGCCGTCGCTGGTGCGGTTGACGAGGAAGTACTCGATCTCGGCGCCGACGTTGACGGTCAGACCGAGTTCAGCCGCCTTTGCGAGCGCCTCCTTCAGGATCACTCGGGGCGAGAACGGCCAGGACTTGCCCTCCACATGCGGATCGCAGTGCACAATCGCCAGGCCGGGCTTCACGAACGGAATCGGCGTGAACGATGAGACATCGGGCATGGCAACAAGATCGGAGTCTTTGGGTTCCTGACCCATGTGTCCGGCAGCGTAGCCGGCGAAGCTCACGCCGTCGTTCTGAAGTTGTTCGACGGCCTCGATCGGGACGAGTTTGGCGCACGGTTTGCCGGACAGGGTTACGAAGAGCGCGAGGATGAAGGTGGTCTGAGTGTCCCGCGCCACCTCGGACAAGGTCTGCGACTGCGGGGTGATGAGGGTCGGCGGGGTAAACGCGTCAGCGGTATCGACAGCCATAGGAAGCTCCTGAACTGTAGGTCTACGGATAAGTGGGTTTCGTATCAGCGCATTTCGCCGGCACCCTCGTAGGGATACAGACTGCGAAGAAGATCGCCTTCCTCGAAGCGCGAGTATCGAAAGTCGGACGGTTCGACGTTCGGGAGAGTCGTTTTTCCGTCGTCGAGAAGCATGTCGGCGACGAGGCGTCCGACTGCCGGCGAGATCTTGAAACCATGGCCTGAGAATCCGGTGGCCAGGAACAGTCCATCGACCGGTGCGGGACCGATGATGGGGTTGTAGTCGGGAGTCACGTCGTACGCGCCGACGTAGCTTGAGGTGATCCGAGGGTCTGGCATGTCGGGTAGACGGTTCCCGAGTTTGCCGATGTTCTTCTCGATGGTGCTGTTGTCTGCCCGGTTGCTGTACTTGTCGGGGTCGATGTACTCGGGCTCGGCGTGGTCACTGTTACCGACAAGCAGCTCACCGTTCGGCTCGCGGCAAATGTACTGCAATCCCGCAAGGTCCGAGAGCACCGGAACCTCCGGCGTCGGAGCACCCTGATCGATCAGGACAAGCTGCGCCCGTTGGGCTTTCACCGGGATGTCGATGCCGACACCGGCGCCGAGTTCGGGGGCCCACGGCCCGGTGGCGAGGATCACCTGCTCGGCATGCACTACGTCGCCGTTCGCGAGGGTCACCCCGTAGACGCGGCCGTCCGCATTCTGCAGTAGCGATGCCACCGGGGTGCTCTGGCGGATTTTGACGCCCAGCTTGCGGGCCGACGCGCCGAATGCCATCCCGGCCATGTATGCCTCGCCGCGGCCGCCGAGGGGCTCGTAGGCAAAGGCGGCAAAGTCGTCGAGGTGCAACCCCGGCCACAGTTCCGCCATCTTGTCGTGGCTGATGTAGTCAACGTCGATGCCGAGGCCCTGCATCATCGCGACGTTCGCCTTCAACGGGTCGATGTTGTTCTCGCCGACGCCGACCACGTATCCACACTGTCGGAACGCCATGTCGTCCCCGAATATCTCGGTGGCTCTGGTGAAGATGTCGATGCCGTACCACGACATCGCCGCCAGCGACGGCGTTCCGTAGTGGCACCGGACCACACCACTGGACTTACCGGTCATGCCCGAGCACAAGGTGCCACGCTCGAGGACCAGGACACCAGTCTCTCCGCGGTCCGCGAGCGACCAGGCGATGGCGAGACCCTCGAGTCCCCCACCGACGATCACGAACTTTGCTGTCTGTGTCACATCGTTTCCTTCATTCGGCCGGATGCGTCAGGTTTTCGCGGCTGAGGTGAGATGTTTCATCTCATGAATCAGTGTTATTTCATATGAAACATGGTGATGATGTCGATCACGTTACGGCAATGTTGTTGGTGAATTACCAATTCCTATACTCCCGAACCTCTTTCGAATATGCATTGCGTCCACTAGCAGGGGATCTACCGAAAAGTAGGATTGTTTACCTCATAGAAATCTACGATGTGGTTTCCTGTTAGTACTTTCTGTTTCACAGCGGAAGTTCGACGTATGAACGCCAGCACCCACCTACCACTACACATCCACCACTTCCCCAGGGAGAACCCATGACCACGACCGACAAGCCTGCAGTCGCCCCGTTTCGCGTCACTGCCGGATTCCACGAGAACCTGCCGCAGATGCCGGTCTCGGAATACCCTGGCACCAAGGGATTTATCGACGACGTCTTCTCCAACCCGGGCGGATCAGAGATGTCGGCAGGCTATTTCGAACTGCATCGCACGGATGCCCCGCTCGATTACTACTACGCCTACGACGAGATGAAGGTCGTCCTCGAAGGTGAGTTCACCATGGAGAACCTCGATACCGGGCAGGTCGAGGTGGCGAAGGCGAAGGATGCAATCTTCTTCCCCACTGGCTCGCGCATCCGCTTCACCACCCCCGACCGCGCACTGGCCTACTTCGTCGGCCACCGTTCCTTCGCTCCCTGATCCGCTATGGCGGTATCGATGAAGTCGACCAGTGTTCCGCGGTGGGGATCTGACTGCTCGGCCGTCGACGAACTGGCGGCCGGCTCTGCCGTCACCCGCTACGTACTCATCTCGGACAGTTCGGTCAGCGCGCCGGCCATACGCGAATTGAGCGAGCGAGTAGCCCCTGTCCCCACTAGAACATTGAGCGTCGACGACGTAGACGGGTCCGGGCTCGAAATGCTCGACGAACTGCTGTCCGAAGCGCGCATCGGATGGCGGTTCGTCGTGACGGGTTCCGAACGGACGGTAGGCGCCGTGCGAACTCGGTTGATCTCTGCGGGCGCGTTGCCCGCGGAGATCGCCGCGGTGATCAACGATCACACGGCTGATGTCCGGGTGCGCGACGTGTTTTGCGCGCATTGCCACACGACGTCGCGCATGGCGGCGGTAGCCGTCGGCGACCGGACACGGTGTGCGGGTTGTTCGGCCGAACTCACCGTCTACTACCACTTCTCCCGGCGCCACAGTGCGTACCTGGGATATCGCGCCGATGCGGAGGAACTGCCATGACCATGACCCTCGAAACAGTTGCGGGCAAGAACATTACAGACGAACTGGTCCTGACTGTCCGCGAGGCACGGTTGTTGTGCTCGGGGATCCGTCAGGTCGTACTAGCGGATCCGGCGGGCCGCACCCTGCCGTCGTTCACCCCGGGCAGCCATATCGCGGTCAACTGGGCCGAGGGTCACCGCAATTCCTACTCGCTTACCGGTCCCTCGATCGAGCCGGACCACTATGCGATCTCGGTCCGGCTCGACGAGAACGGCCACGGCGGTTCACGCTGGGTCCACGGCCTCCAGCTGGGGCAGCGGATCCGGGCCAGCCGTCCACGCAGTGCATTCGCACCCGTGCTCAATGCTCGCCATCACCTGCTGATCGCGGGCGGAATCGGCGTCACACCGATCCTGTCGCACGTCCGGGCAGCCCTCGAATGGGGTCGTTCGTTCGAAGTGATTTATTCCTTCCGTGACCAGCTGGGTGCGCACGCGGGCGAACTGGCTACGCTCTGCGGCGACCGGATGATCACGGTATCGACGCCCGAAGAACTCGCGAACTTCCTGGTCGCCAAGCTGGCGGATCAGCCACTCGGAACCCACGTCTACACCTGTGGTCCCGCGCCGATGATCTCGGCGGTGGCCGAGTGGGCCCGCGATTGCGGCTGGCCGCCGGATCGGGTGCACTCGGAGGCCTTCGGAGCGGGCCCCCTGCCCGAAGGAGCGCCCTTCGCCGTCACGCTCGGACGCACCGGAATGCTCATTCCTGTCCCTTCGGGCCAGAGCCTTCTCGAAGCCATGCTGGACAAGGGAATCAACGTCCCGAACCTCTGCCGCCAAGGTGTGTGCGGCGAATGCCGACTGAGCGTGCGCGGCGGCCGGATCGAACACCGCGACCTGTTCCTCACCGACGAGGAGAAGGCCGCCGGAGATTCCATCATGCCGTGCGTATCACGTTCCGCAGGAGACAAATTGGAGATCGAGCTGTGACATCCAGCGACGCGCGTGCCGACCACATCGCACACTTTCCGTTCCCCTTCCCCCACGACCAGTACCGCTACAGCACCAACGTCGAGCCGGCCGGAAACTGCACCGAGACCGTAGCCGGCTACTGGGGTGAGAACCGCATCGCCATCGATGCCCACTACCACCGAGAGCTTGCCGAGCGCGAGCAAATCCTGGCCGAGGACCCGTCGCGGCACCAATGTCTGCCCCACATGGTTCCCGCCGCCTGGGACGCGATGCTCACCCTGATGCGCACCCTCGCCGACGAATACCCCGACACCATGACCCTCGAAAAACGCCGCGACGAGTGGTTGTGGAAGAACGACATCCTCGGGATCGAACACAGCTTCGTGTTCGGTGACCTCGACACGTTGCCCGCGCCGCCGCTGGCATACATTTGCAGCCAAATCCAGGAAGACGTCGTACTTCTCGATCAGCGCGAGGGCGCGTTGTGGGGCGACGCCGGACTGGTGACGTTCGCGGCGGACTGGTCCTTCGGATTCGACGTGGGTATGAGCTTCCTCGAGATCCACGGCCCCGTCCCACGGGTTCACAGCGAGAAAATTATCACCCGCGCACATAACTTCCTGATGCGACTCGGGCCCGGCCAAAGTTACCGGCGCACCAACTGGACGCTGAACATAGACGGCAAACTCGACACATCAACCGAGACCTATCCCGGGTGGGGGAAGGACCGGCGCACCCTCGCCGACGGTCCGCTGGACGACGTCGGGGACCGGCTCTTCCTGAGAACCGAAGTGCAGCATCTGATCAGGCTCGCCCACTCCGGCGCCGTCATGTTCCTGATCCGGACGTATCTGCTCTCGTTCCGAGACGTCGCCTCCGTTCCGGAATGGGGAGAGCGACTGTACAAGGTTCTGGAGGATCTTCCGGTGGACATGGCCGAATACAAGGGCATCAGCCGCATCCGCGAACCCGGCATGAGATGGCTTCTGACATATGGGAGCGTCGAAACATGACGCTGACCGACAGGCGACCTCAGCGAGGGGCGCCCCCGAGCGATCGGTCTCTCGAGCTCGCACGCGCAACGGTCTCCGTGATCGCCCGCGACGGCCTGCGCAGTCTGACCATCGCGGCCGTCGCCCTGGAGTCCGGAGCCGACGAGGAAGTCCTTCGTAGCGTCGGATCAACCGATGCCCTCGTCGACGTCGCCCTCCGCTACGCGCTCGACAAGAGCGCTAGCATCTTCGTCGACATCACCCCTGGTTCGTCGCTCGACAACTTCGTCGAGCACCTCACCGACCTCGTCGCCCGAGACCCCGACCTTCAGGTCTTCCAGTACGAACTGATGCTCGATTCTCGGCGGACACCGCGACTCGATCCGCATGTGAAACTGCTGTACGCGACCTACCTCGAGGCGACTTCCCAGGCGCTGACCCGTCTGGGCATCACCGCTGACGAAGACCTGACCTTGCTGGTCTACTCGGCAATCGAAGGATTCATCATGCACCAACTCGTCGCGAAGGATCGCCTGGCCACGGAGCGCGCGATCGAACGCCTACGCCGGATCCTCTCGACCGCAAGGTAGTTCGTGTCTGCTGTACCGCTCCGGGTTTCACGTCGTACGTGCACGTCCGGTAACGCAGGCTCACTGACGGTCGAAGATGTCAGCCTTCAGGACCAATGCGTGCCCAGACGTCGTGACGACTCCCCGCTCCACCAGAAGACACTCACCCCGCCCGACGGACCCGAGGTCCGTCGTCAACCGCCCGTCGAGGACCAGTACGAGTACTGCCACTCTCTCGGCGAGATGAATCTCGAAGGGAATTTCGATGTCCATGATCTCGACAGTTGCTGCAGCGCTAGATCTTTCGACCATCACGTTGAACGCCTCCGTCGGGCCGGCAGCAACGCACACGGGTGCACGTTCTCCGGCGAAGGACGTCGGACTCAGTCGCGGTATCACCGTCGGGGAAGCGTCGAAGTCGAGTGACACCGGGTGTGGGCCGATCACGGTGAATATCCGGTCCACTCCGGGAAACGATGAGAACGTCGAATTCGCGTCGAGGGTCGCAATACTGAACCGCCACCGGGAGTCGGCACCGGCGGCGATCTCCGCAGTGCTCCCCAGCCCGTTTGCCCACCGGAGGATCCGACGATCGGCGCGGGGGATGATGCGCGCAGTTCGATCCGCAAGCAAGGTTTCTCCCTCAGTTGTCGCGCCTACTGTTGAGATACTAAATCAACTGTTGTTACACGAATGATTCCACTTGACTGCCAGATCGATTCGGTACTTACTCAGTGCTAGTTAACCTATTTGTCACCGAGATGCCCGCTTTGGCAACGTTTCCTTTGGTTTACTCATGCTACATAGCGATTCCCATTGGCAAACACTTCCTGTGTCACGTCACACTCTACCGAAGGGGACGACTTTATGAATGAAGCAGTCGCTGCAGCCGACACCGCCTGGATTCTGGCCGCATTCATGGCAGTGAGCCTCATGGTGCCGGGGCTGGCCATGTTCTACGGCGGAATGGTGAGTGCCCGCAACACACTCAACATGGCCATGATGACGTTCGGCGCATTTGCCGTCGTCGGCGTGCTGTGGATCATCTTCGGGTACTCCACCGTCCTCGGCAACTCACTCGGCGGTGCCGGCATCCTCGGCAATCCACTGGAGTTCTTCGGCTCGAGCTCGCTACTGCAAGCCCCAGCGGAACCTGGATTGCCACCCGCACTGGTCTCGGGATTCCAGTTGCTGTTCGCGGCGATCACCGTCGCCCTCATCTCCGGCGCGGTGGCCGACCGAATGAAGTTTGGCGCCTGGATGGTGTTCGCCGGACTCTGGGCCACATTCGTCTACTTCCCCGTCGCGCACTGGGTCTTCGCATTTGACTCCGAGGACGGCTCCGTAATCGGCGGATGGATCGCAAACACTCTCGGCGCCATCGACTTTGCGGGCGGCACCGCCGTCCACATCAACGCCGGTATCGCGGCCCTCGCCCTCGTGTTGGTACTCGGCACCCGCAAGACATTTCCCGCCGCGCCCCGCCCGCACAGCCTTCCACTGACCATGCTCGGAGCCGGCATCCTGATGTTCGGTTGGTTCGGGTTCAACGGCGGGTCCGCCCTGTCCGCCGGCCTCAGCGCTTCCGTGGTCATACTCAACACCGTCGCGGCGGCCTGCGCTGGCATCTGCGCCTGGCTGATGATGGAGAAGCTGCGCGAAGGGCGTGCCACCTCGCTGGGTGCCGCGTCCGGTCTGATCGCGGCGCTCGTCGCGATCACGCCGGCGTGTGGCGCGGTCTCGCCCCTCGGTGCGCTGGCGATTGGCGCAATCGCGGGCGCGGTGTGCTGTCTGGCGGTATCGGTGAAATACCGACTCGGATATGACGATGCGCTCGACGTGGTGGGGGTTCACCTCGTCGGCGGCGTCTTGGGCACGGTCCTGATCGGCTTCATCGCAGACCCCGCGGCCCCCAACGGTGTGGCAGGACTTCTCTACGGTGGCGGCTTTGATGTTCTCTGGCGCCAATGTGTCGCTGTGGCAGCAGTTCTCGCATACTCCTTCATTGTGACAGTCATCATCGCCTTGGCACTGAAAAAGGTGATGGGAATCCGGGCCAACGTCGACAGCGAACACGAGGGACTCGACGTTTCCGTCCACGGGGAAACGGCATACGTACTCGACTCCGCGCCCTTCACAGGACATTCCCACGACGCGTCCGACGCGGTCCTGGGTGCCGAGCGAATCACAAATAGTGCGGCGAAGGATACGGCGAAGGCCTGATACCTTCAATCGACAGCCGCAGTGGCCCTGCCCTCAGCGATCCGCTGGCAGGGCCACTGTCGTCATTCTTCGTGATGGTCGGGATAAGCCGTAACGGCGAGGAATCGGATGGGCAGCCGAACCAGATCGTTGGGGCCGTGCAGCCCTTCACCATCGAGCAACAGTGAATCACCTGGCCGCAGTGTGTATTCCGCTTCGCCGTGCCCGTAGACCATTACTCCTTCGAGCATGTAAAGCAATTCGGTGCCGGCGTGCTGAAACAGGGGAAACGTTTCACTGGCGTCGGTGAGCGTGACCAGAACCGGCTCGAGCCTCTTGTGCTGCCCGCGGAGGGTGCCGAGAAGCTCGTATTGGTGGCCCACCCGGGTTCCCCGCCCGACTATCACGGCGCCATGACCCGATTCGACGTACACGGCATCGCGGGCGGTATCCGCGCCGCGGAACAACGAAGTCACCGGCACGTCGAGTCCGGCTGCCAAACGCGCCAGCGTGGAAAGACTGCACGAGGTCTGCGAGTTCTCGATCTTCGACAACATAGCCTTCGAGATGCCGACCTTCGTCGCCATGTCCCCGACGGAGAGGCCACTGGCCTTGCGCAGGGCACGGACTTGCTTCGCAATCACCTTCTCGAGGTCCTGCCCCGTAGGCGTATCGGAGGGCACCTCACGCTCGACAGGCGCCGGGTCCCCGGTATCGCGATGGACTGAGGAACTTGCTCGAGTCGCCACTTGCACACCCTATCAACAGGTCTACTGACAGGAAACAGGGAATGCCGCCTGGGCCGAATCGGTTGTCTGCGATCTCGCCGGCCTAGCTTTTGTTTCCCCGCATTTCCGTCCATCCAGGAGCGAGCAGACCCGAATCGGCTTTCTGGCCATTCGGCCACGTCGATGCATTCGAGAAATAGTTGCAGCGCTGCGTCATAGCGGCGGTCACGTTTGAGCTGTACGACGGTCTCGCGCTAAGCCGTGTAATGCACACCGCGCCTTGCGGTTCGAGATCGGGTAGTCCTGGAACGCGCCGATAACGAGACGCATGCAAAGGACAGCACGGGCTAACCAGCGCGAGAGAACGGCGCTCGCCGATCCCGAAGCTGGCCTGGCAAGCAATGCACAGGCCAGCCAGCGGTCGACGAACCTCGATCGCCTCCGGCACTCCGGCAGCATCGGTATACGCGCCTGCGCGGTCGCCGTTCAAGACCATCGAAGAACAACGAGAACTGCTGCAATCACGCGGCATGACCATCTCGGACGCCGCCGCGGCGGAGCGTTGGTTGCACTCGAATCGTCGTCAATTTCCTGTGGTTGCCCTACTACACGTGGTGGGCGGTTACGATCATCGCGCTCAACGTGTTCGTGATCTGGGCGGTCGTCACATGGAACCCCGATATCATCTGAGCCGAGCGCCGTGTCCGACCTTACCCATCGATGCAGATCATGCAGTGCAACAACAGTTTCCATCCAGAAAAGAACGCGGTGGACAACAGCACGGGCACCGACCCGCTCAGCAAGGACGAACGCGTCGCCACTTCTCCGGTTACGCGGAGAAGTGGCGACGTTGCGCGGACAGGACACCGGAGATGCAGTCGATCTGAGCGGAACAGTCAGCATTCACTGAGCACGATCATCGACAGGGTCAAAGCAGCCTTGACCGAGCGTGGATTCGCGTTCGCGGACAAGATCCCCGCCGCGGACAAGGAATTCGTTCGCTTCCAGTCCCCCGAGCAGGTCTGGTCGTGTTGTGGATCGTTTTCGGTGCGCCGGTCGCGCTCGTAGCTCTCGAACTGCTGACCCGCCCGGCCCGCACAGCCGCGCAAGATCGGTGGAGGATTCGGACGATTCGGATCACGTCACCGAACAGACCGTCACTGCCTGAACATCGCTTTCCCTGACACCCATCGCACCCTAGAAATGCTGTACTCCGACAACTTGACAACACCGTTTACAGAAAAGTCATACTTCGGTACGCTAGGAGTATGACCGCGAAGTTTACAATCAGCCTCCCCGACGAGGACACACACGTCCTCGACGAGTACGTCCGTGATCACGGACTCCGTGGCCGGTCGGCAGGAATCCAGGCCGCACTCCGGCTTCTCGCGACGTCCGGCCTCGAACGCGACTACGCCGCAGCGTTCACCGAAGGCGACACCGACGAGGCGTGGGACGTCACCGCGGCCGACGCCGGATGATCCGCCGGGCACACATTCACTGGGTCGATCTGAACCCTGCGCAAGGTAGCGAAGCTTCCAAACGTCGCCCGGCGGTGGTCGTGAGCAACGACCGCGCCAACGCCACGGCGGAAAACCTCGGCAGGGGTGTGGTCACCGTTGTTCCACTGACCACCAACACATCACATGTCTTCCCATTCCAGGTGCTCGTCGAGCCAGACGAATCAGGGCTAGGTCAGGCGTCGAAAGCTCAAGCGGAACACGTACGTTCGGTATCGGTGCGCCGACTCGACGCCGAACCTGTCGGAAAGCTCGGGCTCAGAACACTGGCCGCACTCGAGGAAGCACTACGACTGCATCTCGACCTGCACTGAACGAACAGCTCCGAAAACTCTTCGACGCATATCCCGATCAGGAGATATTCGCAAGCCTGCCGCGGCCGGGGAATGGTATCCGGCTACGCCCCTTCTAACTGGGCGTGCCAACGCGGGTAGCTCTGTCCGGTGGCTGCGACGAAGCGTTCGTGCAGAGATTGTGTGCGATCTGATAGACGAGCCAGTCTTGCCAGTCCCCTGGGATTTCGAGGTCGACGATCCGGTTCAGCGCGGACGGTAGGTCGATCGCGGCAGCGGGATCGGGATCGGGAATGCGACCGCCCCGGGATCGACCCGGATGCTGTATGCGATGCCCGCGGGAACCCAGACGGCACCGCCCGCTGCGACACTCTTCGCTTCGCCCTAGCGAACCATAGAAAACGCAACAACCACCGTCCTCCCACCAGGGCGGAACCAATGGGTCGACATCGCGCCGCAATCGACAACACCGGCCACACCCCCGACTACCGTTGGGCCCCATGGGCACCACCTTCCACGGACCCAACCCGTGGCCACACATCACCCAAGCGATCCGCACACAAGGCCCACGCCACGCAGCCATCGCCTACCTCGACCACAACGCACCCGAACAACTCCCACTACGAGCCGGAGACATCCTGGTCGTCAACGCGGGCGCCGCCGCGATCCGGGCACACGCCACCTCCCCCACCGCCCTCGCCCACTACCTCAGCAAAGGAGTCCGGGTCCTGTCCTCCCCGACCCTGCACGCGAAAGTCATCGTCACGAACCGGCGAGCAGTGATCGGCTCCGCGAACGCAACCATCAACTCCACCTACTCTGACGACGCCGTCATCATCACCGACGACCCCACCATCATCGCCGACACCCGAAAGTTCATCGACAACCTCGACGACCTCACCGAAGTCGACCAACCATTCATCGACCACGCCACCGCCGAATGGGCAATCGGCCGCGCCGTACCCATCCCCGGCGTCACCGGACGAATCCACAACCCCGACAACAACTTCCTCCCCACACCCACCGCCCGAATGTTCGTCAAACACGTCGTCGACTACCAACCCAACCCCACCGAACAACACCTCATACGGGAGGTGCAACCGCGAACACGGACCACGGCCGGACCCATAGCGAAATACCAACTCCAATCACTACGCCTGAGCACACCCAGCACCATCACAACCGGCGACGTGATCGTCCTCGTCTCCGCCGACCAAGAATGGATCTACCCGCCGGCCCTCGTGGCCTCCGAACCGCTCCGCATCCCGCGATCCGGCGGAGCGGTGCTGGCTTTCCTGCGCATCCGCACCGACCTGCCCCCACTACCACTCCACGTCGCCGAGAAGCATCTCGCCGACCACCGGCACCCCGGTCCGCGGTTGCGGACCGACCACTACGTCCGCTCCCCCGCCCTCCGCACCGCCCTACTCGAACTGTGGAACCTCTGACCATCGGAACATGTCATGTTCGAGTGCCAATACGCGAACGTGCACTGCGTCGGGCACTGTCACGTTGATTGAAAGATGCAGCGCGCAGCCAGTTTTGGAGCTTCTACCCTGAACGCTTTCGGATTGTTCGCCTTCAGGCGGCAACATCGGCCGCGGTGATCTCCCGCCAGACCGCGAATCGGTCGGCCATCTCGGTACGCCACTCGGCCGGGGTCAGGGAAGCAACTTGCGTGTGGCCTCTTCGAGGATCATGAGAACTTCATCGGCGTCACGCCCTGCCGCCACGCCCACCATTGCGCCCAAAAACAGGCAGCTGAGAATCCGGGATGCCGACTCTATGTCATCGTCGGTATTTCCCTGTGTATCGCCGGCGCGGAGCGTCTCGCCGATCCACTTAGCTTTCTCCGGGCCGAAGCCGACTGTCGGATCGGTCGCGATCTGCGCCGGACTGCAGGCGACGTACGCGCGGTACATAGCCTGGTAGAGAAGAGGTTTCCTACTCGCTTCCCTCAAGATCCGCCCGAACACCATCACGAGGCGATCTGCGGGTGTCTCCCCGATCAACGTCCCGTGGCGCACACTCTCGGTCGAGAGCCTGCCGAGAGCCATCAGAGCCTCTACGAGTAACTGGTCTTTCGAGCTCGCGTGTTGGTATGCCGTAGGAACCGACACGCCGGCCGTGGCGGCGATTTGCCGAATGGTGACTGCGTCATATCCGCCCTCTGTTGCCAGGGAGACGGTGGAATCGATCAGTCGCTCCCGGGTGGCCGCCCGGGCAGGCGACAGAATCTGCCGAACTAGATGAGATTTAGGTTCCATGACATGAAGTCTGGCCTCCGATCACCCTTCGGCGCCAACGGCAGCAGTAAACACGTGGTTGACGTGTGTCTACTCTTCGGGTGATACTGGTCGGACCGAGGGGCAGACGTCGGGGAGCGAGATGAGTCTTCATGGCGCCCACGGCCAGCAGCTCCGCAAGAATTTGTGAGTCTGCTGTATGACCTTGACGCCTGCGGATGAGCTGAGCGAGGTACCTGTGAGGCACCAGAGCGAGACGCCGCCTACGAATTGTTCGGGAAGGCAGCTATGACCATTGACGTAAACGACACGGTATCCAGCGTCAGGTCGACCACTGCGCAATCCGAGAACGGGGAGTTCAAGAAGGACATACCGTCGTCGATGGTCGAACGGATAACGCTGATTCTCGATGCCTTCGGCGGTCGGGCCGCGTGGCTCACCCTCGAAGAAGTTGCGTACCGCACCCGGTTGCCTCGCTCCACCGTCCACCGGATTCTCGATCAACTCATCAAACTCGACTGGGTCAATCATGCATCGATCGGATACGGACTCGGCCGACGCGCACTCGGACTGGGGGGCGGGCACAGTCACGTTCGTGAAGCTGCAGCTCCCGTATTGCACGAACTGCATCTGCGGACCGGACTGGTCGTTCATCTCTCTATTCTCGACGGGCGCGATAGCGTCTACCTCGACAAGGTGGGCGGACGCTGGGCTACGGGGTTGCCCTCTCGTGTCGGTGGACGTATCCCTGCGCATTCGACGGCGGGGGGCAAGGCGATGCTTGCATGTATCGCCCCGGAGAGTGTCGACGCATTGTTCGGTGCAACACTCCCTCGCCGTACCGAGAAGACCATCGGGGAGATCGGGGAGCTACATCAGGAGCTGAACCGCATCCGTCAGCGTCGAGGTTTGGCCTTCGAACGCGGAGAAGCGGCGCGGGGTGTCGCCTGTGTGGCCGCAGTGATTCGGGGGCCCGAAGGTCACGTCGGCAGCATTGCGTTGTGCGGTGACATTCGTACCGCACAACTCGAACGAGTGGCGCCCCTAGTAGGTGATGCTGCCCGAGAAGTCTCGCGGTCGCTGAACCCCGAACTGGATGCTCCCCGCCGCGGCCGTGAGGCTTTGCCGGTTTCCGTGGACAACTTTTCGGCGGCGATGATAGACAGCCTCTTGTTCTCCTCCTCGGACCAGTGGATCTGAAGTACAGTTTTGGACGCGCTTTTAGGCAAATCCGCTCTGGGTCCAGGTCGCCCTTCCCTGCCCTCGCCCCTGGCCGGGCGCCTCGCTCAAGGAGTACGGGCGCTTCGGCGCACCGTCTACGCCGCGAGATTACTGGCTGATCCGGACCATTGGCGCAAGATCTCTTGCCGGTTCAACAAGGGCGATGCTCTGCACGCCCTACACCCCGACCTGCTCGATGCCCACGAAGGAATGACCCGAGCTTGGCAACTGGAAGCACAAACCGAATGTTGAACGTTCCTCCCACCACCGTCTACGGACACCTGAACAAACGCACGAAGAGGGCAAAGTCCCCAGCCCAATTGGTAGCAGTGGCCTCGGATGCTGTTGTGGCGGCGAGAGCGCTGCGGACCTGCCCGAGTTGTGGGTACGAGCCGAGCACCAGGGGCTCACCGACGCGCGGATTTGGCCGTGATCTGGTTGCATCCGCACCACCGCATTATTGGGGCACGGTGTCACGAACATCTCCATCCGTCTGAAGATCCCTTCGCGGCAGAGTTCGACTCCAGTCTCACCACCCGCTCAGCCAAGCGGGTGAGCGTCCACGGTCGTGTCAACCAATGAGACTGCCCGCAAGCAACACACGATGTGGCACTACCGCCCACAGGAAATCAACAGAGTAGGAACCAACGATGCACATCAACGTCCCCGACGGCAAGGATCCCACCGAATACGTATGGACCGAACTCGTCCCGGAGATCGGCCGCGCGGCGCGCCGATTTTCACGGACGGTAACCGCGGAATCCACACTGGGTCTACGTGAGTTCGAAGCCGCGCGGCTGCGGATCGCGCAGATCAACGGGTGCATCGTCTGTATGGATTGGCGTACCGAACGCGACGGGATGAGGGTCGAGAGCACTTTCGGTGATGCCGTCGAGCAGTGGAAAACCACGGACAGCTTCGATGTCCGCACGCGACTGGCTGCCGAGTACGCCGAGCGGTACGCCGTGGACCATCACGGTCTCGACGACGAATTCTGGGGCCGGATGAGTGCGCAGTACAGCCAAGCCGAGATCGTGGAACTCTCTATCAGTATCGGGTCGTGGATCACGTCCGGTCGACTCAATCACGTTCTCGGGCTTGACACAGTGTGTGCGATCCCGGTCAGCGACTGAGAAGGTCGTCATGTCCGCGCACTTCAACTGGTGCCAATCGCTTCGACTGTAAACGACGGTTGAAAGCTGGCTCTGGACCACTTTCCGCGATCGATTCTGAAAGTATCAGTCGCTGAAGAGTATTCGTTTGCGAAGCAGGTCAAATCCAACGCGTCCGTACATTTGCCGTTTGAGCATCTTGATAGTTACGTGAAATCTGAATTATCAAGGACGTCCGGCTCTGCCCCGGTTGACCGAGACGATCGGAAGCAGGGTCGAGGTCGCCGGAACACCGATCTCACGTGGCGTGACACCGGTCGGCGTCGGGACGTCGATCAGCCGCTCAAGGAGGTCGTCGAGAGCGCTCTGCCCCTCGTCGACGGCGTCCCGCTCGTCATCGCTGAGCGGGACGGCGGCGAGCATACGCGCCAGATTGTCTTTGGCCTCCAACAGTTAGTCTTTGCCAGAGGCCTTGGGGGCGTAGAAGTCACAGCGGGCGCATGCGATCCTGTGTGGGCATTGTTCGAAGAAGGTGTAGGTGCACTACCCGTGCCCGAGGTCGTAGTACTGCCAAGGCTCGTCGGTGGCAGCGGCGCCGGAGGTGACGGCGTCGCGATCGACGAGGACCTCGATGGTGCGGACGTTGCGGGAGAAGTACCCGGCGTCGTGCTGCTAGCGGATGCAGCCGATCCGCAGTCCGGCGATCTCGTCGCTGCACTGCCGGGAGAAGAACCAGGACAACGTGATTGCGCGGACCAGTTCGTGTGGGTAGAAGTGCCCGGACCGCGTCTCGGGGAGATCGATCTGCGACAGGTTCAGCCCTGCCCTGAGCAGTTTGGCCCAGATCCCGTCGGCGATTACCCGTGGGTTCAGGCCGAGCAGCGCGGTGATGCTGCGCAGAGTGGCCAGCGCCCGCCCAGGGTCGAAGCGACGCGGCAGCCATTCCCATTCCTGGCAGTCGGCGAAGAACCTCCGGATCGCTGCGAGATGGCCCTCCTTGGTCGAGGCCGTCAGCGGCTCGCCGATGCGATCTTCGATTCCGGCGGTGCGCTGCACGTAGTCGCCGACGTTCATCGTGCCCCGCGCCGCGACCCCTGCCGCACACATCTGCCGAGTCCATGCCGTCGGATCGGCGGCGGCGTCGGCGCTCGGCTGCGAGCCAGCGGTCGACCCACTGCTGCCAGACCTGCGCACCGCCAGTCGACCGAGCAGTACCACGACCGGTGGTCGCGGGCGGCGGGTCACAGAACCGACCCACAGCGCTCGAATAGCGTACCGAGATGGCCGACCCTTTCACAGTCTGGCAAGAAGTCACCGCGACCGATGCCACCACCTGAGAATGAACGGCCCGGCGGGGTCCTGTGACAGCCTGTCCAAACATGACTCGCTGCTTAGCTTTTCGACTAACGCCACAGCGCCATCCACCCCGTCACGGGACGAGCTTTTCCTCCCCCTCCGCGTTCTCCTCGCTCGGTCGACGGCCGCTGTCGAGTGAGAGCGTCGCGAAAAAGCCCAGGCAGAGAAATGCTGCAGCAGAGAATGCCGCGTAGCGGGTTCCATCGGAGAATGCAACCTTCGCGTCCTCCGCGATCTGCTCCGTTGCCGGGTCGGCGGCTAACCCTGCGATTGAGGCACCCGCGCTGTTCACCACGCTCGCGACGATACCCACACGTTGTGCCTCCGGCACACCTTGATCGCTGAGACTGCTGTCCAGCGCAGCGCCGGTGGAAGCGAACAGCACGGTTCCAAGAATGGCGATGCCAAGTGCCGATCCGATCTGACGCGAGGTGCTCTGTGTCCCGGAGCCCTGTCCGCTCTGTTCGACAGAGACATCCTTGAGTACCACTCCAGTGAGCTGGGCGGTTGCAAGGCCAACGCCGAGTCCGTAGATGAATAGCAGCGGTACGAGCACACCCCACCCGGTGTTGGGGCCGATTGCGAGGCCGATCCCGGCGACGCCGACGATCTCAGCAGCGAGGCCGACGCGCACGATCACGACAGGGGAGACCCGGTTGCCGAATGCTCCGGCGAAGCCGCTTGCCACGAAGGAGCCGCCAGCGAGGGCCACCAGGATCAGACCTGTGTTGAGGGCGGTGAAGCCCAGCACGTTCTGCAGCCAGAGTGGCAGGGAGAGGATGATGCCGAACTCTCCGAGCGAGACGATCATTGCCGCGAGGTTGCCGTTGCGGAAGGAGGGGATGGAGAACAGGTCGAAGGCGAGCATCGTGCTCCGCCCCATCCGCTCGCGGTGGCGCCCCCACACAACGAAGGCGACGCCGGCGATCACCGCGAGAGCGAAGAACATCGGGATCGGGGAGATATCGAGCGGCCATGTCCAGTCGCCGATCACTGGCCGCGTGTTGACGGCCCACCAGCCGTAGACGCGGCCCTCGATCAGGGCGAAAACGAGCGAGCCACTGGCCACGATCGAGAGCAGCGCGCCGACCAGGTCAATGCGTCGAGAGTCGGTGGAGTCCTTCGATTCGGTGACGGTGAGCAGAACACCGATGACGATGATGATGCCCAGCGGAATATTGATGCCGAATGCCCAGCGCCACGAATATGCGGTCGTCAGCCAGCCGCCGAGCAGTGGGCCGAGTGCGGCCATACCACCGATGGCCGAACCCCAGACCGCGAAGGCAATCGCCCGCTCGTGTCCGCGGAAGTTCGCGTTGATCAGAGACAGCGTCGTCGGCAACACCATCGCGCCGCCGACACCCTGTATCAGGCGCGAGGCGATAAGCAGTTCGCCTGTCGGGGCCAGCGCGGCCGCAACAGAGGCGAGTGCAAAAATCACTACGCCGATAAGCAGCATCTTGCGGCGACCGACGCGGTCGGCGAGCGTTCCGAAGACCAGTAGCAGGGCGGCGAAGACGAGCGTGTAGGACTCCTGCACCCACTGCACCTGGGTGGAGGAGATATCCAGATCGTCGATGATCGAGGGAATCGCGACGTTGACGATCGTAGAGTCGACGATGATCAGTGACACTGCGATGCTGATGAAAACGAGGCCAGCCCAGCGACGTCGTGAGGATTCCATTTTTACCCCGCTCAATAATTAGGCTCAATAATTAGTCAGTCGGCTGATGAAAGTTGAGACTAGTTCTACCATGGGCGCATGAGGAAAGCGGAGCTGCCGGACACTCCATCTGTCGTGAAATCTGTCGCACCGTCTCCGGCGGGTGCCGGGGACAGCGCCATCGAGAGCGTGCACCTACCCGAGAACTGGCCAACTGCCCGACTGCTCTCCACGGCGGCACGCGCCGTCGAACGACGCTGGGCAGATGCCCTGACGGAACTCGGCCTGACTCACGCAGGGCTCATCGTTCTGCACCTGATCGAGCTCGGCGTGAGCACGCAGGCCGAGCTTGCCCGGAACGCCCATGTCGAGGCGCAGACGATGTCGCGCACCGTCGACCGACTCGAGAGGGCGGGGCACATTACGCGCTCCCCCGATACAGTAGATCGGCGACGCCATGTGGTGCACGTAACGCCGGAGGGACACGCTTTGTGGCAACGTGCACGAGGGCTGGAGGCGGCGGTCTTCCCGGCCGTCGCTGACCCTGAAGCGCTGCGTACCGCGCTACTGCAGATCATCAAGCGGTAGGGCTCCCCCCGAAGAATAACCACGATTCACTCGAAGTGACACTATCAAATCATTTGGAGTGCAGCAGTTTTCCGCTAGGTGCGATGCAGCAAGTTTCGCGTCACAGGATCGATGCCAACACAATGTTCGTCCAAAGATCACGAACACGCGGCACAGAATCAGGTGTGGTTGGCGATCGTTGCGCTCGCCTCCGAACTGACAGCCTGGATGCAAATGCTAGCGCTGAACAGCAGCGATGCACGTCGACGGGAGCCGAAACGCCTGCGCCTGCGCGTATTTCGATTGCCGGGCGCATCGCCCGGCCCGCACGGCAAACATGTCTGCGCCTGTCTCGGCGGGCGCCGTGGTCGGGCTTAGTGGCCTCAGCGTTGGCCAGGCTCGACGCGTTACCGGCGCCGACCCGAATCATGGCGAATCCTATTGGCGCGAGCGGAAAGAACACGACTCCGGAAAGTAGAATCCGGCAGCATCCCGACTGCACACCGGCCGACCTGTCACATCCGGATACTGATTCGGACGGTGAAAACATCGTCGGCGAACCGATCAGGCCGGCAGTGGCCTCTCATGCAAGATTGAGGCTAACGGGCAGGTTTTTCTGCCGGCGAGAGTAGCGTGTTGAGGATTTCTCCAACAGGGGCGCGAAGAGTTGTTGCGGTGGCTGAAGTCAATGGTTCCAGTTCGATCGAGGAGCGAAGCAGGATATATTCGTCGTGCCGCGTTGTCCGCTCTCACGGACGGCAACGTATCGATCCCGGTGTTTCTTCAGTCGGTAACTCGCCCCTTTCAACGTCAAAACCTCTTGCGTGATGGACGATTCGGTCGATCATCGCGGCCGCGACCGCCTGATTGCCGAACACGTCACCCCACCGACCGAACGGCAGATTCGATGTCAGAATCAGCGAGGCATCCTCGTAGCGACTCGACACCAACTGGAAAACGCCCCCGAGCACTGCGTGCAGGGAGGGACCCCGTTCGCGGCGTCCTGTTCGAACGGGATGTAGCCGACCTGGTCGACGATGATCAAAACGTCAATGGCTTCATCGAGTGTTCGTGGCATCCCGTAGACGACTAGGGCAGCATCGCGGGTTCGCTCGTTGGCCGAACTGGGTTGTTGCCGAGCAACCGTTCACCGACCACGGTGCGCCGTGAGTTTCGCTCGTGGAGGTGAAGACCATGTATTCCGAGCCCACTGCACCACACTCCGACCCGTCGTTACCCCAGGTCAAAGCTTGTTCAAACACATTCACCCCCCAGGGAGCATTTGTGTCCACTTCCATGATTGGACGGATCGGGACACATCAAAAGGTGTATATCCGACCGAATATCCGATATCTTTCCCCCACGGCAGCCCCTACAGCGGCCGCGCCGCCCCACAGGCGGACTACTGCCTGGAAAGGCGCACGCCCTGAGACCGCCCTCGATCACCGACCACACCGCCCCCGACGCCTCCGGCGACTCACCACAACAGCAGCAGTCACCGCCGGCGTGCTCGCCCTTACCCTCGGCAGCGCAGTGGGTCCCGCCGCCACAGACACCGTCATCCACACGATTCCGGTCGACGCGGGTCCGCGGGGGGTGGCGATCAGCGGCAACCGCGCCTACGTCACCAACAACTCCAGCAATACGGTGTCGATCATCGACACCACCACTACCCCACCGGCGATTATCGACACCATCTCGGTCGGGCGGCCCGGCACGGGTCCGTGGGGAGTGGCGATAATCGGTACCCGCGCCTACGTCGCCAACACCGACGGCACGGTGTCAGTGATCGACAGCGCCGCCGTCCCACCCGCCGTCACCGCCACCATCCAGGTCGGCACGTATCCGGCCGGGGTGGCAACCAGCGGCGACTACGCCTACGTCACCAACTTCGGCAGTAGCACGATGTCCGTGATCGCGATCGAACAGGCGCCCGCCCTCGCCGGGACACCCACCGTCGCAGTGGTCGGTACGCCCTAGGAGTTACACCTTCGCCGTCACCGGAACACCAACCCCCGTGGTCACAGTCACCACCGGCACCCTCCCCACCGGGCTCACCCTCAGTGACTCCGGAGTCCTGTCCGGAACCCCCACCCAATCCGGGAACTTCCCCGTCACCATCACCGCAACCAACAGCGTTGGCACCACCACCCTCGATGTCACCGTCACCGCTGTTCCCGTGGTGGACCCGCCCGAGACGGGATCTCTCGGATCTTCGGGCTCGATTTTCGGGAGCAGACCTACCGCCTGACATGTCCCGTTCTGTTCGTGGCACATGCCGGCGCAGTCCCTTGTGAGGGGGATGCGCCGGCATTTCTCGGCTGTCTCCAGATTGGCTTTACTGGAAGCGCGAGGAGCAGCGTGAGGACTCGGTGGGACGTGTCATCTGAGCAGGCCAGCACATAAAAAGGCCCCCAGAATGCGGTAGCGATTAAGGAGACCATCACCAGAGAATGAGCACACCGTATCGGTCCCACCGTGCGCCGCACGTCAACGCCGGGTGTCGAGTTGCGGTGCGGCCGTCCGCGTCACAGTGTCCGACAGCTACGCGTTTCAATCCATGTTGCTTCCCGCATTGAGATCCACGAGCGTGCCGATCAGTGCTGGACGATGGAACGGCACGGCGCCTTCGTTCTCACGTCTCTCAGACGACTGCCCGTACCTCACAAACAAGCTGGAAATATCCAACCTCGAAATCAACACTGACACAGTTTAATTCCAGTCTCGCTGAAGTTCCTTCATGCACAACCATCGAAATAGTGCCCCGACCGACAATCCAAAGTTACTGAAACACAGCAATATTCACAAGATTCAAACATCGGCTTCCACTCACCCGCCGCGATACCCTCCACACCCCGAATCGACGAGCAGCAGCCTCTCCCCGCGCAACCGGCACTCGTCGCGCCCTCGACCCGCGCAGCGGCGGCACCCGCCAACTGTGCGCGCAACGGCATCCCGGAGCAGGTCATCCCCGCAAGTCAGGACACGTAAACAGCGCATCCCGGCAGATTCCGAGCCCCGAAGCCGGCTCCCCGCACCGCACCACGGAAAACACCACACTGCACCGCGGCCCGCACTAACACACCACGGCAATCGGCACCCCTCAGTCGGCTCCGAAAACCGCAGCGAGGTCCTCCTCATCTCCACAGAGATCGCCTGCTCGACCGTCAGCATGCCTGACGCGAGGCCAAGTACCACCAAGGCAGATGATCCGACGGTACTGGGCTACCGACAATCGAATTGATCACGCGCCCAGCACCCTTCACATCATGCAACTCGGAACAGAAGCTTGAGTTTCAGCTTCATAATCGTCGCCGCATCCAGCCCGAGTCCGTCCACGAGATAGCGGTCGAACGAACCGTAGGTGCTGTCCATTTCGTCGAACGCTGCCTGCAGATAGCTGGCATCGACGCCGAGAAGCTGACGGTAGACCTCCGCGTACTCCGGACCTTTCGCTGCAGCGATCCGAGCGATCTTTGCCTCGATAGCTGCCGCAGAGTACTCATTCGAGAGCAGATAGTCCGCCATGATGGTCTCCCGCGGGACACCGGCGATGCTCAACAGCAGGGCCGATCCCCATCCGGTGCGGTCCTTTCCGGCGGTGCAGTGAAATACCTGCGCGCCCGGGGTGTCGGCGAGTTCGGTCAACAACTGACCGAATCCGGCACGGGAGACGGGATCGCTGACGGTGGACCGGTATCCCGACTGGACGTACGCCTGTGCCTGGTCCTTCGTGGTGATTGCCGCGATGTCACCGCTCGGATCAGCGGCGAGGACCTGAATCTTCTCGTAGCGGACGCCACTGGGCAGGGTGTTCGGGTTCGCGGTGATCTCGGCCTCGGTGCGCAGATCGTATACCGCCGTCAAATGCAGCGATTCGAGGGTCGCCAGGTCTTCGGCATTCGGAGTAATCGCGTTTGCGCGGTAGAACACGCCCTGGCGTACGTGCAGGCCACCGCTGCCGACGTAGCCAGATCCTGTGCCTGCCACATCGCGGAAATTGTCTATCGATGCAAGTCGGGGTGCCACAACGGCGGACGGTGCACTCGAGCCGAAGTCCGACGACCCGAATGACGGTAGGGTTCTCAACTCGGCGGTAGCAGCAGTGATGCCGGCGAACAGGAATGAACCTGCCGCAGCGAGCGCGACGCACGTCCGGGCTTGGTGACGCAAGGCGAAGGGACGGTGTGGCATCGAGTGAAGGCTTTCCAGTAGTGGTAGATAGGTTTTCCTGTCATACGCAATAGTGCAGGAAACTGAGTGGCTGAAAAGGGCCATGCCCATTCACCGAGACGTAGAAAAGCCGAATATTCACCGGGTAACGATCCTGATTCCGACCTCATCCCGATCCCCCCACACCCACCGCGCCGTCGCGCCCGCTGCGAAGCCGGAGCAGCCTTGACCCATCGCCGTGGCCGACGCCAGAGGAAACAAGAAAAGTCCCCCGAGAGTCACGGAAATCGGTGCGGCACTTGTCCAGATGACTTGACGGAGAATCCCAGCCTGACCTCGGGTCGTCGAGACAACTCTGCCGGGGCGGCAGCAATCAACAGCTACCTGATACTCTGCGGAGCGCACGTCGAATTCGCTTACATACGTACATGTTCCAGCCCAAGCTCAGCCGTCACACCTGATTGCCTGACCATGCCAAGGAGATCCGATGACCGAAATCGCCGCGCTAGTCAACTCGCTGCTCGAGCGAGTGCAAATACTCGAAGATGAGATTGCGATCCAGAGACTCATCACCGCGTATGGTCCTGCTGTCGACGCCGGCGAGGCAGACAAGGTCGGTGCCATGTGGACCGAGGATGCCGTGTACGACATCGATATTCGTAACCTGAACGGTCGCGCCGAGATCATCGAGATGGTCCGCACCAAACCCCACCAGGACTACATCAACACCGGTTGCGGTCATCTCCTGGGCCCGCTCAACATCATCGTCGACGGGGACAATGCCACTGCGACGGGCCATTCTCAGTTGCTACGACGAAACGAAGGCGACGATTCGTTCCGCGTCTGGCGTGTCGCAGCGAACCGATTCGATCTCGTGAAGGTACTGGGCGAGTGGAAAATCAAGCAACGCACCACCCGGCTACTCGACGGAAGCTCGTCCGCTCGTGATTTGCTTGCCCGGGCCGACAACTGATCAAGATCTCTGGGCTGTAGCTACGCTCAGTCGGCAAAGATAATGATTTGTATTGGATCGTCCGAATATCCCGACCACGTCTCTCCCCAGTTTTACCGCGATTCACCCAACGCGGGCGATTTACACCGCGACATTGGATACGGTCGGACAAAGACGGCGTCACCACGAATACTGACATCGGCACCGCCATCGAAATATCGTCCATCCGGTGACGTCCGAGTTCTCTTCACAACACGGAGACCCACTATCCGAGTGAACTGCTCCCCTGCCGTTGGACTGAGAAATCCAGTTCCGAGGGACTGTTCATAGCTCCTCTAATGAGAGCTATCGGACTCCGCATGAGGCAGGGGGTCAGGGGTCGCCGATCCAAGTACTTCCAGCAACCGGGCCGGGAATTCCCATCAGCCGACCCAACAGCGGGAGCGGGCTATGAAACGCTTCACATCGTCGCACACGCGCAACGTTCCCTGTCCGCGTACAGCCCGATCTCACCGCCTTTCCGGCCCTGCCAGCATCGACTGACCGCGCCCGAGATGGCCGACCAATTCACGGTCTGGCAGGAAGTCACCGCGAGCGGTGTTTCCTCCTGAAACGTGAACAACCCCAACGGGATTACATCGCAGCTCACTCCAAACGACGACGCCGCCAGTTCTTTCAATCAACGTGACAGTGCCCGCAAGAGGTGCGCCGCCGCGCGCGGCGAAGTATATGAGCGTTCAAGGGTCGAGACCGTTCTGGGCGAGTGCCGCATGTGACTCGAAGGCTTCGTCGAGGATGGTGACCCAGTCGACAGCCCCCTCGTGCGCGCACCACTCATCGTCGGCGAAGCTCACAATAGCCAACGCGATAGCGGCGGTGAGTCGGACATTGCGGTCGTCGGGGGACGAGGCCTGCCGTTGAGACAGGCCTGCGGCGACCTCGTGCTGCCATCGTGCGGAGACCTCGTGATACCGACCACGCAACACCGGAGTCGCGGCCACGACACGATGCTGGCGAAGTCGGCGTTGTGGATCGTCGTGGGGATCTTCGCGCACATGGAAAGTGCGCATCACCTGGCGGATCGCCTCGAGATCCGGCTCATCTGCCGGCCGAGCCGTGAGCGCAGCGCAAAAGTCCGGGGTCGCGCTGTCTGCGTCGATGAAGAGGATCTCGTCCTTAGACCGGAAGTATCGGAAGAAGGTCGTCACCGACACCTGGGCGTCGGCAGCGATTTCCTCGACGGTGGTTGCGTCGTAGCCGTTTTCGGCGAACCGGCGTAGCGCGGCATCGACGAGGCGATTGCGCGTTGCAAGCTTCTTACTTTCTCGTAGGCCCATAGTGGCTCCAGACTACGGCTGACCGAGGGGCACCTCGGCGTGAGCCGACGCGGAGCTGACGGCGGCGTCCTCGGCACACCCGCCAAAAAATGGTAGTTGACTAACATATGTGAGTTGGCTTACCCTTTGGTGGCGGCGCGAAGACCCAGCACCAGAGATGACAGCGCTGGGGCCAACCCGAGGCGTGGTGCTCCATGTCGGACGGCTGACCGGCAGGGCAGGACTCGCCCGGCGCCAACCACTGATGGCGAGAAGGCGCCGAGCCCTCGCTAGGGGCGCGCTTGTAGGTGCCACCGGACGTGGATACCGGAGCTCGCTATTGAATTGATCAATTTCCAAGAAGGAGATAGCAATGAATTCGTCTCAACTGGCCAGTGATCCGCAGGTCCTCGATCCTCATCAAGGCAGAAATCTGCGCGTGACGCCGTTGAACGCCAACATCGGGGCGATTATCGAGGGGGTGAGTCTCAGCGACCTGAGCGATGATGAGTTTGCCGATCTTCATCAGGCCTTGCTCAAACACCATGTGGTCTTTCTCCGCAATCAGCACCTCTCCGAGGATGACCACGTCGCCTTGGCGAAACGGTGGGGCACTCCCATGGCAAACCCGGTGGCGCAGCTCATGGGCGACGAATCGGTGCTGCATTCTGTCGAGAACACCGCGACGAAGCGGCCAGCCGCAGATGGATTCCACACGGACCTAACCTACTGGCCGGAGCCGCCCAACCTGGCGATCCTCTGTGGTCTGGACATCCCGCCCGTCGGCGGTGACACCCTCTGGGCCAGCCTATACGCCGTCTACGACAACCTCTCTGACGAGATGAAGCGGATCTGCCAGAACCTGCGCGCTCTGCATAAGCCCTCCGAGCACTTCATAAAGTCGAGCGTGGAGGTGTACGGCCGGGAAGCAGAGCAGATTATCCGGGAGAAACTCAAGGGCTCCGTAATGCCGTTGGTCCGCACCCATGAGGAGACTGGGGGTCAGGCGCTGTTCCTGAGCTCTTTCATTGATCAGATCGTCGGCATGCACAAGCCGGAGAGCGACGTGCTTCTCGGATATCTGAGCAATCTCTTGGAAAACCCCAACTACCAAGTCCGCTGGCGTTGGCAAGCCGGTGACGTCGCGATTTGGGATGAGCGCTGCACAAATCATCGTGCGCTGTCGGATCACTTCCCGCAGTATCGGCTGATGCGCCGTTGTACGGTCGAGGGCGGGCGTCCCTTCTACCGCCCGGACGGCGCGGCGGAGCCCACCATTGAAGCAGCCTTCGCCTGACAACGGTTCACTCTTTAGGCGAACTGCGCACAATTTCTCAATTGCTGGTGCGAGGTCGGGTCGTGCAGATACGCACGGCCCGACCTCGCACCAAAGAAATCGTCCGAACTTGTAAACCACAGGTCACAGGCAGGCCCGAAAAGCTCGCCGTAGCACGGTGAGCGGCGGACATGATTGAAAGTTGTGAAGCAAACCGCCCAAGGTCACATGCGCATACGTGCTGGCCTCGCTCGGAAAACTCTCATCCTGGCTAGCTGTTGGTCCGCCGCGAATGAATCGATATCTGACAGTGACTGCGCTGCAACAGATTTAAGCCAAGAATGACATTGGCGACAAAGTCTTTATCGTCTGTGTTGCCAGACACCAGCCGGAAAGAATTGAATTCCAGATGAAACGAATGGAAACATCGATTGACGTCGATTATGTAGGCGCCCTCGCTACCCCAGTTCAACGCGAAGGTGAAGAACTGACCCGAAGGATTCTGGAAACAGACGCCTACCGCAACGCAATTCGACATGTCGAGATGCTCTACGCGGCGGACCCACAGGGCTCGACGCCGGCCGGAAAAGCGACGATCAGCAGGGCTGCCCATTCCCTCGCTACCGCAGTGACCCAATACGCTATTTGTGCAGACCCCGGCAATCCGAGGCTCATGTGGGGCGTAACCGCTCCACACGAGTTTCAAGGACTGAGTTCCCCGAGGTCCGGTTTCGGAATCGAGAACCCGGACAATGTTTACCGGCACGCAGCCATATCGGGCGCCTCGACCTACGAGATTCGCGGGAAGGTCAACTATCCGGGACCGACAGAGCAGCATTTCGAGATGCGCGACGCTATCCCCGGGACCACCGCCCTCACCGCAGAAGGCGGCACACAGCTCGCAGGCCTGCACAGCGATGACATCGTGGCCACGACAGACGGCTCCTTTGTCATCACACTGGACGCCCAGCCTGCCAACGGGCGGAGTAACCACATCCAGATCCCCGCAGAGCAGGATTCGTTCTTGATCGTCCGGGATCTCTTCAACGACTGGTCAACCGAGAATGTTGTCCGACTCGATCTGGTCAGGACTGCAGGTCCTGCGGCTCGCGAGTCGCAAAGCGTGGAACAGCTCACTACACGTTCGGTGGAGTTGCTGACGCAATTAGCGCCGTTCTGGCTCGACTACTTCAACCAGTACTTCTATACCGCGGCAGCGAACCATGTTCGTTCGGCCCGTCGTCGTCCCGCAGGTCGTGGACTGTCGACGGGGGGATGGTTTGACGTGAACGATGGAGAAGCGTTGATTGTCACCGTCGATCCACTGGGTGCTGCTTCCCTCGGCATTCAACTCTCCGACCCGTGGGGAGTGGCGTATGAGTACATCCACCGAACGAGTAGCCTGAATACTGTTCAGGCCGAATCTAATTCGGATGGAACGTACTCGTTTGTCATCTCGCGTGAAGATCCAGGAGCGTACAACTGGCTCGACCCCGAAGGTCATAATTCGGGGATGGTCGCCCTCCGTTGGCAGTCGCTGCCAGCGGAGGCTGCCATCGACTTGGCCATCCGGAGCGTCGAGGTTGTAAAACTTGAACAGCTTGTGGAGCGGATGCCTACAGGTACTTCCTTCCTCACAATGCAACAACGTGAACAACAGCAGTCCTCGAGAGCCAACGACTACGTACGTCGGTACACCGAATAGCGCAATTATCGGTTGCGGATCGAGCCGATTGGGTCGTACGTTGCGATCGACTTGTCGGATCGCAACGTACGGGCAAAACCCGCCTGGGGACTCGATTCGCCTCTCCATGATCGAGCGCTGACAATCTCGAAAGTAGTTCATGCCAACGGCACGTCGATCACCGCGGTACCGGCCGGGATGAATCGCCGCGGCTAATTGTCTTTCGATTCACACGCAGCACACAATCACGAATCGCTCTCTCCGCCAATTTGTTCGGCCAGTCTCCATGCTGGCATCAAGTCCGATAACTGCAGCAGGAACTTGGAACAGTCCCACGGACGATGGTGAGTTCGAACGCGGAAGCTGTGCCCTCAATCGGGTCCGCTGTCCGCCACATTCCGATGAACAAGACCACACGACATTCATCGTGATGCACATCACGCAATGTGAAATCTTCGCTGACGCTCCTATAGACGTCAAGTGATCAGAGCCTGGTAATCCGCTCGGAGCGCGCTGAATACCTCGCGGGCAAGGTGGAGCTTCTAGCACCGGAGGATCTCGGGCATCGACTTACCTTCTGACGTGCGACGTTTCGCGTAGCTACGCGCTTCGTCGTGGTATCGGAGTCGCACGACGACAGCAGTGTGCAACGCCTGGTTGGCACGTCTGTCGCCACCTCGGTGAAGCCGATGCCGGGTGGTTTTCCCTGAGGACGCGGAATCGGGGCCACCCCGCAGAGATGAGCCAAGGACGATTCGGATCGTAGGCGGTCGGGATTGTCTCCGACGGTGATCAGCAGCGCGGCTGCCGTGTCGGGTCCGAGGCCGGACACATCCGATGTTCTGGGGGCAATACGAGCGACCAGCGTGGCGAGATGCTTTTTGAGTTCAGCTGCCTCTCTTCGTAGTTCGCGGGTTCGGCTTGCCAAGGAACGTAGGGAGAGCTTGATCGCGTGGGCCGGTTCGCGCAGTGCCGTCAGGTCCGACTCGAACGCTGCACAGATGTCGAGGAGTTTCGTTGCGGAGTGGCCGCGAAGCTCGGTGCGCAGCGATTCGGGCTCGGTGACGATCATCGACCGCACCGCGTTCATCGAGGCGGTCGCGGCTTTGACCGCACCGGACCTGGCGATGCGGAGTGCCCGGATCGATTCGATGGGCCCGTCGCCGCGTTTGGGTTGGGCGAGTTGGTTGCCGGCGAGGACAGCGCGGGCGGCGGCTTCGGCATCGATCGGATCACTCTTACCGCTGTTGCGACGGAGCTTGCGGTTCAGTCGGGGCACCTCCACGACCGAGATGCCGCACCCGAGTAGATGACGGGTCAGGCCCGCTCCGTAGGAGGCGGCGCCTTCGACACCGAAACTGATCGGGTGTCCGTGCTCGAGCATCCAGACTTCGAGGTCGTGGTATCCGATTGCGGTGGCGTCGAATTGGCGGCTGTCGAGAATAACTCCGGTGTCGGTGACGAGTGCGGCGTGGTGGGTGTCAGCGTGGGTATCGACTCCGCAGTAGATCTTCGGTGTCGTCGACGTTCTATTCACGTGGGCCGCCTTCCGTTCGAGTGGCGCGTGCGAGGTTCGGACAGGCCAGTGACGGGCCGTCGGGGCGGCAGGCTCCTATGCGGTCACGGTTCTCGCGTGCTCCACATTCGGTTGTGGTGGCCCCGGCGATCGGGTCGACGGGTCCTGCGAAAGGCACATGTGGCCAGGAAAATTCCGGGTCAGGCCCTGCCGTCGGTGGGTTGATTTCATTATTACTGGAAAATTCTGAGCCCGACCGCCAAACGAAACGCTGTCGTCATGCTCCAGGAAACGATGGGGCTCTCACAGCGTCTCGCCTGCAAAATCGTCGGGCAACCGCGATCCACCCAACGCAAGAAAGTAGCGAGAAACACCCCGGACGATCCGGACGCGGATCTGCGGAAGTGGTTGCGAGACTGGGCCAAAGCCAACCAACGAAAAGGGTTCCGACGGGCGTGGGCGGATCTGCGGGCCGCCGGCTGGGTGATCAACAAGAAGAAGGTTCAGCGCCTCTGGCGCGAGGAAGGATTGCGGGTGAAGGTCCTCAAGATCCGTAAACGAGCCGGCGCCGGGGCCACTCCGATCACCGAGGCAAACGCGCCGAAAGTCGTGTGGGCGATCGACTTGCAGTTCGATTCGACGACGGACGGGAGGAAATTCAAGATCGCGTCGATGGTCGACGAACCTCCCCCAAGCACTTCGTGCAGGGCGGTACCCCCACCCGACAGTCCGTACTCAACATCGTCGAGAGATCCATCCCGGCAGAGGATCTCGTCGCGGCCTTGGAGAAGTCGTTCGCACTCTGGGACGGCCCGCCGCAGGTGTTGCGGTGCGACAATGGACCCGAGTTCATCTGAAGAGGCGTTGCGGACGTTTTGTGAGGACCGACTGGGAATCGGATACGTTCCACCTGGTCAGCCGTGGAAGAACGGCTACATCGAATCCTTCAACAATCGAGTCCGCGACGAATGCTTGAACATGAACGAATTCCACAGCCTCCTCGAAGCCCGGGCGGTCATCGAGGACTGAAGGAGGACTACAACAACCGGCACCGTCATTCATCGCTGGCGTACCCGCCCCGAATGAGTACGCTGCCAGCTGTATTCACACGCATTGACTCTCTGATAGCGAGTTGATCCGTGCACCCAATAGTGCACCAGTGTTATGAGAGCTGAGGGTACGGTTGGATGTCTGCCCAGAGCTTCTCATACTCGATCGGGCTGATGTTGCCGAGATAGCTGTGGCGCCGTTCGGCATTGTGAAAATTGTCGATGTGATCGGCCATGGCTGCAGTCAGTTCCAGCGTGGTCGACCACTTCTTCGTGTTCAGTAATTCCGTCTGCAACCGCCCCCAGAATGCCTCCATGACAGCATTATCGAAGCAATCACCGACCGTCCCGAAAGACTCGAGCAGTCCCCACCTTCGCAGATTCTCACCGAACCCCCACGACGTGAACTGGGGACCATGATCGGCATGCAAGATCGTTGCCTCCCAACGGATCCGTTCCTGCGCGGCCATGTTCACCGCATTGTTGACCAGTGCCGTATCTGCAGTCGTGGAAAAGGAACGACCCACGATCATCTTACTGAAACAGTCCAAAATCGCACAGCAGTAAACCTTTCCGTCACGAGCTTGGATTCCAGCCGGCGTCGCTGTGATGGACAAGTAAACTCAAATCATCTACACCAGAACGCTTTCGGAGATCGATAACATTGACGATAGCCGTATCGACGAGATGGGTGGTCATCTCCGATGCGACCTTCCAACCGACGATCTTGCGAGCAAAGACGTCGATGACGAACGCAGTGAAGGCCCACCCCGACATCGTGCGGCAATAGACATCCCACGCCAGTGAGGTGTCAAGCAGCGGCCTATTCCGGTGTCGATGTCACTGTAGGTTGCGACGCCCAGGCAACGCTGTCGTCCCATCGTTCGTTGTGTTGCAGGCACCACCAGAGCCGCCGGAGTAGTTTGTTGGCGAGATTACGCAATGCGGCATTGTGGTGATCGCCGGCAGCTCGCCGTTTGTCGTAATGCGCTCGTGCACCGGCCGATTTGGTGAGCATCGAGAACACCCACCAGTGGCAAGCATCGCCGAGGCGTTTGTTGCGGACTTTGCGCGCCTTGACATAGTGCGAGCGACCGGAGGTGCGGGTGATCGGCGCGGTCCCGGCGAATGCCCTTAACCCGGATGGGCTGGTGAATCGCTCTGCATCGTCACCGATTTCGGCTAGCACCCGCGCTGCCAGCAGGGGTCCCAGGCCGGGAGCCGATCGGAGGATCGGAGGATCGGCGCCGGCGTCCGTAAGCGCGGCCACCAGGTCATCGGTAAGGGAGGCACGCTTCTCGCCGGTCATGTTGCCGAGCGCATCACTGTCATCAGCGCAATAGTCGCTGCACGCCAGAGTGGTTGGTGGTGGTCTCGCATCTTTTTCGCAGTCCGCATGTCGGGGTTGACCATTCGGCCGATACACCCCTTTGCTAGAAGCCCTGAGGAAGTGCTTGGGTACGCCGGTCGCGTCATTTCAGGTGACGAATTGGCCGGTCATGTCGGGACGGAAGTGCTCATGTGAGCTAGTGCCAGCCGGGCCGAAAGTGCGGCGAGATCACGCTGAACGCCAGCAAGAATCGTTGCGCCGCACCCGGCGAGCGAGAGAACCTCATCGCCCGTCCACGCTATCAGATGGATTGGTGCGATTTCTCGGCCCGGATATTGACGTACATCGACGCCGGCGCCCAGCCGATGACATCAACTTCCGATGCGCCACAACGTAACTCGCCAACTTCTCGCAGGCCAATACCCTTATCACCCGACCCGATGTGCGCATTAGCTTGGGCGAAGAACGATACGCCGCCTTCGCGCTACGTCGCGACTTGACTGCGATGTCGAAGACGTTCCTTTCCTGGCCGAACGCCCGCCACAGGTAGTGCCGTCGTCCGCCGATCTTGATAAATACCTCGTCGAAATACCATGCGCCGCAAGACTGGAGAGCGCACAGCCGGCAGTCCACGGCATATTCGCCGCCTGAACTTGGTACACCATGTGCGGGCGTCTCGTACGAGACGACGATACCGCGCGCGAGAATGAACGCTTCGACGTCTCGCACGCTCGATCTGAACCTGTAGTACAGCTCCCGGAGTGCACGAGCATCTCCGCGGGACAGCGGTGCCATTCGTACAGCGACCTCGTCGTGTCCACGCGTTCCACGACTCATCCGATGGTCGTCGCTAACACTCGGCCAAGTTAAATCGACGAGGCCGTTCTGCATTGTGTCCTGCTCGCCTGCGTTCACGTCTACGGTCCGTGTTCGTCGGTAACGAACTGATGCCGTGTTTCTCGAAGCTCACCCACTGCCGTCGACCGAAGAATTCATCGCCACAGTGCTCGGCGGAGACCGCACCTGTCTGATTTTCGATGATGGAAGCAGCATGAACGTCATCATCCGCCCTGACCCGCGACGGACTCACAGGCCTTCGTTGTCGTCGGCGGCGCGCCAGGTATGGGCACGGCCGGCCGACACAGCACACAATAGGCGTGACTGAGATCACAGCAATTGTGGTGCGTTGCGACACGTCACCCTCCCCTGCGGCCGACGGCCCATCAATGCCTGCACCTATGCCGCCACGTTCCTTAGTGCCGTTGAACTGGGAATATTCGCCCCAGAGTCCACATCCATCGAGGAGATCTGCAGTGCCATGGCCGTAGTTTGCGGCATCGCCTGCTGCAGTCAGTGAACCCTCGATGCAGCCATTTCGAGCAGCGGCAATCCGGAACGACTCCAGGAAACGGTGAATTTCGTGGCAACATCAACCACACGCGACACACCGAGTGGGCGCGCCTACCCGTATCAGTTACAGATTGGTTCTAGTCTTTCCTCATGGCACAGCACAACAAGGGACCTCGCGGACACATCGCGACTCGTGCTCCCCTCAAGCAACACAAGGTGTACGAGGATCGGGCCGCCGAACTCGGAATCCCTGCTGGGGATTATTCCGTGCTCATCTTGGCCATCACCCACGGACTGGACATACCGGATTACATCAGCGACAAGCTGCATCCGGACCAGCTTCGATTGCTCGAAATCGAAGCTGTGGGCTCATTGCGGCGCATCGAGCAGCTCGCAGTCGGCGCATGAACTACCCCTAGACAGCGAACAACCCCCAGGGCTTGGCGGCATCGGGGGCTGTCCGTTTATGCAGTTGCGGGAACTTCCCAGTTCCCCGACCCCCACTAACCCAGTTAAGGAAGAGGCGGTGCTTACTCGATGATATCCCAGAAACGCAATTCCGCCATACCTACTGGCGCGTTCACGGTGTCATTTTCAGCACATCCACATCACAATTCGGTTGGTATGACGCCCACGTCACACTTTGGCGTCCCACAAATCCTCGAATCCGATCAGGTCAGCAACGTGCCCATGAGGGCACCCTCCCGCGGCCGTTGGATTCCGACACACGTCCCTACGCACAGCGAATCCACACGCAATCTGTGGATTCGCAGGAGTTGGGGCCGCCTGTAGCCAAGTAATCGACGAACGAACTCGACACCTAACTACACAGCGCAGACCTCTTGAAACACAAAAGCCCCCAAAGGGGGTGATTGGGAGCGGACCGCATCGCGGCGAATAAGGACTGGCAGGTCCTTGATGTCGACTAAGAACTGGCAGGTTCTCCGTCATCTGTTCTCGAAACGTTCTCGAGAGGTGAGCTCCGAAAGTTGACGCTTTCTCGGCTCGAACTGCATCCCCTGGAAGGGACTACCTATGGCAGGTATGTCTCAGGGTAACTCATACCCTGAATACGGATCAACACATTCCATATCACCCACCTTCGGCGTGTCGCACACCAACACCCACACCGCCGTCCCCCAATCGGCCGAGGTCGACGAATGGCACGCAACCGTCGATGCTGTCCTCGTTCGTGTCGCACTCATCGACTCCGCGACACGACGACTCAATGAGTCCTCTGACCAGCGCGGACGATCCTGGGCATTGCCCGTGGAACCAGCCGAACAAGCGCGGATTCCTGTCTGGACGTCGCGCCGTGAATGGCTCCGTCAGTTCCGCCACCACATCGATACCCCCGCAGGCAAGACCCTGTGCGCACGCCGCCTCATCAAGCCCGACAAGGCCTACGCCGTCGCAGAAGCGCACGCACATTTCGCGGAATCCCACACCGGTCGCGGAGTGACCGCGGCAAAATCGACGATCGCCGCACGTGCCAAGGTCAGTGAATCAGCGGTCAATCGAGCCCGACGCGTCCTCATCGATCTCGAGATGGGTATCGAACACGTTCGGGGACGGAACCTCAAAACTCTCGAATTTCTCGCTGCAGAGGCTCACCACGGGGGCCAACAGCACCGTGCAGCATCATCGTGGTCGCTATCCTCACCACGATGCATCGTGGAAGCGACACCGCTTGCCAAGTCGCCGAAGAAGCGCCCATCCCGCTCCGCCGAACGAACTGCCCGATACCGAACCCGGAAAGCCATGCGCACCGGCTCCGTCCTCCTCGATCAGCCAAACCAAGGCCCACCAGCACCGACAGTTGCTGACACCCTATCTAGTGTTGGTTTTTTATCTTGTGAAGTTCTTCCGTTAGGAAGAACTCACCAACGCGCACGCGCGTGGACACCCCCATCGCCACGAAAAAAACACACCGACTCAGCCAAGAGCCCCCGTCCTCTGGGACTCCAACGGGCAGCTGCAGAACTCATCAATGACGCCCCGGCTCTCTCACCACCTGGCCACATCGGCGCAGTCTGCGACATCCTCCAGAACGCAGGAATCGACCCCACGCGCTGGACAGGGCGTGACATCGCCCGCACGCTTTCACGAGACACCGCTCAACGGGGGTGGATCTGGCCAACAGCGGCCAACCTCTCCTCGCCGCTGGCGTACCTCAAACGCAGACTCGATTCAATCGACTGGACTGGAAAATCACCCAGTGAACAGCGCAAAGCCGCAGATCTAGCCAGAAGGAAGGAACAGAAACAACTCGAATCGACACACGAAGAGCGCGCCAAAGGTGCCGCAAATCCCGAACATCGTGCAAAAGCCCTGGCCACCATCCGAGCACATCTGACCGAGAAGTTGCGGCATCAACGATGCTGAGAACCTTCGATTGCGCTTCGCCACCCGACCTGAGGAGACGCCTGTTCGGCGAGCCGCTTTCAGTGTTGTGGGCCGCCCGATCAGGTGAGCTCGAACGCTCACAGATTGAAGCAATTCTCACTGTGAGCTGCGGAAATGCATCCACGGTTGAAGTGATTCACAAACGAGGAAGTCGGTGTATGCGCTATCTCGGTCCATTCCGAGCAGTTGACCCAGCTCCTAAGCCGCCGAGACGGGGAATGACGAACGGAACTGTCTGATGTCGATCTGCGTAGGGCACCGAGCATCTGCGCCCTCAGAAGCGCGCTGACGAGCTGTTACGCACCCAAGGTGGTTTTCCCATATGGACTGACACAACTCACTCATTCGCCCTAGCCGGCAATGTGCCGTTCTTGCTTGATATGCCTGGTCAGAGCGGTATGTGCTTACTCTTTGTCATCGAACTCAACCGGCAGAGAGTGCTTTTGCGTGGAATTTTCCGGCTGCTCTCAATGCTTGCACCACCTGCATTGGGTGCATGCACCGCGCAGCAGACGTGTATCGCGTGCAATGCACGCATGGCATGCATCGCGAGCGTTGCATGGACACATACTTTCGCCGCTTTCCTCGCACCGTGCGGGGTCGCTGATTCGCTGGATTCCCCCAGAGCGTCGGTTATTCCGCCCATATATCTGTGCTGACGTGGATGATGAAGCCACATTCACTCCCTCACCAAGGGTGGATGTGGCGCTACGACGCCGTAAATTTGCTCGTTCGATGGTCCGTCCCCGGCCTGCAGATGCGCGAAAGTGCCCCGGATTCACTCGAATTTGGATGGAAGGCGGCGACTTTAACCACCTACTCCCTAACGCTCATTACGTCACTGTGACGTAATGAATAGGCTTAGTAGCGGCTCATTTTCCATGGCCATACGTCTGTATTGCGATATTTTTGCCTGCGATAGATCCCAACCCGCCCTCTGCCCGGAAGAGTATTGGAGTTCCGCCCCTCGATCACCGCATCGATCTCACGTCATCTGGGGTTGCGGTCTCGAGTTTTCAGCGAAGATCCGCCCAATTTCGTCCGGTTTCGTTGCTAAAGCTGACACTCCCCCTTCGCTGTGCTGCCGAGAAATTGAAGATTCTGCAGATGCACTGCAATCTACGAAACCCAGTTCGCCCCTTTCCTTAAGGGCGCGCTCTCCATCGGCGGGCCGAGTCGGGGCAGACCACAGTTCATTTCCTCGAAGAATCACCGCACTGCCGCGGCGGTAGCCATCGGATAATTCAGAATCAGGAGATGCAAACACAAACTCGATCGGCCGGAGGGATCATTCCTGACGTGAGAATCGAGTGTGTTTAGTGCTGGCGATCGTACCTTCGTGGTCTGCTGGAGCTCAATTTTCGTTTCTTTGCAATTCGATGTCCGACTGAATCAGCCGCTTCGGCGGGTTCGAGGCGGCGAAGCGGATCGACTCAGTGGTAGATATTGCAACCTCGGCCCATAAGAAATCGTTGCGTGACGACAGAACTTCCGGTAACGGTAGCTCCCGATAGGCGCTCTTTCCGTGCCTCAGTGAACGAGCATCTTGAAAATCTGGAGGATCTCGATCGGATCGTTTTGAATGAACTACTGCTCCGTATGCCAATGAGCTTGTTGGCTTCTCGACTGGGAAGGTGCTTCTACCTGCAGTTATATCGAGTGCATGCAGTGCATGTAGTGCGTGGTGTGCACGCACTGCGATTATTGCATGCTTTGCGTGCGCGATGTTCAGACGTGCTCCGCATGCATTGCATGCACTACATGCGGAGCGTGCGAGGCACGCAGCGCGCAGCGCGTAGCGCGTAGCGCATTGCATGCATGCGGAGCACTCACTGCATGTCGAGCATGCAATGCATGCAATGCATGCAATGCGTGGCACGTGATGCATGCACTGAACGCATGTATAGCTATGCGAGCGTGTCATGCGTCGCGTGCTGGCCATGCATTGATTGCTTGACATGCTATGAACGCATTGCGTGCGCGTATTGCACAGAATGCGCGTAACGCATGGAGTGCAAAGAGAGCACACCACGCAAGCCGTGCATGGTGTGCAATGAATGCTGTGCTTGCAATCTGTGCAAGGCATGCGCCGCATGCGAGAGGTGCGCTGCGTGCGCACTGTGCACGACACGCAATGAATGCACTGCACGAACGGCGTGCATTACATGCGTGTTATGCTACGCGCGCACGTAATGCACAGTGTGCGTGCATAGCTCGCAGTGCTTGTCCCGCACCAAATGCACGCACGACACGCAATGCGGGCAGTGCATGTAGCGCATGACAAGCACGCTATGCATGTCTAGCGTGCAACGCATGTCTTGCACGTAGAGCACCTGCCGCATGCAATGCGAGCAATGCGGATTGTGCACGTACTGCATGCAATGCAAGCAATGCGGATTGTGCACGTACTGCATGCAATGCAAGCGATGCAGATTGTGCACGTACTGCATGCCGTGCGTGTTTCGCGCGCAACGCACGCCACGCAAGTTTGAACACACTCGACGAAAGGTCCGCAATGCAGCCACGCAAAATCGCACTGGGCAACCAGAAGGGTGGCGTCGGCAAAACAGCGTCCACACTCGGACTTGCCAGTGCCATCACCGCGGTCGGCGGGAAAGTCCTTGTTGTCGACATGGACCAGCAGGGCAACACCACCAGCGGACTCGGCGTGGAACTTGAAGACGGAATGCTGACGGCCTACCACCTGATGAACCAGACCAGGGAAGGCATTGCGGCTGAAGCGATCATCGCGACCCCCTGGGACGGCGTCGATCTAATTCCCGCCGATGAAGAACTCGGTAAAATCGAATCGGACGGGTCCAACGATCTCGTATTCCGCCTTGACGTCGCATTCGAGGGCCTGGACCTTTCGCCCTACGACGCAGTACTTTTCGACTGCCCACCCAACATGGGCAAGGTCCTTTTCGCGGTCCTTATTGCGGCAGACGGCGTCGTAGCCATTACAGAGCCGACCATCGACAGCGTCCGAGGAGTCCAGAAGCTCGAGCAGACCATCGATACCGTTCGTAAACGTGCCAACCCCAAACTTGCCTTTGACAAGATTGTGATCAGTCGCCGGCGTGTGACGGGTGAGCACGAGTTCCGCGAGAACGAACTCCGCGAAACATACGGCGACCTCGTGGCCAAGACGGTCATTCCGGAACTTGCAGCTCGCCAGGACGCGCATTCCAACCACACACCTATCCACCAGTTCAAGGGCGGAAAAGCGCTGACACTCAGGGTCGCTTACACGGATCTCCTCGCTGAACTGCCCGTCGTGATCGGAGCCACGGCATGAGCGTCAAACGCGAACCTGCGATCCGCAAAACTCACCCTGCCGAACTCATCCCGGAACGACCCCCGAGAGGGGAGTCGGTGCCCGTCGTCGCGGCGCCTGCGGCCCCGGTGCCTGCCGATCCCAGTGGACGCAAGGACGAGGAGGAGAAGCTGTCGATGACGCACAACACCCGCATCAAGCCCTCCACCAAGGATCGCCTCCGACGTGGTGTCGACAAGTTGCGATACGAGACCGGTGATCGTGAGATCAGTGAAGCATCTATGACGGAAGCTGCGCTGGACGAGTATCTGAAAGCCAGGGGACTGTAGCTAGCTGCATGCCATGCATGCATTGCGTGCGTGCATTGCATGCACTGTGGGGTGGTTGATGTCGTGCCGATCGAGCAGTGAACGAAGCAGAGACTGAAGTTGCGCGCCTCGTTTCGTGCGAGGCACGAGATATCGCCTCCCGTTACATCCGGGGACCGATTGCATTGCGTCGTGCGAGAGCAGTACGCAATCTTGCAACCTGACCTTCTGCTTCGGCCAGCCGACCTGTCGCGGTCATCTCATGGGTGAGTGCACTGCCCCTCCGCGGCTTACACACAATGGGTCTGTTGCGCGGACGGTGAACAAGGTGCCAAGTGTGCTTCTTTGGTCATTCCGTGAAACGGCGCACCTATGCATTCGCGAGGCGCGTGTATTGCGTCCAGACGTTTATCCGCCCGCATTTCACACGCAAAATGCCAGTTCAAGGCGCTCCCCGCCAGTTCCGAACGTATGAACGCACCAGTCGCAGGCCGGACATTGAAGGCAGGAAACGCAACCCCGACACCCGAACAATCAAAGAGGAGCCCCGCCGGCTGCAACCAGCGAGGCCCCAGACCGAGAACACCCCTTTAGGAAGGAAAACCCGATCATGGGTGATTTTAGTCTGCGCGCTGCGCGGATCCAGCTTGGAGCACTGATCGCCGCGCTTCTCATTGCAATCCTCATTGCAATCGGAATCACCACCGGCGCCTTCGTCCTCTCGTTCGCGGTGCAACGCGACCTTGCGCGACAGGGGACCTTGCCCGAAAACCTTGCATGGATTTTCCCTGTCATTGTCGACAGCGCGATCCTCGGATCCACGATCGCGATCGTCATCTTGAGCAAGCTCAAAATGAGCAAATGGGACAAAGGCTTCTACATCGCTCTGGCTGTCACGGTCGTCGCGATCAGCATCCTCGGCAACGCCTACCATGCATTCCATGCCGCATTCGAAGCGCAAAGTCAGGTTGCAGCAGGAACCGATATCGGATTTGTTCCTCTCGACCCGGCCATCGCTGCGCTCATTGCGATTATTCCGCCGGCACTCGTGCTTGCATTCACGCACGGACTCGGGGTCCTCATCAAAGCGACGGGCATCGCGTACACCGACTACAAAACGCAAGCCGATGAACACGCCGCGCAAGGCGCGGCACCCACAGCGCTGGAGAACCAGAACTCACACAAACCGGTGACCGCCGTTGCGCAACACCTGCCTGCGATCGAAGAGCCGCAGAAAATCGCTGTCCGTGTCCATCCACCGCACCTTTCGGTAGGCGACACGGTCGTCGACGTCATGGACCCGCCCGCAACGAAACCGGATCTGTCCGCCGATCTGGACTGGTTCATCACGCAATCCGACTTACCCGCTGCAGTCAAAGACACCGCGCGCCGCAAACTTGCGGACCCAAACCTCACCTGGGAATTCATCGCTCAGACATCAAACCCGCCTGTTGCTACGTCAACTTCCTGGCGGCGTTACGAAAAGTTCGACACAGCGGCCCGCGCGGCCGGCTTCGAAAACCCGCCACTGATCGATATGCGAGCATCGGATATCGACTGCGCTGACGATCTCATCGCCTCGGCCTGAGTCAAGTAGATCGACCTCGCGAGGCTTTGCCTCGGCCTGATCGTGGCCGTGACTATTTGGCTTCGCGTAGTGGAGTGTTTCGGAAGCCTTTTGAATCCCAGATTGGTACCATTTAGGTATGAGCACGCAGATCGCGGTACGGCTACCCGACGAGATGGTGGCATTCCTCGATGGTGAAGTGACCAGTCATCGAGCGTCGTCACGTGCAGCTTTGGTGCTACGTGCGCTCGAGCGTGAACGCCGCAGGCAGATCGCAGCCAGGGACGCAGAGATCCTCGCCAAGGTGTCGAGCGAGGATGATCTGGATTCTCTCGCCGTGTACGCCGAAGATCGATCGGCGGACCTGATCTGATGCGACCGATCCACGAAGCGAAGCTGGACAAAGTTCGCCCAGTCCTCGTGCTGACCCGGGAACTTGTGCGCCCGCACCTGACCCGCGTGAGCGTTGCGCCGATAACCACCACCATTCGAGGACTCTCCACCGAAGTGGCAGTAGGGCGCGCGAACGGCCTGGACGCAGACTCCGTGATCAACTGCGACAGCATCACGACCATCCCGGTGAGCGCGCTCGGGCCGGGAATCGGCTATTTCTTTCCAGCACAAGAAGAATCGCTGTCGGAAGCAATTCGCTCAGCCTTCGATCTCGAATGACGACCACAACTACCGCTGGGGGCGAACCATGGCGCTGAAGAAAGGCGAGCAGTTCGCCCTCTTCGAACTCGACACGCCCGAGGCGGCCCCCGCAGTCACTGAACCGCTCCAACCTTCGCTGTTCGACCCCATCGGTGACGAAGAGCCCGAACAAGGTCAGTCGGACGCTGAACCCGACGGCGAGCCATCCGAATCCGCGACTCCGGATGGCAATGCAGAGGACGCAGAACTCGACGCTTCCGAACAACTCGACGACGTCGTATCTGTAACCACGACTCTGCCGCCGGCGGGGGAGAGTGCGGACGGGCACGCCGTCATCGTCACCGCGGCAGGAACCTACACACCCTCCGGGCACGTCCTCACGGGACCGGTCGACTCCGTCGAAAAGCTCGACAAACTGATTCGCTGGGCAGCCCTGGCACCCCTCGGCGCCCCAGCGCAAATCTGGGTCGTCGGCATCGACGCCTGCGAGATGCTCGGATGGATCATCGACCCCGGCAACGAAGACGACGTCGACGACATGGAAGTCCTCCGCACCCGCGCCGCCGAAGAACTCACCGGAGTCCTCCAAGCCGCACTCACCCCGATGCTGACCGCAGGGTGGGAACTGCGCGGAGACCCCGGCCATGTCGTGCACCTGTCCCGCACCACCGGAAAATTCACATCCATGGTCGACATCGTCATCGAACCGTACGTATGGACCTACTGGAACAAAGACTTCGGATGGGGCAACCGCGTGGGGGACATGGGGATCCTCGGATCACCCACCGCCGGAACATATCTCCCTGACGACGACCTCCCAGCTGCCCAAGAGCTCGGGCGCCGACTCGCATGGTGCGCACAGCATCTCGGAGTTCTCCCCGGGCCGACTCCGGCCCGTACGGGAGCGGCCGTGCTCGACAAGATCAAACGCGAACGTACCCGCAGCGGCAAAGGCATCGTCGTCACTGCCGCCGGTCCCGTCCCGCCGCTCGACGGCGAACATCGTGGTGATCTCGAACCCGCGGTCGGCTGGACCCGAGTCCCCGATCCCGAAGAGTTCGACGACGCGACCGTGCTGGTGTCGATCGACCAACGAGCCGCGTACCTCGCATCCGCGGGCATGCTCGAATTCGGCTACGGGAAACCGCGGCACCTCCGCGCAGAGGACGCAATGGATGCGGCAGAGGCCGTGAAAACCCCGTTCGGGCTCTGGCGCGTCACCCTGCCGGCGGGAAACATGCTCGCCCTCCCAGACAAGCTGCCACTCCCGCACCCCCACATGCTCGCTGATCAACCCGTTCAAACGTGGATCACATCCGTCAGCCTCGACGCGTTCTGCGCTCCCGTTGCCGACGGCGGTATCGGAGCAGAACTCGACGATCTCGACATCACCGAAGCGTGGGTGTACCCGGAACAGGGCCGCGCACTGGACAAGTGGGCGAAAATCCTACGAGAAGCCCGCAAGGTAGCCGTCGACACCAACGACGCTGCCATCAAACGTTTCCTCGGTGCCTGCTACAAGGGGTACATCGGCCGAATGGTCAACCCCGACATGTGGACTGCGAAACAAATGCAACACCACCACCAGCCACTCTGGCGTGCAGCGATCATCGCGCACTGCCGCTGGCGCGGACGCCGCGTAGCCATGCGCATCGCCCGAGAAACCGGCCGCTGGCCACTGCGCACCGTCACCGACTCCTGGGTCTACCCCCTACCCGACAGGATCGATGTCGCTGACGACAGCGACGCACTCGGCAAGATGACCCTCGAAAAGCGCGCCGCACTGACCGATGATCTGGTGGCCGCGCTCACCGAAGCCCGCGATACACACGAGATCAACCTCGCTATCAAGGCAGTCTTCGCCGACGACGATGAAGGAAACAACTAGTGGCACTGCACCTTCCGAAGCCACGAACGAAGCAACCCGCGCAAAAGACCGTCGGGCTCGACGGACTGAAAGTGTCCGTTTCTACGGCGGCGACCAGCGGGGTCGAAAAATCCAAAACCGTCAAAAGTGGTGGCCTGGCGGGCTTGACCAGCAAAGTGTCCATCCGACAAATCCGAACCGAAATCGGCAACGACGGACTGCGCCAAGCAGCCATCGACGCCGGCAGGACACCGCCGTCGGACCGAACGTTGCGACGGTGGGCTCAGCAGGGACGTATCCCACACCCAGAAGTCAACGAACGCGCCCAACGGCGCGCAGCAATTGAACGTCTCGGTGGAATCGACGCTGTCGCAAAGAAAATCGGGCGCTCACGATCCGCTGTATCCCGCTATCGGTCCGGCGAGACGAACGAACTGCGTGCTGACGCGAAGAAGAAACTCAAGAACGTCAAAGCCCACGACATCATGGACCGCGCCGGCGTGCTCCGCCCCGATGGCCAACCGAAGAAAGCGACGATCCGAGTCCGCGGGGGAGTGTCCGTCCGCAACGGCTCCGAAGAAGGCTACGACTACCGGGTTCGGACACTGGATTTCGCGAATTCCGACAGTCCGTTCAGTGTCGACGAAACGCGTGAACTCGCGGCCGCGTTGGCAAACGACGATCATGCCCGCGTTGTGGCGATCCTTGAGCGGCACGCCACGATGGACTATCCCGAGAACAAGGGCTTCGATCAGTACGGTGACGCTTTCGGATTTCACTTCGATTCCATCGAGTCCGTCCACATCGACTGGACCTAAATCGGTAGCTGCGGGGAATCCGAGTTATCCACGGGCGGGTTGAGTGCCTCGAATGGTGCTGTCAAGTTGTTTGGGATGCAGCAGCTTTCGGGCGCAGCAGGGCATCACACGAAGCGGTGTTCAGACAGTGAGGGCCTGTTCGGTGACCTGATCCCATACCTGGAATCGGGTGCGGATTTCGGTTCGATGGTCGGTGGCAGTCATACGGTGCCGCGGTGGGCGGAAGTGCGGGGAGATACGACTGAACGAGGCGAGAAACCTCTGGGTTGAGCCGCCGGTGCGGAAGCCTTTCATGGCGCGTTCGCGTTGCCGGGTCGGTTGATGGGAGTTCTCCGCGCGGTTGTTCACGTATTTGTTTTGTCGGTGCTCAGTTGTCGACATCGGCTTCCGGTGCGCGACCCGGTAACTGGGTAGTTTGTCGGTGATCAGTACCCGCGGCGGGTGGTCTTGTTTCTTCACAAGTTTCCTGAAGAACCTGGTCGCAGCCTTACCGTCCCGTTTGGACTGGATGAGGATGTCGAGGACATTCCCGTGCTGGTCGCCTGCTCGCCACAAGTATTTCCGCACCCAGTGGTGATCCGATGACGAAAGGAGTTGGCCACCATGGAACTACAGCACGAACGTTGCGCCGGAATGGACATCAGCAAACGTGATGCGAAGGTCTGTGTCCGCACCCCCGGCAGGAGAGCGGGGACCTTCGACAAGACCGTGACGGTCTGGGGATCGACCACGCGGGAGGTGGACCGGCTACGTCGCTTTCTCCTCACCGAGGGCGTGAGCATGGTCGTCATGGAAGCGACCGGCGACAGGCACGTATTGCTGCTGAATGAAGTGGAGGCGGCGCGTGATCCATTGGTTCAGTGCAGACACAACGGCACCGGAAAGTGCGTGTCCACCGGGGTCGCGGTGCGCTTCGGTGGGTGCACCGGACTGTCCGAGGAGGTAATCCCAAGTCCGGTACAGTAATTCGGCAGGGATGACGTGATCCTGGTCGCCTTGGGCGACGAAAACCGGTAGATGCGCGAGACGTCCCGGTTCGACGTGCAAACCCGCATCGAAGGGCAGTGTCCCGAAAAGTACAGCAGCACCGGCAAACCGAGCGGGATCGTCGAGTATCAGGCCGCCGGCGAAGGCAGCGCCACCGCTGAATCCAACCAGGATGACCGGTCGTCCGAGTGGTGCGACCGCGTCGAGCCACTCCCGGAACCAACCCATGGTCGCTTCGAGTGACGCGGCTTGGGGACGGCCGATTCCTCGATTGGCGAACCAGGCGAACCCAGATCCCTCGGCGATCGGCGCGCGCACTGCGACATATGCGGCATCACCCGGAAGATGGGGTGCCAGCGACAGGATATCGCGTTCGTTCGATCCCCGGCCATGTAGAAGCACGACAAGGGGAGCAGACGGATCCGTTGCACCGAACGTGGCAATGACGGGGGCGCTGAATACTGCGGCGGTCATGATCGGCCGGCGCAGTTCAAGCGGTTCGTATTTGCGGTCACTGTGTGTTCGCTCTCTTCTCTCAGGGACCGTCAGGCGCCGACGTCGAAACCGACAGAAAACGGAGGCCTTCGTCGAGGGCAAGCTTTCAGTCCTTGCGCCTTGAATGGTCGTGCAAGTGAATCTTGACGAACCGACAGACACTTAGTTGATGCTTCAAGTATTAGCGTAGTCAAAATAGTTGTTGTGTCAAGTAAATGGATATGCTTCAGATGTGAACACACGATGGCTCGACAACCACGAACGGGCAGCATGGCTTCGTTTAGTTGCCGTGGTCGAACTTCTCCCGGGAGTTCTGGATTCGCAGCTACGGCAAGACTCGAACATGACTCACTTCGAGTACTTTGTCCTGGCGATGCTCTCCGAGGCGCCCGATCGAACCCTGCGAATGACCGCGCTCGCGCAGCGCACGAACGCCACCTTGCCTCGACTGTCCCACGTAGTCAGGCGCCTTGAAGGCAGGGGGTGGGTAGAGCGATTCCCATGCCTGGAGGACGGTAGAGCGATCAACGCGCGGTTGACCTCGCCGGGCTGGGACGCCGTGGTCGCTGCCGCACCGGGGCATGTCGACGCCGTCCGGCACCACATCATCGACCCCCTGACACCTGAGCAGCTCGAGCAACTGTGCGACATCGGCGACGCATTGTTGACGCGACTTGATTCGGACGGCCGCATGACCACTGGCGGGTAGATGCGAATGCCGAAATTTGTCGACGGCTGTGATGCGTGCGGCGGACTCGTCAAACTCATGCGAGTCGAGGTTTGGATCTCGACCACCCGGGGATTGTGGACGCGGTGAAGGCGCTGCCTCGTGTCATCGTATGAATCCTCTACCCACAATTGAGGTGTGAGAGTCGACGGTGTTGAGGAGACGGCTCGGGAAACGAGGATTATCTGATATTGCCGATAACATGAACTGGAATTTCATTCCGCCTGCAACGAAGAGGATTCACCGTGGCCGAAATATTCATTCGCCAACTCATCGACGATCTCGACGGAAAACCGATCGACGCCGGATTGGGACACGAGGTCACCTTCTCCTATCAAGGGACCGATTATCGGATCGACCTACGACCCGCCAATGCGGACAAGATCGAGGCGGCGTTCGCCCCGTTCGTCAAGGTCGCGGAGAAAGCATCCACTGCCGGTAAGGCTCGCGCGAAAACCGCGACTCCGACTGCCGTGTCGGGGTCCGGTCGATCAGCCGAGCAGTTGAGAGCGATCCGCGACTGGGCAGGTAGAAACGGATTCGACGTCTCCGCGCGCGGACGGATCAAAGTCGAAGTTATCGACGCTTTCGACGCCGCACACTGAAAGGCATTGAATAGCATCGTTTCTCACTGACACCCACCGGGTAGCGCATCTGTATCCCGTGACTGTTGTCGGTGAGAGAAAGGGAAGTTCAGGCGAGTTCGAGGCCACCCTCGGCGGCGAAGACCAAACGGCCGTCGTCGAGGGCGATCGCCCACCGCAGCACCGGCGCCCAGTCCCGCCCCAGCTCGGAGTTGTCGACGACGGACTCGGCGTAGTCCTCGATCACGACACCGACCTGCGGCTCGGTATCACCGGACCGTGATCCGGAGGTCGGGATCACCGTGACGCGTGAACCGACCGCAATGGGATGAGCGCGTTGAGTGCCAGAATCGGACATGGTCCTGATTCTGGCAGAGAATCCGCACCGCCGGGGAGTGGGGATGGCCGTGTCTCGGGGATTTTCACTGCTTCGAGGATCGTTCCCGGGAGAGTCTGGTCAAGTCCGACATTGCATCTGGCGCCGGGGACCACAACCCGATTCAGGCATAGGGGACGATCCACGAATGTCTGGAGTCACACTTCCGACGCGGAGTCGCATGGCGACTTCGCGTCGCGTCGAGGATCAGCAGTGCGAGTTTGCGGTCGAATTCGTGCAGGTCGAGGATCTGTTCTAACGAGGTGCCGGGGGTGAAGTGGTCTTCGATGGCCGGGCGCTGCCGGCGGGTTGGCTGCGCGGCGGTCACTTCGAGTAGGACTTCACCCGGGCCGGGTTCAGGTTTGGGGATCTCGGTGAGTTCGGGTTCGGCGCCGATAGTCGTGTATTGGATTGCCTTCATTGCGACTCACTTGTCGTTGTGTGTCACCGTTTCTAGGCGCCCGCGCGGCTCAAACTCCGGCTGACCAAAGAGTACGCACGTGTGCATGTTCGGTTACGCCGTCCGAGGCCGAACAGACATCGGTTTCATTCGATCGGAGTCGCGAGGGGAAACCTGGAGGTAAGGCGAGGAGCGCGAGTCGAATTCCTCGCTCAGGTGACAAACTCGGGTCTTTCCACAGATAGCCGCAACCCCACTGAGGTAGTGGCATCCGTGACTTCGTCCCACACTGCGTCCGCGAGTGCGCTCTGATTCCGGCCACCATGATCACGGATCATCCGCTAACGGACCATCCGATAGGTAGCCCTGCCACGCTCGCGGTGTGCATCTCGTCGCTGGGATGTCAGATGGGAATCCTATTTCCGCACAGAAATCTGCCGGAGCGTCCAGTGCTGTACCTCGACGGGCGGCGGCTGGAGGGGCCGGCGAACTCTTGGGTACGTCGTTGCCGTCCGGCACAGCGTTTGGCGGCCCGGACGAAGAACTCGTGACACGCGTCATTGGCGGCGGGGTCGGCGGGACGAACGGCGCTGACACCGTCCGGGTCGATGTTGCCGGGGCTGCGTGGCGTGTGCGTATGTCCCGGAGGGGGTAGACATTCAGCCATGGCCTCCGAACCGCCGCTGTTGTTCGTGCTGGATCTGGCAGGAACTTTCGCGTTCGCTTTGAACGGGGCATTGACTGCGGTGCGTGCCGTCCGACTTGACATCGTCGGTGTCGTGACGCTGGGCATGATCACCGCGCTAGGTGGTGGCACGGTGCGCGATGTGTTGCTCGACGCCCTTCCTCCGGCGACGTTCGTCGATTTGCGATATCTGGCCGTGGCCGCGATCGGAGCGTTGATCGCTTTCGGCCTCAGCTTCCGGTTGGAGCGGTTGGCGATGCCGATCACGGTGCTCGACGCCATCGGTTTGAGCGTGTTCGCGGTCATCGGGGCGCACAAGGGGTTCGAGTTGGGTTTCGGGGTAGTGCAGTCGGTCATCGTGGGCGCGATTACCGGTGTCGGGGGTGGGACGATCCGCGATGTTGTGATCGGACGGATCCCCACGGTGCTGCGCAGTGAGCTTTATGCCATTCCCGCTCTGCTCGGGGCGGCTGGTTTCGCTGCTGCGCACGGCGTCGGTTATGGCGGCGTGGGTGCTGCGCTGGGTGCGGCGGCGGTGTGTTTCGTCGTCAGGATGCTAGGTGTGCGCTTCGATCTGCATGCACCCCGGCCGCCGGGACGCCGTCGACATGGCGGATCGGACGATCTAGCTGGCTGATGGTTCGCCGCTTTCCAGGGCGCCACTCTGACGCGCGGCGTAGCGTGAAGAATGCTGGTTAGCAACGGCATTCGTCCGCCGTGTCCAGGCGCGCCCTAGGCCGGGCGTGCCGCGATAACGTCCGGCGTCGCCGACGGAAGGGGAAGTGATGTCCACGAACTCGCGTAGCGCGACGGTGTTGGCCGGGCTGGCTGCTATCCGCGGTTGGCAGGAAGATCTCTACCGGGATCTTCATCAGCATCCGGAACTCTCGCATCAGGAGTATCGCACCGCGGGGATGGTCGCGAAAAGGTTACGTGCGGCAGGGTTTTCGGTGCACGAGGGCGTCGGTGGCACCGGGGTGGTCGGTGTACTGCGGGGCGGCGACGGTCCGAGCGTGCTGCTTCGGGCGGACATGGACGCCCTTCCCATTCGGGAGGCGACGGGTCTGCCGTACGCCAGCACGGCTGTCGCGTCGGATGCGGCCGGGGACGAGGTGCCGGTCATGCATGCGTGCGGTCACGATGTGCATGTTGTGTGCCTACTCGGCGCAGCCCAGCTACTCGCCGACTCAATAGAACACTGGAACGGCACCCTGGTTGCCTTGTTTCAGCCGGCTGAGGAAGTCGGCGACGGCGCCCGCATGATGGTCGACGATCGTCTGGGAGAGTTGTTCCCCACGGTCGATGTCGCCCTCGCCCAGCACGTGTTGCCCGCTCCGGCGGGGGTAGTGGGTACCCGCAGCGGGCCGGTCCTGTCCGCTGCTGACAGTATGCGGATCACCGTTCACGGGCGAGGTGGCCACGGATCGATGCCGCAGGCAACGGTCGATCCGGTGGTGTTGGCGGCAATGATCGTCGTCCGGTTGCAGACCGTCATCTCGAGGGAAACCGTGCCCGGAGAACCCGCGGTCCTCACTGTCGGGCGTATCGCTGCCGGGACCAAGAGCAATGTCATTGCCGATCATGCGGTACTCGAGCTCAATGTCAGGACGTACAGCGAGGCGACCCGCACGGCGATCCTCGATGCGATCCGCCGGATCGTGACGGCTGAATGTCAGGCTTCGCGGTCGCCGAAGGATCCCGAGTTCGAGTTGTTCGACCGTTTTCCGTTGACCGACAACGACTCTGATGCGACCGAGCGTGTTGCCGCTGCGTTCGCTGCGCATTTCGGCGAGCGTAGTCGGGCGCTGCCGATGCAGACCGCGAGTGAGGATTTCAGTGACATTCCGACTGCTCTGGGTGTGCCGTACACGTATTGGGGTTTCGGTGGTATTGATGCTGATGTGTACCGTGCGGCCGAGTTGGCGGGTCGGGTGTCGGAGGATGTTCCGGTCAATCACTCGGCTGTCTTCGCTCCGGTAATCCAACCCACGTTGGACACTGGAACCGAGGCGCTGGTTGTCGCTGCACTCGAATGGCTGTGACACTGAGGAGTGGGTCTGCTCGTTCCACGCAGACCCACTCCCTTCATCGATCATGGATCAGGCACTGCTAAGGCCGAACCTCGGCCAGTTCTGCGCCGATGCCGGTTTCTGCACGTACCAGCATTTCGGCAAACTTTTCGTCTCGCTCTGGTGAGGGGCCGTGTCGTTTCTCGCCGAGCAGGGAACCGATGATCGCTGCGGCCGCGCCCAGCGGCAACGTGATGATGATGGGTAGCTGGATGGTCAGAGGTGCCGGTCCGCTGCCGAGCCACAGTGCTTCGGTGAACATCAGGCTGACGACGGTTGATACCAGTCCGACGGAGATTCCCCAGACTGCGCCGGTGCTGTTGAACCGTCGCCAGTTGAGGCTGAGTAGCAGACTCGGCAGGTGGGCGCTGCCTGCGACCATGAACGCCATCCCCATGAAGTAGGTGATGTTGGTGGAGTCACCGATGAGCATGGTCAAGATGACGGCGAAGATACTGAATCCCACGGCAGCGTAGCGGGCGACCTTTGCGTCGCGGACATCGTTCTCGTCGTCGTTGGTTCGGGTCAGGCTGGGCCAGACGTCGCGGGCGAATGTGCCTGCGGCAGAGATGACGACGCCTGCGACGACGGCGACGATGCTGGCGAAGGCGACAGCCGCGACCAATGCCAGTGCGATGGATCCGCCGATGGTCCCGACTCCGCCACCGAGTTCGGTGACCAGTGTCGGTGCCGTGAGGTTACCGCCCGTGCCGACTCGTTCTGCGCCGTCGGGTCCGAGTATCGCTGCGGCACCGAATCCCATCACGATGACAATCAGGTAGAACATGCTGCACAGCCCGACTGTCCAGCCGATCGATTTCCTCGCCGTACCGGCGTCTGGGACGGTGAAGAAGCGGATGAGGATGTGTGCCATACCTGCGGTGCCGAGTGCGAATGCCAGTGAGTAGGAGACCAGGTTGAGTGCTCCGGTCTGGCCGAAAATCATTCCGGGGGAGAGGATTGCGTCGCCGGCTGCGGTGTTGTCGGTGGCACCGGAGAGCATGCGGGGCAGGCTGAAGCCGAATTTGGTGAGGATACCCAGGGCGACGACGATGGCGAGGGTTGCCAAGATCGTCGACTTGATCACCTGTACCCATGTTGTGGCGAGCATGCCGCCGACGAAGACGTAGATACCCATGAGTGTTCCGGCGACCACGACGGACAGTCCGAAGGGAATGCCGGACACCGATTGCAAGAGCACGCCCGCCGCGACGAGCTGTGCGAGCAGGACGAAAGTACCGGTGACGATCGTACTGAAGGCAACGACGATTCGAACGCGCCGTGCGCCGGTTCTGAAGACGAGAACATCTGCGAGAGTGAACTTTCCGACGTTGCGCATCTTCTCCGCGAGGAGGAACAGTACGGGAAGGAACGAGACGACCGAGGTGCAGAGAATGACCGCGCCGTCGACGCCCTTATAGAAGATGAGGCCCGTGGTACCCAGGAAGCTTCCGGCGGAGATGAATTCACCGGCGATGGCGAATCCGTTCTGCCATCCGGTGATCGATCGTCCAGCGGCGAAGAACCCGTCGGCGCTGCGACTACGTCGGGAGGCGGCGAACGTGACCCACAGGGTGAGGGATACGACGGCGATGCAGACACCAATCGCCAGGAAATTCGGTTCGGTGGTCATGCGACTTTCTCCTGGGCGTGATCCTCGATGGCCTGGATCGCTGCGGCGGCAGCCGGTTCGATGTAGGTACGGGAAAGCCGGAAGTATGCGTATACCAGGACCCAGGTTCCGGCGAACTGTGAGAACACCACCCAGAGCGACAGAGGTATGCCCAAGAGTTCGTTTTCACCGAGCAGCGCAGGGAAGTATGCGAAGCCGACGAGGAAGCCACCGAACATTGTGATCGCCACCAGTCCGAGGGCAGTGGTCACCGTGCGACGGCGTCGCCGAAGTTCGATGAATTCCGGCAGCATGAGGATGGGTAGCCATGCGCGCGTGCTCATGGGTGTACCGCTGCGCGCTTGGCGTTCTCCAGCGCGAACTGGTTCTCGGCCCAGCCCTCGTCGAGTGGTCCGAAGAAGTGGAATCGAACTTGTTTGACTCGGTAAAACCAGTGCCCGTCGACTTTGACCAGCGTGTCCGTGTAGCGGCCGGCAGCAATGGAGGCAACGCCGTCCGAGACACACGGTTGCCACAGGAATGATCGAACGGTGGCGGTGTCGCCGTGGAGGTCGATCTCCATGTTGGTGATGAAGTGCCAGAACTCGCTGAGTCCACCGTCGGCGAGTCCGGCGAAGAACTCCTTCATCTCCGCTTTGCCTACCGGGTGTGAGAGTCCGTCGAAGGCACCGTCTTCGGTGAACAGAGTCATCAGGTCGTCCCAGTTGCCGTCGTCGAGATGTCGGCAGTATTGCGCGTCGAGGTAGCGGATCGCTTCGAGATCCTCCAATCGCGCGATTCTTTCTTCGAGAGTGCTCAACGCCCTTACCTCCAAGTGTTGGTGAGTGAAGTTGACGGGACGAGACATTAACGCCCGTTCATGTGATTTGGACCATAATCCATCTGGAGGGGCGCCGTCAACACCCAGGAAGCTGCCGCTTGCACAGTCTTTGAGTTGCGCCATAGTCTTTGCGTATGAACAGTCGATCAACAAACGTAGATACCCGGAGCGTGCGTCAGCGGATTCTCGACACTGCGTTGCAGGAGTTCTTCGACTTCGGTTTTCATGCGGCGACCCTGCGTAATATCGCTAAAAGTGCAGGTTGTAGCGCTGCAAACGTCTACAACCATTTCGAGAATAAGGACGAAATACTGGTTGAAATACTGAGGGCGGCCAGTGATGAGCAGTTCACTGCAACCCGTAATGCTATTCGTAAGGCTGGGGCGTCTCCGTCTGCGCAATGGGCGGCGGCAGTTGAAGCGCATGCGTTGTATACGGCGTCGAATGCCCAAGCGTGTCTCGTGGCCAACACCGAGTTGAGATATCTGGACGAGGTGGATCGAAAGCGAGTGGTGGGCTCGCGCGATGCCCAGGAGCATCAGTTCATTGCAATCGCGGAAGCGGGCGTGAACTGCGGAGAGTTCGTGATCCCGCTTGTTCATCAAGCAGTGACTGCGGTATTGACGATGTGTTCGGGCATTGCGCTCTGGTACCGAGACGACGGTCCGCTATCTGCGCGGGAGGTGGCCAAGTCGTACGGCCAATATGGGCTGAACCTGGTCGGATATAGGCCGGCCTGACACTGCAGTGAGGAATGGGTGCGCTGATGGTTGCGTTGACGCACTCGCGGGCTACATGTTCTACTGGATGAACAAGCGTTAATGTGATGCAGAATTCACTTTTCTGACGCACGCCAGCCACCAGGAGCATTTCATGACTCATCGGCCGTCTCAGCCGCGCACTGACTCCCCGCGGTACCTCACCGAAGACCGATTGGCTATCCGCGATCTGGCCCGAGACTTCGCGATGAAGCAGGTACTCCCGGTCGCGAACGAACTTGATCCCGTGCAAGGCGCCATTCCGGATTCGCTGAAGAAGGCAATGTCGGAGGTCGGTTTCTTCGGAATCATGATTCCCGAAGAACACGGCGGCCTCGGACTCGGAGTCTTCGAATACTGTCTCGTCGCCGAGGAACTCTCCCGCGCGTGGATGAGCGTCTCGGGACTGCTGGCGCGAGGAAACGGGATGGGAGGCGGCTTCACCCCCGAACAAGAGGCCGCGCTGCTCCCGAAAGTAGCCAGAGGCGACTACCTCGGAGCATATGCACTCTCGGAAGCCGAGGCAGGGTCCGACGTTGCCAATATTTCGTGCCGCGCAACCCGCAGCGGCGACGACTGGATTATCAACGGCACCAAGATGTGGTGCACCTACGCCGACGAAGCCGACTACATAGTCCTGTTTGCGCGAACGGATCCACAGAAGGATCCGGCTAAACCGCACCGCGGCATCAGTGCATTCCTCATCGACAAGGAACGGGGAATCCTACCCGAGGGCATCAGTGGCACCAAAATACGCAAGATCGGCTATTTCGGTTGGAGCACTTGGGAACTCGCGTTCGACAACTTCCGCGTCCCTACCGCGAACATGCTCGGCGAAGAGGGTAAGGGCTTCTACCTCGCGGTCAGTGGTCTCGAAGTCGGCCGCGCGCACACCGCCGCCCGGGCCATCGGTCTGGCCCGAGCAGCCCTCGAAGACTCCATCGCCTACATGCACACCCGCCGCCAATTCGGCCATCCCATCGCAGACTTTCAGCACCTTCGCTTCAAGATCGCCAAGATGGCTGCCGATATCGAAGCTGCCCGCCAGTTGATGTACTCGGTGGCCACCGACATCGACACCGGCCGCCGCTGCTCGCTCGAAGCGTCGATGTGCAAGCTGGTCGCCACCGAAATGGCCGAGCGTGTCACCAGTGAAGCCGTACAGATCCACGGCGGCGCCGGCTACACCACCGACTTCCAAGTCGAACGGCACTGGCGGGACGCACGACTGACAAAAATCTTCGAAGGAACGAGTGAAATTCAGATGCGGATCATCTCCGACGAACTGCTCGGACGGTCGCAGTCATGACGTCGACGACCACCATCGCAATCGGTGATCGGTTCGCCTCACCACTTCACCCGATCAGCGATCTGCTGGGCCCGAGCGTTGCAGGCAGTTCGGTGCTCGAGCAGGTCTGCGCAACCGGCCTCGTCGCAGCTGGCCTACTAACCACGCCTGTGACTTTCGGTGCCGAGCGCACGAAACTGCAGTGGACCCGCATCGCGGCAGTCACCGGACTTGACACCGTCGGTGCCGAGACGGTGATCACCCGAGTATCGGCCCGGGACTCCGCGATCGAGGTCGATCGCCACATTCGACTTCTCGACGACGCTGGCAACACCCGTGAGGAGGGGATCGAAACATGGACTGTGCCGGTGACCGCAGCAATCGAAGACAGTCCCGGCACCGACTTCTGCACAGTGCGCTGGGGTCAAGCACTATGTGAGTCCCTCAGTAAAGATCAGACATTCGCCGCGTCGCTAGCGAACTGGGACGGAACAATCGGATTGAGATGCACCGATGGATCAGGCCAGGTACGCGAAGTACATCTGCGGATCTATCGTGGCCGGATCGTCGACGTGACCAGGCGTGTCCCCAACGGAGCCACCTTCACCTTCGCCGCCACTGCCGTGCGCTGGGTTGACCTCGTCATGGCTGAACGCAACGACTTCATGCGCCGAGCAATCGCTGGTGAATTCTCTTCCAGCGGAGACGGTTACGAATATCTACGACTGACCAAGCCGCTCGGCACCATCATCGAGCATGCCAGAATCATTGCGAAGGAGACACACGCATGATCGAAGCGAAGTATCTCTCGATCGACGGAACCCTCGGATTCATCGAAATCGTGACACCGGAAAATACTACTGCCGCAACATTACCCACGGTTCTGTGTCTGCACACCGCGGGTCAAAGCGGCGTTCAATGGCGCCACGTCGCCGGTGCGCTCTCCGAATTCGGCTACCGAGTGATCGTCCCGGATCTTCCGGGACATGGACGCTCCGAGCCTGCCGCGTACGCACCGATCAGTAACCTGGCCGACTACGCAGACTGGCTCTGGAAGGTCCTCGATCTCCTCGACGTGCGAACACCGTTCGTCATCGGCTGCTCCATCGGCGGCAAACTCACCTTGGAACTGGCAACGAGGCCATCACGGCCGCTCGCCGGCGCCATCGCCATGGAAGCCGAGGCCGCGCCTGGCCGTGTGAACGTCGACGGACTGCGGCGCGAACTCGAAGATGTGGCCAGCCCCAGTCGCGCGGACCGGACCTACCTGGGCACACTCGCATCGATCGGCCGTGCAGTCCCGGAAGGCCGAGCACAGATTATCGCCACGATGCACAAACGCGAGGATCCAGAGATTTCCTCGACTGACCTCATCGGTTGGGGCACACACGATGTCCGCGACCGTCTTGGCGACGTCACGTGCCCGATACACCTGATCGCCGGAGACGAAGACCCCTGGATCGATGCTCGGAGCGTCCAGTCCGCCGCCGACGCGATCAACGCCGCGAACCCAGGGCTCGCCCGCTACACCCTGCTCGAAGGTATCGGCCACTACCCGATGGAGGAAGTCGACGACTTCGCCTCCCTGGCACACCGCTGGTTGAGCGAGTTGAGCGCAGACTCGTCCGTGGAGACAGTCTCATGACGACACTCGCACATCTTCTGACCGACCTTCTCGACGCGGATCCGCAGGCCGTTGCGACCTTCGACGTGGCCGGAGACCTCGTCCTGCCAACCACCCGCCGCGAGTTGGCCGACCGTGTCCGCGCATTGCGCGCCGAACTGCAGGCAGTTGGGGTCACCGACGGCCAATGCATCGCCGTGCTGCTGCCCAACTGGTCCGACACCATCGTCTGGCAGTTCGCAGCCACCGAACTCGGGGCGCATGTGATCGGTGTGAACACTCGCTACAACACCCGCGAGATCGCGCACATCCTCGTATCGGCACGCCCCTGCGTGGTCGCGGTAGCCGACCGATTCCACGGTCTCGATCTGTTCTCTACGCTCTCCGACGCACTGAACTCGGTCGAGTCGGCCAACCCGCCGGCTGTCGCCGTCGTACGTGGCCCTGCCGCACCGGCCGAAGCACCAGATCCCGGGCCGTTCGATCTCGGTGGCGGTGCCTGGAATGTCGGCAGTGCCGACACCGGAACCGTTCGGGTCGCCGCGACGCCGAACAGGGCAGCGACCACCGCCGCAGGCCTTGCGGCCGGCACACTCGCCGACGACCCTCTCGCAGTTGCCTTCACCACCTCCGGTTCGACCGGCACACCGAAACTCGCAGCACACCGGGAGAGCGCCGTCGTCGGGCACGCCCACGCCGACGCGATAGCCCTGCGGATCGAACCCGGAGATGTCGCCCTGTGCGTTCTTCCCGTCTCGGGCGTGTTCGGATTCAACACCGCTCTGGCCGGTTTGGCTGGCGGCGCAGCGCTACTGATGGAACCGGTCTTCGACGCAGCCACGACACTCTCGCGGATGGAATCGTTGCGCGTGACCCACATCGTCGGCGGCGACGATCTCTACGGCCGACTCCACGATCAATGGCAGAGCACAGGAGACGACCTGTCGTCGCTCAAGGTCCTCGGGATCGCCGACTTCCTCGGCCGCTCACACGAGATCGCCCGCTGGGCACGCGATCAGTTCGGCGCCCTCACCACGGGAGTGTTCGGTTCCTCGGAGGTCTTCTCGCTGATGCTGTTGTGGGATCTCGACGATGTCGAGAAGCTGCGATGGACAGGCGGTGGGCGACCGGTCTCGGAGAACATCGAGATCCGCATCGCCGATCCCTTCGACGACTCGGTCCTGCCGAACGGCGAGCAAGGCGAACTGCAGGTCCGCGGCCCCAACGTAGTCGATGCCTACCTCGGCAATCCTGGAGCTGCGGCCGCCGCATTTACCGCGGACGGATGGTTCCGCAGCGGCGATCTGGGCACCGCAACCGGTGACGGAGGCTACTCGTACGTCTGCCGGATGGGCGACGTACTTCGACTTCGCGGATTCCTCGTCGACCCCGCCGAAATCGAACACCGACTCGCCGAACACGCCGGAGTGCGCCTGGCGAAGGTCGTCGGGATCACCGCCGCCGGCGGATACACACAAGCAATCGCGTTCGTCGTGCCCTCCGGCACCGCTCCGCTCGATTCCGCAGAACTCAAGTCCTGGTGTGCGTCGAGTCTGGCGGCCTTCAAAGTGCCCTCCGCAGTACACATCATCGAAGAAATGCCGACCACCGTCGGCGGCAACGGGAACAAAATACGCGCGGTCGAGCTGCGCGAATGGGCACAACAATGGACCGACCACGAGAGGGACTTCCGACATGCCTGACACCACACCTGCACAGTCACACGATGTTGTCGTCTGCGAACCGCTACGCACCCCCGTCGGGCGGTACGGAGGTCAGTTCAAGGACGTTCCCGCAACCGACCTCGGCGCCCGCGTGGTCTCCGAACTGCTCACTCGCACCGGGGTGGACCCCGCCGCAATCGACGACGTTATTTTCGGGCAGTGCTACCCGAACGGGGAGGCCCCGGCCATCGGCCGCGTCGTTGCCCTGGACGCCGGAATGCCGGTCACCGTCCCGGGCCAGCAACTCGATCGACGCTGCGGCTCGGGTCTACAAGCGGTCCTCGATGCCGCCATGCGCGTCCAGACCGGTGTCGCCGACATCGTGATCGCCGGCGGAGCCGAGTCGATGAGTCAAGCCGAGTACTACACCACCGCAATGCGTTGGGGCGCGAAAGGCGCACCAGCGGCACTGCACGACCGGCTGGGACGAGGGCGCGTCACAGCGGGCGGCCGCAACTACCCGGTACCCGGAGGGATGCTCGAAACCGCCGAGAACCTACGCCGCAAGTACAACATCGGCCGCGACGAACAGGACGCGCTGGCCGTCGAGTCTCATCGCCGTGCGGTGGCAGCCATCGACTCCGGAGTGTTCGCCGAGGAAATCGTTCCCATCGAGATCCCGGTCCGACGAAGCGCGCCATTGGTCGTCGATCGCGACGAGCATCCGCGAGCCGACGCGACAATGCAGTCACTAGGCAGATTGCGACCCATCATGTCCGGTTCGGATCCCGACGCCACTGTCACCGCCGGAAACGCGAGCGGCCAGAACGACGGCGCTGCAGCATGTCTGGTGACATCGCGCGCGACCGCCGAGAGGCTGGGACTTCGCCCGTATGCCCGACTGGTCACCTGGGCAGTGGCAGGTGTCGAGCCGTCGGAGATGGGTATCGGTCCGGTGCCGTCCACCGCTCGTGCTCTCCAACGTGCCGGCCTCACTTTGGCTGACATCGATCTGATCGAACTCAACGAAGCATTCGCCGCTCAGGCACTCGCAGTCACCCGCGAATGGAATTTCACTGCAACAGATTTCGAACGGACCAACGTCAACGGATCCGGAATATCGCTTGGACATCCCGTCGGCGCTACCGGAGTCCGCATCCTCACCACGCTGCTGCGTGAGATGGACCGGCGAGGTTCCCGGTACGGTCTCGAAACCATGTGCATCGGCGGTGGGCAGGGCCTGACCGCGATCTTCGAGCGCACATCATGACTGCGCGTCCACTCGACGGTGTTCGGGTGATCGATATGTGCACCTTCGTCGCCGGACCGACAGCAGGGCGCATGCTCGCCGAACTGGGAGCCGAGGTCATCCGCATCGACCCACTTCGCGGTGCCATCGATGCCGACCGCTGGCCCATCACAGATAGCGGGTCGAGTCTGTACTGGGCCGGCCTCAACCAGGCGAAGAAGTCGATGGCCGTCGACCTCCGCAGTGACGCCGGACGCGCACTGGTCACCGATCTCATCACTGAAGCCGGTGTCCTCCTCGAAAACATCGCCCATGCATCATGGTTGGACAACAACCTGTTGACTGATCGGCGCAGCGATCTGATTCACCTGCACATCCAGGGCAACGCCGACGGCACTTCCGCTGTCGACTACACCGTCAATGCCGCATTGGGCCTTCCGCTCATGACCGGCCCGGTCGATTTCACCGTTCCGGTCAATCATGTTCTGCCGGCCTGGGACATGATCACCGGCGTGCACGCCGCGCTGGGTATCGTCACCGCACTACGGCACCGAGAGCGCACAGGTGCCGGTTCCTACTTGGAACTGGCACTGGCCGACGTCGCATTGTCCGGGATCGCAGGGATGGGGTGGATAGCCGAAGCCGAGCAATCCAATGCGGGACGCCCTCGTCAGGGAAACGCTCTGTACGGTAGCTACGGTTCGGACTTTCCCACCTCCGACGGACGATCGGTGATGGTGGTCGGTCTCACCGCCGGTCAGTGGAAAGCCCTGGTCGAAACGACCGGGACCGCCGACATCTTCGCCGCCCTCGAGAAACAACGCGACCTCGATCTGACAGTGTCGGCGGACAGATTCACTGCCCGAGAGGCGATTACAGCAATTGTGCGTCCCTGGTTCGAATCGCGGACGCTCGAGCAGATCGAGAAGGACCTCGCGAACACCCGCGTGCTGTGGAGTCCGTACCGTGACCTCGGCGAAGTAGCCGCCGAGATCCGCGAGACCGATCAGCACACAGTGGTTCAGGAAATCGAACATCCCGGGGTGGGTTCGATGCTCACTTCCCGTACTGCATTGCGTTGGCAGGGCCGGTACACCGATGCCGCCCCGTCGCCGCGACACGGCCAACACACCGCGGACGTCCTCGGTTCCGTCCTCGGTCTCGATGCCGAACGAATCGATGCACTCGTACGCAGCGCCGTCGTGGCCACCGACGAGGCGCCGTGAGGACCCGACCGCAAGTACGTCGCCGCACGGTGTTGGTCGCACCGGCATCAGACGAACGCAAAGTAGCAAAAGCTCTCGCCTCGGCAGCGGACGAAGTGGTACTCGACCTCGAAGACGCCGTGGCGCCGGCCGCCAAACACGATGCCCGCGAAGCGATGCACAGAATACTGTCTGCGCTGACCGCCGACCGAACAGTATCGGTCCGAATCAATGGTCTCGCGACGAGTTGGGTCAGCGACGATCTTGATGCTTGTGCATCGCTCGGCAGCAAGCTACGCAGCATTATCGTGCCCAAAGCCGAGACCGCAGAACAACTCGACGAGGTCAACACGGCTCTGGCCGGGACGGATATCGGTGTACAGGCTCTGATCGAGACACCGGCAGGAATCGAGAACGCAACGCGAATCGCACGGTCGAACCCGCGGCTGGAGTCGTTGATTCTCGGATACGCCGATCTCGGTTCCGCCCTCGGCCGGAGCGAGCGCGCCGGACCGGCGATGTGGTTGTCGCACCAGGACACCGTTCTGACTGCGGCACGGGCTGCAGGGATCCATGCCATCGACGGCCCCTATCTCGGCATTTCCGACGACCCACCGTTTCGGCAGTGGGCTCAGTGGTCCTGCGATCTCGGATTCGACGGAAAATGGGTCATCCACCCGAACCAGATCGATTCTGCAGAAACGATATTCACACCATCAGCTGATGCCGTCGCACACGCACACAGTGTATTGCGGGCTATGGCAGAGGCTGAAGCCAGAGGCGCCGGAGCAGCACAGCTCGACGGCCGAATGCTCGACGAAGCCATCGCCGTATCGGCCCGCAGAGTGCTGACACGAATCGGAGGAACATCATGACCGTCTCGCTCACCGGGGGACCGTACTTCGATCAACTCACCGTCGGAACCGTCTACGACTCGGCCCCCGCCGTGACACTCACCGACGGCCTCGCCGCAGTCCACCAGTCCATCCTCGGCAATCGGCTGCGGCTGCCACTCGATACCCACCTCTCGAAATCCGTGACCGGAGAACAGACCGCGCTCGCACATCCCGGGCTGGTCTGCGATGTCGCGATCGGGCAGTCCACTCTGGCGACGCACCATGTGATCGCCAACCTCTTCTACCGAGGGCTCCGATTTCACAGGTTCCCGCACATTGGTGAAACACTGCACACGAGAACCGAAGTCGTTGCTCTCCGCGAAAACTCGCACAAGGCGGGCCGCGCTCCCAGCGGATTAGCAGCACTGCGCGTCACATCCACTGACCGGCACGGTGAGGTCATTCTCGATTTCTACCGCTGCGCGATGCTTCCCCTGAGCGGCGATCCGGACCCGGGACGTGTCCGGCACAGCGACGACATGTCGTCCGTCGGCCCGAGTGACGACTGGCCCTGGGGTATTCCGCAAGGCTGGGATCTGGATGCGTACCGGAGGGAAACAGGCTGCCGGACCTTCGTGGCACCCACGCCGGGGACGATCTATCGAAGCAGCGGCGATGTAGTCTCCAGCGCGCCCGAGCTTGCCCGGCTGAGCATGAATATCGCTGCAGTACATCATGATCAACGCGAACAAGGGCGTCGTCTCGTCTACGGTGGCCACACCATCGGCCTCGCACTCGGACAAGCGAACCGGGCTTTTCCGGACATGATCGGCATCCTGGGATGGGTATCGTGCGATCACACCGGGCCCGTTCGAGAAGGTGACACACTGACAAGCGACGTGACAGTGGAAGCCGTCGACGAGAAGGCCAATGGCAGTGTGGTGCATCTGCGGTCGGTCGTGCGCGCGCAGCGAGCGGACGCCAGCGATCTGGACGTGCTGGACTGGCGCTTCGTGGCAGTGATGCCGTGAACTATTACTGTCGACTACGGCCAGAGAACCTGGGTAGGTACAGCCTTCGATGAGCGGTGTTCCGTGCCGAGTAGACCGTCACGCCCTCGGAGACCATCTGCCCCTGACCGCGGCCGGTGCCCGGCTGCACCAATCCGGCTGTATTGGTTGTATCGGAATAGTCCAGGTGTCGACAAACGGGCACAACAGGTTACGGACGGTTCTGCGCAACTTCCCGGGACGTCGCGGGGGTGGGAAGACTCGGTTTACCTGTGTTCGCCTGGGACCGCACTGCGGCGCTCACGGGGCAGATCGCCGATCCCCGCGACTTACCGCTTGCACGTTCGGAGGAGCTTCCCGCCGGGCTAGCGCGGTAGAACGGTCAGGACCCGATGAATGTGATTGCGGAACTCGGCCATGTAGTTCCGCAGGAACTCCTCGGTGGAGGCGTTGTGCACGGTGCCGTCGTCGCCGAACACCTCGGGCGTGTAGTGGATGTAGGCCTCTGGCGCGGTCATCTGTCGGGCGTTGCAGAAACTGAGCACCGCCCGCAGGCTCTGTTGACCGACGGCGGTGCCGATCGCGCCGATCGATGCGCCGATCACGGCGGCTGGGATGTGATCGAACGAGTTCTGGCCCCACGGACGTGACGCCCAGTCGATCGCGTTCTTCAAAGCTCCGGGGATCGAGCGGTTGTACTCGGGTGAGACGAACAAAACCGCATCCACCCCGGAAATCGCGTCCTTGAGTGCGGTGCCCTCGGGTGGATACTGGGTGTCGTAGTCCGGACTGTAGAGCGGCAGGTCCCGGATGGTGATCTCGGTGAACTCGAGGTCCTGGGGTGCGAGCTGGATCAGTGCTTTCGCCAGGATCCGGTTGATCGAGGTGGAGGAGAGGCTGCCGACGAAGTAGCCGACCTTGTAGGTGCTCATGGTTGCTTCCGCCTTTCTACTGTCGCAGTTTCCAGCGCTCGTAGTTGGGGCTGTCTGACATCGATCTGGCGCAGGTTCGGCCGTCGCTTTGGCGCTGATAACCGCTGCCGGTGTTTGCGTTGAACTACCCGATCTTGGCCCGAAGTCGGAAGCATGGCGGTGGTTCGAGGCGATCAGTCATCACGTGTGTTTGGGTGTGTCGGCGGTGATGGTCGGCTCCCGATCATGTGAGGGAGGCATAGAGTGATTCGAGAAGGACTGCCACCTCGACTGTGGGAGGTAATGATGGCCGAAGGTTTGCGTGACGCGTTGATCGGTCCGTGGAAGTTGGTGTCGTATCAGGATATTCCGATCGACGGGTCCGATCCGTTCGAGCCGCTAGGCCACGAGCCTCGGAGTCTGATCATTTACACCCCGGACGGTTACATGTCGGCGCAGCTCTCCAAACCTGACCGTCCGAACTTCGAGTCGGGGGACTGGTTCGCGGGCACGAATGAGGATTACATATCGGAGGCGTCCTCGTACATCGCCTATTCGGAACCGTTCCACGTCGACGAGGACAAGCAGACGTTGACGCACTCGATGTTCGTGTCACTGTTCCCGAACTGGACCGGCCAGAGCCAGCCGCGGCGGATCCAACTCGACGGCGACACACTGAAGTTGGGCACCACGTCACCGATCCAGTCGGGCGGCAAGACGGTAACGTTTTGTCGACCCGGATGATATCGCCGCGCTGGCGTTGTTTCTCGCTTCCGATAGTGCGAAATCGATTTCCGGGCAGACGATCCCGATTGACGGCGGATCCAAGTCCGCACAATAGATTTCACGGCTCTCGGGTAACAGAGTACTGACACGACTTCACGACCTGTGAGAGGTGATCGAGGTATGCCGCAACCTCCAGCGCCGGTCACTCGTGGACTGCGTGCGATGTTCGTTTTTCATCCCGCGCCTCGGCGTTGGCCGAGTGGGCTACGTGCTGCTGTATGTATGGGGGCGCCGGTTTTCATCGGGTGGCTGGCGGGTGATTTCACCGCCGGGCTAACCGCGTCGCTCGGTGGGTTTGCCGCGCTCTACGGGAGCGGGCGACCATACCTGAACCGCGCGATACTGCTCGCTGTCGTCGCGATCTCGCTCAGTGTCGCGGTGGGTCTTGGTATCTGGGCGTCGTCGATCATCTGGGTAGGGGTGATCACGGTTGCCGCGATCGCCACGGCGGCAACCCTGTTGTGTAACGCGCTGGAAGTCGGTCCGCCAGGGGCATATCAGTTTGCCTTGGTGTGCGCGGTCGGCACCGGCCTGTATCAACAGAACGAGAACCCGACATGGGTCGCTCTGCTGGTGTTCGCGGGCGGAGCTTTTGCGTGGCTGGTGCACATGTCCGGCGCCGCGTTCGCGCCCCGCGGTCCGGAAAAGTCCGCCGTGAGCGCTGCCGGAATGGCTGTCGCGGACTACATCGAAGCGATAGACACAGATGGGCAAGATGCGGCGCGACACCGCGGAGCACAAGTGATGCATGGTGCCTGGGAGAGCTTGATCAGTCGACAGCCCCGGCACCTGGCACCGAGCGACACCGTGCGCCGGTTACAGGAGTTGAGCCGTCGGCTTCACATTCTCTTTGCCGACGCGATGAGTTCCGCCGAAACACACACGCCCGCAGACCCAGCCGGCGCAGACCGTGCCCGCGCACTCGCCCGGCAAGCACTCGACCCAGCCGGCGTCGTCGAAGTGACCCCAATCGATCAGCTGCCGCTCGGAAGACCGGGGGCATCGGCGCTTCTGAGACAGGCTGTGCAACCGCACTCGAGGTCACTGTTGGTCGTCATACGCGTGGGGGTGGCGGCAGTACTGGCCGGAGCGCTCGGCAGCTTACTCGGACTCGAACACGCCTATTGGGCTATGTCGGCCGCGGTGCTGGTATTGCATCAAGGCCTGGATCGACGCCGAACTACCCAGCGTGCTCTCGAACGTCTCACCGGAACCTGGGTTGGGCTGGTTCTCGCTGCGGCAATCATTGTCACCCACCCCCATGCGCTGTGGCTCGTCGCGGCCGTTGTGGTACTGACCTTCCTCATCGAGCTCACGGTGGTGCGCAACTACACGTTGGCGGTCGTCTTCATCACGGCGGTGGCGTTGTTGATCGCCACCGGAGGTCAGAGCGTCGACGAGCTGTCCTCGCTTCTGCTCGCGCGTGGCCTGGACACCGCAGTGGGATGTGCGGCGGCACTGGCCGTGTTCTTGTGGATCGTTCCCCGCGATGTTCAGATGTGGCTGCCGGCTGCGGTCGCCGATACCCTAGACGCGGTCGCCACCACCGTCGGGTATCTGAGCCCCGCCGCAATTACTACCCCGGCAGCCCGGATTGTGCGACGCGATCTGCAACGCAGCTCGCTGCGGCTGACTCAGACCTTCGACAATGCCGTGAACGGCTCCCGAGAGCAACAGAAGACGGCCGAGCAGAGGTGGCCGGCGATAGCCGCGACACAACGATTGGTCTACCGCACACTCGCCGAATGCTGGCGAATCGAGCGCTCGTCCGACCCGAACGGCACTGCAGTGCAGGATAATTCAGCGATCACCGATCTGAGCAACTCCCTGAAGATTCTTGCCGAGGCCATCCGGGCGGGACGCAAACCGCCTGAGCTCCCTGCTGCTCCTGCGGGTGTGTTGTCGGGTGAGGTGCAGGACCTGTACGACGTATTGGTACGGGAGCTCACCTGACCGCCGGAGTTCGCGCACCGTACGAGATCCATAACATGTCTAGGTCCTCGCCGGTTGCCCCCACCTCCGTGCACGTCGCTTTATTCGCCGACATGCTTACCGGCCGCCGTATCGACCGTCTCAACTCCTCACGCGAGTTCTCGGACCCTTTACTGACGGGGCTACCCCATTTTTTGAAGGTCACCCCTTCCAAGTTTCTGGAAGGGGTGACCTTTGGTGAAACGGTATGAGATTCAAGCCTCGGACAACGCGAGCAGACGCAAGGCCGTCGCAGTGGGGTCAACGACCAGCGGGCTGGCCGGTGGATCGGTGAGCTGCACCGCCGAACAGGCATTGATCGCGACGGAACACGTTAGCCTGCCGGCATTTTCGACTACTGCATTCCCCCACGCCTCCGTATCGGCGATGTCGTGAACCGACAACTCGAGCACAAGCGTGGGATCGGCTTCGAAACCATAGAACGCCAGTCGACGGTCCAGTTCGGTTGCGATCGTTTCGTTCCGAGCTAACGCACCGATGCGCAGTCCCTGGGAGAGGTAGAACGATGCGGTCAGTCGTGACAGTCCGTAGAGCGGCCGGGCGAAAGTGCCGGCCACCTCGGCGCATGGATCCAGGACGCAGTCCGGGAGAAACCCGTCGAAGCCGTCGGGATCAGCATTGCGAAATGCATCCACCAGTAAGTCTTCGGACGCCCGGACCTGTCCTTCCGCGTCGAGCGCACGTGGAGCGGCCGAGCCAATATTGCGCAGCTCGACCGAGATTCCCTGCGGCGAAAGCTGATCGTAGCGATCCTGACGACGACGCAGTTCCGCGTCGTCGATATCGATCGGTGTGATTGCCAAGAGACGCATCGAGTTCTCTCCTTCAGATACCGAGGTAAGCCGCTTTAACGCGGTCGTCGTGTGCCAGTTCGGCACCGGTACCTTCGAGCACTATCGAGCCGCTTTCGATTACGTATGCGCGGTCGGAGATCTCGAGCGCCTGCGCCGCGTTCTGCTCGACGATGAGTACGGTCACTCCGGTTTCGCGGATCCGCACGATCGAGTCGAGGACCTCTGCCGCCAGCTTCGGCGAGAGCCCCACCGATGGTTCGTCGAGTGTAAGTAGCCGCGGCCGGGCCATGAGCGCCCGACCGATCGCGAGCATCTGCTGCTGCCCACCGGACATCGTGTCGGCCCGCTGGTCGCGGCGTTCGGCCAGAATCGGGAACATGTCGAAAACCTGCTCGAGTGATTCGCTGACCGTGCTGCGCTTCTGCGTGTACGCCCCCATCTCGAGGTTCTCGAATACCGACATACTGCCGAAGAGTGCGCGGTCCTGAGCAACGTGAACCAGCCCAGCCTTGACGATACGATCGGCGCGCATGCCGTGAATGGGTTGACCATCCAACATGATTCGCCCACCGGTCGCGGAAACCAAACCCGAGAGCGCACGCAGTGTCGTCGTCTTACCAGCGCCGTTGGCTCCGATGAGCGAGACAATCTCGTTCTTCTCGATGGTCAGGTTCAGTCCGTGCAGAATCTCCAGGCGTCGGTATCCGGCGTGAAGGTTGTCTATCTCGAGCATCATGCTGACTTCGCCTCTCCCAGATACGCTTCGACGACTCGCGGATCGGTGATCACCGTCCGTGGATCACCCGATGTGAGCACCGCACCTTCGTGCATGACAACAAGGCGCTCGGACAGCGCCATCACCGCCGCCATGATGTGTTCGACGAACAGCACCGTCTGCCCCTGAGCGTGCAGAGTGCGCAACAGTTCGATCATCGGTGCACGCTCGGCGGGCACCAGTCCAGCCAGAACTTCGTCGAGCAGGACCACACGCGGCTCCAAGGCCAGTGCGCGAGCCAGTTCGAGTCGTTTGAGTCCGGCCGTCGACATGGTGGACACTTTGCCGCCGACCTGATCGGACAGTTGCACTCGATCGAGCACCTCGAGTGCATGCTTCCTGGCGTCGGAGCGTGACCGACGTTTTGTCAGCGCCGCGATGGTGACGTTCTCGAGGACGGACATCGACTCGAACGGCCGCATGAGCTGGAACGTGCGAACCAGTCCGGCCCGGGCAATCTTGTCGGCCGGCCAACCGGTGATGTCGGTCCCGTCGAAGACGACTCGACCTTCGGTCGGCGGTTGTTCGCCCGACAGCAAGGAGAACAGAGTCGTCTTACCTGCACCGTTGGGGCCGATGATGCCCAGGAATTCGTGCTCGGGAACGTCCAGGTTCACGTCCCTGACGGCGTGAATTCCGGAAAACGATTTACTGAGACCTTCTACGTGCAGCAGGCTCATCGATTCCACCTCTCACGGATAGTGCCGAAGATGCCCTTCGGCAGGAAGATGACAATCAGAATAAGAATCACCGAATACGCAGCCACGTCGAGGCCGACGACGCCATCGAGGAAGGACAGGAATTCCGGTGGGTTGCGCAGCAACTCGTTGATCGTTTCGGACAGCGGACCGACGACGGCAGCGCCGATGACCGGTCCCCAGATGGTGCCGATGCCGCCAATGACGGCGGGGACGATGGCCTCGACCGAGACCGCAGATCCGAAGGCCTGTTCGGGGCCCACGAAGAAGTAGTACTGGACGTAATAGACGCCGGCGACTGCGGTGAGCGCACAGCTCGCGGCTACGGCGATCAGCCGGTACTTCATCGTATTGATTCCCAAAGAGGCTGCGGCAGTTTCATCGTCACGCACCGCCTGGACAAACTGGCCGGCACGCGAGCGCACGTAGAAGATGGTGCCGAGTATCGCAAGGGCGAGAATCACCAGTGGGATCCAGATGTACAGCGGACTGTCCTTGTCGAATTGAAGCATCGACCACGAATCTTTGCGCAGGATCGGGACATTGAAGCCCTCGGTCTTGTTGAATACTTCGAGGTTTTGCACCAGCAGCAGGAACATCTGGGCAAACGCGAAGGTGGCCAGCGCGAAGTACGAACCGGCAAGCCGATAGCGCAGGCACAGGTAGGCGATCAGGGTTCCGACGCCGGCGGAGAGCACCGCGGCGATAGCCATCGAAATCCACGGCGAAACACCGTGTTCCACCAAGAGGTAGGCACCCGTGTATGCGCCGATGCCGAAGAACGCGGCATGCCCGAAGCTGAACATGCCGCCGTAGCCGCTCATGATGTTCCAGCCGACTGCCATGATGGCGAAGATCAGCGTTCGAACGGCGACGGTCTGCGCTTGCTCGCCGAGCATCAACGGAAGGGCCGCTACAACGGCGAAACCGATGACGAGGGTGATCAATTGGCGTTGCAGCCACGTGTCTTTGAGTCGTATGTCGGTCGCCGAGACTGCAGTCGCAGAGACTGTATCGGTCGCGGCGTTCGAGGAAGTCGCATTGGTCATCGGCGGGCTCCGTACAATCCTTCGGGCTTGAGAAACAGGACAAGGACGAACACCGCGAAGACCAGGATGAGCGACCCTGTTCCTGGCAGGTAGAGGGCTCCGACGGTCTGGACCAGACCGATCACCAAACCGCCGAGCATCGCACCGACAACACTGCCGAGGCCACCGAGGACCACGATGATGAACGCCAGGATGGTGAATTGCTCACCCACTGAGGGCGTAAGGCTGGTGAACGGAGTCATGAGTCCGCCGGCGACTGCGACACACGCCGCGCCGATACCGAACGTGAGGGCGTACACCCGGCCGATGTCGACACCGACCAGCTTGGCGCCCTCGGAGTTCGAGGCCACCGCGCGGATGGACAGTCCCAGCGGAGTCCGTTTGAGGACGGCCGTCAGAGCCACGGCCACGAGGGCTGCGCCGACAAACGCGATGACGCGCGGCCAGGAGGCGACCGCTCCGAGGATCGACAATGAACCGTCGATGGGTGCCTCCACGTCCTTCGGGCGTCCACCGAAGATCATCAGGAGGACGTTGATGATGAGCAAGGAGAGTCCGAGGGTGACCAGAAGTGGGCCGTCGTGGCTGCCACTGATCGTGAGTTTGGTGAGCAGCGACGCTTGAACGATCACGCCGAACACGAACATCAACGGAACGGCGATGATCGTTGCGACGTAGACCGGAAGTCCGGCGGTGGAGAGTGCGTAGACGATGTACATCGACATCGTGAGCATGGCGCCCTGCGCGAAGTTCACGATGCCGAGAACACCGAAAATCAGGGTCAGACCCACCGAGATCAGTGCGTACACACCGCCGAGCAGCAGTCCGGAGACCACGGCTTGGGTGACCAGGCCCTGGTCCTTGCCGCCGACGAGGTAGATGAGCGCCATGACGACGACGATCGCACCGACCACGAGTACACCGGGGTTGATCCCGGATACGCTGGGCCGCTTGGAATTTGTGGCAACACTTGTTACGCCGCTCATTTTGCTTCTCCAACCGGGAACTCGATTGCGTCCGTGGCGAATTCTTCCGGGAACACCTGCAGGACCTTTCCGTCGCGCACCTGCATCACGATCACAGCGGCGTTCTTGTTCTGACCGGTCTCGTCGAATTCGATGGGACCGGAGAATGCGAGCAGTGGATCCTCTAGGGACACTGCGGCAATGGCGTCACGGAGGGCTTCGGGATCACTGTCCGCGCCGGCTTCGAGGCCGGCAGCAATCACCTCGACCGATTGGTACGACAGCATCGCCGCCGTCTCCATCGGACGCCCGTACTGCTGCGTGAAGCGGGCGCGGATGTCGTTGGTGCGCTCACTCGTTGCGTCGTAGTGGTAGTTCGCGCTCAAAATTCCTTCACCGGCGGATCCGGCTGCGGCGGGGAACGAACTGTCGTCGAATGCACCACTGGCAATTCCGTACATGCCCTTGACATTCAGCTTCAACTGTTCGGCGGCTTTGGCAATCAAAAGGCCGTCCGGGTAGTAGCCGGTGGTGACGATGACGTCGGGATTGGTGACGGCTGCGTCGCGAACCTGTGTGGTCGCATCGGAAAAGTTCGTTGCCGGGTAAGTGATTTCCTGCACCGAGTTGATGCCTTGGTTCGCGGCTTCTTCCTTGAAGGCTGCGAAGACGCTGCCACCGAAAGACCCATCGATGTGCAGGTAGGACACCTTGTCGATGGCCTGACCGGTTTGCTTCTCGATCGCGGCCAGCGCCTTGGCGCCGTCGCGTCCCATGGTGGAAGCGTTGGGCTGCAGGCGGAATGTGTACTCGTATTCCTGCTGGAGGATCTTGTCGTCGACCGCGACGTCGATGACGAATGGAACGCGTGAGCGTTCGGCAACGGAGGCCACTGTCTGCGTCACGTCACTTTGGTACGTGCCGATTAGCGCTACAACTCCCTTGCTGATCAGTCGTTGAGCCTCACTCTGGCCGATCTCGGCCTTGCCCTGGCTGTCGCCGTCGACCAGTCGCAGGTGTCGACCGTCCATCGATTTGATGCCGCCGGCTGCATTGATGTCGGCCACGGCCAGTGCTGCGCCGTCGTTCATCAATCCACCGACGCCGGCGAGTGCGCCCGTCATCGGATGGACCGAACCGATCTTGATGTCGCCGGAACCGTCGGTTCCGGACGATCCGCACGCGGCGGCACCCATTAGGGCAGCAGCCGTAAATGCCGCTACAAGCTTCTTCATTGTCGATAGCCTTTCGCGCCGTCTCTGTACCGAGTCAAACCGATCGGCGGCGTTTTCATCGTTCCGCTCAGCGATCATCGTTTCCGGACATTTCTACTCTTCCGCAAGAGTATGGCACGCATCACGGTCGCAGAACAGGCCGTATCCTGGATTTAACATTAGTTCGCTGGTTCGCTGAGCGGAACACTTGCCGTAGGCCGTTCGCGTTACTAGGCTCACTCCGATCCAGAAGGAAGGCTCGCATGGCCACCACCCCCCATATCCGACCATCGACCGAAACGTCCACGGGCACCGAATCAGCCGATCGCGTCGCGGACGTCCTTCTGGCCTTCGCTCAGTCCGAACGTGCGCTCGGTGTCTCGGAAATCGCGCGAAACCTCGAGCTGAGCAAAGCAGTCGTGCACCGAATCCTGCAGTCGCTCGCATCTCGCTCGATCGTGCAACCGGTGACCGGCGAAGCAACGTATTCCCTCGGTCCCGCGGCGATCGGACTGGGAACCAAGGCATGGAGCCAATTGGATGTACGCTCCATCGCTGCTCCGGTGCTGCGCGAACTCAGAGAGCAGACACTCGAAACCGCAACACTGTCGGCACTTGTCGGCCACCGCCGTGTCTACCTGGATCAGTACGAGAGTCCACAAGAAGTGAAGATGGTCGTCGAGATCGGGCCTCAGTACCCGCTACATTCCGGAGCCTCGAGCCGCGCCATTCTTGCCTTCCTGCCCGAACATTTTGCCGTCGAGGCTTTACGAGAACTGCAAGGCACGACCCCGGCCGCCGACGCCGACGCGTTCTTTGCCCTACTCGCCGAAATTCGGGAACTCGGATACGCCACCTCACTCGACGAACGCAATACCGGCGCCGCTTCCATCGCGGCACCGTTCTTCGACGCGGCCGATCACGTTCTCGGGTCGGTCAGCTCGTCCGGGCCGGCCTTCCGATATTCCTCCACCGCGGACGAGAAACACACCATCCACGCCCGCCAGGTACTCACTGCGGCCGAATCGATCACTCACATCATGAAATCGCGAGCCACTCGATGATCGGAGTAACGAAGTACACCTCCGCACAACATGTTTCCGCTGTAAACGCACTGGCGGAGACTGCCACTGCGCTGCGCGGTCACGCACTTCCGCGATCACTGGAAGATCGAGTCTCCGTACTACTCCAGGATCTGTTCGCGGTGACAGTCGCGGGGGCACGGACCGGGGAGCTGCGCGAACTGACGCGGAACTGGGTAGCGGAGGCCGGTGAAACCGCACCCTTGGGAAGCGCAATTCGAACGAATGTGGAGACGGCAACCGTCCTCGACGCGATTGCATCATGCGCGCTGGAGCTCGACGAGGGAAACAAGTACGCCGCCGGCCACCCTGCCGCTCACGTCGTACCGGCAGCAATTGCCGCGGTACGTCTGAGCAAAGTGCCAGTCAGCGGACGAACCTTCCTCACCGCCGTTGTTGCCGGGTACGAAGTGGCATCACGCTTCGGTTACGCGTTGACTCGAAACGATCGCTGGCACACACACGGCCACTGGGGTGCAACTGGCGCAGCGGCAGCGGCTGCAATGGTGTGGAATGCAGATGTCGACGTCGTGGCCGCTGCCATCGACGGATCATCTGCACTCATTCACGTTGCGCCGTGGGCACTGGTCCTGGACGGAAACTTCGCGCGAAACCTGTGGATCGCAGGCGCGGTGCGAGCGGGACTGGATGCCGCACGACTCGCGGCGGCCGGTCTGGTACACAACTCCGGCGCCATCGAGCACACGCTCGGCGATATCGTCGGCAGTCTGGACCTAGACCGGCTCACCGAAGATCTCGGCCGACGCTGGCTCACGTTGGAGGGGTATGCAAAGCAGCATGCAAGTTGCTCGTACACCCACGCGGCGATCGATACCGTTCAGAGCTTGCGTGCACATGCTAGCTGGACTGCAGAAGACGTCGAACATGTTCACGTTCAGACCCATTCGCTGGCCGAACCGCTTTTCGGTCGCCGGCCGTCAACTCGACTGGGCGCGATGTTCTCGTTGCCATTCGTTGTCGCAGCGTCCTTTGTTGCGGACTCGATCGACGCTGACACACTTGACCCTGCCGGCGGAACTTTCGAGATCGCCGAGCAGTTCAGCAAACGAGTCACCGTCGCCACGTCTATCCAGCTCGATGCATTGCTCCCGCAGCGTCGCGTCGCCCAGGTGCAAGTCGAACTGAGAAACGGCGAGCACGTGGCGGCGTCGACACCGAACCCGGTTGGCGATGTCGATCATTTTCCCATGGACCGTAACGCAATTCGCGCGAAGTCCGTCCGATTGATCGGCGAGGCTGATGCGAGTGTGATCACGGAGATCGTTGACAAGCTCGCTGCCAGCGAGGACGTTGCAAGTCTGATCGGCGCGCTGAGGTCCCTCGGGAACTGACACCCGTCATTTCGCAAAGCTCGCCTCTCCATGCCTGGAAGGTCGGCGGGCTAGCCTCGGGCTTGCGTGCGTCCATCCGATACACCCAAAGGTGTTATCGGCTTTGATCTTTGCAGCTATGACAGTGCCGTCGTGGGGGTTACGACGAGTGTGCACGTCGGTGAAGGGATGCCCAGTGCGTCGCCAGAATCGTTGCACTGATTCCGAAGACGAGCCAGGTGATTGCAGCGGCGACAACTCCTGTGACGAAGAACCCGAGAAGCAGTCCCGCGACTACGTTCACGATGATCAACACGGCAGATCCGGCCAATCCGAGGGAAGTACGAATTGGGGCGAACGTGATCGTCCGTGTGACTTCCTTCAAGGGGCCGGCGGCGGCTGCCGACAATACGGGCAGGGACATCACGGCGACGAGAAGAGGCAGAATCGGGTTCAGTATGCCCGCGACGATTCCGCAGAGCACAGTGACAGTCGCCGCCAGCAACAACCGTGAAGAAAATGGGGTGTCCGTGTGCGCAGCGAAGCTCATCGTCAACCAGAGTGAGAGGATCAACACCGACGCCGAAGCCAGTACTCGGGCGGCGAACCACCACGACGTCGTCGGGACAGGATCGCCGAGGACTAACAGAGCTTGAATCACCGCGCCCACCAGAATGGTCGGCACGTACGTGAGGAGACCACGGCGCAGGCTCTTCACGGTGCACCGATCGTTCCGTTGCGATCGAGGACGGTTTGCACGTCTCCCGAGTAGACGGTTTCGGTGCCGACGACCAGCTTGAACGTGCTCTCGTCCTGGGATGTAGATGTAGCCGTGATGGACTCGCTGTTCACGGTTTCACCGGTGCATCGCAGTTCGAGACCTTCGCCGGAACATACCGGTGCCACGAGGATATCGATGTTTTTCTCGAGCAGCACTTCGTTGGTCGCGTAGCGCATGTCGGCGATTCCAGCCCCGCCCACTGGTGCGAGGGCGTCGACCTGGGAGCATCCGCCGAGCGTCACCACCAGGGCGACTCCCACGGCGAGCCGCCTCACCGCTGTGCCCGCTGTTGGTAGGAGAGCAGGCGGGCGTGCTCGTCGAGGTGCTGTTGTTCAAGCGATGCGTCGGTGACGATTTCCATGTCGAATGGTGCGGGCAGGAGGAGTTCGGTGTTGCGGTCCAATGCTGATCCTCTTCTCATCAAAGGGTTCTCGGCCCAGTCGTTAGCTGCCAGTTCGCGGCTCTGCGACGCAAGATCGAGGTAGCCGCCGGAGGCGCCAGGAGTGATCGGAGACGCGTGGTCGAGAACGGTGGTGAAGAGCGATAAAGTTCCGTCGCGGTTGTCGACGATCTCGACGGTCTGCTGTTGCTGCGGGAAATCGATGCAGGACGCGGTGGTGATCTCCCAGAATCCATGATCGCCGCCTCGGTGCGCCAGGATCTGGTTCTGATGAGTGTGACCGTTCAACCAGCCGATCACTACCGGATATTTCAACAGTAGATCGACGAACTCCTCAGCCCCGTAAAGTTTCTTGTTCACCCCTGGACGCTGAGCGCGGTTCTCCAGGGTCAGACTGTTGTGGTGAGTGAGGATCAGTACGAGCTTCTTCTGAGCCTGAGCTAGTTCCAATTGTTCTCGGAGCCAGTCGAACTGATCCTCGGGTACTGCTCCGTCGGCACCGGCGACCGCATTGCAGGTGTCGAGTCCGAATGCCCGAACATGTGGCGTCATATCCGTAGACCACCAGGTTTCGCCCGTATCCAGATTGTGTTGGGTGAATCCGTGTCCGATCGGGCCTGGTGTATCAGCGGTATTGAAGTGTTCGGCCATGAACTCGCGCTGTTCGAACAGATAGCGTTGCGGATCTGCTGTGACACGTCGGAAGCCGGGCCGAGTTCCGGCTTGCACGCCTAGCGCGTCGATCATCCGCTGCAGCGGACTTGCCGTGGCGGTATAACCGGCGAGCGCGGACGTCGCGGTCGCTTGCAGTGTGTACGATTTCTCAGATCCGACGGCAAGCGAATGCAGTTGCGAAGACAAGTCGAACGTGCCGAGCAGAAGGGTGTCGTGGTTGCCGTATACCGCGTACCACGGCACCGGCAGGCCTACCGATTCGACGGGCTCGGCGATCGCGTCGTTCAGCAGTCGGGGCAATGTCGGAAATCCGTATTCTCCGAACGACCCTCCCGACGGGTCATCCGGTCGGTATGCCCATTGCGCGTCCGGCCAGGCTTGGACGCCCTCGAACGTCGTCAGTGATCCGCTGTTCGGTGTGACCGGTACACCGTCGAGAACGTCGATGTACCAGCGCAGTTCGAGGTGTGAGTGCATATCCGCGCTGTCGCCGGTCACTGTCGCGGCACCGAGTGGCGCACCTGTGACCGGGCTGATGGTGTTGTCGGCGAACGATTTGACCATCGCAGCGGTCACGTGGACGGTCAGAGGATCCTGTGGGTGGAATGCAGAACCCCACGCCGCGTGGTTTTGGACGATCATCGGTTCGATTCGCGCGGGTGATTGCGCGTCGATGACGTGCATATCCGACAGGTGGCCGAGGTACAGAATCGACCGCCGGGTTTGCGCCCTGGCCTCGGCCGGTGCTCTGCGCAGAATGTCCAGGCGCGGCAGATGCTCCTCACCCGGGCCTGCCCTCAACGTCCGATACGAATGCGCGTCTCCCGCAGCACGAAGAATCGTTCCGGTCAGCGTCGAAGGCGCAGCTCCTGTAGGAGTCTGCGCAAACGCCACGCGGCTCCCCAGTAGAGCAGGAGTGACGCCCCACAGCGCGGCCAATGCGGCCGTCAGGCTTATGAACTGACGACGAGACAACCCGGGCATAGCACTCCTCGATCTTGGCTAGCGGAAGAATACAACGAGGTGTCAACGACGGGCTGGAACTTGCCCCCGTTGTGAACCAGTCCACCGGGTCGAGGTTGACTCCATCCGGTATGGGTTCTGGCCAGAACAGTGTCAGTACGTCGTGGTCTTGGAAGAGGTCGTCGAGGGTGCCGTCCCAATCGTCGTCGTTCTTGTGCAGGGGAAGACGGGTGATGTCGTCGATGAACCGGTCTGCGGTCATGGCTGTGTGGGCGCGTCCGATGATCAGATGCAGCGCCATTTCCTCACCCGTGCAGCGATGTTCGGGATCGAGATCCGCATTCGCATCGGCGGAAAGGTCATCAAACGCCCCGAGCCATGGTGCGCCGACACGTCGCATCCTGAGTCCAGGTGCATTCCGGGAGCTCTGTGAGCGCCGCACACCCGAAACTTGGTTGAACGGGGAGCTCGCCGAGTCGGTGGGCGTCGGCGAATACTGCATCCGCCAACGAAACTGTCAAGTTGATTGGTGTGCAACAGTTTTCGGTCGCAACAGGACGTCACGCCGAGCAGCACTCAGGTTGCCGGGGTCAGCTCGGTAACCTGATCCCATACCTGGAATCGGGCGCGTATTTCGGTTCGGTGGTCGGTGGCAGTCATACGGTGCCGCGGTGGGCGGAAGTGCGGGGAGATACGACTGAACGAGGCGAGAAACCTCTGGGTTGAGCCGACGGTGCGGAAGCCTTTCATCGCGCGTTCGCGTTGCCGGGTCGGTTGATGGGAGTTCTCCGCGCGGCTGTTCAAATATTTGTTCTGCCGGTGCTCGACCGTCGACATTATCTGCCGGTGCGCAACCCGATACGAACCGAACTTGTCGGTGATCAGCAACCACGGCCGACAGCCTTGTTTCTTCAATAGGGTCCGAAAGAACCTGGTCGCAGCCTCCCCGTCCCGCTTTTCTTGGATCAGAATGTCGATAACATTCCCGTGCTGGTCTACCGCTCGCCACAAGTACTTCCGCACCCCGCCGACCTTGACGAACACCTCGTCGAGATGCCACTTATCGCCAAGCCGGGGTGGCTATCTGCCGTAGCCGGCGGGCGTACTCGGGCCCGAACCTCGCACACCAGGTGCGGATCGTCTCGTACGACACCGCTATTCCACGCTCAGCCATGAGTAACTCGATCTCGCGGAACGAAAGCGTGAACCGGTCGTACAGCCATACGCAGTGGGAGATGATCTCCCGCGGAAACCGGAACCCCTTGTACGTCGACGACACCCGCAGATCATCCCAGATCAGGCATTTTCAACAACTTGACAGTGCCGTTTCGATGTATGCCACAGGGAAAAAGCGGTGTGGAGGGGTTTATCAGACACCTCGCTGCTGAGACAGGACAGTTCGGCGTTACTGCGAATATTCTGGCGCTAGGGCATCAGAAGAATCTCGAGGACCGCATGTCTCAGGAGTCGCTCGACGCGATTATCTCGACCATTCCGATCGGCCGACTCGGAGACGCTGCAGAGGTGGGGGCAGCGTGCGTCTATCTATCATCGGACGAGTCAGCTGGAATGACCGGACAGACAATAGATTTCAATGGTGGTTCGCAGACTCGTTAGTTTGTCGAGAGTAGTCGGTCCGATTGCTCGTTTCTCGACTGTGCTGTGATAGCTGCGGCTGGTGGTGCATGGGCTCTGGTTGCTCACCAGGCGCAGTGAATTCGCCAACCGCGCTCGGCGGAGACGGTGACCGACCGGCAGCTCGTCGACGTTGATGCCGACCATTGCTTCGCCCAGTCCGCGGGAGACCTTCGCGAGCACGTCCGGGTCGTCGAAGAACGTGGTGGCCTTGACGACGGCCTCGGCGCGCTGCTGCGGGTTACCCAACTTGATTCCGAACCTTGCCGGCAAAGCACCGGTCTTCAGTGGCACGACTGACTGCAGCGCATGAACTGCTCGACTCCCCAGTCGTGTGCGCCGCGGCCTTGATACACGAGTGTTGCGCTGCAACGAGATTGATGCTCAGTCCGCGTCCCGACTATTGGGACGCTTCCCGGTATCTATTGCAATCCATCGCTACTGTCCAATGATTGCCCTCAACCCGTCGCTGCAGCGAAGAGATTGGACGAAAAGTGAACACCGGAATCTCGATTGATCTGGAAACGCTGCTCGCCGAACGCGAGATCGCACGTGCCATTACTCGCTTCGCCCGCGCAATGGACGACCGCGAATGGGAAGAATTGCACGCCATCTTGCTGCCCGACGCCACAGCGGAACTGGGCACCGGCACTTTGCACGGTCCTGCAGAGGTCGAAGCACTGATTCGCTCGTTCCTCGACGACTGCGGACCCACCCAACACCTGCTGGGAAACATGCTGATCGACGTGAACGGGACCACCGCAACCAGTCGCACCTACGTGAGCGACCTGCATCTAGGTGTGGGGGACAGAGCCGGGATCAGCTTCTCTACCCTCGGGGACTATCACGATCGCTGGCGTCGAGTCGACGGTACGTGGCGGATGAGCCATCGCACCAAGAAGATGCGTGGCACAACAGGCTCGATCGAGGTCCTCGGCAGCGGGCCGAGCATCGACCCCACACCGCGGCCACACCCCAATTCGGATACCGCAGCAGAGGACATCAATGCCCTCACTCGACTTAAGGCCCGCTACTTCCGCCTGATGGACACCAAGGACTGGACTGGTCTCGCCTCCGTGTTCAGCGATGACGTCGTCATCGACATGACTGAAACCGGTGGGGGCATCACCCATTCCGTCGCGGACTACATGCCGTTCCTGCGCGCCAGCATTGAGAATGTCAGTACCGTCCATCACGGACACACCCCCGAAATCACCCTCACGTCACCCACCACTGCCACCGGGATCTGGGCGATGGAAGACAAACTATGGTGGCCGGCAGGCGGAATACTCGAACACCTGCACGGTTACGGCCACTACCACGAGGAATACCGCAAGACCAGTGATGGTTGGCGAATCTGCTTCATGCGTCTGTCTCGACTGCGCACTGATACCACTTCCAGCTGACTGCGCAACTGTCGATTTGAATCGCCTGTGAGTGTTTGTGGTGGCAGGTCCGGAGCTTGGTGACAGGACGACTGCGCCCGTCTATAAGAGGACGGATCGCGAGTGGACGGATCGAGAACTGGCGAACTTGGTCCGAGAACGCCACTGAATGTCTTGTCATGTGACCACGACCGAGATTCAGTGGCGGACTAGATAATCGAAGCCAGGAGTTTTCCTGTTCGAGTTCCGCGAACGCGTCTTGGTCGCCCCTTGACCAAGCCTTCGCCCATTGTGTGTAGTTGTTGATGGTTGCGTCGATACCCACGAAGTCGAGGATCGCATCTGCGCCGCGTTCCCCGGTGCGCTCGCAAATCGCCGCGAGCGTCGCGTCATCAACACCTGCCAGGGCCTCGTGGGCCCCGAGTTCGAGGGCGCCGCGTCCGACGCTGGCATGTAAGCAGTTGTTGCTTTCACGCTTGTCTTGCTGCGCGGCGTTCGGGCCCGAATATGCAGCTTCCTCGCGCCGACGTTCTCCCCTCTCTGGTGACAGATGGCACCTCGACGGGGTGTTCCTGAAAATCGACGGGCAACGCCGTTACTTGTGGTGGTCCGTCGATCAGCACGGCGGCTCTGTCAACTTAACTAAAGATGATTGGGAATCAACAGCATTCGGTCATGCTGGGGTGGATCCTGTTGGTGGGAAACCGGGTTCAGGCGGCGGCGGATACGCCGGTGACGTCGTTCCAGGTGGCGAATCGGTCGGTCATTTCGAAAGCGGTAGGCGCTCGCGGTGAGCTTGTGTCGGCCGGGTCGGAAGTGCGGCGAGATCGCACTGAACACAGCCAGGAATCGTTGTGCCGCAATGGGTGATCGGGAGAACTTCATTGCCGGTTCGCGCTGTCTGGCGGGTTGGTGCGAGTTCTCGGATCGGTTGTTGAGGTACTTCGAGCGTCGATGTTCGACCGATGGCATCAGGTCTTTTTGCGCCACAACGTAACTGGCGAGCTTGTCGGTGATCAGCACCTTCGGCACCGGGCCCTTCTTGCGGCATGGGCGAAGAAGCGTTTCGCAGCCTTCGCGCTGCGTCGTAACTGGATTAAGACGAAAGAGGACATTGCCGTTCTGATCGACCGCCCGCCACAGGTAGTGCCGGATGCCGCCGCTCTTGAGGGACACCTCGCCGGGAAACCATGTGTCGCCGGGTTCGGGAGCGTGTCGGCGCAGGCCACGCGCGTATTCGCCGCCCGAACTTAGCGCACCATGTACGGATCGTCTCGTGCGAGACGACGATGCCGCGGGCGAGCATCAACTCCTCGGCGCCGCGCAAGCTCAAGCTGAACTGGTCGTACAGCCGCACGCACTGCGCGATGATCTCCGCGGGTGAGCGGTGCCGTTTGTACGGCGACCGCCTCGAATCCGCCCTTGTCTGGTCCCCACGGCTCATCCGATGATCAGCCCTGGCTGATGGCCCAGTTGAGTTGACGATGCCGCGCAGCCAGCCGGTCTATTGCGGTCCGACCCGCTTCTTAAATCCGGAGGACCTTGCCAGCTACGAGTCTGGCGCGCCCTTGTTGAGCGTGTGCTCACCAGCCGAAAGAATCGAGGTTTGCGACAACTGATGGGTGTTGCTTATTTGTTAAGACTGTCGAGATACTCGGTGAGCATTCCTATCCGAGCTACTGCTTCGCCTCGAAGCGCCCACACTGCTTCACCATCGACGATTCGGGGTCCCGGTGGCCCCGCCGGGCAGCGTCGGTGATTGCAGCCATTCGTAGAAGTTCTGGAAGTTGCGCGCAATCTCGATGGTTGCGGTCGGGTTATCGATGACACTTGTCATCCCGAACGCGCTACCGTCCTGACGGTTTACTCCCAAACTGAGAACTGGGCCAGGAACTGGGAATACGTCTTGTCGAATGTCGATACGCCATACGCTATACGCCCGGATTGAACCTGAGTGCCGACCGCAATGCTGGCGAATGGATTTTGGATGGCTTAATCGTCAGGTTGCTCGCACAGTGTGGGTCGATTCCGCAGTCGCCCAGCGTATTTCCTGTTTGGTTTGTCGACTGTGCGTGCAACACGTGCATTGCACGCATTGCGTGCACATTGTTGGTCGCGGCCGGAAGGTTCGTAGACATGGGATCAGTGGCAGTGGCAGTGGCAGTGGCAGTGGTGGTGGGCGTGGGAGAGGGCGGTCGCGGCTGACATGGAAGAAGACGTGAAGGCCAGTGCGTATACCTCTATCGGTGTGGCGGTCTGTCGCTGTGCGCCTTGATTTTTCGAACCGTGGATGAATCCGATCCTGTACCGAGATGGTTGGGATGGTTGTCGAGTTGTTGTGCTTGTTCGCGTAGGAGTGCGCGGTCGATGATTCCAGCGGAGAGCGCGGCGGGTCGGTGTCCGATGTGGAACATGCCGTCTGTGTGTGGGCACGGTATCTGCTCATGCTGCACGGCCGATGTGGAGGTTGAGCCAATCGGAGATCCACTCGATGGCGTTGCGTCCGGCGTTGTCGACGACGAGCGTGTTGTAGTTTTGGTGTGCGCCGGAGGCGAAGAACGATGCGGCGTCGAGTCCCTCTCCTACGAGTGATGCGAGGTCGGATGCGCCTTGCGAATTCGCCATCGCCGTCAACGATCCAGCCAAGGCCGGGAGGTCGAAGCCCTGCGCCTGGTTGGTGACAGCCGCCCCGGCGGTGGTTGATTGCTTACCTGGCAGTGTCGGGGATGTTGTGGTGGCTTTGCCGGAGAGCATGTTCACCGCAACCGAGGCGAGTTCGAGTCCGATCGGAAGTAGGCCGGTCATCTCGGCGCCGGCGGCGAGAAGGTTGGGGAGTTGGCCTGGCGGTGGGAGTAGTTTTTCGATTGCGGCCCAAGCGATTTCCTGGATCTGGCCGATCAGGGTGGCGAGTTTGATGATGTCGACGTTTGCGAGGATCGATGCGGCCAGTGCGGCGACCTGGGAGTAGCCGGACGGGTCGGGGATGACGGAGAGCACCTGTGAGACCCATGTCAGATCGACGCCGGCGGCCATGCGCACCAGTGGGGAGAACTGGTTGTTGAGGTCGCCGGCGACCTTGTGGGCGCCGTGTGCGTCCAAGGCGGCGACCTTCTGCGGGAGCAGGGTCAGGTTCGCCAGGATTGCCGGCATGTCGAGTGAGGTGACACCCGTGACAACGCCCAGGACCTGGTTGACGACGACGGTTGGTTTGAGCACTGAGAGCACACCGGATGCGGAACTGAGGACGTCGGTCGGTGTCGACGCGAGCGGTGCGATCTGACGGTTGAGCGTGTCGGCAGTGGCCCCGAGTGCGGTGATGTCAGGTGAATGGGTCGGCAGTGTTGCCGTGCCTTGGTTTGTGAGTTTGGTGGCGGCGTCGATGATCGTCGTCGCGGCCGAGAGTGCGCTGGTCAGATCTGATTGGCCGGCGCTGTCGAGGACTTTGCTGGCGTTGTTCTCCGGTGTTCCGGCGGGTGCGGCGGCGAGTTGACCGTTCGCGGCGGGGTTGGCGGCACCGGAGCCGATCAGTTCGGCCAATGGGCTGAGGGTGTCGGTAAGTGCGGTGGCGCTGGCGGTGACCTGTGCGAGGTCGACTGTGCCGTCAGTTGTGGAGAGCTGACGGGTTAGATCACCGGCTGCATCGGAAATTCCGGCGAGATCAGCCCGGGAGAAGTCGGATGCCAATGCTGTTGCCAGCGTGGAGTTTCCACCCACCGCCTGGTCGGGTGTTGCGGAACTTGAGGCCTTGGAGAGTATCGAGCCGAGCGATCCGAGGAGAGGGCTCGACCCTTTCTTGATTGAGCAGTAGAGATCGTGGGGGTCGCAGATCGAGGCGACACGGCCCGAGAGCTTCCCCATGCCTTGGGGCCGTGGATCTGCGATGCCGTGTCCGGACGGTTTCGGTCCGACGACCGATTCGCCTTTCGTGCCTGAGCCGGGGTCGGCGAGCAAGCCGACGGCGAGGATCCGTTCGGGTGTGATCGGTCCGGTGTCGTTGCCGATGGACGAGGCGAGATCGCCTGCGGCGTCGGCGCCTTGGGAGTATCCGGTGATCGTGAACTTGGTGTTCGAGCATGTGTCGGCGATCTCGGAGAGCACGGCCTCGGCCTTGGTGAGTGCGTCGGCTTTGCTGTCTGCGTATGTTTTTCCGTTGTCGAAGGCGCTCGCCATGTACGGCAGTGTGTAAATTTCTGCGGCGGTGCCGTGCTTGGTTTCGAGGCGCTCTGCGATCGGTTTGAGCATGCCGACCGGCACGGTGGGGTCGGCGTCTTCGGTGGTTTCCCAGGTGCCGGGGATGAACAGGTTGAATGTTGCCGCACATCCGGTTTGGGCGGAGGCGATGGCGGGTGTTGTGAGTGCGGCTGAGGCGGCGGCGAGGGTGGTTACCGTCAGGAGGGTGACCGCGCAGTGGGCGTTTGGACGTGGGAGCGGCATGGGCACCTCATCTACCAGGGGACAGTGCACCTGAGGTAGGCGCGGCTGAAGTCCTGCCAACTGCGCCTACTTTTAGGTGAGTGGCACACTGTGGCCGATGCGTCCGGGGTTGATCAACGTGACCTGTGGATAACTGGGCAGAACTACCGCTTGTCCACGTCCAGTTGATGGGGACGGACTCGATGGAATCGAAGTGGAGCCGGATAGTCATCACCGTACTGATCGAAGCCATTTTCTCCGGGTAATCCGTAGTGACGAGCGGATCATCGACCATTCGAGAGGATGGGGGTGGTGGGCCGGCTGCGCTGGCGTGAATGCTCAGGCCGGATGTGCGGGCCAGCATCACGGCGCAGATGTTGTGCTCCCGTGTCCGGTGAGAGTGGCGCTCTGGTCGATCGCGATCACCGACACCGAATTACTTCCCCAGTTGGTGATGTAGGCGTGGGTGCCGTCGGGGTGATTGCCAGTGCCGAGAGCTACCTCCTTTGCGTGATCCCCGGCGACGGATGGGGCATTCCTGCGAATGGGCAGCAGTAAGAGTTGGGGAACGGTGTCAGCGTTCGAGGTCGCGGCCGCGTTGCGTCTTCTCTCGCGTCGGCGTGCGGTGGTCTAGGCAAGATACAGAAACGTTCCGAAGATCGGATCATCGGCAGGGGAAAGGACAACCTCTAGCTCGATAGGAGGAGCAGTGAGGAGGAGTTGATTCTGACGGTGCACCACGCAGGAGGGTCGGCTATGTGAAGCGGAAACGACTCTCTGGTCATGGCATGAGCAGGGAAAGCGCGCCGATGCGCTGTGTCGTTGAAGCCGGCAGACCCCGACGGCCACACAGAACAGGGGACCGACGAAGCTGATAAGACTCTGCTGGCGATTTCACCTACGCTTACATTTCGACTGTACATGTAACTCTTGTGAGTCGCAGGATTTTATTTCTATCACCAGCGCCAACTCGGAGAATCGTTCCGTTGTTGCCTGCGGGGCTGACGTTGAGGAAAGTGTGGACGTTCTGGCCGCGGTTTCCTTGTCTGCTTCAGTTGCGGCCCCGCTGACGCGATAGACCGCGGCGTTGACCTATTGAGACCAAGATCTGTTTACGACAACCGGTCAGTGATCAAGTTTGTGCAGGTCTATGGATTTCAGCACTTCCTGGCGCCGTTCTGCGATCGCTCGCTGTCGCCAATTGCCGATCCCGATGGTTGGCTCCTTCCGGACAGCGTTGGCGAACTCGGTGCTCCGCGGTGACAATAACGTCTGGCTCATCACTCGTCCTCTTCGTAGGTGCGCAACCGGATCCGGTGCAGTGAGGGCTCCGCAGTGCGCGGTTCTTCGCGGATGATGATGGTCGGGATGCGGTGGTTGATGGTGTGGCGCACGAAGAGAGCGAGTGGGCCGCGAGGTAGCGCCGGCCTTGGAAGTGGATACCGCCGTGTTAGACCTTGCGGCGTTTGAGAACAGTCAGGAAGAGTCCGTCGAGTTCTTCGAGACTGTCGGGCATTTGAGGAAGCCATCCGTCGGCGACCCCGGCGTCGCGGGGAGAGATGCCGAGTTCGCGGTGGGGTCGGGCGTTGTAGGTACCGAAGAAGTCGCCGATCGCAATATCCTTGGGGTTTGCCCCATTTTGAGCAACTTGTCCAACAGTCTCGTGTGAGTGATGTCGATGCTGTGGGCGGAAGTCTGGGCCAAACGGGAACGCCGGCCTCGAAACCCTTGCTGTAACCATCCGTGACATAAGCGATCTCGACTGAACTGCCAGTGTGGCCGAGTATGAGAAATAGCAACAGGTCTACTGCAACAACAGGCGATCGAAATTTGAGATGCAAACAACCAGGCGTTGTCAAGTTGTTTGGAGTGCAACAGTTTTCGGATTCAGCAGGGCATCCCACGGAGAGGTCAGTCATGCAGTGATGAAATATCTCGAACGAATTTCAGGCGTAGGACGATAGAGAGCGCTGAAGCCGGAGACGCTCTGCGCGTCCCCGGCTTCAGTCAGTCGAACTATTCAGTTGTCAGCGCTTTCATTGAAAGTTCAGTTGGTCTTCCAGGCCTCGTCGAAGAACATGATTCCGTCGAGACTCTGCTGGATGCCGTGGACATTCTTGCCCCACACGCCGAGCCACGGGCTGTTGCCGAGGATCTGCCACGGCACAACTTCGGTGGCACGCTCCTGGATCTTGGTGAGCACTGCCTTCTTCGCGTCGACGGACGTCGCAACACCCAACTCGTCGAGCAGCACGTCCATCTGAGCATCGGAGAAGCTCGTAGAGTTGTTGCGTCCACCGGTCTTGAGGTTGGAGTACAGCCGCTCGAACGGGTCAGCCTCCGGCAGGCTTGCCGCGCCGGTCGCCATGTCGAAGTCGCGGTCGACGTACACACGCTTGACGATGTCGGAAACCGAGTTGACGTACTCGATCTGGAAGTCGAAGCCGACTGCATTCGCCATGGACTGCAGGGCCAATGCCATCGCCTGAGCCGAGTTCTCCTGCATGGTCAAGTACGTGACCTTGCCGTCGAAGCCGTCAGCCTTTGCCTGATCGAGCAGTTCCTTCGCCTTGGCCGTATCGACGCCAATGGGAGCAGCGTCGTTGTGCCAACGTGAGCTGTCCTGGAAGATCACCTGTCCGGGAAGGCCCTTACCTTCGTTGAGGCGGTTGTCGAGCGCTACCGGATCGGTTGCCAAAGCCAGTGCCTGGCGGATACGAACATCGGCACCCGGGCGACCCGGAGCTGCGTTGATCATGGACAGGTAGGACAGCGACGGAATATCGAGGTAGCCCGGGTATCCGGAGTCGATCAGGTCGAGAACGTTCGGAAGACCTCGGAAGTACGTAGCATCAGCGCCACCGCTCTTGAGCGACTCAGTTGTGGCCTGCGAACCGATAATGCTGATGAGGCGCAGCTTGTCGAGGTTCGGGGCACCACCGAAGTAATCTTCACGCGCATCGAGAATCATTTCCTCGTTGGGAGCGAACTTCTCGAGCGTGAACGCGCCGGCACCGATCGGAGTGAACTGGTCACCCTTCTGAGCCGTAGGGGCGACGATCATGCCGGGGCCGGTCGAGAGCAGCGACTCGATCCCCGTCCACGGATCATTCAGATTGAAAACAACCGTCTTCGCGTCCGGAGTGTCGACCGAAGCAATCTTCGACGCATACAAGCTGGACTGCGGTCCCTTGTTTGTGACGTAGCGACTCAGGCTCGAGGAAACGGCCGCAGAATCGACTGGTGTGCCGTCACTGAACGTCACTCCATCACGCAACTGGAGAGTCCACGTCTTGAAATCGGTACTCGGCGACATCGAGTTCGCGAGCTTCGGAACAAACGTCTGCGAAGTCGAGTCGTAGCGAAGCAGGGTGTCGTAAATCGCTCCCAACTCCGAACCTGCAACCGAGCCCGCGATCTGCGTCTTCGCAGGGTCGAGAGTCGTGACGGCGGAGTAGCCGCTGAAGGTCAGGGTCCCGCCCTTGACCGGATTTCCCTCGTTGGACTGCTCGTTGACGGGACCAATGCTCAGGGCTGAGCCTGATTCAGCACCGTCGCCGCTTCCGCTGTCCTTCCCATTGTCGGCACACGATGCCAAGAACAACCCGGCGGAAACAGCCAGGGCGACGGCTGCGACCTTACGACTGCCGCGTCGAGAACTGCGACTCATTCAAAACCTCCAGATGGGAAGTGCAACTGTAATACGAACCAAAGCCGTCATAGTTTGTGATGTAAGGCACAAGTATTAATGTTCAGTCCCACTGAGCGGAATCGAGAAAATTGCACTCTGCAACAATTCGGCACACCACGCCAACCTGCACACACAGCGAAGCCGGAGACGCGGGATGAATCTCCGAATTCTGCCAGCAAATTATTAGTCATCTCATCGCCGCCGGGTCTCACGGCAGCCGAAAAGGGTCTTTTCGAGGCTTTTCATTGTCCGCAGCAGAATCGGAGCGACGACACTGCCCTTTTGCCGCTACTTCGGATGGTCCCTGTCATCCGTTCGAATAAACTTGCGCAGAAACCTGTATCGAACTCGTCCGTTGGATTACCGTGGTTGCGCAGAGATTCGATATGAGGGGGCAACTCGGCACGGATAGTGGGTCGCCGTGTTGTGTGCTCAACACGAATGACGTTCGGCCCCCCGGCTTCCTCGAAGTCGAGGGAGCCGAATTCGAGGAGCTGCCGTCATCGTTCGACTCAGGTAGGACACGTTTCCGCTTTCACCAGAAAGACCTGCCGACAACCGTCGAGAACCCCCTGCCACGGTAGCAATCCGACATAGATTTTCGACACGAGTTCTCGACAGATCTGAACAAGTTTGACCTGCACTGTGGATTTCAGTGCTTTCTGGCGGCGTTCTGTGAATCCTCGCTGTCGCTAATTGCCGATAACAAGAATGCTCGCCGAGGCCTCGACGACGTCGTCGGTAATGACCTCGAGCTGGTTGATCTGGAGAACTCGCGCGATCTGCAGGAACAGCCGCTCGAGGAGCCGGAAGTTGCCTCGTGTGATGCGTTCGATCGCGGCGATGGCTTGCGCATCGGTGAAGTCATCGGGGTCGAGGGTGCGGTTGAGACGTTTCCAATGACGGTCGAGAGCGAAGAGGAGCTCGTCGTGTCCGAGGGCCCGGTACCGGTGGGAGAATCCGAGGCGGCTGTAGAGCTGGGGGTAGTGCCGGAATCGTTGGTCGATTCCGGGCATTCCGATGAAGATCATCGAGAGGTGCGTGCGGTCGTGGTGATCGCGGAGGAGCTCGAGCACTGTGGGTGTAAGTCGTTCAGCTTCGTCAATGATGAGCAGTTCCACCAGGTAGGCGGCGTGACTGGTCTTGTGCGGCACCGTTCCGAGACATCGTTGATGTTCGCCGACACAAATACCGACTTTGAGTTCTTTTCGGAACTGTGAGACACGAGCGGCGATGAGATGACTTTCCGAGACAATGTCGTGGTGGACATCCTGCGGGAATTGAGGCATGAATCCGGTCGGACCGGTGTCTCGGAAAACTGTAGGTTTCCGAGACGGACATGTCTGCGAAGTTTTGCCCACAGTCGCCACCGAAGAGAGCGGCCCTCCGCGCTATTCCGATCACCGGAAGCCCAGGAAATCCTCCTTGCGGCCGGCCCCACTCTCACGCCTCCATCGCTGATGACTACCCTCGCACCGGAGAACAACTGACGTTGGGGTGGGAGGTGTCCGTGGAGGCATTCCTCGCTCCGCTCCTGTCCCCGGTAGGCCTGGTGCTTGCGCTCTTGGGCGCAATTACCTGGCTGTCCTTCAGCGCCACTGGCCGAAACACACGCAGGTCTGCGGCTGCAACCTCCGTGCTTCTCTCGCTCTGTGGATCGATCGCCTTCCTCGGGTTCGCGAGCATCGACGACTACAACGACTACCCCGGCTATACCTGCTCCCTGCGCGACGGGAACGTGCCGGACGGCTTCCCCTCCAGCCGGCTCCCACCACCAGACCCAGACCTGGTGAGCAGGTTTCATCCCAATATCGTCTGGTCCCACGAGTACGAACTGTTCCCTGCCGGCGTGCGCTGTACCTACTGGACCAGGGACGACCCCCGCGCCACCGTGGTCACCCACAGTCCCTGGGCGTACTCGGTGTGGTTCTACGGACTACTCATCGTCGCCTTGGCCCAAGCCGTGCGAGTGGTCAATCCTGATCTACTTACCCGACGCGCCGGCTAACCCACGGCGCGAAAACGCCGATCTGCGCGATGCCGAAACCGTCTTCGCTCACCCGCCGCGCAGCCCTAGCAGAACACCGCCACGCGGTCAAATTCACAGTGCAGGTCAGATCTGTTCAGATCTGTCGAGAACTCGTGTCGACAATCTATGTCGGATTGCTGCGTGACAGGGTGTTCTCCGCAGCTGTCGAATGACGAGGTCGGGAGTTCAGCGTTCGATACCGCGATCGCGCTGCCAGCCGTTGTGTTCGCGTTGGCCGGCGAGCATCATGGCGAGGCTGTGACGTTCCCGTGTCCGGTGAGAGTGGGGCTGTCGATCACGATCAACGACACTGAGTTGCTACCCCAATTGGTGATGTAGGCGCGGGTGCCGTCGGGGGTGACTGCCACCCCGACCGGATATGCGCCGATCCCGAGCGGTGTGGTGGTGACGATGCCCGTGGCGGTCTCGATCACCGACACCGAGTTGCCGTAGTAATCGGTGATGTAGACGCGGGTGCCGTCCGGGCTGATCGTCACCCCGGACGGAGACGCACCGACCCCGAGGGGTGTAGTGGTGAGAGTGCTGGTGGCCGTGTCGGTCACCGAGATGTAGCCCTGGCTGGTGATGTAGGCGCGGGTGCCGTCGGGGGTGACTGCTACCCCCGACGGAGAGGATCCGACCGCGATGGTGGCAACGACGTCGTCGTTGGTGGTGTCGATTACCGATACCGAGCGACTGTTCTGGTTGGTGACGTAGGCGCGGGTGCCGTCGGAGGTGATCGCCATCCCGAACGGCTGCGCGCCGACCGTGATGGTGTTGGTGTTGACGGTGTTGGTGGCGGTCTCGATCACCGACACCGAGTTACCGAACTCGTTGGCAACGTAGGCGCGGGCACCGTCGGGCGTGATCGCGACCCCGACCGGATTCGCGCCGACGGCGATCGTGACGGTGACGGCGTCGTTGGTGGTGTCGATTACCGATACCGAGCGACTGTTCTGGTTGGTGACGTA
>NZ_JASHKR010000013.1:110717-111693 GCF_030056815.1 Rhodococcus sp. IEGM 1379
GGCGCGGGTGCCGTCGGGCGTGATCGCGACCCCGACCGGATTCGCGCCGACCGTGATGGTGTTGGTGTCGACGGTGTTGGTGGCGGTCTCGATCACCGACACCGAGTTACCGTAGTAGTTGGTGACGTAGGCGCGGGCACCGTCGGGGGTGATCGCGATCCCAGTCGGAGATGCGCCGACGGCGATCGTGACGGTGACGGCGGCGGTCTGGGGCCATCGAGGACACGGGTGGGATCGTTCGATGTCGGCGATAGTGGTAGGCCCTTCGGAAGTGTCATCTACAGCCAGGGGTGCGCAGCTACAGCCACGGGTGCGCAGCGGCCACAAAAAGCAGCCACCACAAGGGAACCTAACGGACGATAAGCATGGTGCTGTCGAGTTTTTGGCTGTTGAGCGATCGCCGGCGACGAATGGTGTGTTCCTGGCGGTGAATGGGTAGCAGCAAACGGATGAACCGCGTCGGCGTTCGAGTTTGTGGCCGCGCTGTCTATTTTGTTCACACTGGAGCTTTGTTCACACTGGAGCGAGCATCATGGCGAGACTGCTCCGGTCGTGCACTTGCGAGCTCACCGCTTACTTCTAGTTGTCGGCACGGCTGCGTCCTTGTTCGAGGGTGATCTGATCCACCATCCCGGTGATCGGAGCCACTCCCTTGGTCGCGTGTTTACGACAACTACGAACACGTTTTCGGTCCGCGGCTGCCGTACTTGCTCCAGCACTCCTCAGACTGTCGACGGAGAGTCCCTCCACGGCATCGATCTACCGGAGAGGGACTCTCCCATCTCACTGAAAATCTCATCAACGGCATCACCCAGCAGCACCGCCACTTCCGCGCATGAGAAAAAGTGCAGTTGTGTGCAGAGCTGTGCGTTCTTACCCGGGGATTCCACTCAGTTGGTGAACTTGTTCTTGATATCGCTCGCGGCGTCGGAGATATCGTCGCCGACCTGCTTGGTCTTACCCGAGAGTTGATCCT
>NZ_JASHKR010000225.1 GCF_030056815.1 Rhodococcus sp. IEGM 1379
TCTCCGGTGCCTGGTTGAGCGTTGCGGTGGCATCGGGAGTCGGTGTTGTCCTTCCTCTGATGCTTGTTTCGGGGGTCGTGCCCCTCGAGGGCGTGGCGCTGGTACCGATCGGTGGAATCGTGATGGGCGGTGCCATGACTGCGACGTCGTTGGCTGCCAAGCGTGGTCTCGATGCCATCGATGGACGGTACGGAGAGGTGGAAGCCGCTCTCAGTCTTGGCTTTTCG
>NZ_JASHKR010000100.1 GCF_030056815.1 Rhodococcus sp. IEGM 1379
GATCTTCCCGCAAATCCCGAGCAGATGCATCACACCACGGATACCGTTGTGCTGCTTCAGCGATTGAGTGCGAGTACCGATAGCAACTCGTAAGCGACGTGCGCCGCTGCGATACCGGTGATCTCGGCGTGGTCGTACGCCGGCGCGACCTCGACGATGTCGGCGCCGACCACGTTGAGCCCCACCAACCCTCGTAGCGTGTTCAACAATTCGCGGGACGTCATGCCCCCCGCTTCGGGCGTGCCGGTGCCGGGAGCGTGCGCGGGGTCCAGCACGTCGATGTCGACGGATACATACACCGGGCCACCGTCGAGACGCTTACGCATGCGCTCGACGATGCTGGCGACGCCGTCGACCTCGTAGTCGTCGCTGCGGATCACCTGGAAGCCGAGGACATTGTCGTCCTCGAGGTCTTTCTCGCTGTACAGCGGCCCACGGATGCCGATGTGCTGCGAGCGTTCCATATCGATGAGGCCCTCTTCGCTGGCGCGTCGGAAAGGCGTGCCGTGCGTGAAGGGTTGACCGAAGTAGGTGTCCCACGTATCGAGGTGGGCATCGAAGTGCAACACCGCGATCGGTCCGTGATCGCGCGCGAGTGAACGCAGGATCGGCAGGGCGATCGTGTGGTCGCCGCCGAGCGTGAGCACGGAGGAGCCGTCGGCGCGCAGGTCGGTCACGGCGGACTGGATGGTCGTGAGCGCTTCCTGCATGTCGAAGGGATTGACGCCGATGTCCCCGAAATCGGCAACCTGCTGCGTAGCGAAGGGGGAGACCTTCAATGCCGGGTTGTACGGACGCAGCAGCTTGGAGGCGGCGCGGATGTGGCCGGGGCCGAAGCGGGCTCCGGGTCGGTAGCTGACGCCCGAATCGAAGGGGATTCCCAGGATGGTCACGTCGGCGCGTGACACCTCGTCCAATCGCGGTAGGCGCGCGAAAGTGGTCGGTTCGGCATACCGGGGGACGCGGGTGGCGTCGACGGGTCCGATGAACGATTCGGGATTTTTGGTAGCCATGCGGCGCTCGCCTGCTCTCGATTCGGCGCACACAGGGGCGCCCTCAGTGATGTAGCTCTCTGAGCAAGTATGGTTTCCTCAAGAGACGTGTTTGTCAACCTCTGTTTCCTGGCAGGGATACGGCGGTCGTGAAGGAGAGGGCTCATGGCCACGGTGAAAGATGTTCTGGACCCAGTCGGACCACGCATTGGTGCGAGGCTCAAAGCTGCTCGTCAGTCGAAGCGATTGACCCTCGACGACCTGGCCGAATCCTGCGGTGTGACCAAGGGGTATCTGTCGAAACTCGAGCGCGATCACGTCAATGCGTCCGTCGCGACGCTGATCAAAGTCTGTGCCGTCCTCGAGATTCCTGTCGGGTCCCTGTTCGAGAATGCGTCGGCCGGCGAAGTGGTGCGCGCCGATGCTAAGCCGCAGATCAGTTTCGGCGGCGAGAAGATGACGGAGTTCCTGCTCACGCCATCGAATGAGCGTCGTATCCAGGTGTTGCTCGGTGAGATCGAACCGGGCGGGGGAAGTGGTCAGGAGCCCTACAGTCTGCCGGTGGACGTAAATTTTGTTCACGTAATCGAGGGCGGATTGCGCGTATCGTTCGAGGGTGGGAGAACTGACCCGGACGGTGAATCGGTGGATGCGGAGGACGTCGTTCTGGGGGCCGGGGATTCGTTCACGTTCACACCTCGGCACAACCACAGCTTTCAAGCGGAAGGTGCGGCCTCGGCGAGGGTTCTGTGGGTTCTGAATCCGGCATTGCCAGAGGGGCCGCGGGTTGCGGTCTCCTGAGTTCGACCAACAAGCATGTTGACTCTCGGGAAACAAGTGTTGACATGATTACCGGCACGGGGCACGCTAGGGGTAGTCCCCGTCACATATTGGCGTCACGGAACTCCTGAAGGAGCGCACCATGCCTGTCGATCCCGTCCGAGCAGGCCTGTTTCAGGGCCCTCTCACCTCGTCGGACGCATTTGCCTCGGTGGAATTCAACCTCGACGCGATCGCGTCGGCAGCTCAGGAGGCGGCGGCGTCAGGCGCACACATCCTCGTGACACCGGAGATGTCCGCGACGGGCTACGACATCGGTGAACTGGTGTCGCAGCGCGCCGAACCGGCAGACGGTCCGATCTTCGATTCCATTGCCGAGATTGCTCGAAGTGCCGGCATCGCCGTTGTGTACGGATATCCCGAACGGGTTGGCGGCGACATGTACAACAGCGTGCAGGCGGTGGGCCGCGACGGCAGGTCGCTTGCCAACTACCGCAAGACTCACCTCTTCGGAGCATTCGATCGTGGGCACTACACTGCCGGTGACACTTTGGTCGTCGGGTTCGATCTCGAGGGCATCCGCTGCGGATTGCTTATTTGTTACGACGTCGAGTTTCCCGAAGTCGTCCGTGCACATGCCGACGCCGGTACCCAGTGGCTGATTGTGCCTACGGGACTGATGATGCCCTTCGAACACATTGCGCAGCATGTGGTTCCGGCGCGAGCCTATGAAAGTCAGATGTTTCTCACGTACGTCAACCGTTGCGGCGCCGAAACCGAACTGAACTACTGCGGTCTCTCGTGTGCGATATCCCCGGACGGTCGGGAATTGGCGCGCGCGAGCGATGGGCGGGAGCTTCTCTTCGCTGATATCTCGGCTGGTTCGCTATCCCATTCCCGTTCTGTCAACACACATCTCGACGATCGGCGGCTCGATCTCTATTCCGATCTTCACACTTCCAGGGAGAACCGCAGATGACCATTCCCGTAGCCCCGGACAGTTCCTCGGAGCCCGGTACGCAGCCACCGCTCACCATGTTCGGGCCGGACTTCCCGTTCCCGTACGACGACTACGTGTCTAGTTCGGCAGGCTTGGGTTCGGTACCCGATCTGGCGCTGGGAACCGAAGTTGCGGTCATCGGCGGAGGTCTGGCCGGAATGCTCGCCGCCTACGAACTGCTCAAGATCGGCCTCAAACCGGTTGTCTACGAAGCGGATCAAATCGGTGGCCGCATGCGTTCGGTCGAGTTCGACGGGCATCCGGGAGTTGTGGCAGAAATGGGCGCGATGCGGTTCCCGCCGTCGTCGACAACACTGTTTCACTACCTGAACGAACTGGGTCTGCAGACCGAAGAGTTTCCGAACCCGCTCGCCGAGGTCACTCCCAGCACAGTCATCGACCTCAAAGGTGAGAGTCACTACGCGCACACCCTCGAGGATCTGCCGCCGATCTATACCGAGGTGGCGCAGGCCTGGCAACGCACTCTCGAAGAGCATGCAGATCTGATTCCGTTGCAGCAGGCCATCCGTGACCGCGATACCGCGGAGATCAAGCGGATCTGGAACGACCTCGTGGTGCGGTACGACGATCAGACGTTCTACGGATTCCTTGCCGCATCGAAGCACTTCAAATCCTTCCACCTGCGGGAAGTGTTCGGGCAGGTCGGATTTGGCACGGGCGGTTGGGATACCGACTATCCCAACTCGATCCTCGAGATCCTTCGGGTGGTCATCACAGCGGCCGACGACGATCACCGCGGCATAGTCGGCGGATCGCAGCAGTTGCCCTTGCGGTTGTGGAACCGTGCTCCTAAGCAGATGGTGCATTGGCCTGCCGGCACAACTGTCTCCTCGCTCAACGGGGGCAAGGCCCGGCCGCGCGCCACGGAACTACGACGCACCGACCCGGGGCACTACACGGTGACCGATTCCGAGGGGTACATCCGAACCTATGTGAGCGCTGTTGTCACAGTGCAGAGTTGGATGCTACTCAACAATATTCGTTGCGACGACGATCTATTTCCGATCGACCACTGGACTGCCATCGAGCGGACTCACTACATGGGGTCGACCAAGGTGTTCGTCCTCGTGGATCGCCCGTTCTGGAAGGACAAGGATCCCGTGACGGGGCGTGACGCGGTATCGATGACGCTCACCGACCGGATGAGTCGCGGTACGTATCTGCTCGATCAGGGTGAGGGTAAGCCCGGTCTGATCTGCCTCTCCTATACGTGGTCCGACGACTCTCTCAAGCTGTTGGCGCTGGGCGCCACCGAGCGGATGAACATCATGCTGCGCTCGCTCGAGGAGATCTATCCGGGTGTGGATTTCCGTAGCCACATCATCTCCAGTCCGGTGACACTGTCCTGGGAAACCGAGCGTGACTTCATGGGCGCGTTCAAAGCGAATCTTCCGGGTCACTACCGCTACCAGGAGCGCCTCTTCTCCCATTTCGTGCAGAATGATCTGGAGCCGCGACACCGCGGCATCTTCCTCGCCGGTGACGATATTTCCTGGACAGCGGGTTGGGCCGAGGGCGCGATCCAGACTGCGATCAACGCGGTGTGGGGTGTCGTGAACCATCTCGGCGGCGCCACATCGGCCGAGAATCCCGGGCCGGGCGACGTGTTCGAGGACCTCGCTCCCATCAGGTTGGGCGACTGATCGAACTGCAACTGCCGAAATGTCGTGCCCGATGGGGGTTGGTACTCCCATCGGGCACGATCTCTCTCCGGTGATCCACGCAACACTGAAAAGGTTCGGATCCAATAACTCCAGGAGGGTGTTCAATGGCGAGCACAGTATCGGCGACCAAGAGCGCGGCAGCAGAATCGAATGCACCATCAGGCGGTGATCGATCGCACGACCGCGCTCTCGCGCTGGTAGCCGAGTTGGCCGCAGCGAGCCAGCGACTCGTCTTCCGTCGCGGCGGCATCGTTGGTGATGACTGCGTCATCGGCGATCTGACCTGTGTAGTGCTCTGGCCGTCCGGAGAGCCCTCCCTCTCCGACCTTTGTGAGAACTTCGAATCCCTCGGACTTCGAGTGTCGACGCACCGCCCGCTTCCGACAGTCCTGGGTTCGGCGCACCATTTCACCTTCGAGCCAAGCACTTTCGACGGCGGCGCCCTGGAAAAGATGGCAGACACTTTCGAAGCGGTCATTGCCGGCTCGACCAGCATGGACGCCTTCTCCAGCCTGATCGGCCGAGCGGACATCACCTGGCGCGACGCAGAGTTGCTGCGCGCTGCATGCCGTTTCCTCGCTCAGGCTCGCATCGGCTTGTCCGAGAGCTACATCGTCGGAGTACTTGGCGCCAAGCCGCTGTTCGTTCGTCAGGCCGTTGACCTGTTCACCGCGCGTTTCGACCCGGCGGTTTCGGATCGAGAGGTGGCAACCGCTGCTGCTGTTGCTGCGATCGACGAATCCGTCCATGGCGCAGACACTCTCGACGAGGACCGCGTCCTGCGCGGCGTGCGCTCGTTCTTGCAGGCCACTCTGCGCACCAACTGGTACCTGCGGGGCGACGCCGGTCAGTCGTTGCCGTACGCATCCTTCAAGATCGATTCGCAGTTGCTGTCTACTCCGCAGAAGACGGTGCCGTTCCGCGAAATCTATGTCAGTGCACCCAATGTCGAGGGCGTGCATCTGCGTAGTTCCTCGGTGGCGCGCGGCGGTTTGCGTTGGTCCGACCGCTACGAGGATTTCCGTACCGAGGCCCTGAGCCTCATGAAGACCCAGAGTGTCAAGAACTCGCCCATCGTTCCGTCCGGAGCCAAGGGTGCGTTTGTTGTTCGCGGAACGTCTTGCCCGACACCGGCACAGGTGCAGGAGGCGTACAGCACCTTCATCCGCGGCCTCCTCGACGTCGTCGACAACATCGTCGACGGCGAACTGGTGCGCCCGGCTGAAATTGTCGAATACGACGGTGAGGATTCGTACCTCGTTGTAGCAGCAGACAAGGGAACCGCTCGGTTCTCCGATGTCGCCAACGGCATCGCGGTAGAGCGTGAATTCTGGCTGGGCGACGCCTTCGCTTCCGGCGGCAGTGCAGGCTACGACCACAAGGCTATGGGCATTACCGCGCGCGGCGCGTGGGTGGCTGTGAGGCGCCACTTCGCCGAACGTGACCTGGATGTGGACACCGATCCGTTCACCGTGGCCGGTATCGGCGACATGTCCGGCGACGTGTTCGGCAACGGAATGTTGCTCTCGCACAAGATCCGTCTGGTTGCGGCTTTCGATCACCGCCACATCTTCATCGACCCGAACCCCGACGCCGAGGCGACGTTCACCGAACGCGCTCGCTTGTTCACTGTGCCGCGCTCGTCGTGGGACGACTTCGATCGCACCGTGATGTCCGAAGGTGGCGGAGTCTGGCCACGCAGCGCGAAGTCGATTCGTCTGCCCGCAGAAGCCCGCGCAGCACTCGGAATCACCGCGGAATCGTTGACCCCGCAAGAACTGATCCGGGCCATCCTGTGTGCCCCGGTGGATCTGTTGTGGAACGGTGGAGTCGGCACGTATGTGAAGGCGTCGGCGGAAAGCAATGTCGACGCGGCCGACCCGTCCAACGACGGTGTGCGCGTCAGCGCCGACGAACTGCGCGCAACAGTGGTGGGCGAGGGCGGCAACCTCGGATTCACGCAGCGCGCACGCATTGAATATGCTGCTGCCGGTGGACGAATCAACGCTGACTTCATCGACAACGCTGCTGGTGTCGCGACGTCCGACCGTGAGGTTAACATCAAGATTGCGTTGGCGGAGCTGGACGCAACGTCCCGGAACGCACTCCTCGCTGCCGCTCAGGACGAGGTAGCGGACTCTGTCCTGAAAGCCAGTGCCGACCAAACGCTGGCGATCAGTCTGGCCGAGCATCGCGCTCCGGCACTGCTCGATCAGCACGAACGACTGATCGAGGATCTTGTCTCGGCCGGCGCCATGAAGCGGGTCGAAGAATCCCTACCGGACGCCAAGGCGCTTGCCGTTCGCGCCCAGGCAGGCCAGGGTCTCCTGCGGCCCGAACTTGCTGTGCTGGTTGCCCAGTCGAAGAACGTGCTCACCGCCGAGTTGGGTGGTTCGGCAGTCCCCGACAATCAAATTTTTGCCGATCGACTTCCGCAGTACTTCCCGTCGTCGGTTGTCGAGGCCGCGCCTGACGCTGTGCGGTCGCATCGGCTCGGACGCGACATCATCATCACCTCCGTGGTCGACGAGCTGGTCAACCGCGTCGGACCGGGCGTGCTGTTCCGTCTGGAAGAACATCTGGGAGTACGCAGTCCGGAGGCTGCACTTGCCTATGCCGTGGTGAGTGAGGTTCTCGGCACCGAGGATCTGCGCAGCGAGATTCTGAATTCGGATCTCAGTGCCCGCGGTCAGTTGAAGTCCCTCGACCGCCTGCAGCAGTTGCTGGAATCGGAAATGAGCTGGGTACTGCGCCGGCCGGGAGCTGCCGGCCGGTTCATCGTGAACCCCCGCGCTGACATCGACCGGTGGTCTGCGCCCGTTCGAGAGCTCACCCGTGGACTGTCGGCGAACGAACGCATCAACGGTTCCTTCGGAGCCTTGGCGTTGGCTGACATTGCGTTGCAAGAGAATACGACGGCCCCGGCCGCTGCCGCGCTCTACCACGAACTTTCGGTAGCCCTCGATCTGGGTGATGTACTCGGCGGCGTCGACGTTGCTGCTGGAGCCTCGCATTGGGAGGTCATGGGTAGTGCTGCCGTTCACGCACGTTTGACTGCGCGTTTCGCGGACCTGGTGTCGGGAGCACTGGGCGAAGGTGTCGAGGGTATTGTCGAGCTGTGGAAGGCTGCCAATCCCGAAGCCTTGCACAGGTTCACGGCTTTGATGGCCAGCGTGCGTCGTAGCGGGGCACTGGACACGGCAAAGCTGTGCACCGTCGACGCCGAACTCGAACTGCTCGTTCGTGGGGCATCAACTTTCGCGTCAGCGGCTCTCCCAAGCGAGTAGTGAGAGCAATAGTTCAGCCCTGACTCTCGCCTGACCGAGGTCGCATCGCAGCAGTTCTTCGATGCGAGTGATGCGACCTCGGAGGGTGTGCCGGTGCACGCCGAGTTCGGCTGCAGCGGACTCCCATTGGCCGTTCGCTTCGAGATAGGCGCGCAGGGAGACAGTGAGCGCGGTTCCATGTGCCTGGTCATGCTCGGTCAATACCGGAATGGTGTTGGCAGCCAAGGCCACAAGAGCTTCCCGAGCAGGTTCGGACGCCAGAATTGTCGAACCGGTGAGAGCATCGAACTCGATGATGCGCTCGGTGGCGGTCGTGAGGTTGGCTGCGGCCCGCGCCTGGATCAGCGCGCGGGGGGCGTCGAGCAATCGATGTGCCGTACTGATCCCGGCGCGTACGGCCTTGGCCTCGTTGGGGGAGAGTTGCGCGAGAAAGGTTTTCGCGGTCTCCACAGTGTCAGTGCCCCGCAGGAGAACCGTGAGCGCGGTGGAGTCGACTTGAGCAAAAATTGGTCGGCCGGCGCGGGCGAGCGCATTGTCGAATTCCCGCAGAGCTGAGCTCAGAGCAGATCCGCGGACATGGACTACGCGAACGAACCCGTTGGTGTCGCCGGCCTCGTCCAGATATGACGGTACGTTGTCGTCGGGGATTCTTCCGTCCAGAAGGAGTCCGAATGCCATGGAGTTCAACCGGGTTCGCTCGGCGCGCAGGCGTACCGGCTTCTCCAACTCCAAGGTGAGTAGCGAGACGGCGTGTCCGAGGAGAACTCGGTCGATGTTGTTCAGCGGTCCGGTGCCGGCCATCGCGAGATGGCCGTGCCAACTGCCAGTCACTCCGACAGGGGAGAGAGTCAAAGTTCGCTCGGGAGTGCTCTGCGAGATCGATGCCGGAGCGTTGGGATCTCGGGTGGTGGCGGCTACCGCGCGCACCTCGGCGATGAGCGCGTTTTGATTGGTGGGGTGCACCGCCGTGAGTCGATCGCCCACAAACGCGACCGAAGTTTTTGTGGCTGCAGCCAACTCGCGCACAATCGCGGATACACCGCCGCGCAACGCAACCCGGGTGATACGCGTCTGCACCTCCGCCGCGCGCAGAACCGATTCGTATTCCTGCTGGCTCAAGCGGGTCATTACCGCGCGTGTCACTGCCGCGAACGGGGTGGTGAACGGTACTTCGAGCACCGGCAGTCCCCGATTTTCGGCCGCTGCCAGCAGGTCCAGCGGCACGGCCTCGTGGGAAAGCCCCGTTCCGAAACCCAGAGCCGATACTTCTGCGGCGGCCAGGCGGTCGATGTACTCGGTGTAGTCGGCGGTGCTCGCGTCGACCAGAGCAAGCCCGGTAGTGAGGACCAACTCGCCGCCGGAAAGCCAGGGAGTGGGGTCCGTCAGTTCGGTGGCCTGCGCAAACGTCACCGGCTGCGTAGTTGCGCTGCGGTTGGTCAGCAGTTTCAGCGAGAGGTGCCGCTGGAGTAGTAGCCACGAGATCGGAACTGTCACCTGTGTAAGGCTAGCGGCCGTTGCCGATATGGAGTAGGCCTGAACCATGGGATGTCCATTTCGGCAGGCTTCAGACCGGTTCGCGCGTCGCATACTCGAATGCAATACACAACAGAGAGGGTGGTCACATGAGTGCAATCGAATACAGGCTTCCGCAGGAACGTCGCATCGTCACGGAGTTCCCGGGCCCGCGCTCGGCTGCGCTCGCAGAGCGTCGTAAGAAGGTTGTCGGCGCCGGTGTCGCATCCACCCTCCCGGTCTACGTTGCCGATGCAGACGGCGGCGTCATCGTCGACGTCGACGGCAACTCGCTGATCGACCTCGGTGCCGGCATTGCCGTGACCAGCGTCGGCGCGTCCAACCCGGCCGTCGTTGCCGCAGTCCAGGACCAGGTCGCGCACTTCACGCACACCTGCTTCATGATCGCGCCGTACGAGGGCTACGTCGAGGTTGCCGAGCGTCTCGCCGAGTTGACCCCCGGTGACCACGAGAAGCGTTCCGTTTTGTTCAACAGCGGTGCAGAAGCTGTCGAGAACGCCGTGAAGATCGCCCGCCACGCAACGGGCCGCGACGCAGTTGTCGTCTTCGATCACGCGTACCACGGCCGCACCAACCTCACGATGGCACTGACTTCCAAGTCCATGCCGTACAAGAGCGGCTTCGGCCCGTTCGCCCCCGAGGTCTACCGCGTTCCGATGTCCTACCCCTTCCGTGAGGGCCTCAACTACGACGGCTCCAAGATCACCGGTGAGCAGGCCGCACAGCGCGCCATCACGATGATCGAGAAGCAAATCGGCGCAGCCAACACCGCAGCCATCCTCATCGAGCCCATTCAGGGCGAGGGCGGATTCATCGTTCCCGCAGAAGGATTCCTGCCGACGCTCGTCGCCTGGGCCAAGGCCAACGGCGTCGTCTTCATCGCCGACGAGGTCCAGACCGGCTTCGCGCGTACCGGTTCCTGGTTCGCCAGCGACCACGAGGGCATCGTCCCCGACCTGATGACGCTCGCCAAGGGCATCGCCGGCGGCATGCCGCTCGCAGCTGTCACCGGCCGCGCAGAGCTCATCGACGCAGTCCACCCGGGCGGCCTCGGCGGCACCTACGGCGGCAACCCCGTTGCCTGCGCTGCTGCATTGGCATCCATCGACCAGATGCGTGAACTTGACATGGCTGCTCGCGCACGCACCATCGAGAGCACCGTCGTCGGCCGAATCAACACGCTGGCCAAGGAACTCGACGTCATCGGTGACGTTCGTGGCCGCGGTGCCATGCTCGCCATCGAGTTCGTCAAGCCCGGCGGACAGGAGCCGGACGCTGATATCACCAAGGCGATCGCCGGCGCTTGCCTCGCAGCCGGTGTCGTTATCCTGACCTGCGGTACCTACGGCAACGTCGTCCGTCTGCTCCCGCCGCTGGTTATCTCCGAGGAGCTGCTCGACGACGCACTGACCGTCCTCGAAACCGCTATTCGCGCTGCAGCACAGGAGAACTGATATGTCGAACGTCTCGGAACTTCTCGATTCTGTACCTAAGGGCATTTGGCTCGGCGGCAAGCTTGTTCCTGCCGAAAAGACCTTCGCGGTCTACAACCCGGCCACCGGTGAAGAGTTGGCTCAGGTAGCGGATGCCTCTGCCGCTGACGGCATCCGCGCACTCGACCTCGCTGCTGCGGCACAGGAAGATTGGGCTGCAACACCCGCTCGCGTTCGTGGCGAGATCCTGCGTCGTGCATTCGAGTTGCTGCATGCCCGCGCCGAGGACTTCGCGCTGATGATGACCCTGGAAATGGGTAAGTCGTTGGCCGAGGCCCGTGGTGAGGTCAACTACGGCGGCGAGTTCCTGCGCTGGTTCAGCGAAGAAGCGGTCCGCATCGGTGGACGCTTCACGCAGGCTCCGGCCGGCAACGGTCGCATCCTCGTCACCAAGGGACCTGTCGGACCGGTTCTCGCGATCACTCCGTGGAACTTCCCGTTGGCCATGGGTACTCGCAAGATCGGACCGGCGCTCGCTGCCGGTTGCACCATCATCGTCAAGCCTGCGGAGGACACTCCGCTGACCATGCAGCTTCTCGGTCAGGTGTTTGCCGACGCCGGTCTGCCCGACGGCGTGCTCTCCATCCTCCCGACCTCCGATGCAGCATCCATCAGTGGACCGCTGATGGAAGACGCGCGTCTGCGCAAGGTCACCTTCACCGGCTCCACCGGCGTCGGAAAGCTGTTGGTGCGCAATGCGGCTGACAAGTTGCTCCGCACGTCCATGGAACTGGGTGGCAACGCTCCGTTCATCGTGTTCGACGACGCCGACATCGACGCAGCTGTCGACGGGGCCATGATCGCGAAGATGCGTAACGGCGGCGAGGCGTGCACCGCAGCCAACCGCATTTACGTCGCCAACTCGGTCCGCGAAGAGTTCACCGAGAAGTTCACGGCCAAGGTCGCTGCACTGACGGTGGGCGCCGGCGACGCCGAGGGCACCAACATCGGACCGCTGATCAACACCAAGCAGCTCGCAACCGTCACCGGACTCGTCAATGACGCCGTGTCCAAGGGCGCTCGCGTTCGCACCGGTGGGTCGGCACCCGAAGGCCCCGGGTTCTTCTTCACCCCGACGGTCCTCGATCAGGTTCCCGCCGATGCTCGTCTGCTCAAGGAAGAGATCTTCGGACCCGTTGCAGCCGTAGTCGGTTTCGAAACCGAAGACGAAGCCGTTGCGGCAGCCAACAATACCGAGTTCGGTCTGGTGGCGTACTTCTACACCCGAGACATCGACCGCGCGATGCGCGTCTCGGCCAAGCTGGATACCGGCATGGTCGGCGTGAACCGCGGCGCGATCTCCGACGCTGCAGCACCTTTCGGTGGCGTCAAGGAATCGGGCTTCGGCCGTGAAGGCGGCACCGAAGGTATCGACGAGTACCTCGATACCAAGTACGTAGCGCTGTAAGTTCTTTCACAAGATGAGGGCCTCACCGAATTTTTCGGTGAGGCCCTCATCTTTGGTTTATTCGCTCAGGGGCTTGTTATTCGCTCAACGGTGTAGGGCGGTAGTACTTGCCCTCGTGATAGAGCAACGGCGCTGCAGCGGAGTCGTCGTCCTCGTCGGCATGGACTCGAGTGACCAGTCCGATGACCAAGGTGTGGTCGCCAACGGGAATCAACTGATCGACAGTGACCCGCATCCAACTGGGGGTGCCGTGCAGCACGGGCTCGCCGGTATCGAGTACCGCCCACAGTGATTCGTCGGCAAAACGCTGATCAGCGCTACGCGCAAAACGCTGTGCCAGATGTTGCTGATGCTCGCCGAGCAGGTGGATCACCAATGATTCGGCAGCCTTGAGCGCAGTGATGCTCGACGACGTCTCCGCGATGTTGAACGAGACGAGCGGAGGTTCGAGAGACACCGAGGAAAACGAGGTGGCAGTGAAACCCACTGGGCCTGTGCCGGAGTTGAGAGTGACAACAGTGACTCCCGCCGGGTGGCGACCCAATGCGGCGCGGTAGTCGGCGGCACAGATGCCGGTGGACAACTCGGATGTTCGAGGCGTGGTGTCAGTCAATTGGGACTCTCCGGGTCGGACGCAAGGATGTTTGCCCAACTATAGGACGCAGTTGCGGCGCGTGGGCCGACGGCGATCAGTCCATCTCGACGGCGAGGCCTGCTGTGATTCGCAGAAGTTCCGGATACGTCGTCCGGAAGACGGTATTGGGGTGACCTGCCGCGGCCCACAGAATCGGGTAGTGCGCGAGGGCCGTGTCGACGTAGGTCGGCAGATTGGTGGGGTGCCCGAGGGGCGCAACTCCGCCGATGGGCTGACCCGTCGCAGACTTTGCCATCTCCAGCGGAGCGCGCGTCAACGTGCCTTCGAGACGTTCACCGGTGGCCTTCAGATTGACTTGATGCGCACCCGAGACCAGCAATAACACCGGGTCGTCGTCAAGAAGGAAGACGAGCGACTTCGTGATTGCGCCAACCTCCACCCCAACAGCGGCCGCGGCTTCTTCGGCAGTGTGCGTCGCGTCGGCTTGCGTGACTATGACGCCGTGGTGACCGCGAGCGATCAAGGTCTCGGCGACATGCGAGGCGCTGGGGTGGAGGAGGCTCGTCATGGATTCCAGAGTAGGACTAGTCGACGTTTGCGACATCCGGAGTCGGTGACGTGTCGAGTGACTTTCGATTTCGGCGCAACGTGAATCCAAAGAGAAGGACAGTGCCGATCAGGGCGTACAGGAAAAGCGTCAAGGCCGGCTGACCGATTCCGACGTTGTTGAAATACACGATGCTGCGAACGCCTTCGGTGCCCGCGCCGGGCGTGATCCAGCGGCCGATAGCAGCGTAGAACGACGGAATGATGTTGGAGCCGAAAGCGCCTCCGGCGCTGGGGTTACCGAGGATGACGAACACTGCGATGGCTAGTGGAACTGCAAGAATGCCGATGGCGGCACGCAATCCGAGGGTGAACATCGCCGTGCCGAACACGACCGCGCTGCCCAGGATCCAGAGTGGCAACCAATGCCCGGCAAACGTGCCGAGCACGTGCGAGGTGATGAGTGCGCCCAACGCTCCCGAGATGATCGAGTAGATCGCGATGACGCCGGTATGGGCGCCGGCCTGGCGGAGAGTCTTCGGTGCACCGATGAACAATCCGATTGCCGCGGCAAAGAGGTATCCACCGACAACCCAGCCGACGGCGAGGTAGAAGCCGGAGAGGCCACGATTGTCGTGAGCGCCGACGGGGATCTCGTCGCGCACGACGAACTCCCGGTTCTGGCTCTGCTCGACCTGGGCGAAGACTGCTTCGAGCGACGTCGCGATCGAACTGCCACCGGCGCTGGCAGTGATCAGCATGTCGGGACCCACCGGGCTGATGACAAATGCGCCCTGGATCTCGCGGTCGTGGAGCATCCGACGGGCTGTGGCGGTGTTGTCGATGACCTGGGCACTCAGTGGGCTGCCGTCGATAGCGTTGAGTTTGTCAGCGACCTGCTGGTCCATGCCCGCGGGAATTCCCGGATCCGCGATGACCGCGATTTCGATGTCGCGGGGCGTCGGCTGATGGAACGCGGCGACGTAACTGAGGATGAATCCCATCTGCAGCAGGAGTACACCGACGAACAACGCCGCCATGACTTTGGTGGCGCCGTATTTCACCAGCAGGTTGTCGTGGTGGTGTTCGTCGGTGGCTGTGTTCGGTGCCGGAAGTGTAGTGGTCACGATGAGTCCTGATCTTGTCGAA
>NZ_JASHKR010000101.1 GCF_030056815.1 Rhodococcus sp. IEGM 1379
CGGCAACTTTGCCTTCCAAGCTCAGTGATTGCGTCATGTCGTGCTCCTTCGATCCTGTGCCAGTGAAACGGATGTCCGCTGGAACGATGTCTACTGAAAATTAGTATTCATTCTAATTTGCTGACGAGATTTTGGGTGGAAGTTCCGTAAAACTACCGAAGTCAAAATCAGAATTAGTTCTAGTTTTGAACAGATGCCGGACTGAAAATGCGACAGTCCCGGTCAGTGGGAGCGGTGATGTAGGTCACGGGTGGGTCATGCCACCTTGGGGCTACGCGCCGACAAGGGGCGTACGCATCCCGCGTCACCACCGATTTTGCCCGGAGCGCCCATGTTCAACGACTCACCTGCACACAAGCATCCACGCCCCAGTCAGTCGCTGGAGATCCTCAGCGCAGGATCTGCGCTGGCTGCTTCGGGTGGGTCGAGCGGCGGATCTGCTGCGCTCCTGGCAGCAATGCTCAAGACCTAGATACGGCGGTAAAGCGCCGGATCAGGCAGTAGTACCGAAACAGACAGCGCGGTCAGGGCGGCCGATTGTGTCGGACCTGAAATCATGGAAGGCACCATCAGTGTCACTGAATTTGGCAGATCTGTACGAGGGCGTAGCGGACTTGATTCCGGATCGAACAGCACTTGTTTGCGACGGCCGTCGCCGCACCTACGTCGAACTCGACGAGGGATCGAACCGCATCGCACACCACCTTGCAAGTGCTGGAGTAGCGCCGGGCGATCACGTCGCCCTTCACATGCGCAACAGCATCGAATACGTCGAGAGCCTGTTGGGCTGCCTCAAGATTCGTGCTGTCCCGATCAATGTGAACTACCGCTACGTCGACGCCGAACTGACGTACCTGTATAACGATTCCAAGTCGGTCGCCCTGATCGTCGACGAAGAATTTGCCGAGACGGTTGCGACAGTTCTCCCGGGAACCCCCGACGTGAAGCACGTTGTTGTCGTTGGCAACCCGGGTTCACTCGTTGTCGACGGCGTCGACACCGTCGGTTACGAGGCTGCCGCCCAGGCACAGGCGTCTTCGCGTGGCTTCGGAGCGCGCAGTGAAGACGACCTGTTCATCATCTACACCGGCGGAACCACGGGCATGCCCAAGGGCGTCATGTGGCGCCACGAGGACTTCTACTTTGCCGCGCTGACCGGTGGCAATCCGTTCGGGCCGCCGCACCGTACCGCGCAAGAGCTGTACACCGCCGTGCCGAACGTCTTCGCGATGAACATGCTCAGCACCGCACCGCTCATGCACGGCGCTGCGTCGTACTCGCTGTTCACCGGATTCTTCATGGGCGCCAACGCCATTCTGATGGCAAAGTTCGACGCCAAGACGACGCTCGAACTCGCCGGAACCGAGAAGGCCATCTCCATCACCGTCGTCGGCGACGCGATGGCACGTCCGATCGCGGACGAATTGGCAGCCAACGGTGCGGATTACGATCTCAGCTCGGTAGCCATGGTGACGTCCGGCGGGGCACTGTTCTCCCTGTCCCTGCGTGATCAGTTGAAGTCGCTCGTTCCGAACCTGAACATCCGTGACGGCTTCGGCTCCTCGGAGTCGGGTGTCGACGGCAACATCGAGATCGGTGAAGACGGCTTGATGCGTATCGCCGCGCGTGACGAGACCCGCGTAGTCGACGAGCGGATGCGTCCGCTCGAGCCCGGATCTCCCGACACCGGATACATCGCCCGCTCAGGCCACGTCCCGGTCGGGTACTTCAACGACCCGGTCAAGACTGCCGCGACGTTCCCGATCGTCGACGGAGTCCGCATGTCGGTGCTCGGCGACGTCGGACGCGTCGAAGCTGACGGTTCGATCGTGTTGCTGGGGCGCGGATCTCAGTGCATCAACACCGGCGGCGAGAAGGTGTACCCCGAAGAGATCGAGCAGGCCATCAAGAGCCACCCGGCCGTTCTCGACGCTCTGGTTGCCGGAGTCCCGGACGAGAAGTTTGGCGAGCGCGTTGCCGCTGTCATCACCACCCGTGAGGGCTTCGACGTTCCCGATGCCGTAGAAATCGGTGAGCACTGCGCGACGCAGGTTGCTCGGTACAAGATCCCGCGCACGGTCGTCACCGTTCCGACGATCATGCGTTCGCCGAGCGGCAAGGCCGACTACCGCTGGGCCAAGGCAACTCTGGTGGAGCAAGCGAACTAGTACGTCGATTGCCTGAAGTCATCCAGCGCGTTTTGTGAGGGGCGCGCTGGGTGACTTTTGTGTTTCCGGGGTGTGCCGATGGGTAATGTGGTCCACAAGTCGAGTCGATCCGCGGAAAACCGCACGGCGAGGGAACTTGTGTGCGGAATTGCGCAGCTCAGCCGGTGCCGGTGACCGTCAAATACAGCAGCGCAACGTTGAGCGTGACAATCAGCCCGGCGGCGAGCCAGGCCGCGACGGTGGTCAGTGGGGCATTGCGGGCATCTCCCATGAGTTCACGATCCGAGGTCATCCGGACGAGGGGGATGATCGCGAACGGTATGCACAAGCTCAGCACCACTTGGCTCAGTACGAGTGCCAGTGTCGGGTCGACGCCCAGTCCGAGGACGATCAGGGCGGGGATGAGTGTGACGATCCGCCGAGTGATTACCGGAATGCGTACGGCGAGAAGACCGTGCATGATCTCGGCTCCTGCTGCGCAACCGACGGATGTGGAGGCCAGTCCCGATGCGAGCAGGCCGATCGCGAATACCACGGCAACTCCGGGGCCGAGGGAGTTCTCGATTGCCGCATGGGCTCCGTCGATGGTGTCCGTTCCGGGAACTCCGCGCAGCGCAGAGGCGGCGAGGAGCAGCATTCCGATGTTCACCGTGCCGGCGATGATGAGCGCGATCACTACATCCCAGCGAGTGATCTTCAGGAGTCGCTGCAACCTGGGCCCGGGTTCGATGTGCCCGTGACGATCCCGTGCCAATGCGGAATGCAGGTAGATGGCATGGGGCATGACTGTTGCCCCGAGCATGCTCGCTGCGAGCAGCACTGTTTCGGTGCCGTCGAATCGTGGAACCAATCCGGCGACGGCGTCGGCGCCCGAGATATCGGTGAAGGCGAGTCCTGTGAGGAAGCCGATCGTGATGATCGCGAGAAGCCCGATGACAACGAACTCGAAAGTCCTTTGGCCGCGCCTACTTTGAATCATCAGGATGACCATCGACACGCAGCCGGTGATGAGTCCACCGACAAAGAGTGGGACGTTGAACAGCAGGTTGAGTGCGATGGCGCCGCCGATGACCTCGGCGACATCCGTTGCGATTGCCATAGTTTCGGCTTGCAGCCAGAATGCGCGACGGTTGTTCTTGCGTAGACGCTGACCGAGCATCTCCGGCAAGGATTTTCCGGAGACCAGACCGAGTTTCGCGGAAAGGTACTGCACCAGTACGGCCATGGCATTGGCGAGAACCAGCACCCAGATCAGGAGATAGCCGTACCTGGCGCCCGCAGTGAGGTTGGCGGCAACGTTTCCGGGATCGACATACGCGATGGCAGCCACGAATGCCGGGCCGAGCAGTGCGATGGATCTGCCACTCGGTCGCCGGCGTGGGCGATGCGCCAATTCTCGGGTACGGGTGCTCATCGGACTCCTGGTCGCACAGATGTCGAACCAGATGATTCGATTAAATGAACTATATAGTTTGGGAGGACGAACTTTCAAGATGAGGGGTGTGCCGTGATGCTCCTACTTCGATAGGAGCATCACGGGAAGTGCTAGCTCGTCACCCCGGCAGCCAGGATTGCGCGAGCCTCGGGACGTCCGTCGAGGATGCTGTTGGTGCGGAGTTTGACCTTCCACTCACCGTCGTTCTTGACCAGTTCCCAGCGGTTGGCCGTGATCCGCAGGACCTTGAAGCCCTTCGGGTTCTCAGGATCCTTGATGATCAGCTGCGAATGGCAGGTTGCGACAGCCTTGTTGCCGTCGATGCGAATGTGGGCCGGCGTCATCATGTGCGCGGCGCCGTTCATGATCCAGTGCTGATGTGCGTCGCTCTTCACCATCGCGCGCAGTTCGCCGCGGCCGTGCATTGCCCCGGTGTCGACGTCGTAGACGCCGTCTTCGAGCCACAGGTTCGCGACCTCGTCGGCGGATCCGCTGTCGACGGCCGGACTGTAGGCAGTCAGGAGTTCGGTGATGGCGAGCTTGTCTTCGAGGAGTTCGACACGTGCAAGCAGGGATTCGATCATTGATGTGGAGTCGGTCATCGGATAGTCCTCACAGACGGAATGGATAAATCAGGAAGCGGTGAATTCGATGCCCTCGGCGAGGGCGATGCGGTGAAGTTCTTCGAGTTGATCACTGAAATGCGCGGCGCTTGTCGCGGAGATCGAGGAGCTTGCGATAGTCGCTCCGGCGTCACGGACGCGAGTCAGCGCGCGGACGGTCTGCTCGGCGTCGCCAAGCGGATCGAGGGGAGCGCCGGTGGACAGAATGACGTCGAAGCGCTCGGGGAGCGGCGCTGCGGCGAGCATGTCCTTCAATTCCGAGAAGCGCAATCCGAACGGTACCCAGCCGTCGCCGTGGGTTACTGCTCGGCGCAGAGACCGCTGTGTCCGGCCGCCGATCCACAGTGGCACCCGGGTCTGGACTGCGTGCGGTTCCACGACGAAGTCCGAGTAGTCGTAGAACTCGCCGTGGTACTCCGGACAGGGGTTCGACAGCGACACACGCAGCGCTGCGAGGGCATCGTCGGCGCGTGCTCCACGGTCGGCGAATGGCGCACTTATGAGATCGAATTCTTCTTTTAGCGTGCCGACTCCGAGGCCCAGAACGAGTCGGCCGTTACTGACGCGATCCAGGGTTCCGTAGCGCTTCGCGATCTCGAGTGGGTGGTGATATCCCAGCACGAGCACCTGCGTGGCAAGGCGGATGTTGCGTGTCCGGGCGGCGAGATACCCGAGTGTTGCTAGTGGATCCCAGTAGGTTCCGCCACGTTCTTCGGCGATCTCGGCCGGCACTGCCACGTGTTCGCTGCAGGTCAAGTGGTGAAAATCCAGCCGGTCGGCCGTTTCGGCGATCTGCGCAACCTCTTCGATGTCGGCAGTGGCCTCCCATTCGGAGCGGGTGCTGGGGTGCTGGATCAGGACCGGTGTGACGATTCCCAAGTGCATCGGGCGTTTATAGCCGTGACAGCGTTCGTAAGGGGGTGACTTTCCGGTGATTGGGACTGATTTGCAGGACTCGGCTTCCCAGATGCTGTGACCTGGGTTATAGTCACTAGAATCAATTCCAGTTTCCGGGAGGCGTCAATGACCATCGTTGATATCGACGACACAATGACCACGGTTCAGCCGACCAGTACTGCGGCCAAGAAGGACCTGCCGCCGTCGATGGTCGAGCGGATGACGCTCATTCTCGATGCCTTCGACGGTCGAGCTGCCCGGCTCACTCTGGAAGAGGTTGCGTGCCGCACGCAGCTTCCGCGGTCCACTGTTCACCGCATCCTCGATCAGCTCGTCAAACTCGACTGGGTCGATCATGCATCATTCGGCTACTGCTTGGGTCGACGCGCACTCGGACTGGGCGGCGGCGACGGTGGCCACAGTCAGATTCGTGAAGCTGCGGCACCGCTTCTGCATGAACTGCATCTGCAGACCGGAATGGTTGTGCACCTCTCTGTCCTCGATGGCCGTGAAACGGTGTACCTCGACAAGGTCGGCGGACGTTTCGCCGCAGCACTCCCGTCGCGAGTCGGTGGCCGTGCCCTTGCGCACTCCACGGCGGGCGGTAAGGCGATGCTGGCGTGGATCGACCCGGAGCGCGTCGACGCACTTTTTGGTACCACCCTCCCTCGGTGTACCGAGAACACCATCTCGGAGACCGGCGTTCTGCATCAGGAACTCAACCGCATCCGTCAGCGTCGCGGGCTTGCGTTCGAGCGCGGCGAATCGGCTCGCGGAGTGGCCTGTGTCGCCGCTGCGATTCGTGGGCACGAAGGCCCCGTCGGCAGCATCGCGCTGTGCGGCGACATGCGGACCGCTCAGCTCGAGCGAGTCGCACCGTTGGTTGTCGACGCAGCCCGCGAGGTCTCGCGGTCGCTGTACCCCGAGCTGGGAGCCCCGCGTCGTGGACGCAAGGCGCCGCCCGTTCCCGTCAATACTTTCTCGGCCGACACGATGGACCGGCTCCTTGCCGTTTCCACTCAACAATGGATCTGAGTTCCCGGTAGTTCAGGTGATATCGCTGTAGCGGTATCACCTGAACTGTGTCACCTGAGCGCGGTCGGCAATGTGTAGATTCGGACAATTGTTGCGAGTTTTTTTATTTCGCAGTGGCTGCGCTGCAATCGCATTGGCAGGCTCGCGAAGATCCCCATGTCAGTGATCCCAGTCATCGGTAGTGGCGCGACAGCGCGGCGGCGAGTGCGCTAAACAGTCCGTGGATCGTTATTGCATCACGATGTCGACCGAGGCGCCCGACTGAACCCAAGTTTGTTCGGCGCACCAGCCAAAGACTTTGTTGCTCAACAACTTTGTTGCTCAACAACTTTGTTGCTCAACAACTTTGTTGCTCAACAACTTTGTTGTTCCCCACCTTGTGATCGACAGTCGAATCACATCACTATTCTGGAGAAATTCGAATGACTCGTAGTTCCCGCCGCGGGAGTCGCAGATTAGCTGCGGTCACCCTGGCAATCACCGCAAGCATGTTCTTGGCGTCGTGCGCCGACAACGGCTCGAGCGGCGGCGGTGAAACCGTCGAATCGGGTTCCGCACTCAAGATCGGCATGGTCAACGAGCAGGCCGATCCCGGCACCCCCACCAAGGGTGGCACCCTCACATTCAGCGGCTACTCCGCCGTGACGACGCTCGACCCCGCCAAGGGACAGATTGCCGGCGCTGCCGGTGGCAGCGAACTCGGCGCGATCTACGACTCACTGATGCGCTACGACCCCATCGAGAAGAAGTTCGTGCCGCAGCTGGCGGAGTCGCTCGAGCCGAGCGTCGACAGCAAGACCTGGACGTTGAAGCTGCGTCCGGGAACCACCTTCAGTGATGGAACGCCATTCGATTCCAAGGCCGTCACCGACAGCATCACCCGTTACGTCACCAACAAGGGACCGCAGTCCAGCCTGTGGGCTGCCAAGGTCGCCTCGATGGATGCACCGGACGCGACGACGGTTGTCTTCAACCTCGTTGATCCGTGGACGGGCGTCGAGTCGATGCTGGCCACCGGACCGGGCATGATCGTCGCCCCCACAGCTCAGAAGGGTGAGACGTTCACCCCGATCGGTGCGGGCGCGTTCACACTCGAAAAGTTCGCCCCCAACGAGGAACTCGTTCTGGCAGCTCGCCCCGACTACTACGGCGGCGCACCGAACGTCGACAAGCTCAAGCTGATCAGCATCGTCGGCGCTCAGCCCACCGCTGAAGCCCTCAAGACCGGCGGCGTCGACGTCGCGTACATGCGCACGCTCACCCCGATCCTCGATCTGATCGAGAACGGTAACCCGGGCTTCGTCGACATTCCGTCGCTCGGTTACATCGCGAATGTGAACATGGCTCCGGGCCGTCCGGGCTCGGATCTGCGTGTTCGTCAGGCAATGGCTCTGGCCATCGACCCGGACACGCTCAACACTCGCGTCAACAACGGCAAGGGCTTGCCCGGTCAGGAAATCTTCCAGGACACTTCGCGTTGGCACAACGACGTCGCACCGATCGGTGTCGACCCGGCCAAGGCGAAGGACCTGCTGGCGCAGGCCAAGGCCGACGGCTACGACGGCAAGATCACCTACTTGGCCGTTCAGGAGTCGGCAGCGCAGGCAACTGCTCTGGGCGTGCAGGCAATGCTCAACGCAGTCGGTTTCGACACGCAGATCGAGTACGTCAACGGCGTAGCTGACATCACCAAGCGGGTGTACATCGACCGCGACTTCGACATCAGCGCCGGCGCACTCAGCGTTTCCGAAGCCGATCCGTTCGAGCGTCTCTACACTGGCCTCAAAACCGGCGGCCGCAACAACGCCACCGGCTACTCGGATGCCCAGATGGACGTCCTGCTCGATCAGCTCGGTGTCGCTACCAACAACGAGGACAAGAAGGCCGTCCTCGCGAAGATCCAGGAACGCGCCACCGAGACCGTGCCGTGGCTGGTCTGGGGCAACGTCCCGACGCTCGACGTCTGGAATAAGAACGTTCACGGACTGAAGCAGAGCATCGACGGCATCATGCTCTTCGATGAGGTCTGGAAGAGCTGAATCACCTAGTCAGAGTGGGTGTCGGCGGCGCAGGAACTCCTGCGCCGCCGACACCCGTTTGTCGTGTCGGCGCATGGAATCCACCCCTTGGTGTCTCGCTGATCGGGACGGTTAGTACCAGCTCAGCGCCGGTGATGGCACCGTTTGTCGCATGACGACTGAACTGAGCTACGAGGACACTCTGAAAGAGCTGCAGACCGATCTCGGTGTACTTCGCTACCACGAGGCCGGCGACGGCCCGCCGTTGTTGCTGCTGCACGGATCAGGCCCCGGCGTGACCGGTTGGCGCAACTACCGCGGTGTTCTCGCGGAATTCGCCCAGCACTTCCACTGCTACGTTCTCGAGTTCCCCGGGTTCGGTGTCAGCGATCCAGGCGAAGGCCATCCGATGATGATGGCCCAGGCTTCGGTCGGACTGTTCCTCGACGGCCTCGGGCTCGGCCCCGTCCACATGATCGGCAACTCGATGGGCGGCATCGTTGCCACCAAGGTCGCGATCGACGAACCGCACCGAGTGAGCAAGCTCGTCACCATCGGCGGCATGGGCAAGAACACCTTCTCTCCCGGCCCCGGTGAAGGCATCAAGCTCCTCATGGAGTTCACGGACAACCCTTCTCGCGAGTCTCTCGTCCGCTGGTTGAAGTCGATGGTCTTCGACCCCGCCGTCGTGACCGAGCAGCTCATCGAAGAGCGCTGGGCATTGGCTACCGAGCCGAAGACGCTCGAGATCGCTCGCCGCATGTACAGCAGCAAGGCCATGGCCGCTATGGGCGCCGCAGCCGCTGCATCGACCGCAGTTCCGTACTGGGCGCAGCTGAACAAGATCAAGGCTCCGACGCTTCTCACCTGGGGACGCGACGACCGCGTCAGCCCCGTCGACTTGGCGATTCTGCCGATGCGCGACATCCCCAACGGTGAAGTTCACATCTTCCCCAACTGTGGCCACTGGACGATGATCGAGGCCCGCGACGCTTGGGTCGCAACCGTTCTGGCCTTCCTCACCCGTACAGAGGGCAACAAGTAATGACAGACGGCACAGTGAAGTTCGACCACGAGGTCGACTTTCTGGTGGTCGGCAGTGGCGGCGGCGGTATGTCTGCAGCCATCACGGCGGCCGATCGTGGGCTCGATACCCTCATCATCGACAAGGGCAAGACGTACGGCGGTTCGACGGCGATTTCCGGTGGCGGCATCTGGATCCCCAACGCTCCGACGCTGATCGAGAAGGGCGCCGGCGATTCACGTGAGTCGATCCGTCGCTACCTCGACATCATCACCGAGGGCAAGATCTCCGCGGACCGTCTCGACGCGTATGTCGACCAGGGCCCCGAGTTGATGAAGTTGCTCGACAAGAGCCCCCACATGAAGCTGTACTGGGTCAAGGGCTACTCGGATTACCACCCGGAGTTCGACGGTGGGCGTCCGCTCGGTCGCACCATCGAATGCAAGCCGTTCGATACGCGTGCACTGAAGGAAGACGAGAAGTTCCAGCGCCCCAACTCCATGAAGGGCCCGTTGGGTCTGTGGGTTACGTCCAAGGACTACCACGATCTGGCGATGGTCAAGCGAACCTGGCGGGGCCGCAAGGCTTCTCTGGTCGCGGCGTGGCGCGTTGCGTCCAACATGGTTCTTCGTCGCCACATGTCCACCGGTGGTCGCGCTCTGGTTGCTCGGATGCGCATGGTCCTCAAGGACGCCGGAGTTCCGTTGTGGCTCAAGACATCCATGACCGAAATGATCGTCGACGACAACGGAACCGTGATCGGTGTATTGGCCGAGCGTGACGGCAAGACTGTTCGCATCGGCGCTCGCAAGGGTGTGCTGCTGGCTACCGGCGGCTTTGACCACAACAACGAGATGCGCGCGCAGTACCTGCCCGAGAACGGCGTCGCGAACATCAGCGCCGGTGCGCGCGAGAACACGGGCGACGGTATCCGTGCGGGCCAGAAGCTCGGCGCTGCAGTCGATCTCATGGACGATGCCTGGTGGATGCCGTCTGTGTTCCATCCGATGGGCGCAGTCATCCCATTGGTCTCGGAGCGCTGCATTCCACCGTCCGTCATCATCAACGCCAAGGGTGAGCGTTTCACCAACGAGTCGTCGCCGTACGTCAACTTCGTACACGATCAGCTCGAAGGTGGACACGTTCCGGCTTGGTTCGTCATGGACACCAAGGCGAAGAACCGCTACCCGTTTGCTCAGGTTCTGCCGAACATGCCCTTCCCCCAGGGCTTTTACGACTCGGGTGTCATTCACAAGGCGGACACGCTGCGTGAACTCGCCGAGAAGATCGGTGTTCCGGCCGACAAGCTGCTCGGCACGATCGACCGCTTCAACGGCTTTGCCCGCAACGGCAAGGACGAGGACTTCGGTCGCGGCGACAGCGCCTACGACCAGTACTACGGCGACCCGACGATGAAGAACCCGAACCTCGACGAAATCGTCAAGGGACCGTTCTACGCGATCCGCTGTGAAGCCGGCGACCTCGGCACCAAGGGGGGCCTCGTTACCGACGCCACCGCCCGTGTCATCCGCGAAGACGGCTCGATCATCGATGGACTCTACGCAACCGGTAACACCTCCGCGTCCGTCATGGGCAACGAGTACGCCGGCGCCGGCGCGACCATCGGTCCCGCAATGGTCTTCGGTTACATCGCTGCGAACCACGTAGCAGCAAAGTAAGGGCCTTCGGTCCCTGTGCGCCTTTTTGGTAATACCCACTACCAAAAAGGCGCACAGGGGCCGCTCCCACTCAGTGGGAAGTATTTCTGCACTTCGGCGCAGTTCCTGCCACCGTTTGACCAACAGATTTCTATTTCCCACATTTTTTCAGGAGGACGCGATGCTCAGCGATTCGCAGCGAGTTTCCGTCGCAAATCTTCTGTGGGCCGCAGAGCGTGATCGCGCCCCGATCGACCCGCTGATCATTACTTTCCCGGATATCGACGTCGTCGACTCCTACGAGATTGCACTGCTCAACATTCGCAAGCGCATCGAATCCGGTGAGACTGTCTACGGCCACAAGGTCGGACTGTCTTCCGAGGTCATGCAGAAGATGATGGGCGTCGACGAGCCCGACTACGGCCACCTGCTTTCGAGCATGGTCTACGCCGAGGGAACCCCGATCGACACTGCAGCGTTCTGCTACCCGCGCATCGAGGTCGAGATCGGTTACGTGCTCGGCAAGACGCTCCCCGGTGAGGATTGCACCGAGGAAGACGTCCTGGCGGCGACTGACTACATCGTGCCGAGCATCGAACTCATCGATTCGCGCATCAAGGACTGGAAGATCGGTCTCGCCGACACGATAGCGGACAATGCTTCCTCGGCCGGTGTCATTCTCGGCCAGGGACGTATCGCTCCTTCGCAGGTCGATATCGGTTCCATCTCCGCAGTCCTGTTCCAGGGCGACGAGGAAATCGCGCGTGGCGATGCCTCCGCGGTCCTGGGCAACCCGACCAAGGCGGTTGCCTGGTTGGCGCGCAAGGTTGCAAGTTTCGGTGTGCGCCTCGAAGCGGGACACGTGATCCTTCCCGGATCCTGCACCCGCGCGATCGATGCCCGCCCCGGCGATGTCTTCCGTGCTGACTTCAGTGAAATCGGCTCCGTAACAGTAGAATTCAAGTAAGGACTGAACCTGTGACCAAGGTTTCCGCTGCGATCATCGGCCCGGGCAACATCGGCACCGATCTCATGTACAAGCTGCTTCGCTCCGAGCTCATCGAGCCCAAGTGGATGATCGGCGTCGATCCCGCCAGTGAAGGCTTGCGCCGCGCTGCCGATCACGGCATTGCCGCCAGCGGTGACGGTGTCGATTGGCTGCTCGCTCAGGACGAGCTCCCCGACATCATCTTCGAGGCAACGTCCGCGTACGTGCACCGCGCCAACGCGCCGCGCTACCAGGAACTCGGCATCCAGGCCGTCGACCTCACCCCGGCAGCGATCGGACCTGCAGTGGTCCCGGCCGTCAACATGGGTGCGCACCTCGACGCTCACAACGTCAACCTCATCACCTGTGGCGGACAGGCGACCATCCCGATGGTCTACGCCGTCTCCCGCGTCGTCGAGGTTGCCTACGCCGAGATCGTGGCCAGCGTTGCTTCGCCGTCGGCCGGCCCCGGCACGCGTGCCAACATCGACGAGTTCACGATCACCACGAGTCGTGGAATCGAGACCATCGGTGGAGCCAAGAAGGGCAAGGCGATCATCATCCTGAACCCGGCCGAGCCACCGATGTTCATGAAGGACACCGTCTTCTGCTCCATCCCCGCAGACGCCGATCGTGACGCGATCACCAAGTCGATCCACGAGATCGCCGCCGCAGTTCAGTCCTACGTACCGGGATACCGGTTGCGCGCAGAACCTCAGTACGACGACCCGACACCGATCAGCGGCGGCCTTGCACGCGTCGGCATCTTCCTCGAGGTCGAGGGCGCAGGCGACTTCCTGCCGCCGTACTCGGGCAACCTCGACATCATGACGGCCGCTGCGACAAAGGTCGGCGAAAGTTTCGCCACAGCCTTGCTCGCGGCCCGCATCTGACCCGAATACTCATCTCTCCATAAAGGAAATCAAGACGATGCCCTACAGTGCAGACCTCGATATCCGGGTCACCGATTCGTCCCTGCGCGATGGTTCCCACGCCAAGCGCCACCAGTTCACCGTTGACCACGTTCGCTCGATCGTCGGCGCCCTCGACGAGGCCGGCGTGCCGGTCATCGAGGTCACCCACGGCGACGGCCTCGGCGGCTCGTCCTTCAACTACGGGTTCAGCCACACCCCGGAGCAGGAACTGATCAAGGCTGCGGTTGCCACGGCGAAGCAGGCCAAGATCGCTTTCCTCATGCTTCCGGGTCTAGGCGTGCAGTCCGACATCCGTGAGGCGGCAGACAACGGCGCATCCATCTGCCGTATCGCCACCCATTGCACCGAAGCTGACATCTCCATCCAGCACTTCGGCCTGGCCCGCAAGCTCGGCCTGGAAACTGTTGGCTTCCTGATGATGTCGCACAGCACCACCCCGGAGAAGCTGGCCGCGCAGGCCCGCATCATGGCCGACGCCGGTTGCCAGTGCGTCTACGTCGTCGACTCCGCCGGCGCCTTGATCATGAACGATGTCAGTGACCGCGTCTCCGCGCTCGTCGCCGAACTCGGCAGCGACGCACAGGTCGGCTTCCACGGACACGAGAACCTCGGCCTCGGCGTCGCAAACTCCGTGCTCGCAGTTCAGGCCGGCGCACTCCAGATCGACGGCTCGACGCGTCGTTTCGGTGCCGGTGCCGGTAACACCCCGGTCGAAGCCTTTGCGGCAGTGACCGAAAAGCTCGGTATCCGTACGGGTATCGACACTCTCAAGATCATCGACGCCGCTGAAGACGTCGTTCGTCCCGTCATGGACGGTGAATGCCAGCTGGATCGTCTCTCGCTGACCATGGGTTACGCGGGCGTTTACTCCAGCTTCCTCAAGCACGCCGACGCGCACGCAAAGCGTTACGGAGTTTCCGGTGCTGCCATCCTCATCGAGGCCGGTCGTCGCAAGCTTGTCGGTGGGCAGGAAGATCAGTTGATCGAAATCGCGCTTGGACTCGCCGCGAAGACTTCTGCCTAGGCATTTTGCCAGGTACCGATACCAGAAAGCGAAGAAAATCATGGGACAGGTTCTAGACAACATCTCTCAGTTCGCCGACGAGATCCGCGCAGGCGGCGTCGAGGGCGACAAGCTCATGCAGCTGACGGACGGCAACGCGAAGCGTCTTCGCGATTCCGGCGTCATCCGCATGTTCCAGCCCAAGGAATTCGGTGGGCTTGAAGCTCACCCCCGCGAGTTTGCCGAGACGGCAATGGCTATCGGTGCGATGGACGGTGCAACCGGCTGGGTCAGCGGCATCGTCGGCGTCCACCCGTGGGAGCTTGCATTCTTCGACAAGAAGGCACAGGAAGAGGTTTGGGGCGAAAACCCTGACACCTGGATGGCTTCCCCGTACG
>NZ_JASHKR010000102.1 GCF_030056815.1 Rhodococcus sp. IEGM 1379
TGAACTACCGGAAGGTTTCCATCTACAGCGGATCAAGTGAGGTGCAGCGCTCCATTATTGCCTCCTCGATCCTCGGATTGTGAGTATCTGAAATGGATTTCGAACTCAACGACGAACAGACCATGCTGCGCGACACCACACGCGAGGTGCTCAGTCGCAGCTACGACGCAGAGAAGCGCAACGCCGTGTCGGCTACCGAGGCGGGGTGGAATCCCGATGTGTGGAAGCAGTTGGCGGAGCTGGGTCTGCTCGGTCTGCCGTTCGCCGAAGCTGACGGCGGCATGGGTGCCGGTCCGGTCGAGACCATGGTCGTGATGACCGAACTCGGCCGCGCACTCGCCCCAGAACCGTATCTGGACGGTGTCCTGACGCCGGGCGGTGTGATTGCCGTAGTCGGTTCCGCTGACCAGCGGTCGCGTTACCTGCCGTTGCTCAGCGAGGGGACTGCTGTGTCTGCCTTCGCTCATACAGAACCCGGTACACGCTGGCCGGTTACAGCCGTATCGACCACGGCAACAGCTTCCGCAGCGGGATGGACAATCAACGGCGTCAAAAACCCTGTCCTGCAGGGTGGCAGCGCCGATGTCGTGATCGTGAGCGCGGCTCTGCCTGACGGTGGCACCGGACTCTTCCTGGTGGATGCCGAGGGCGCCGGTGTTTCACGCACCGCGTACACGACGCATGACGGCCGACGCGGCGCGCAGTTTGCCTTCACCGATGCTGCCGCAGAACCTCTCGGCGAAGGCGGCGACGCCACGGCGGCGATTGTCGGGGCAGAAGTGCGGGCACAGGCAGCTTTGTGCGCCGAAGCGATCGGCATCATGACCGAGGCATTGCGTCTGACGACGGAATACCTGAAGCAGCGTAAGCAGTTCGGTGTTCCGCTCGCGAAGTTCCAGGCTCTGACGCATCGCGCCGCGGATATGTACGTGACGCTCGAACTTGCGAGCAGCATGAGCCTGTACGCCACCATGTCCATCGCTGATGGTGTCATCGATCCCGCTGTTGCGTCGCGGGCGAAACTGGCTGTCGGGCGCGCAGCGCATCAGATCGGGCAGGAAGCCATTCAGATGCACGGTGGAATCGGCATGACAGCCGAATATCCAGTCGGACATTACGTCTCGCGGCTGGTTGCCATCGAGCACACGCTGGGTGCATCCGACGATCACCTGCGGGTGCTGGCCGGCAATGTTTCGAACTACTCGATGGTCAACGTCGGCGAGTAGTACGGATTCTTAGGCGAGAAGGCCACGCAGGTTTCTGCGTGGCCTTCTCTCGTATTCGAAGGGCTCGGTTCGACGTTGACGCAGTGGCGTAAAATGCCGGTGACCAGTCCGAGAAGAGAAAGGGATCGAAGTGACCGCGCATACCGAGCAGCTCGAGTTCCAAGCAGAAACACGTCAGCTGCTGGATCTGATGGTTCATTCAATCTATACGAACAAGGACAGTTTCCTTCGTGAGTTGATCTCCAACGCTTCGGACGCGCTGGACAAACTCCGTCTCGAGTCGTACCACGACAAGGACCTCGATGTGGACGTCTCCGACCTCCACATCGAGGTCGATATCGACAAGGACGCACGCACTCTCACTATCCGCGACAACGGAATTGGCATGTCGCGTGACGAGGTCATCGACCTGATCGGCACGCTCGCCAAGTCCGGTACCGCCGAGGTGCGTCGTAAACTCAAGGAAGCCAAGGATGCCGCTGCATCCGAGGAGCTGATCGGCCAGTTCGGTATCGGCTTCTACTCCACTTTCATGGTTGCGGAGAAGGTCACACTGCTGACCCGTCGCGCCGGCGAAGACCATGCGACGCGCTGGGAGTCCACCGGCGCGGGCACGTACACGCTCGAGCATGTCAACGAGGCGCCGCAGGGTAGCTCCGTGACGCTCCACCTGATGCCTGAGGATTCCGAGAACGGCCTGCACGACTACACGTCGGAATGGAAGATCAAGGAACTGGTCAAGAAGTACTCCGACTTCATCGCGTGGCCCATCCGCATGGATGTCGTGCGCACGTCGACGCCGGCTGAGGGTGAAGAGCCTGAGGTTACTGTCGAGGTTGAGACCATCAACTCGATGAAGGCGCTGTGGACGCGCTCCAAGGACGAGGTGTCCGAGGAAGAGTACAAGGAGTTCTATCGTCACGTCAGTCACGCTTGGGACGAGCCTCTCGAGGTCATCCCGATGAAGGCTGAAGGCACGTTCGAATATCAAGCGCTGCTGTTCATTCCGTCGACAGCGCCGTTCGATCTCTTCATGCGTGAGCGCAAAGCCGGCATTCACCTGTACGTCAAGCGCGTCTTCATCATGGACGACTGCGAAGAGTTGGTTCCCGATTACCTGCGCTTCGTCAAGGGTGTCGTCGATGCACAAGACCTCGCGCTCAACGTCTCTCGCGAGATTCTGCAGCAGGATCGTCAGATTGCGGCCATCCGTCGCCGTCTGACCAAGAAGGTCCTCTCGACGATCAAGGACATGAAGGCGAACGCGCCCGAGAAGTACTCGACCTTCTGGGCCGAGTTCGGGCGCGCGCTCAAGGAAGGCCTGATGGCCGATGCCGACAACCGTAAGACGTTGCTGGACATCTCATCCTTCGCCTCCACCAACAGTGAAGAGGGCGTCACCACTCTCGCCGAGTACGTCGAGCGGATGAAGGACGGTCAGGAGCAGATCTACTTCATGACCGGCGAATCTCGCCACCTCATCGAAAGCTCCCCGCACATGGAGGCTTTCAAGGCCAAGGGCCTCGAGGTTCTCGTTCTCACCGATCCCGTCGACGAGATGTGGGTCGACGCGGTTTCCGACTTCGACGGCAAGACCTTCCAGTCGATCGCCAAGGGCGAGGTCGATCTCGACACCGAAGACGAGAAGAAGGCGGCCGAGGCCGAGCGCGAGGAGAAGGAAAAGGAATTCGGTGCACTGCTGACGTGGCTGACCGAAACCCTGTCCGACGACATCAAGGAAACGAGGTTGTCGACGCGCCTCACCACGTCGGCTGCCTGCATCGTCGGCGACGCGTTCAGCATGTCGCCGACACTCGAGAAGATGTACCGGGCGTCGGGACAGCCGGTTCCGCACAGCAAGCGGATCCTCGAACTCAACCCGTCACATCCGCTCGTGACAGGTCTGCGCGCCGCCCAAGCTGCGGAAGGTAGTGCCGAGAACCTCACCGAGACTGCGCAATTGCTGTACGGCATGGCATTGCTTGCCGAGGGCGGCGAGTTGAGCGATCCCGCTCACTTCACGCGTCTGCTCGCTGATCGTTTGGCTCGCACAGTCTGATCTGTTTGAGCTCGAAGAACTCCCGGTATCCATCTGGTGCCGGGAGTTTTTTGTGCAGAATTTCTATTGAGGACCGTTCTTGTCCGCAATAGCTTCTAGCGTGGTTGTTACGAGCAAGGTCCGCCTAGGAAAAGGAAATACCGATGAATGCACCGATCAGTACCGTCACCGGCGAGCGCGCAGACTTTCTCGAGAGTTTGCGCCGGCATCGCGAATTCCTTTTGTTCACGGTCAAGGACCTGACCGACGAACAGGCCGCGTCGCATCCGACTGTGAGCGAACTGTGCCTCGGCGGATTGATCAAGCACGTGGGGGAGATGGAGCGAGGATGGGCCAAATTCATCGTGGAGGGGCCGACCGGATTGGGCGGAGATTTTGACCCTTCGCAGTGGTCGGAAGAGATGCAGAAAGAGCGCGCGAACGAGTTCGCAATGGTCGGCGACGACACAGTGGAATCCATCGTGTCCGAGTATCAGAGGATCGCAGCCCGGACCGACGAGTTGGTGACCTCGTTGGACAGCCTCGATATTGCGCATCCGCTACCGAGTGCGCCCTGGTTCGAGCCCGGAGCGCAGTGGTCGGCGCGACGTGTTCTGCTCCACCTGATTGCGGAGACTTCGCAGCATGCGGGACATGCAGACATGCTCCGGGAAGCGATCGACGGTTCCAAGACCATGGGTTAATGTCCGAAATTCCGTTACACATTCACTAAATGTGTAACACTGGTAGGTATGAGCACTGAAAAATCTTCGCTTCAGCCGCCGATGCAGTGGGACGCCTGGGGCGACGCGTCCAACAAACGCTCACTGTCGGAGGCTGTTCAGTCTCTCCTGACGCAGTTCCTGGGTGTCTCGGCGCCGACGGAACCACGGAAGGGCCTCGATGACGTCCTGGTGGTGCCGTCCGCACTCGCGCAAGGGCATGTCGATGCACTTGTCGAGATTGTCGGTGCGGAGTTCGTCAGGGTCGACGATGTCTCGCGGATCCTGCGAGCGGGCGGTAAGAGCACTCCGGATCTGCTCCGCCGACGCCGCAAGGGGCCGCAGGAAGCTCCCGATGCGGTGGTCACCCCGGGCACCGTTGCCGAGGTCGAGCAGATTCTTCGGTACTGCTCGGCCAACGCCATCGCAGTTGTTCCCTTTGGTGGTGGCACCAGCGTTGTCGGTGGGCTCGATCCCATCCGCGACGGATTCGACGCGGTGCTTTCGCTGGATCTGCGCCGGTTCGATGAGCTGACGGATCTGGACGAAGAGTCCGGCATCGCGACGTTCGGCGGCGGCACGACCGGGCCTCGCGCCGAGGAATTGCTCCGTGAACACGGATTTTCGGTGGGGCATTTCCCGCAGAGTTTTCTCTTCGCGACACTCGGCGGATTTGCCGCGACTCGCTCTTCCGGACAGGCTTCGGCTGGGTACGGACGCTTCGAGGACATGGTTCAGGGCCTCACGATCGTCACACCGAGTGGTGTGCTCGAAACAGGCCGGGCACCGGCATCGGCTGCCGGCCCTGATCTCGGGGAATTGTTTGTCGGTTCCGAGGGAACATTCGGGGTCATCACGCACGTCCGCGTTCGAGTTCACGCGTTGCCTGAGACGACAGTTCGTGAAGGCTGGAGTTTCCCCGACTTCGCTACCGGCGCCGCAGCATTGCGTGAGTTGGTCCAAGAAGGTTCGGCGCCGACGGTGCTGAGGTTGTCCGACGAGGCGGAGAGTGGCGTCAACCTGGCGACCACCGACAAAATCGGTGAAAATGCTTTCACCGGTGGATGTCTCGGTATCACCACCTACGAAGGTACGGCGTCGCACACGGCTGAGCGTATGGCAGAGGCCCGCGCAATCCTAACGGCACAGGGAGGCACCTCACTCGGTGAGGAGCCCGGAAACAGTTGGGAACACGGACGATTCAACGCGCCGTATCTGCGCGATGCACTACTCGATGCCGGTGCGCTGTGTGAAACTCTCGAAACTGCGACAACCTGGGGCAACCTCGCGAATCTGCGTTCCGCGGTTACCGCGGCCCTGACTACGGCATTGGTCGAGCAGGGTACTCAGCCGCTCGTGATGTGCCACATTTCGCACACCTACAAGACTGGTGCGTCGCTGTACTTCACAGTTGTCTGCGCTCAGACTGCCGATCCCCTCGAACAGTGGAAGAAGGCGAAGACCGCTGCCGGTGACGCCATCATCGCTGCCGGTGGCACGATTACCCACCACCATGCCGTCGGCGCGGACCATCGCCCGTGGATGAAAGACGAAATCGGCGAATTGGGCGCGAATATTCTTCGTGCAGTAAAGAATGCAGTTGACCCTGCCGGAATCCTCAACCCTGGGAAGCTCATTCCATGACCGAAACCCGCTGTCCGATCGAGAAGGTTACCGTCCTCATCAATCCGATGGCGGGACATGGGCATGCGCCCGAAGCCGGTCGTAAAGGTGTTGCACAACTGCGTTCTCGCGGAATTGCCGTCACCGAGATCATCGGCACCGATGCCGACGACGCCAAGAAGCTCGCGATGCGAGCAATCGCGGAGGGTACCGACGCCCTGGTGGTGGTCGGCGGTGACGGTGCCATCAGCATCGGATTGCAGGCGGCAGCGTTGACCGATACCCCGATCGGACTCATTCCGGCCGGTACGGGCAACGATCATGCCCGCGAATTCGGTATTCCCACAGGCAATCCGGAGGCGGCGGCCGACGTCATCGCCGATGGGATCGTTCAGCAGTCCGATCTCGCGAAGATCACCTTGGGCGACGGAAGCATCGTGTGGTCGGGAACGATCATCGCCAGCGGCTTCGACTCGATTGTCACCGAACGGGCCAACCAGATGTCCTGGCCCAAGGGGCCGATGCGGTACAACTTGGCCATGGTGGCGGAATTGGCCAAGTTGCGTCCGTTGAAGTATCGAATTGAACTCGACGACGAGGTTGTCACCGTCGATGCGACTCTCGTCGCGGTCGGCAACGGGCGCTCCTACGGCGGCGGCATGCTCATTACCCCCGGTGCATCCAAGTCCGATGGTCTACTCGATGTCACTGTGGTTTCGCACACCTCCAGATTGCGTTTGATGCGGCTGTTTCCGAAGGTATACAAGGGAACTCACATCGACCTCGACGCCGTGCAGACCTACCGATCGAAGAAAATTCGGCTCGAATCCGACGGCATCATCGCTTACGCTGACGGTGATCGGGTCGGTCCGCTGCCTGTCATGATCGAAGCAGTTCCGGCGGCATTGAGGATTTTGACTGCCGTACCGGTGTGAGCTCGGTTGGGTTAGCTGATGCCGGAATCCGGATGCGTTGTGTCCCATTGATGGCGGGACTCGGCGATGGCATCTTTGTTCGCCAATGACCAGTCGGCCAATTGCTTTACGAGGTGGGTCAGGCTCTCGCCGCGGTCGGTCAACTCATATGTCACGGATACCGGCACGGTGGGATACGCCGTGCGTAGAACTAGTCCGTCCCGCTCCAGCCTTCGCAGAGTGAGCGTCAACATGCGCTGAGAGATGCCATGGATCGCGCGCTGGAGTACACGGAATCTGCGTGGTCCCGAGGCGAGTTCGACGATAGCCAGTACCGACCACTTGTCGCCGATGCGATCGAGGACATCTCGGATTCCGCAATCCGGGTGTTCGGGCAGTCCGCACGGTTCGACCAGCGGGGTTACCCCGGTGTGCCTTACTGACATCAAAGTGCCTCCTTGTGCGATCGGTTGTGGTTACCGACGATGAGTCTAGTTACTGATCAGAACCAGCAGAACGGCCTATTACATGCTTCTTGTTACCGGTGCTTCCGGACAACTCGGCTCACTTATCCACTCCCGACTCGTAGATCTGGGGCTTGATCCGCTGGCGGGGACGCGCGAACCCACGCGGTTCGGTGCACTCGGACGAGCGATGGATTTCGACGACGAAACGAGCCTGGACTTCACAGGGGTGGAGACGCTGGTTCTTATCTCTGCGGGTTACGCCGAGGACGACGTCGTCATCGCACGCCACGACAGGGTCATTTCCGCCGCCGAAAAGTTTGGTGTCGGTCACGTCATTTACACAAGTCTGACTGTCGCCGGCGACCACCTCGCCTTTGCGCTGGCTCATCGCTGGACCGAACGCAGACTGCAGGAGAGCACAGTGTCATGGACGATCCTGCGCAATGGCCTGTATGCAGAATTGTTCGGGCAGTTGGCAATACCCGCTGATGGAATAATCAGCGCACCATTTGGTGATGGTTCGCTGGCCGCAGTCGCTCGAGAAGATCTGGCCGACGTTGCGGCAGCAGTGGCGTCGAATCCGTCGCTGCATCAGAACGCGGTGTACGAACTCGCAGGCGCACAGGCGATCACGGCTGCAGATCTGGCGAAGGAGATCGGGGCGGTCTATGAGCCCGGCTCGCTTTCGGCCACTCGGGCGAGCCTCGACGCCGGGGGACTACTGCCGTTCCAGCCGCCGATGCTCGTGTCAATCTTCTCGGCGGTGGCAGCGGGGTTCTTAGGTAGTACTCAGACTGACCTGGAGAAACTTTTGTCGCATGAACCGCGCAATATCCTGGCCATCGCTGCGAAGGCGGCTCAGTGGTAGTGCATGTGGGCTGCTCACTCGAATAGGGACGCGCCGGACACCCAGGTCGATATCGCAGTAATCTGGTTGCGCGACAGTTGTCCCTGCCCGGAAAGCCGCGGTGTCGGCAATGGGCAGAAGTTGTTCAACATCGTCGACTTGCCCGTGGACACTCGGGTCGAGCGCGTTCGGATTGTGGGCCGGAACGTCGAGGTCGAGTTCACTCCGGATGGGCGCCGCGGCGGCGACGTTGCGTGAGAAGGATCATCGTGCATTCGACATCCTCACCGGGACCCCGGTGAGCTTCCGCTTCGATAGTGCCGACGCTCATCTGAGTACGGTGGCACCGATGATCACACTCGATCATTCCGGCCGGATATGCGAAATCCGATTCAATAATCGGTCGATGGTGGTGCCGCGCCTGGAGCCCGACCTAGCCCGCGAGTTCTACAGCGCCTACCGCACTTTCGCCGAGCTGCTGTACGCCCCCGAGGCTCAGCTCAACTTCCAGCTCGATGAACGAAAACTGAACGTATCGAGTCCACTATCCAACTGAATGCTTTTGCCTCGTAAGTAAGGACAGAATGCGAGACTGCTGCGATGGTGATCGATAATTCGAAGTCGGTAGACCGGACCTCCGACGAGCGTGTGTGGACCAGCGAACGGTGGCAGTCCACTACTGATATGCCTCTGATTGCGACGGCACTGTTCTATCTGTTCGCGTACGCATTTCAAGTGTTGGTCCAGCCCGCCGGAATCCTGGGTACCTTTATCTGGTGGTCGCTTGTTGCAGCGTGGGCTGTATTTACCGTCGACTATCTCGTCCGGTTGTCTCTGGCGAGCAACCGCTGGAACTGGTTTGTGCATCACCTTCTGGATTTGGCGATGGTGGTGCTTCCGATGTTCCGGCCATTGCGACTTTTGAGGCTTGTCACACTTCTCGCCGTCATGCATCGTTCCAGCGGCGCCACGCTTCGTGGCCGGGTTGTGTTCTATGCGATTTCAGCGACGGCGCTGTTGATCGGCGTTGCGGCACTTGCCATGTTGGATGCCGAGCGTCATGCCGACGGTTCCGAGATCAGAACCTACGGCCAGGCACTCTGGTGGGCGATCGTGACCGTGACAACCGTTGGCTACGGCGATATTTCACCAGTCACCGTGACGGGGCGAGTGATTGCGGCGAGTCTGATGATCGGCGGAATTGCTTTGCTGGGTATAGTGACTGCCACCCTGGCGTCGTGGTTGCTCGAGCAGATTGCAGAACAAGACGACGCAGCTCAGAGCGCTACCCGCAAACAGGTTGCTGACCTTGCCGAGCAGGTTCGACTTTTGGCGCAGCGGTCTGATCAAGGTTCTCTCGAGCATGTGGGTACCAAAGAATTGCGTCGTGAACTGGAACGCCGTGAACTGGCTAAGTCGAATGCAGTGTTAGCACAGTGATTTCGCTGGGCGCGAAGATACGCAACGGTGGTCCCCAGAAACCTGAACCACGGCTTGTGTACAGCTGGGTGCGTTCGCCATGGCGACTGAGTCCGTGGACGGTGGGCTGGTCGAGACGGACCAGGAAGTTGAACGGCCAGATCTGCCCGCCGTGTGTGTGGCCTGCAATTTGTAGGTCGACGCCCGCGGCTTCGGACTGGAAAACCTGCTTGGGTTGGTGCGCCAGCATCAGCACCGGAAGGTCGGGATCGGTTCCGGCAAGAGCCATTTCGAAGTTTGCGCCGTGACCGGCCATCTTTGACGACTTGGCGGTGGCGTCGTCGACACCGGCGATGACCAAGCTGTCACCACCACGTTCGACGACAATGTGCTTGTTGTGTAGCGGTTCCCAGCCAATGGAGTCCATGTAGTCGAGCCAGCCTTGGGCCTCGCGGGGGTATTCGTGGTTACCCGTCACGTAGACGCTGGCGAGTTCGGCTCGAATTGTGGCGAGCGGTGCCGCCTGTCCGCGGCGTTGCTCGACGGTACCGTCGGCGATATCGCCGACGTGGGCGACGATGTCGGGGCGCAGTTCGTTTATGGCGGCAGCGACGCCTTCAGACCACTTGGTGCGGTTGATCGGACCGAAATGTGTATCGGTGACGGCAACAACTCGGGTGCCGTCGAATCCTTTGCCGAGGCGAGGAATCGTAACGTCCACATACTTGATTCGAGGTACTCGCATAGCTTCCCGATTGCCCCAGATCACGAGAACCGCGGACACGATGATGACGGCTCCGGCTACCCATCGGGAGCGTGCCGGGTCGTCCACACCTGCCAGACCTAGTGCGAATCGCACGAGATTCCCGATCACAGACCACGCGAACAGGACCCAGATGCCGCCCAGAATGGAGTCACCCACCAACCCTGCCCAATCGAGGTGGCGTCGGCCGTGGCTCAGTACCAACATCACTGGCAGCGTTACCAGGGGCAGTGCGAAGGCTGCGGTTCCCAACGCGGTGACGGGAGTCGGCCAGTCCGTCCCTGACATCACCAGCGTCCACCAAGGGACAGAAAAAAGGATCAGCAGGATGGCGACTAGCGTCGCCGTGATCTTGACCGCCCGCAATGGCCTGCGAGTTGCCTGCGAATCGAGCTCGATCGTTGTCTCTGGCGACAAGGGAATACTCACCACGTCAATAATAAGTGAATTTCTGTGGCTGGATCTCAAACGATCACGGCCGGCTCCCCGACGCTGTAGCGTCGACCTATATGTCGGTACCCACATATCGTGACTACGCTTGGACAAGAGATCGTCCGGACCTGTTCGAGGCCTTCTGTCTGAGCATCATCCCGAACGCCACTGCGGAACAGGTTCTTGCTGCCCTCCCGACCCCAGCGAGCACACTGATCGGCACATACTCGGACCTGAATGAGCGTGCGTTCGACAACGTCGGCCGGGGAGCGCCTGACGTCGTGGGACTGCTCGAGTACAAATCTTCGGTTGTGATGTTCGAGCCCAACGGAGTGCTCGGCATTAATCCGACGATTATGCAGCCGCTATCCTCCGGACGAGAGATTGTCAGCAATTATGCAGGCGGACACGGTGTATCCCATTTTTACTGGTTCGTCGACGGGGCGGTACGAACATCGTTCGAGCCGCTGTTCGCGCACTCCCGTGAGGGTACCGAACCGGATGCGTTGCTGCCGTTGATGTCCCAGATCGGAGGCTTCAATCTCGATTCTCCGGAGACTGAACCGGACGAATACCTTGATGACGAAGCAACTTTCGCACTGTGCGAAGCTGTCACCGGCATCCGTGTCACGGACACCCTCCTGCTGGAATCGACCTATGTTCTGGCCGATATACCGACGTCAGAGATTTAGACCTCGAAGCTTCTCGAGATCTCGCCGTTCCCGCTTGGTGGGGCGGCCCGCGCCACGATCGCGTGTCGGTATCGACGCCAGGAGTTCAGGGGGCGGAGGTGGCGGTGAATTGTCTTTCAAACAGTCGGTAACCAGGACCGCGCCGACGCGTTTGGTGATCGGTTTGACCACGAGAACGATGCGTTCGACGCCGGACACTCGCACCCGAACCTCGTCGCCGGCTTTGACTTGCTGAGCAGCCTTCGCCGAAGTTCCGTTCACTCGGACGTGGCCGGAGCGGCATGCGGCCGCAGCCTGGGAACGGGTCTTGAACAGGCGGACAGCCCAGGTCCAACTGTCTACTCGGACGCTGATCGCGTCGGAAGGTAATTGGGCCATGGCGACGACGATACCGGCCTCGCAATGTTTGCCTGAGTGGCTAGGACACCTTGACGGCAGTGGGAGCTTCTATGGACTCATCTTGTCCGATGTCGGCGAGCTGCTCGATACCTGATTTGTTGCCGAGAACTGCGTTCGGGATGAAGATGACGCAGATCAGGGCGATCACGGCGAACGGAACGGCGATGAGGAAGACTTCTCCGATGCCCTGTCCGTACGCGGATTCGACTATGTTGCGCACTGCGTCGGGCAAGGTATGCAAGTCGGGGAGCGTGCCGTCCGTCAGCCCACTCGCTGATCTTGCTATGTCTGATTCTTGAAGGCCGTTGTCGATCTCGGTATCGACTCGTGTGGAGAGTAATGCTCCGAGCACTGCTCCGAGCACTGCTACAGCGAGGGCGCCGCCGAGGCTGTGGAAGAACGCGGCGGCAGAGTTGGCCGCGCCGATCTCGAGGACGTTCGCGGCATTCTGTACGACCAGGACAAGGTTTTGCGACATGATGCCGAGTCCGATGATCGGTGTGGCAAGGAAGATTACGACGTACGGGCTGTCCACCCGCAGGGTCGAGAGCAGGATGGTGCCGACGGACAGACTGGCGATGATCGCCAAGGTGACGACAGTTGGCTGCTCTGGTCAAGGAGGGCTATCTGGTCTCCGAACCTGACCCTCATGACGGCCGGGTGGCGCTGTTTTCGCCGACGCCGGATGCAGCAGCGAAGTTCGGGGACGTGAGCAAGGCCAGGCGTGACGGGATCACCGACATGCTCGCGGGGTGGACGCAAGAGGATGTGTCGACTTTCGTCACATTGTTGGAGAGATTCGCTCAATCCGCATAGAGCGTTGAGTTCGGTCGGCCAAAACATCTCCGCCCGTGACGCTTTCGCGGGACGGTAGCTTGGCGTCCGGCTTTGCCGGACAACTTGATGCAGGTGGTGCAGAACTCTTGACGAAGACGAAAATCTGGTGGTCGATCGGGGCCGTGTTGGTGTTCTTTGCCGTCGTCATGGCGGCGGTGCTGTGGGGGAGATTCGGACCGGTCCCCGACGGCGTCGTTGTATCGACGCTTCACCTGCCGCCCGATACGAGTGTACATTTCACTTCGGAGGGCGAACCGGTTTTCGGGCGATCGAAGCTCTCGAGTTCGGAGTGCTGGCTGGTGCAGGTGCGTACCGAAGGTGGGGAGATCGTCGAGGTGTGTACTACCGAAGAGCGTTGGAGCGAAATGACTTTCGGCGTGGAGTTCACCGCATCAGGTGGGGACCGTAAGCGCTGAGGTGACTTAAAGGCCCTGCTTGCGAATTCCGGCGTAGGCGCGCGGAGCGTATCGCAGGCGTGGCGGAAGCAGGTGCCAGAACCGATCCGTCATCGTCATGGCGCGTGCGAACCACGTGTAGATCCGCTGGTCGCGCGCAGTCCATTCCCATTCGAGTATCGCGCGTGCTTTTTCGGGCATCAATGCCTTTGTGAGCCAGTTTGCAGCGACGGTTGTGGGACGGCCGATGATTTTCCATAACCACGGCGGTACCCCCGGCGCGGGTGCGATTCGATGTTCCGAAATGCGGCTCGACCACTGGGTGGTCTGTGTGTTGATGAGCTGGTTGTCGAGCATGTCTTCCCAGTATGTCTGGAAGCTTGCATAGTCATCGAAGGCTGGACGATCGGTGAGACCGTAACAGCGCCACCAAGTTACGGCCTCACGGATAACTTGGTCCTTCTGTGCCGGTGTGAACTTCTTGTACGCGAACCGTTCGTTGAAATCGAGAAGCACTTCGAAGAACGTGACGTGTGTCCACCAGAAAGTATCGGGTGCGAGTGCGTGGTAACGCTGGCCGGTTTCGTCGATTCCCTTGAGATCCTTGTGGAAGTTGCGGACAACGGTGCCGGTGCCTCGATCATGCTGGTCGTAGATAACGCCGTAGATGGGTGGCAATGATCGGAACAGGCGATCCAGGGGATTGTCGAAGAAGTTCGAATGGTCTTGCAATGCTCCGCTTACCGCTGGATGCATGTTCTGCAGGGTTCCTGCACGTCCGAGGTACAGCAATCCGCGGATGTCGCCGAAGTGCTTCCACGTCAGTGAGCCGGGTCCGATCGGAGCGGCTCGGAGTTCTTGTGACTCCGGGCGTTGCGAACGAGTATCGGCGTCACTGGTCATGTCGGCGGACCCTTCTGGATCTTATGACAACGCTCGTTGTCATAAGATGCACTTTCGCGGCACCACGCGAAAATGTCAATAGCTGGAGCACTCACTCGGATACAAATCCGGCCCCATACCGTCGAAAGGTATGGGGCCGGAAGTGAAAGGCGAAGTGGTTACGCGTAGTCGTAGAACCCGCGACCGGTCTTCTTGCCGAGGCGGCCGGCGTCGACCATGCGACGCAGCAGTGCCGGGGGAGCGTAGTGCGGCTCGGCAAATTCTGCATACAGCGACTCTGCCGCTGCGAGAGCAACATCGAGTCCGACGGTGTCGAGGAGCGTCAGCGGGCCCATCGGGTAGCCGCAGCCGCCCTTCATGGCCTCGTCGATGT
>NZ_JASHKR010000103.1:0-7995 GCF_030056815.1 Rhodococcus sp. IEGM 1379
AATGATGGCTTCGGCACTGTGGCACGGTTTCGCGGATATGGGCGCGGTAGAAAAGAACGGCGCATTTGTCGTCTCGCGCGGTGAGGGCGCATACATCTGGGACTCGCAGGATAATCGGTACCTGGACGCGACTGCCGGCCTGTGGTTCACCAACGTCGGCCACGGCCGCACCGAGATCGCCGACGCCGTTGCCGCTCAGCTGTCGAAGATTGCGCACTACTCCAACTTCGGCGATTTTGTTCCCGAGACCACGCAGGCATTGGCGGACCGTCTTGCCGAGATCGCGCCGGTTCCCGGCAGCAAGATCTTCTTCACCTCGGGCGGTTCCGATTCCATCGATACCGCGGCGAAGTTGGCTCGCCGGTACTGGCATGAGGTTGGCCAGCCCGACAAGAACATCATCGTCGGTCGCGAGAAGGCGTACCACGGAATGCACGTTGCCGGAACGGCCCTCGCCGGTATTCCTGTCAACCGTGAAGGCTACGGCGAGCTGATGGCCGACGCCGCCACAGTGGGCTGGGACGACGCCAAGAGCCTGCTCGCGCTTATCGAGAAGGTCGGTGCCGACAAGATTGCGGCATTCTTCGCCGAACCCATCATCGGTGCCGGTGGCATCTACCTCCCGCCGGAGGGATACCTGGCCGAGGTTCGCGATATCTGCCGTGAGCACGACATCCTCTTTGTCGTCGACGAGGTTGTCACAGGCTTCGGCCGCATCGGCGGTGAGTGGTTCGCGTCCACCCGCTTCGATCTGCAGCCCGACATGATGACCACCGCAAAGGGTTTGACCTCAGGCTACGTTCCGATGGGCGCAGTGTTCATCGCTCCTCGCGTCGCCGAGCCGTTCTACAACGGCGCGTGGTGGCGTCACGGTTACACCTACGGTGGGCACGCCGGCGCCGCCGCTGCGGCAATGGCCAACCTCGACATCCTCGAGCGTGAGAATCTTCTCGGGGAGTCCAAGCGTCTCGAAGCGTCGTTGCACACGCACCTGCAGCCGCTGGCCGAGCACCCGCGGGTTGCCGAGGTGCGCAGTGGTCTCGGTGCCGTCGCGGCCGTGCAGCTCGTCGATCCTGCGCAGGCGCTGCCGTTCGTGAAGACCCTGCGTGAGCACGGAATTTCGGGTCGCGCTGCGGGGCAGGGCGCTATGCAGATTTCCCCGAGCTTCGTGATGACGGACGAGCAGGTTGCCGACATGGCTGCCGGAATTCTCGCCGCGCTCGGATAAGTCTTTCAGCTCAGTTGCGGCGTCGAATCAGATTCTTGATTCGGCGCCGCAGCCCGGTCGGCACAGGTTCGAGTTCGATCTCTTCCTTCTCTGACTGCTTCGCGTACGCCTGGGTGTATCGCTCGTGCAGAACCGAGCGAATCTCGTCGGGGGAGTAGGCCCGGCGCGTTCGTTCGTTGCGCGCAGCGAGTACTCCGGTGGCCGCTACCCCCATAGCGCCGGCCAGGCCGACGAGCTTCCAGACGTGTGAGGCGCGAAGTGTCATCCGTCTAGGCTAGAGCGTATGCATCGACGATTGCTTTCCCAGGTGACTCTCGACGAGGCTGCGGCGGCTACACGCACCGGCGATATCTGGATTTTTCGCGGAGAGTCCAAGGCCGACAAAGCGATCCAGACGCTGACCAACAGCCCGGTCAATCACGTCGGAATGTCCGTGGTTATCGACGATCTGCCGCCGCTGATGTGGCATGCGGAGTTGGGACATTCGCTGCAAGACATGTGGACGGGACGTTTTCAGCGTGGAGTGCAGCTGCATGATCTGAAGGCCGCGGTGCAGGTCTGGGGTGCCAAGTACGGGCAGCAGGGTTGGTTGCGCCAACTCGATACCCCGGTGACCCGCGAACAAGAGGATGCGCTGCTACGCACCATCGCCCGCTTGGATGGAACTCCCTTTCCCTCGACCGCCAAGCTCGCCTCACGGTGGTTCGGCGGCCGGGTGCCGAAGTTCCGTAAGAAACCTGAGGCGCCGGCATCGGGAATCGAAAGTGCCTATTGCGCTGAGGTTGTCGCGCAGACATACGAGGCAATGGGTTTGATGGTCGGAAATCGTCGTATCAACTGGTTCGATCCGGGCAAGTTCTGGAGTGGTGACCAATTGCCACTCGCTCCCGGAGTCAAGCTCGGCGACGAAATAACGGTGCAGCTCAGCGCCGAAGACCTTGAAGCAGGCCGTAATCCAGCGGGATACACACAGAGTTCCTGACTACAGGCACAGCAAAAAACCTCCCCACCAGTGAAGGTGGGGAGGTTTTTTCGTCTGCTGCGTGAAGTCTTCGATCAGACCTGTGCGGCAGAAAGGATTTCGTTGGCTTCGATAGCCTGAGCAACACCCATGACGATGGAACCGGCACGGATCGCTTCGAAAATGACCTCGCGGGAAACGCCTTCCTGACGGAGGGTGTTCTCGTGAGCTTCGAGGCAGTGGTTGCAACCGTTGATCGCGGAAACCGCGAGCGACCACAATTCGAAGTCAGCCTTGTCGACGCCCGGGTTGCCGATGATGTTCATCCGCAGACCCGCACGAAGGTCGTCGTACTTACCGTCAAGGTAGCCCTTGGTGCGGTAGAAGACGTTGTTCATGCCCATGATCGCCGCTGCGCCGAGCGCTGCGTTGTACGCCTCAGCTGAGAGGTTGTCTGCAGCCTCCGCCGCGATTTCCTTGAGCGTGGTTGCCGACTTGGTGGCAGCGGCTGTTGCGAGGAGTGTGCCCCACAGCTGCTGCTCGTTCAGAACTGTGGTGCGCGCAATGGAACTCAGGTTGAGCTTGAGGTCCTTGGCGTACTCGGGGAGCGAGTTCTTCAGAGTGTCGACACTCATGATCAGACGCTCGCGGTGAGGAGCTCGCCGACGTTGATGGTCGGGTCGCCCTTCTTCCAGTTGCAGGCGCACAGCTCGTCGGACTGCAGAGCGTCGAGAACGCGGAGAACCTCGTCGACGTTACGGCCGACGGAACCGGCTGTGACGGAGACGAACTGGATCTCGTTGTTGGGGTCGACGATGAACGTCGCGCGGTCTGCAACGCCATCAGCGTTGAGGACGCCGGTGGCCTCGGCAAGCTCGCGCTTGAGGTCCGAGAGCATCGGGAAGGGGAGCGTCTTGAGCTCGTCGTGCTGTGCACGCCACTGGAAGTGCACGAACTCGTTGTCGACAGAAGCGCCGAGAACCTGTGCGTCACGGTCAGCGAACTCGTCGTTCAGCTTGCCGAATGCTGCGATCTCGGTGGGGCACACGAACGTGAAGTCCTTGGGCCAGAAGAAAACGACGCGCCACTTGCCGGCGTAGTCATCGCTCGTGATCTGTGTGAAGTAGTCGTCAGGCTGCTGTGCATCGACCTTGGAAAGGTCGCCGCCGATAACGGCCTTCAGGTTGTATGCCGGGAACTGGTCGCCGATTGTCAGCAGAGCCATATGTCTCGTTCTCCTACTTGTCTTGTGAACAGGGATTTTTCACACGCACGATCACAGCTGCTGTGATCGATGAGGTCTCTTACCTTCGAGCGGGTCTCACCGTGATGGTGGGTGACCGGCGCTTTTTGGTATGACTCCATTCTGCACCAACTTGTTCGAAAGGTAAAGGTGATAAGTGGCACTAGACTGATAGGCATGGGCGATCAGACTTATCAACCTTCCTTGTCGCAGCTGCGTGCCTTCGTCTCGGTGGCCGAACATCGACACTTCGGTACCGCTGCAGCACGTTTGGGTGTGAGCCAACCCACACTGTCGCAGGCGCTGGCGGCGCTCGAAGCCGGACTCGGGGTGCAATTGATCGAACGCAGTACCCGGCGCGTGCTTGTGACAGGTGACGGTCAGCGACTCCTGGGCCAGGCCAAGGTGATTCTCGAAGCCGCCGAAGGATTTGTTGCGAGCGCCGCCGGAACCGGAGACCACCTGGCCGGGCTGCTTCGAATCGGCTTGATACCCACCGTAGCGCCCTATGTGCTGCCGACGCTCTTGCCGGCATTGCGCGATTCTATGCCGGCTGTAGTGCCGCGGATCATCGAGGATCAAACCGCCAGACTGCTCGACGCGCTGCGATCCGGAGCTCTCGACGTGGCACTGCTCGCACTGCCGGCCGGCGCACCCGGACTGATCGAAATACCGCTCTACGACGAGGATTTTGTCCTTGTCGTTCCCGTGGAACACGGATTAGCCGGACGAGTCGACCTGACTGCCGAAGTCCTCGACGAGCTACCGCTGCTCCTGCTCGACGACGGGCATTGCCTACGTGATCAGACGTTGGATCTCTGCCGCTCCGTCGACGCTCACCCGTTGGCGGGGGATACGCGGGCAACGTCGCTGGCGACAATCGTGCAGTGCGTCGCCGGTGGACTGGGCGTCACCTTAGTTCCGGAATCGGCTGTGGCGGTGGAGAGTCGACGCGCTGAACTTGCCACCGCGACCTTTGCTGCTCCTGCTCCGGGCCGCACCATCGGGCTGGTGTTCCGCTCGTCGAGCGGCCGCGCCGAAGGGTTCGGTCAGCTGGCGGATGTCGTGAAATCCGTTGCGCCGGGGAGGCAGTGCGTCGCTGGCTCGGATGATGGCACCGTGGCCAATTCTGCTTGATCCCGTCAGTTGACTTCCTCTCGGCCGTAAACAGACCGAGATTCCCTGCGAGGCTCACACCCCGCGGTTGCCCCTGAAACTCACATTCCAGGGTTCCTGCTTCACAGACAGTTGCCTCTACACGCTTACACGAGAAGAGGACTCATACCATCTCCACAGGCTGACACCGCCAGTCCGACGGCCAAAATATTGATCGCAGCATTCACATCCCGATCATGAACGGCGCCGCACCGACACGTCCACACTCGAACATCCAACGGCAACGACTCGACCACGACCCCACATTCCGAGCAGGTCTTCGACGACGGATAGAACCGGTCGATCGCGACTACCTGTCGCCCGTACCAGCCCGCTTTGTAGTCGAGCATCCGCCGGAACTCCGACCACGCCGCATCCGAAATCGCCCGAGACAACGACCGGTTCTTCAGCATGTTCTGCACACTCAACGTCTCGACGGCGATCACTTGGTTTTCGCGCACCAACCGAGTCGAGAGTTTATGCAGATGATCGCGTCGCCGATCAGCCACGCGGCCATAGATTTTCGCTGCTTTCAACCGGGCCTTCGCCCGGTTAGCGGATCCTTTCTGTTTCTTCGCCAACGCCCGTTGCGCTTTCGCTAACCGAACGCGATCCTTCACCTCGAAGCGGGGGTTGTCGATCTTCTCCCCCGTTGAGAGGGTGAACAGGCTGGTGATCCCGGCGTCGACCCCCACCGTCTGTTCCGTCGGCGGCAGTGCGGCGATCTCGGTCTCGACGAGAATCGAAATATGGTACTGACCACGCGAATTGCGGGAAACCGTCACCTGCGACGGCACCGCACCGTTAGGCAGTGGGCGTGACCATCGAATGTCCAACGACTCCGACTGCTTCGCCAACCGGACCTGGCCGCCCCGGTAAGTGAAACAGTTCGAAAAGCCCGTCGCCGAATCCTTCGACACGCCCTTTTTCTTGAACTTCGGATACCGGTTCTGTTTCCGCCAGAACTTGTCGAATGCGCCTTGCAGCTGCCGCAATGCTTCCTGCAGTGGCCCTTTCGACGGCTCCGTCAACCACGTCGTGTCCGGCTCACGTTTCCAGCCGGTGAGCATCTTCGACGTGTCCGCGTACGAGACACGTCGTTGCTCCTGTTGCCAGGCACGCGAACGCTCCGCGAGCGCCCGGTTGTAGACGTAGCGAGTGCATCCGAACGTGCGGGCAAGTTGCTCAGCTTGTTCGTCGCTCGGATAAAAGCGGTACTTGTACGCCCGCTTCACCACCCCCGTAGTCATAACCGAGACACTAACTACAGCCACCGACAGGTTCGGCTATCCCGGCCCTCAAGGACCGGGTTTGCGCCGAAAGTCATTGATCAATATTTGACGGGTTTGGCATCCGGAAACGCCGGAAGAAACTCCGGCGGCTTGTGGTAATTCCAAATCCCCCCGGACTCGATGATCCTGGCGTTGAACGTGGTCGGGTTGGCCTCGAGAATTGGCTGGAGGTCGCGGTCGACATCTGCGAGCTTGGCTTCGACGGCGGTCAAGGCGCCGATTGCAGTGTGTACGGCGACATCGACTGCGTCGAGTACAACACTGACGTCGGCTGCAACCACTGCTTCTGCGCTCGCATCGGTGAGGATGGCAGTACCGATGGTTTCGACAATGCGCCGGCGGGCGTCCATGATCGTCGCGGCCCAGTCTTCGCACGCAGTCCCCAGGTTTTCGTACTTTTCGTAGACATCTCGAGCGGAAACGTAGACGCCATTCATATAGGCCAGGGCATGTGGCACCTCGTCCGAGGCAAATTCTTCGAGGGTGCCCCAGGCGTTGCCCGTTGCGTCATTTGCATCGCGGAGACGGTCGGAAGCCGTTTGCCACACGGAAGCGAGTGCTCGCAGTTTGTCGGGGTTCCCGTCAGGCCACCGGCGCCCCTCGAGATGTCGGCTGATCAGCTCCCAACCGTCGGGTGCGTCGGCGTCGCCGCCGTACGAGCCTTTGAACGACGGTGGAGTAGACGAAAGAATCTGTGGGGGAGGATCTTCGGACGACCTCGGGGGGATTTTGTTCGATTCCTCGATGTTGGCGAAGCCGACCCACGTTGCAGCGAGTAGGTCGTGCAGTTTCCCGGACGCGTTGGCGATGTTCGTTCCGGACGCAACAGCCTCGATTGCAATGCGGTCGTAGCCCGCGGCCCATTGGGTGCCGGCGTTGTCGGTCCCGGCGCAGGCCGAGTGCGCGTCGAGTGCTGTAGCAAGCCAACGGATCACGTCGTCGGTGTAGCTTCCGATCGCGTTGTAATCCGTGGCCGCGTCGAGGAGGATCTGAGGGTTCATCGTGGTGGGCGGCATCAGGGCAGCCTCTCTGTTGTTGTGTTTGATGTTGTCGGGGTTCGATTGGGCTGGAGCTGGTTGGCGCTCAACGGCAGGCCCGGCCTGACGTGTGCGCGAAACTGAAGGGCGAGTTTGTTCAGTCGGCGAATAGGCCTATTTCATATTCGCAGTTCTTGATTATCTCGATTGGGTCGTGAATATATTTCGCGAACTCAAGGACTTTGTCGAGGGGAACTCCGCTCTGACGCGCTATGACTGGTAAATCGGAGTCGTTATCATCGATGCCCAGGATGTCTTTCACGATTTCGGCAGTCATATCGTGCAAGAGGTATTTTTCGATGCGTAGTTCGGTGTCGTTGTCGAAAGCTTCGAGCTGCCACATAGTTTATTTTCCTGCTCTGAGTCCGGGGTTGGTACGTTCGGAGTCCAAGAAATCGATCTGATGAACCGTCGAGCTCACCGAACGATTCGAGCGGCGATTCTTGTCTATTCCGCTAGATCTGCGACTTCATATTCACAGTTTTGATATTCACAGTTTTGGTCTATCTTGAAGGGTTCGAGTATGTAATTCGCGAACTCGAGTACTTTGTCGAGGGGTACGTCATTCTGACGTACCCAGGCAGGTAGGTCGAAGTCACTGTCGTCGATTCCGAGAATTTCTTTTACGATCTCGACATTCACGTCATGCAAGAGATATTTTTCGGTGCGAAATTCGGTCTCGTTGTCGAAAGCTTTGAGATACCACATATGTTATTTTCCTGCTCTGCGCTTGGGGTCGGCGGGTTTGGTCCGTTCGATGATCCGGTCGGGCAAGGGCGAGCAGAGTGCCCTGGGTGTGAGGAAGACGGGTTTTGGGACCTGCGTCCTCCGCGCCCCAGGTTTCGATGTGGCGCCCATCGGCTTTGGTGGCCAGGCGTCACCTGCCGATCCGTCAAGATCGCCGTAAGATTCGAGCGTCGGTTATCGTTCAGTCTGCGAAGAGTCCAACGAAGTATTCGCAGTTTTCGATTACTTGGATTGGTTCGTGGATGTATTTCGCGAACTCGAGTACTTTGTCGAGTGGAACGTCACTAAAACGCGCCACCACGGGTAGGTCGAAGTCACTGTCGTCAATGCCG
>NZ_JASHKR010000103.1:8095-13977 GCF_030056815.1 Rhodococcus sp. IEGM 1379
AGGATTTCTTTCACGATCTCGACAGTCATATCGTGTAGGAGGTGATCTTCGACTAAAAATTCGGTGTCGTTTCGAAAGCTTCGAGGTACCACATGTGTCACCTTCCTGCTCTACGGCCAGGGTTCGCGAGTTTGGAATACATTGGGTCGATCTGCCGAACCGTCAGATTCAACGTGGCAATCGGAGCAGTGATGCTGTTCAGTCGGCGAATAAGCCTATTTCATATTCGCAGTTCTCGGCTATCTCGATCGGTTCATCGATATATTTTGCGAACTCGAGCACTTTATCGAGAGGGACGTCGTTTTTTCGTGCAATGACCGGTAATTCGAAGTCGCCATCCTCGATGCCGAGGATTTCTTTCACGATCTCGACAGTCATATCGTGTAGGAGGTGATCTTCGACTATAAATTCGGTGTCGTTGTCGTAAGCTTGTAGATACCACATAGTTTATTTTCCTGCTCTCCGGGTAGGATCGGCGGGTTTGGTCTGCGTGCCGGTGTCGGGATCGAATTCTCCCAAGTGTCTGCCGTTTCTACCGTATTTTTCGACGGCGCCGTGCATGGAGTCCCATTCGTAGATGTTCCCTTTGTCGTCCTTCCAGCGCTGTCGCCCATTCATTCTTTTGACGAGTTTGGCATTCGGGAATCCCGCGAGGTTCTTCGGCGCCCGATAGTAGTGGTGTGGGTTTCCGCCGCCGCCGCCGGTGTTGGCGTTGAACGTAGTCGGGTTGGCTTCGAGGAGTGGTTGCAGCTCGTTGACCGCACCCACAGCCGCAGCCCCCGCCGCGGCGACGGCACCGACCGCCGCGACTGCGACCGCATCCACCGCACCGAGGACCCCGACGACGCTGGCAGCGATCACGCTTCCTGTCGCGCCGGCCGCGGCGACGGTACCGGCACCGAGGGTGAAGAGTGCGGTGACTGCGCCGGCCAACGCTCCGATGACGATGGCTTTGCCGACGATGTCGAAGATCTTCCGGTGGGCTTCCTCGATGGTTTGGGCCCACTCGTCGCAGGCAGCGGCCAGGGTGTCGTACTGACCGGCGACATCGTTGGTGGCGACGAAGACATTGTCGAGTTGTGCCAGGACTTGCGGCATTTCGTCGGAGGCGAGTTCTTCGAGGGTGACCCAGGTGGTGCCGGTTGCGTCGTTGGCATCGCGTAGGCCGGTGGCAGCGGTACGCCAAGCCTTGCCGAGGGCTTGGAGCTTGTCGGGGTCACCGTTGGGCCAGGTGTGGCCTTGCAGCCAGGCAGTGATCAGTTCCCAGCCGATGGGTGCTTCGGTGTCGCCGCCGTAGGCGCCGTAGAACGTCGGCGCGGAAGCCGGCGGGAGTTGCGGGGAAGGACCGTCGGGTGCTTCGGGTGGGATCGTGTTCGATCGTTCGGTGTTTTCGTGGTTGACGCCGGTGGCGGCGAGAAGGTCGTGGAGTTTGCCGAACGCGTTGACGATGTTCGTTCCGGCGGCGACGGCATCGAAGGCGGCCGGGTCGTAGCTGGTGGCCCACCCTGCGCCGGCGCTGTCGGTTCCGGCGCAGCCCCAGTTCGTGTGGAGGGTGTTGCCCAGTGATCGGATGACCTGGTCTGCACTGTTTCTGACGGTTTCGTACTGCGCTGCGGCGCCGGTGAGGATGTCGGGGTCCATTGTGATGGGCGCCATCAGGGCCACATCCCACTGTTGTGCCGGGCGTTGGCAACATATCGATCGTGCGCGCCGCGGGCGGTGGATTCGAGATGCATCAGTGCGGTGCGCATGTCGTTCATCTCGCGGTGCAGGGTGTCGTGTGTGGTGCGGTGCGCGGTGGCGGCGTCTCCCTCCCACTCGACGTTGAGAGCGGTGACTTCACGCTCGATGTCGGTGATGCGCGCCTCGATGCGCTGCCCGATGTTTTTCGCTCGTTCGACCAGAGTAAGGATCTGCTCGGTATCGGCGACGTAGCGGCCCATCAGAGGTTCATGTTCAGTCGAGCACCGGAAATGCTGCTCGCGTTTGCGTGGTCGGTTTTGCTGTATGCGGTAGCGGCCTGGTGTAGGAGTGCGGCGTCTTCGGTGAGTGCGCCGGCGACCTGCCGGGCGGAGTCGATCCATTCTGCCCAGAGTGCGGCGTGGGTTCGGGCTGCGTCTCCGATCCAGTCGGCTGTCATGAGGGTTTCGGAGTCGCGGCGAAGCGATTCCACGTCGTCCCAGAAGTCGTCAGCCAGGTCGGAGATCCGTCTGGCTGTTTCGTGCATTTGTTCGGGATTGCTGTGCATCAGTGACCGCCAAACAGATGCGGGCGCAGGTGCTTTGCCGTACTTGTGTAGGTTGTGTCCACGGTGAATCTACGCATTCGCTGGTCCCCCCAGGCAGTGAAATGTTGCTGGGAGTCTAGCCCCGTGGAGCCCCGGGTGCCCACTCGAAAGGGGACCCGCGAGGTGCGACTATTTTGCGGCGATTACCGCTCCGGGATTGAGAATTCCCAACGGATCGAGTGCGTCTTTGATCTTGCGATTGAGCGCCATCACGTCCTCGCCCAGTTGAGTTGGTAGCCAGTCGCGTTTGATCCGGCCCACACCGTGCTCGCCGGTAATGGTGCCGCCCAGTGCAATTGCCAGGTCCATGACGCGACCGAATGCGATACGGGCGCGTTCGGTCATGTCGGGATCGGATGGATCGAAGACGATGAGTGGATGAGTGTTTCCGTCGCCGGCATGGGCGACCGTGCAAATCAGAACATCAAGGTCTTCGGCGATTGCTTCCACACCGGTAATCAACTCCGGTAGTTGGCGCATCGGAACACCGACATCTTCGAGCATGAGACTCCCCAGTGCCTGCACGGCGGGGAACACGGCTCGTCTGGCTGCAGTGAAAGCGTCACCTTCCGCTTGATCGTCCGTCGCGAATACTTCGGTAGCACCATTGTTTTCGCAGGCGGCGACGATTGTCTCGATCTCGAGATCACCAGCTGCGCCTTGAGCGTCGGACTGGGCGAGTAGCAGGGCCCGAGCCTGTCGATTCAGTCCCATCCGTACCGAATCTTCGACGGCATTGATGCTGGCGTGGTCCATGAACTCGAGCATCGCGGGCCGAATGTTGCTGGTAATCGCCAAAACTGCGTCCGCAGCTTCCGCCACGGAGTCGAACGAAGCGACGACCGTCAACGTCGGTGGTTGAGCCGGGATGAGTCGGAGCGTCAATTCGGTGATGATGCCGAGGGTTCCTTCGCTCCCGACAAAGAGTTTGGTGAGCGATAGTCCCGCAACATCTTTGAGAAGCGGACCGCCTAGCGATATCGCAGTACCGTCGGCGAGTACCACTTTCAGCCCGAGTACATAGTCGGTGGTGACGCCGTACTTCACACAGCACAGTCCGCCCGCATTGGTTGCCGCGTTCCCTCCGATGGAACAGATTTCGAACGACGACGGATCCGGCGGGTACCACAGCCCGTGCTCGGAGGCAGCCTTCTTGACCTCGGCATTCATCAAGCCTGGTTGAGTCACGGCGACCCGGGCAACCGGATCGATCGTGATATCCCGCATCCGCTCGGTACTGACCACGATGCAACCGTCGACAGCGCTCGAGCCACCGGAGAGTCCCGATCCGGCGCCGCGCGGAACCACCGGCACTTGATGCTCGGTGGCCCAGCGCAAGACAGTTTGAACATCTTCGGTGCACATCACTCGGACCACGGCGGCGGGATGGCCGGCAGTCGGATCTGCTGCCCAGTCTTGCCGATAACCTGCTGTCAGATCGGGATCAGTGAGCACCGAACCATCAGGCAGCAGTGCGATCAGTTGGTCCAGGGCGCTCAAATGCTCCGAAGTCATGGCTTCCATCATGCTCGCCGAAGCGAGATTTCGGGGGAGGTTTAGCGGCCCTTCGGCTTACTCGAGAACCGGCCACCGGAACTCTTGGTGCCACCGGACTTGCCGCTGCCCGCTTTGCCGCCGGCTTTGGCTTTGCCGCCGCCGGTGTTGCGGCCCGACACACTCTTGGCCGTTCCGGCGCTCTTGGCCTTGTGTTCCAACTTGGCGGCCTCGGCGCGTCGTTCCTTTGCCGCTAGCTTGGCCTTGACCGAGCCCTTGATCTTCTCGGCCGGCTGACCGTTGCGTCCACGGGAGCTCTGCGCGGTACGTCCACGCACGATGCCGATCAGTTCCTCGACCAATTCTGTGGTCTTGGACTCCATCCACGCGAGCGCGATCGGAGACTCAGGAGCACCGTCCACCGGACGGAAAGTCAGATCCTTGCGGTGGTGCAGGCGCGCCAGCGAATGGGGGACCACAACAACGCCAACGCCGGCAGCGACCAACTCGATGGCGTCGGCGATTGTCTCCGGACGTTCGGCCGCGGCCTTACCCGGACGCGTCGGCCATTCGAGAGTGTCTTCCAAGGGGTTGAGCACAATCTCGTCGTCGAGATCGGCGACGGAAATCTGATCGACAGTGGTGAACACGTGATCCTTGGGGATCACTACCACCGGCGTCTCTGCATACAGGGAGATGGCGCTGAGCTCCGTGCGGTCGATTGGCAAACGAACCAAACCCGCTTCGGCCTCACCAGCGCGAAGTGCCGCTACTACCTCAAGAACGGGGAACTGAACGAGCTCCAGGCGAATGTCGGGAAGGCGTTCGTTCCACACCCGAATCCACTTGGTCGGCGTCACCCCGGGGGCATACGCGAGACGAAAAATTGCCGGACTATCCGCGTCTGTCACCTGGCAAGGTTACCGCCTTGGTAAAACACTTCGCGACGGCTGGCTACTCTAGTTGCATGACGTCGAACAAAACGCCCCAGACGATGAAGCCGACGACGGCTGCCAAGAAGCTGGGTGTGTACCTGGAAGCAACACCGAAAGAGTTCCAGGAAGGCGACGTGACCCGTGAACAACTGACTGCGCTGCAGACCGAAGCTCCGGAGTGGCTCCTCGAGTTGCGCCGCACCGGCCCGCATCCCAAGCAGGTCATCGCAGCCAAGCTGGGCATCTCCATTGCCGGTCTGGCTCGCGGAGGCGTCGAAGAGGCGCTCACCACGGATCAGGTCGCTGCCCTGCTGGAAGAAAAGCCCGAGTGGCTCGAGAAGGAACGCAAGCTACAAGCCGACGTGCGCGCGGAGAACGTTCGCATCAAGGAAAAGCGTGCATCGCGCCGCAATCAGCCGCGCAAGGCCCGACGCGGCTAGCTCGTCAACGCAAAGAATGGTGCGCACCGATTCGGTGCGCACCATTCTTGTTTCTCAGCCTTCGACGACGCTGAGTTCGTCGAACACGATCTCGCCCAACGCGTCGGATTCCGGGATGTCCACGACGCCGAGCAATGCCCAACCGTGATCGCCCTCGGGATCCTCGAGTACCTGACGCACGCGCCAGAACTCGTCTTCCTCGACTACCTGGAACAGAGCCGGCCCACGTGCTGACGGTCCGGTTCCGATGGAGTGATACTCCTCGAAGTAGGGGAGTAGTTGCTCTTCCCACTCCGCGGCGTCGATACCGTCCTCGAGGTTTTCGAGTTCGTGCCAGCGTCGACGTGACGCGAGATCGATACGACGGAACATCGCGTTGCGCACCATTACTCGGAACGCGCGTGGGTTCGCGGAGATCGGCCGGGGAATGTCGGCGCCGAAGGCGACCTGTTCGGCGTCGATCTCAGCTCCGGGATCGGTGAGTGATTCCCACTCGTCGAGCAGGCTCGAGTCGACCTGGCGGATCAATTCGCCCAACCATTCGATGATGTCTTCGATTTCTTCGGTACGCGCTTCGGTGGGAACTGTCTGGCGCAGTGCGCGATAGGCGTCTGCGAGGTAACGCAGGACGAGCCCCTCGGAGCGAGTGAGTCCGTAGTGGCTGATCAATTCGGCAAACGTCATGGCGCGTTCGATCATGTCGCGCACCACGGACTTGGGGGAGAG
>NZ_JASHKR010000014.1 GCF_030056815.1 Rhodococcus sp. IEGM 1379
TTCCGTCCGCGGTCACGTTGGCGATACCTACTGCTGTTGCTCCCTGTGCGCTCACAGAACTAGAGATTACTGGGTGACGTGGCCAGCGGCCTATTCTGGTGCGTGTGAGCATCCTCGATCTTGCCTCGGACCCCATCGACCTGACGGCTGCACTGGTCGACATTCCCAGCGTTTCCCACGACGAATCTGCCATTGCGCAGGCTGTCGAGGATGCGTTGCGTGAGCAGACCACCGGCTTCGAGATCATTCGTAACGGCAATGCGGTGCTGGCTCGGACGTCCCTCGGATTGCCGAGTCGGGTCATGTTGGCGGGGCACCTCGATACGGTTCCGATCGCCGACAACGTTCCTTCGCGTCGGGAGGGCGACATCCTGCACGGCTGCGGCACAGTGGACATGAAGTCCGGCGACGCGGTGTTCCTACACCTAGCCGCCACCATCGAGAACCTGGCACACGACCTGACGTTGGTCTTCTACGACTGCGAAGAAATTGCCGCCACCTTCAACGGACTGGGCCGGATCGAACGTGAGATTCCCGAGTGGCTTGCGGCGGACGTCGCGATCCTGGGCGAGCCGACGGCCGGGTTCATCGAAGCCGGGTGCCAGGGAACCATGCGAGTGCGCTTGAGCGCATCCGGCACCCGGGCGCATTCGGCGAGGTCTTGGCTGGGGGACAACGCCATCCACAAGTTCGGTGCTGCTCTCGAACGCTTGTCCGCGTACCAGCCGCGCTCGGTTGACATCGACGGTTGCGGCTACCGCGAAGGCTTGTCAGCTGTGCGGATCTCGGGGGGCGTCGCCGGAAACGTGGTGCCTGACGAGGCCGAGATGGACGTCAATTTCCGTTTCGCTCCCGACCGTAGTCAGGAACAGGCGGAGGCCCACGTATGGGAAGTATTCGACGGATTGGGTCTCGGTTTCGAGGTCACGGACTCGTCTCCCGGCGCCCTGCCGGGGCTGGCGAACCCGTCGGCTGCTGCACTGATCGAAGCTGCCGGCGGCCAGTTCCGGGCCAAGTACGGCTGGACCGATGTCTCCAGATTCTCGGCACTCGGTATTCCGGCCGTCAACTACGGCCCCGGTGATCCCAACCTCGCGCACAAGCGTGACGAGCACGTCCCGGTCCAGCAGATCACCGACGTCGCGGCCGTATTGAGGAAGTACTTGTCGGCCTAGCCGTTAGCCTTGCGTGCATGGCACCTGAGAAGAGTTCAGCCTCCAAGAAGCAGACCTCGTCGATCAAGCATCGCGGACCGGTTCAGCTGCGTCGTAAACGCAAGGACGAGTCGACCACCACCGACCAGCGGTTGCTGGACTCGCGGGGGCCGACGGACTGGGTGCATACCGATCCGTGGCGGGTTCTGCGCATCCAAAGTGAATTCGTCGAAGGATTCGGTGCGCTCGCCGAGGTGCCTCGTGCGGTGACCGTCTTCGGTTCGGCCCGCACTCCGGTCGACCATCCCGAGTACCTGGCTGGCCGTGAGCTCGGAACTGCCCTGGCAAAGGAGGGCTTTGCGGTTATCACCGGCGGTGGCCCCGGCGTCATGGAAGCTGCCAACCGTGGTTGCAGCGAAGCAGGCGGTTACTCGATCGGACTCGGCATCGAGTTGCCGTTCGAGCAGGGGCTCAACGAGTGGGTCGATCTCGGTATCAACTTCCGGTACTTCTTTGCGCGCAAGACGATGTTCGTGAAGTACTCGCAGGCCTTCATCTGCCTACCGGGCGGGTTCGGAACGCTCGACGAGTTGTTCGAGGCGCTCACTCTGGTCCAGACGCACAAGGTCACGCGCTTTCCGATCATTCTGTTCGGTACCGAGTACTGGTCCGGGCTGGTGGAGTGGATCCAGGGCACCCTCGAGCGTGAAGGAAAGATCTCGGCGGGCGATGCACACTTGCTGCACGTCACCGACAGTGTCGAAGAAGCAGTCCGAATTGTTGTCGACGCGAACAAGGGCGTCGACGAGGCAGCAGATCTGGGGAAAGAAGAAGAATGGTGACCGATAGTCGCGAGGGCAAGAAATTTTCGGTGTGCGTCTACTGCGCGTCGGGTCCGGTGGACGAGTCGTTCCTGGCTCTGGCTACCGAGGTGGGCACCGCGATCGGTCGACGCGGGTGGCAGTTGGTCTCGGGCGGCGGAAACGTCTCGATGATGGGCGCTGTGGCCGAGTCGGCACGGGCGGCGGGGGCGTGGACCATCGGAGTTATTCCGAAGGCCTTGGTGCACAAGGAAGTTGCGGACGTCGATGCCGACGAGCTGATCGTCACCGACACGATGCGTCAACGCAAGCAGTTGATGGAAGATAACGCGGACGCGTTCATCACGTTGCCCGGCGGTATCGGGACATTGGAAGAATTGTTCGAGACGTGGACCGCCGGCTACCTCGGAATGCACAGCAAGCCAGTGGTCCTTCTGGACCCGGTCGGGCATTACACGGGACTGCTCGAGTGGTTGAACAAGTTGGACGGCACGGGCTTTGTCGGCCGTAAGGCTCTGGACACACTGCTGGTCAGGGTCGATGTGGAGGCTGCGCTGGATGCGTGCGTGAGCGCCTGAACAAGTGCGTGACGGGCCACCTTACTGTGAAGTAAGGTGGCCCGAGGCGACGGCGCAGTTGCCGGATACGTGATTGGGGAAACATGAGTTCGGAAGCCCGCACGACTATCGGTTTACTGGATCTCGCGGCAAAACTGCCGGCGATGATCACCGAAGTGCCCATCCTTTTGCAGGGCGCGGCGGGCCTGACCCGCAAGCCCTCCGCCGCAGAATCCATCGGACTGATCTTTCAGAAGAATGCTCAGGCTCATCCGTCGCGGCCATTCATCCGGTTCGAAGGCCGCGCAACCAGTTACGCCGACGCCAACGCAAAGGTCAATCGCTACGCCGACGTCCTGCGCGGCCGGGGAGTCCAGCGCGGTGACGTTGTTGCCATCCTGGGAAAGAACACGCCCGACTCGCTGTTGATCGCTTTGGCTGCAGTCAAACTCGGTGCGGCCGCGGGCATGCTGAATTACAACCAGCGCGATGATGTTCTCGCGCACAGTCTTACGCTGATCGACGCCCGCGTGCTGGTAGTGGCCGACGAGTGTGAAGAGTCGCTCGAAACCCTGCCTGACGGTTATGTCGCGCCGCAGCAACTTCTCTACAGCGAACTCGAAGAACTTGCGAAGACGGCTGATGCGAAAAACCCGGCGGTGACGGCCGAAATCCTCGCGAAGGAAAAGGCGTTCTACATCTTTACCTCCGGCACTACCGGAATGCCCAAGGCCAGCTTGATGACTCACTTCCGCTGGCTCAAGTCGATGTCCGGTCTCGGACTCATGGGCGTTCGTTTGCGCAGTTCGGACACCCTGTACTGCTGCCTGCCGCTCTATCACAACAATGCCTTGACGGTGTCGCTGTCGTCGGTGCTGGCGTCAGGGGCAACGCTCGCCATCGGACGGCAGTTTTCGGCGTCGCGATTCTGGGACGACATCTCCCTGAACAAGGCAACAGCTTTCGCCTACATCGGCGAACTGTGTCGCTACCTGCTCAATCAGCCCGAGAAGCCCACGGACCGCGACAACGCCGTCCGTCTCATGGTCGGAAACGGGTTGCGACCCGAAATCTGGGCAGAATTCACCGAACGCTTCGGCATCAAGCGAGTAGCCGAGTTCTACGGCGCCAGTGAATGCAACATCGCGTTTGTCAACGCACTCAACGTCGACAAGACCGCCGGAATCTGCCCGCTGCCACACGCCGTCGTCGAATTCGACGAAGAAACCGGGAAGGCTCTGCGCGGTCCGGGCGGGCGGTTGCGCAAGGTGCCGACGGGATCCGTCGGCCTGCTGCTCTCCAAGATCACCGATCGTGCGCCTTTCGACGGATACACCGACGAGGCCGCGAGCAACAGCAAGTTGGTCCGGGACGGTTTCACGGACGGCGACACCTGGTTCGACACCGGTGACCTCGTGCGAAAGCAGGGTTGGGGGCACGTGGCCTTCGTCGACCGACTCGGCGACACCTTCCGGTGGAAGGGTGAGAACGTCGCGACCACCGAGGTCGAGGGCGCACTCAGTTCACATCCCGCGATCGAGGAAGCCGTTGTCTACGGCGTCGAAATCCCGGGGACCGACGGCCGCGCCGGTATGGCAGCAGTGAAGTTGCGTGACGGTCACGCCGTCGACGGCAGCAACATCGCGGCTCACCTGTACGGAAAGCTCCCCGGCTACGCCGTTCCGTTGTTCATTCGCATCGTCGACTCTCTCGAACACACCAGCACGTTCAAGTCGCGCAAGGTGGAACTACGCAACGACGGATACGACGTCGGCGTGGACAGCCTGTACGTTCTCACAGGCCGTGCGAATGGCTACGGGGGTTCGTACGACGGTTACGTCGGCGAGGTCGCAGCCGGTGCGATCCCCAAGGGCTAGACGCCTATCTGTCATGCCAGTATGAACGGCATGTCTTCATTCGCCGGTTCACCCGCGCAGCCAGAGCCGGCGCCCACATTGTGTGGGCGCCTCGTCGCGGTCGATCGTGCGTTGGTCATGGCGATCGTCAACCGAACACCCGACTCGTTCTACGACCAGGGCGCAACGTTCTCGGATTCCGCCGCGATGGCGGCGGTGGACCGCGCTGTGGACGAGGGCGCCGACCTGGTGGACATCGGCGGCGTGAAAGCCGGACCGGGTGATCTGGTGGATACGGACGAGGAAATCCGTCGAGTGGTGCCCTTCGTGGCCGCGATCCGCGCCAAGTACCCGGACATGCTGATCAGCATCGACACCTGGCGAAGTGACGTCGCGCTTCTTGCTCGCCAGGAAGGTGCTGATCTGATCAACGACACCTGGGCCGGCGCCGATCCCGAGTTGGTGATGGTCGCCGCCGAAACCGGGGCGGGAATTGTCTGCTCGCATACCGGGGGAGCCGTTCCGCGCACACGTCCGCACCGCGTCCGTTACGCCGATGTTGTCGCCGATGTCGTGAACGAAGTTGTCTCGGCTGCGCAGCGAGCCGTCGCCCTGGGCGTTCCGCGCGACGCAATTCTGATCGATCCCACCCATGATTTCGGCAAGAACACCTTCCACGGGCTCGAGTTGTTGCGAAAAGTGGACGTTCTTGTAAACACCGGGTGGCCAGTGCTGATGGCACTGAGCAATAAGGACTTCATCGGGGAGACTCTTGGTGTGGAGCTTTCCGAGAGGTTGGAGGGAACATTGGCAGCGACAGCAATGGCCGCGGCGGGCGGCGCCCGAGTGTTCCGGGTCCATGAGGTGGCATCTACTCGCCGGGTGGTCGACATGGTGGCGGCGATTCAGGGTCGACGTGCTCCGGTTCGGACTGTTCGGGGGCTGGCATGAGTATCGTCGGCGCTCGCCCCGCAACCGATCCCACTCGCATCTGGTCCGAAGCCAACAGTTGGGATCACCCGACGTGGACGGTCGAGGAACTCGAACAAGCGAAAGCCGGCCGCACCATTTCGGTGGTGCTGCCCGCACTCAACGAAGAGAAGACCGTCGCATCGGTGGTCGACACTATTCATCCGTTGCTCGGCGGTTTGGTGGATGAACTGATCGTGCTCGATTCCGGATCCACCGATCGCACCGCGAAGCGGGCACGCGCTGCCGGCGCGCGCGTGATCAGTCGCGAGAGCGCTGTCCCGTCGCTCCCACCGGCAGCCGGTAAAGGTGAGGTTCTGTGGAGGTCGATCGCGGCGACGACGGGTGATCTGATCGCCTTCGTGGACTCCGATCTGATCAACCCGGATCCGGCGTTTGTTCCGAAGTTGTTGGGTCCCTTGCTGACCGTGGACGGCATTCACCTCGTGAAGGGGTATTACCGCCGCCCGTTGCGTGTCAGTGGGACCGAGGATGCCAATGGCGGTGGACGGGTTACCGAGTTGGTGGCGCGGCCGATGTTGGCGGCACTGCGACCCGAGCTCACGGCAGTACTGCAGCCGCTGGGCGGTGAGTATGCCGGAACCCGGGAACTGTTGTCCGCCGTGCCCTTCGCGGCCGGATACGGCGTCGAGATCGGCCTGCTCCTCGACACCTACGATTCGTTGGGGCTCGGCGCGATCGGTCAGGTCAATCTCGGGGTGCGTAAGCATCGCAACCGGCCGCTCGGCGAGTTGGGCGTGATGAGCCGTCAGATCATCGGGACGATGCTGCGCAGATGTGGCATCGACGATTCCGGTGCCGGGCTGACGCAGTTTCTTGTCGACGGTGATTCGTTCGTGTCGGAGACCACCGAGGTGTCGCTGCTCGATCGGCCGCCGATGAATTCGATTATTCGCAGCGCGGGGGTCTGACCGGTCGGGCATCGGTATGGGAGTATCGGGGCATGCTGACGATCCTCCTGTACCTGATTGTCATGGCGCTTGTCGGTGGGGCGATCTTCCTCGCTGCGAGTGCTGTTTTCGGGCGCTCGGAAGAACTGCCGCCGCTTCCCTCGGGGACCACCGCGACCGTTCTGCCTGCCGAAGGTGTGACGGGTGCAGACGTCGACGCGCTGCGATTCCAGCAGGTTCTGCGTGGCTACAAGGCCAGTGAAGTTGACTGGGCTCTGCATCGACTCGGAATGGAAATCGATTATCTCCGTGCGCAATTGGAGCAGCGGGATTCAGGGCCGGGCGAAGAGGCCCTGACCGAACCCGAGATGCTTGCCGAATCGGAACCGGCCCCGGTGAGTGAGCGTCCAGCAGGTGACTGACGGACTGATTCGATGCGGCTGGGTGACGTCGAGCGCCGACGACACCCTCTATCGGGACTACCACGACCACGAATGGGGACAGCCCCTTCACGGACGTGACGCACTGTTCGAGCGGCTGGCACTCGAAGCTTTCCAATCCGGGCTCTCGTGGATCACGATTTTGCGTAAACGTGAGGCTTTCCGAGCTGCATTCGACGGTTTCGATCCGGAGAAAATTGCAGAGTACGGCGCTGCCGACGTGGATCGGTTACTCGGGGACGCGTCGATCGTCCGCAACAGGTCAAAAATCGAAGCGACGATTTCCAATGCTCGACTACTCGTGAATTCTCCGGAATTGGACCTCGATTCGTCGCTCTGGTCGTTTGCACCGCCGCGACGCACCGCGCGGCTTACATCAATTGCCGACGTCCCGGCAGTAACCCCGGAATCGACTGCGATGGCCAAGGAACTCAAACGTCTCGGGTTCAAGTTTATCGGTCCTACCACGGCTTATGCGCTCATGCAGGCCACCGGCATGGTGGACGATCATGTTGCCGATTGTTGGGTTCCGATACTGCCCGGAAGGTAGCCGGAACACCCGTAAATGCGACTCAAATTCCCGGTTCCCGAGCCGATAGGGAACAATGGAGGCTACGAGCCTCGCTGATCGTTGGCGGGGCACACCGTTTGTCGACGCGCAGTGCAGTGCAGCGCAGATCTGGAGGGAGCAGAGGATGGCGGCCATGAAGCCCCGGACCGGGGACGGTCCCCTCGAAGCAACCAAAGAGGGACGAGGAATCGTCATGCGGGTCCCACTCGAGGGTGGCGGACGCCTTGTCGTCGAGCTGACCCCGGATGAAGCTGCTGCGCTCGGTGTGGAACTCACGAACGTCACCAGCTAGTCGGGTCCAGGTAGAAGAGTGCACCCAGGCTCCGTAACCGATCTTCGGTGCGGGGCCTGAAGTGTGTGTGCCTGCGGTGTGTGTAACGGATATGTGGGACGAGGACCAATGCTTGCCGAAGTGATCGATCTACTGGCGTGTCCGCAATGCCGCTCCGAACTGGATCTGGTTGACGGCGCTGCGGAATGCGCGCGGGGACACCGATTCGATGTCGCCCGACAGGGCTACGTCTCGCTGATCAGTGGTGGGTCCACCAAATTTACCGGCGACAGCGCGGAGATGATTGCCGCGCGGTCCAGACTGCTCGGTAGCGGGCACTTCAAGCCGCTGATGGACGGCGTAGCGTCAGCGTGCGCCGGTGTAGCCGGCAGTGGTCCTGCTCGAATCGTCGAAATTGGTTCCGGTACAGGACAATATCTCGAACACGTGATCAGGGGACTCCCCGAGTCGCGGGGAATCGCCCTCGACGTATCGAAATTCGCGGCACGTCGAGCTGCCAAAGTTCATGATCGCATCGGTTCGATCGTCGCAGATGTGTGGCAGCCGTTGCCGATACGCGACGGGTCGCTCTCTCACGTGCTCTGCGTGTTCGCTCCACGCAACGGCGGTGAATCCCATCGCATCTTGGCTGATGACGGTTCCCTGGTGGTTCTCACGCCCACGGATCGGCATCTGCGCGAGCTGGTGGAGTTGCTCGGCATGGTTCGGGTCGACGACAAGAAGGTAGAACGGCTCGGGTCCTCGATGGCCGGACTGTTCGAGCGTGAACATTCCGAGGACGTCGAGTACGCGTTGAACCTCACCCATTCCGAGGTTCTCGATCTGGTGGGGATGGGTCCGTCGGCGAGACACCTGTCGACAAGTCAGCTTGCGGCCGCGGTGGAACAACTACCCGAGCGCACCCCGATCACCGCGTCGGCAACAATCTCCACGTACCGAAAGATCAACAGCGGCGCTTGATCGCATCGTCGTAGACATCCAAGGTCCGTTTGGCGATTTCGGCCCACGAGAATTCGTTGATCGCTCGGACGCGGCCCGCCCGGCCCATGGCGTCGGCGCCGATTCGATCAGCGACAACAGCGTTTACCGTGGCGGCCAGCGACTCCTCGAAAGCCTTGGGCTCGTAGGAGTTGTAGTGGACGAGGCGCCCGGTCACTCCGTCGTCGACCACCTCGGGGATACCGCCCACATCTGAAGCGACAACTGCGGTTTCGCAGGCCATGGCTTCGAGATTGACGATTCCCAACGGTTCGTAGACGGAAGGGCAGACAAAAACCGTTGCGGCCGACAGTATTTCCCGGATCTGTTCGGTGGGAAGCATTTCGCGGACCCAGAACACGTTGCCGCGATGAGCGGCGAGGTCCGCTACTGCCTGCGCCGTCTCGGCTGCAATCTCCGGAGTATCGGGAGCCCCTGCACACAGGACGAGTTGGATCGACGGATCAAAATCGTGCGCCGCGGCAATCAGATGCCCGACACCCTTCTGTCTCGTGATGCGCCCGACAAACGCGACGATGGGCTGCTCGGTGTCGACGCCGATGGTAGCCAGGGCAGACCGGGAGGCCGCCGCAGCCGGGCCAGGACGCCATACCGTCGTGTCGATTCCGTTGCGGACCACATGAATACGGCTCGGGTCCAGCGACGGATAGGCGTCGAGCACATCGAGGCGCATGCCGGAACTGACCGCGATGACGGCGTCAGCGTTCTCGATTGCCGTGCGTTCGGACCACGACGAGACGCGATACCCGCCGCCCAACTGCTCGGCCTTCCACGGACGTCGCGGTTCGAGGGAGTGTGCGGTCAAGATATGCGGTACGTCGTAGAGCGCCGACGCCAGGTGCCCGGCCAATCCGGTGTACCAGGTGTGCGAGTGAACGATGTCGACTCCGCTTGCCGCAGCGGCCATCCGAAGCTCGGCGGAGAGCGTCGTCAACGTGGGGTTGGCGCCGGCCAACGCGGGATCGGGGGAGTGGACTATCGCATCGTCGCGGGGAATTCCCATGCAGTGGACGTCGACGTCGACGAGTCGCTTCATCTGAGCGACGAGCTCGGTGACGTGTACTCCTGCGCCGCCGTAGATCTCCGGCGGATATTCCTTGGTCATCATCGCGACTCGCACGGGCTAAACCTAACCGCCCGTGGTCGATCCGGCTACCGATCGGCGTTCTTGCGGGTGTCGCGGGTGCCATCGCTAGCGGGAGTTGTGCAGTGCGGATAGGTTAACGGTGTGAGAAGCCAGCCGCATGTGCTTGGAATCGTGCTCGCCGGAGGCGAGGGCAAACGTCTCTATCCGCTGACGGCGGATAGAGCGAAACCCGCGGTGCCGTTCGGCGGCGCCTATCGACTGATCGACTTCGTGCTGAGCAACTTGGTGAACGCAGGCTATCTGCGTCTCTGTGTGCTCACGCAATACAAGTCGCATTCACTCGACCGACATATATCTCAGACCTGGAGGCTGTCCGGATTCGCGGGCGAATACATCACTCCCGTCCCAGCGCAGCAGCGGCTCGGGCCGCGCTGGTACACCGGTAGCGCCGACGCAATTCTGCAGTCGCTCAACCTGGTTTACGACGAGGACCCCGAGTACATCGTGGTGTTCGGTGCCGACCACGTGTACCGCATGGACCCCGAACAGATGGTGCAGCATCACATCGATTCCGGTGCCGGTGTGACGGTCGCCGGTATTCGGGTGCCGCGTAGCGAGGCATTCGCTTTCGGGTGCATCGACAGTGACGAGTCCGGACGCATCACCCAGTTCCTCGAGAAGCCGGCTCATCCGCCCGGCACCCCGGACGACCCCAATTCCACCTTCGCATCCATGGGTAACTATGTGTTCACCACCAAGGTGCTCGTCGACGCTATCCGTGCGGACTCGGAGAACTCCGATTCGGATCACGACATGGGCGGAGACATCATCCCAGCTCTGGTCGCCGCCGGTGAAGCTTCGGTGTACGACTTCAAGGACAACATCGTCCCCGGCGCCACCGACCGTGACCGTGGCTACTGGCGTGACGTCGGTACCCTCGACGCTTTCTACGACGCGCACATGGACCTGGTGTCGGTGCATCCGATCTTCAACCTCTACAACCGGCGCTGGCCTATCCGCGGCGCCACCGAGAACCTGGCACCGGCCAAGTTCGTCAAGGGCGGACTGGCCCAGGAGTCGATCGTCGGCGCCGGATCGATTCTCTCGGCTGCCACCGTGCGTAACTCGGTTCTCAGTTCCAACGTGATGATCGAGGACGGGGCGACTGTCGAGGGCAGTGTTCTGATGCCGGGTGTGCGCATCGGAAAGGGAGCCGTCGTTCGTCGAGCCATCCTCGACAAGAACGTGGTTGTGGGTCCCGGCGAGATCATCGGTGTCGACCTCGAACGAGATCGGGAACGATTCGCGATCAGTCAGGGTGGCGTCGTCGCCATCGGCAAGGGTGTGTGGATCTAGCTAGATCTTGCGTGCACCTAGATCTTGCTTGCACACAGGAGCCCCTCGCCCAACGGCAAGAGAACACGGATGAGACGTGTGTCGTCCGCAACAGCTTTTGCTGCTTCGCGGACGGCCACGGTGGCTGCGTCGCGGGCCGAAGGGTCCGCGACCCGGCCACCGGCCAAGGCGTTGTGGAGAACGATCACTCCGCCGGGACGAAGCAACCGGACACCTTCGCGAACGTAATGCGGGTGGTCAACGGGCTCGCAGTCGACGAAGACCAGGTCGTAGCCGCCGTCGGCCAGACGCGGCAGCACGTCGAGCGCGTCGCCGTTGATCAGGCGAGTGCGGGCCGGTGCAATGCCGCTTTCGCGGAAGGTTGCCTTGGCTGCGCGCTGGTGTTCGGGTTCGCTGTCGATAGTGGTCAGGACCCCGTCGTCGCGCATGCCGTGCAACAGCCACAAACTGCTCACGCCGGCTCCGGTACCTATCTCGACCGCTGTTTTTGCTCCGAGCATGCGTGCGAACATCGCCAGTGCAGCTCCCACCGCAGGCGCTACCGGCGCTGCGCCGAGATCGTTGGCTCGGTTCCGCGCCGCAGTCAAAATCTCGTCCTCGGAAACAACGTCCTCGACGTGGCGGAGTATCTGTTCGGCGTGGGTCACACCATGAGGTTATCGGGCGCCTTCCCTTGTCTGTGCAAGGCGCGCAACTTGTCCGTGCAGGGCGAACGCCGAGGCAGGATTCTCAGCAATCCCTCAGGCTCCTCATAGGGCATGCACACCGCGGTGCGAGAGGGTAGGGACATCGCCGGAAATGAAGATCACCACCGGCGGTGACAGCACGGCTGATTCGGTGTTCCGGGAACAAAACACCACGGTGTTCGGTTGTCCCAGTCATCACGTGAGCTGACAGCGCCGTCCCGAGCGAGCAGGAGGATCAACCTATTTTCCAGATCAACGACGAGCCTCGCCCTCGAGAGTCGGAAGTAATGACGACGGAATCGGCTGTGGATTCCGAATTGATCGGTACTGCTGTTTTCGACGCGACAGGTGAAAAGTCCGCGATGCCGTCGTGGGATGAACTTGTCCGCCAGCACGGTGATCGCGTGTACCGGCTTGCGTATCGGTTGTCCGGTGACGCTCAGGACGCCGAAGATCTGACGCAGGACACCTTCATCCGTGTGTTCCGCTCGCTCTCCGATTACCAGCCCGGCACCTTCGAAGGTTGGTTGCACCGCATCACGACCAATCTGTTCCTCGATATGGTCCGCCGCCGCAACCGCATCCGGATGGAAGCACTTCCGGAGGACTACGACCGCGTACCGTCGGCCGGCCCGAACCCCGAGCAGATCTATCACGACGCACGTCTCGACGCGGATCTCCAGGCTGCTTTGGACTCCTTGGCGCCGGATTTCCGTGCCGCAGTTGTGCTCTGTGACATCGAAGGTCTGTCGTATGAGGAAATCGGTGCCACACTGGGAGTGAAGCTCGGAACGGTACGTAGCCGTATCCACCGTGGACGCCAGGCGATTCGTGATCATCTGGCCGCGCAACGCGCAGCCGAATCCGAATCCGTCGGCGTCTGACGGCCGGGCAGTGAGACGGCAGGGACAGTTGGTCGATCATCTGGAGGGACGAATGACGGAGACGCGGGCACCCCGCCAGTTCGGCTCGACCGAGCACCTGGCAAGTGAGGCAATTGCCGCCTACGTCGACGGAGAACTCCGGATGCAGGCCTACCTCCGGGCCTCCCATCACATTTCCATCTGTCCCGAATGCGCCGGCGCAGTCGATGCGCAGCAGCAGGCGCGCGGAGCACTCCGACGCAGTGGCGAGATGACTATGCCACTCTCGCTTGTCGGATTGTTGAGCCAGATTCCGTCCTGCACCAGCCACACCGCCGAAAGTGCGCCGGGAGCCGACGCCGGGTTCGGTGCTATCGGCAAACGGTTGTCCCGTCGTTGGCGCAAATGAACTCTTCGGGGCGGCTGCATCAGCTTTCAATCGTCGATCAGCGATACTGGACCGCGTGACTGACGGACAGCGTGTGACTGACGGACAGCGGGGGCATTCCGGGGTGGATACCGATTCTTTGGCAAACGGTTCGGTGGATCGCCCGGCAGATGCGCCCGTTCTCGAGCCTCGGCCCGTGTACCGGCCGCAGATCGATCCGGCGTCCCGCCAAGTTTTCGGTCGGCCCAGTGGCGTCGACGGATCATTCTCGCCGACGTCGGTGCGGGGTGTGCCGGCCCCGGATGTGGTGGTCGGATCACCGGACCCAGTCCTTGCCGAGGCCTTCGGACGACCGGACGGCGAGAGCGAATCCATCGGCCGGGATCCCGACGCCGAATCGGCGAGCGAGCCCGAAGACGAACGACCGAGCGACCCGTGGCGTGATCCGGCGTCGTCGGTGGCATTGGGGTCACCCGCAGCTCAGACGCAGCCGGAGATCTTGCCGCCCGCCCCGAAACTCGATGTCAGAGACGTGCTGTTCGGCCGTAAGGTCGCGCCGTCGGCCTTGGCTGCTCTTGCCGGAATGGCGCTGGTGATCGCATTGGTGGGTGGATTGCTGGCGACGGTGATCACCGCTGATCGAGGCGCGTTGACCAGCCAGCGGGTCACCTTGGTGCAATCGGGCAGCGGCGAACAACCTCAGTCACAGGTGGCCAAGGTTGCGGACGCCGTGCTGCCGTCCGTCGTCTCGATTCAAGTTGCCGTGGGCGATCAGGGCAGTACCGGTTCAGGCGTCGTGATTGACGGAGCCGGATACATCGTCACCAACAACCACGTGATTTCGTCAGCTGTCCCCCCGGCCCAGAACGCTCGTATCCGGGTCATCTTCTCGGACGGAACGAAGACCGATGCTCAGATCGTCGGCCGTGACGTGAAAACGGACCTCGCAGTGCTCAAGGTGGCGGCAGACAATCTGACAGTTGCACAACTCGGAAAGTCCGGCGACGTTCAGGTCGGCGACGAGGTCATCGCGGTTGGTTCACCGCTCGGGCTGAGCAAGACGGTAACTTCCGGAATTGTCAGCGCCTTGAACCGTCCGCTCCGCTTGTCAGGGGACGGCACCGACACCAACGCTGTCATCGATGCCGTTCAGACGGACGCGGCCATCAACCACGGCAACTCCGGTGGCGCTCTGGTCGACGACGAGGCTCGGGTGATCGGTATCAACACTGCGATGCTCAGTGAGTCCGGCGGTTCCGTGGGGCTGGGTTTCGCGATTCCCATCGATACCGTCACTACGGTGGCTCAGGCCATCATTCGTGACGGTTCGGTGCATCACCCCGATATCGGCGTCAACGCGCGCACCGCGGTCAACGACGCCACCAGTGGTGCGGCCGTGGCCAACGTTCGTGACGGTAGTCCCGCGCAACGGGCCGGAATTGTCGAAGGCGATGTCATCGTCAAGGTCGGGGATCGCCCGGTGACGAGTGCCGATGAACTGGTGGTGGCGGTCAATGCCACGACCATCGGACAACCCGTCAACGTGCAGTTGATCCGCGAGGGACGCCAGGTAGACATATCGGTCACGCCGGTTTCCGACTGATCGAACCTCCAAGGTCGCTGTGAAGTTGATCCTGACCCGCACGAACCGGGCGAGCACACAGTAGGCTGACCCTGTGTTTGGCAACATCGGTTGGGGCGAGTTCATGATCCTCCTCGTAGCGGCTCTGGTCATCTTGGGACCTGAGCGGCTTCCGGGTGCGGTCTCCTGGGTAACCAAGTCATTGAGGCAGGTGCGTGAATACGCCTCCGGCGCTTCCAACCAACTCAAGGAAGAGTTGGGAACGGACTTCGAGGATCTGCGCAAACCGCTGGCGGATCTGAACAAGCTGCGCGGCATGACACCGCGCGCTGTGATCACCCAGCACCTTCTCGACGGCGACGATTCCATCTTCACCGGAAACTTCGACAAGAAGCCGCACAGCGGGGCACAGGAGCGTATGTCTCAGGGAGCGGACAAGCCGCAAAGCGGGACGCAGCAGCCCCCGATGTCACTCTCCAAGGACAAGCCGCTCACTGCTGGCGAGCGCCCGCCAGTCGACCTCGACGCGACCTAGCGTTTACGTAAATCTCATACTGTCTGCCACTGACGTAGCAACCGTTGGAAATGTACGTACCTCACGGCTACCCGTAACACCGTGCGATGCTGCGGGTTTGACTGTGTCTCACACCGACGCTTGTGGCGCAGGAACAATCTTTTTCTGATTCGCCCCCCGCTGGCGCTGTCGCGGCGGGAACACTACGGCGCACCGGCGCATGCTCGACGGTGCGGATCTCCGGGTTCTGTCCGCGCTTGTGAACAGCTTTGCCGCGCCCCAACAATGCACGTTTCGCCAGGTTCACCCCCGCCACATGATCACGATTACCGCCGACTTTGCAGTGCGTGCACCATGCGTTGTGGTAACCGCCCGGGCAGGAAAGCTTGTCGTTGCAACCCGGACACAACGCCGACGAACCCCGGGTAGGAAGCGACACCACCGTCACACCCGTCCCGGCGGCTGTGTGCGTCAGCGCGTCGACGGCTTTGCGGCGTGCGGACTGCGGCGGCCACGGCAAGCTGCGCCAAGCGCGCGGCTTTGCGGTGCAGGTGTTGGCCTTCGACTTACAGCCGCGCCGGTTTGATGCCGAGGCACCGGTCGTCGTACGTCCACCCGCAGTAGTCCGGACCAATCCGTCCGGGCTTTCGGTTGCGATCGCAGCGGCGCCGAGCGTGGACGGTGCCTTATCCACCCCGCCGTGGTACTTCCCGCAGACCAGAACCGCGATCCGTGTCAACCCGGTACACAGCGGACGGTTGGACTGGCAGGCAACATCTACTCCTCTAGTGGCGAGCGACGATTCCGGGCCTGTCGGACGGAACGTTGTCCGGTGCAGGTCGGCCGAGGTAGGCGCCTGAGGTCTGCGCGCTCGAAGACCCGTTGGCCTGAACTTGTACGCCGAAAGGGATACCGGCCCTCCAACGCAGCTTTCTGGACTCCGGTCACTAAAATGTTCAGGTCTGCCGCGGCCTCACCGATTCGCATGATCCGGAAGTGGCGGGAAGGGTCAGGGAGTACCAGCGTCTACGTCAACAGTGGGGAGCCTCCGACCAGACACCACCGGCTTGTACAGACAAAAGTGCCGCCCACCTTTCGGTGGGCGGCACTTTTGGTACGTTCGTATTACATATTGCGAACGGTGTTGATACCCAGCGACATTCCGGCCAGTCCGCGCTGACGGACGGCCAACTTGTCTGCGATGTCCTTCAGGGCGATTGCCGCTGCACTGTCGGGTGCGCTGAGCACGATCGGTGTTCCGGCGTCACCGGCTTCGCGGACCGCCGGGTCCAACGGGATCTGACCGAGAAGCGGAACCTTGGCGCCGACGGCCTTGGTGAGGCGATCGGAAACCGTCTGGCCTCCGCCCTCGCCGAAGACGTCCATCCGGGTTCCGTCGGGAAGTTCGAGCCAGGACATGTTCTCGACGACGCCGGCGATGCGCTGACGGGTCTGCAGGGCGATGGCGCCGGCGCGCTCGGCGACCTCGGCGGCTGCCTGCTGGGGGGTGGTGACAACCAGGATCTCGGCGCTCGGAATGAGTTGGGCGACAGAGATCGCGATGTCGCCGGTTCCCGGCGGCAGGTCGAGCAGGAGGATGTCGAGGTCGCCCCAGAAGACGTCGGCAAGGAATTGCTGCAGCGCGCGGTGCAGCATCGGTCCACGCCAGACGACGGGGGTGTTGCCCTGCGTGAACTGCGCAATCGAGATCATCTTGATGTCGTGGGCGACGGGCGGCATGATCATGCGCTCGACCTGAGTGGGCTTGGCGTCAGTGCCGAGCATGCGGGGGATGGAGTGCCCGTAGATATCGGCGTCCAAGACTCCGACGGACAGGCCGCGCGCAGCGAGTGCGGCAGCGAGATTGACTGTGACACTGGACTTTCCGACGCCACCCTTGCCGGATGCGACTGCGTACACGCGAGTGAGTGAGCCGGGCTGAGCGAAGGGGATCACCGGTTCGGCGGAGTCGCCGCGAAGGGACTTCCGGAGCTCGGTGCGTTGCGTGTCGTTCATGACGTCGAGTTCGACGCTGATGGCGCCCACACCGGCGACGTCGGCGACAGCCTTGGTGACGCGCTCGGTGATCTCGGTGCGCAGCGGGCAACCGGCCGTCGTGAGGTAGATGTCGACGTGAACACTGTTGGCATCACCGAGTGTGATGCCTTTGACCATCCCCAATTCGGTGATGGGCTTGCGGATTTCCGGATCGAGAACTCGCGCGAGCGCGGAGCGTACGTCGGACTCGGTCAGTACAGACATGGCTCCATGGTAGGTCCAGGACCTCGACGAGGAGGAGGCGAGGGTTGCGGATCAGTGAATGCGAGGCAGGTCTGATGCGGCGGGAACGATGCCAGTGGAGTAGCCCGCGGTCCAGGCCAGGACGTTGGCGACGTATGCCGCGGAGTTGTTGTAGCGGTGGATGGCTTTGGCGGCCTGAGTGATGTCCTGCATGTTCAATCCGCCGTCGCACAGGTATTTTCCGGTGGTCAGCGCGGAGTCGAACAGGTTCTGCGGATCGGAGATGCCGTCACCGTTGCCGTCGCCGGCGTACTGCGTCCAGGTGGACGGGATGAACTGCATGGGGCCCACAGCGCGGTCGTAGACACTGTCGCCGTCGAGTGCGCCGCCGTCGGTATCCATGATCACGGCCTGGCCGGGGAGGCTGCCGTTGAGGGGCAGTCCGATCACGGGGTCGAAGAGATTGCCGTTCGCGTCGGCATCCTTGCCGTCGTGAGCGTGGCCGGATTCGACGCGACCGATACCGGCCATCAATGTCCACTGCATGTTGCAAGTGGGGTTTTCGACAGCGAGGATGCGCTCGGCGTTCTGGTAGGCCGCGACGCTGACGCTCGGGATGCCGAGAGCGCCCTCCGCCATGGATGCAGGCAGTGGCGGAGTTCCCTGGACCGGCGCTAGCGGAGCAGGCTCCGGTGCTGCGACGGGAGTTTCGGCCAAGTCCGCGATCGGGAGGATCTGGGCCTGCGGTTCCTGCGTGGCCGAGGAGGCTGCTTCGGCTGATTTTGCGGCACTGGTGTTGAAGAAGGGGATCTCGGGTGCGGCGCCGGCAGAGTTGGCTGCTGTTACCAATCCGATAGGAATGAGTCCGGTTAGCGCGATGACCGAATTGCGACGGATGTGCGAATCTGTCTTCTTGTTGTGCCGACCCACTGTTTAACGCCTCCTGAACCCCGGATTCGGGGTTTTCCGTTCGTTGACGGAATCGAGGCTACCTGATTTGTTGCAGTTCCGTTACTCAACCGTGATCTTCGAGGTCAGTCCGGTGCCCAATGGTGTGGGTTCGTTACTTTTTGTTACCTAGAAGGCCGGCATGAACGGCAGGCCGGGGAACAGTGGTGCCGGAGGCGCAGGGGGTGCCGGAGGAACCGGTGCGGCTTCGGGAGCGGGCGCGGCGGCCGGAGTCGTGGCGACGGGGGCCTCCGGAGTGGTCGTTTCCGCGGTCCTGCCGGTCGTCTGAGTCAGTCCCGGAGCGTCGGGGGTGGGAACCGCACAGGGAAGCGTGATGCCGACAGGCAAGGCCGCCAGGGCTGCGGGATCCATAATCGTGCACATGTCGTCGGGCCAACGCCAGCCTTCGGCGGTCAGGAAGGGCCAGACGAGGCCGCGTGACGTCATGACCGGGAGCGGGATGACAGGACCTCGGACGGCGGCGTTCGGGACGGTGGTCGGGCCGGGTAGGAGGCCGGGCGGGACGAGTGCCTGAATCTCTGGCGACAGGGCAGGCATGTCCGGAAGTCCAGGAAGAAGAGGCGGCGTCGTCGGCGTCGTAGTGGCGGCCGCGGCTTCCTTCTCTTTGTCCTTGTCTGTTGCGTCCGGTGCGACTGCGGCCGCTGCGGCCAGAATCGCGGAAGTTCCGCCGGCGCTGCCGGTGTTCGCATTACCGGTGTCGTTACCGCCGACGTAGGGAAGGGGTCCGGACGGAACGACGCCACTCTTGTAGGCCGTCGACCACATGATTACGTTCGCGGCGTACGCAGCGGAATTGTTGTATCGAAGAACAGCTTTCGTTTCCTGGTCGAGATTGCGGAGGTCGAGTCCGCCGCTGCAGAGGTACTTCGCTGACGACAATGCAGCGTCGAACACGTTGTTGGGATCAGCTATGCCATCGCCGTTGCCGTCGCTGGCATAGCCCTTCCAGGTCGCTGGAATGAACTGCATCGGACCGACTGCGCGATCGTGCGTCGGGTCGCCGTCGACGGCGCCCTTGTCGGTGTCGGTGATGACCTCGTTGCCGGCGAGACGTCCGTCCAGGACCGGCCCGAGGATCGGGGTCAGGGTTGTGCCGACGGAGTTGGTCCGTCCACCGTTGGCATGGCCGGACTCGATTCGCCCGATGCCGGCGAGGAGGTGCCAGGGGATCCCGCACTTGGGCGCCTCGGTCATCATCACGAGTTCGGCGGAGCGATACGCATTGAGAACGATCTCGGGAATGCCGAGCGATGTCAGCACGATCGCGGCCGCTTCAGGGTTTTGCCCGGGGCTGCCTGTGATCGCTGAACTGGGTGGAGCCGAGCGTTGGGTGCGCACGGTTCGGGGTGTCGGTAGGAAGTCCGGCAGCGGAGCAGGCTTCGTCGATGCAGAGCCGGCCAGGGCGATAGGTATCTGTGAACCTGTTGCGGGCGCGCTACTTGCAGTGAGAGCTGCCGGTCCGGTGACCGCCAACAGTCCCCCTACCAGCGTGGACACTGCAATCATTCCTCGTACGCGCACGATTCCCCTTTGCTGGTTCCCCGGTTCCGGAGTACCCACCGACAAATATATAAACGCCTGTGACTTACGTTACATATCGGTCACGGTGTGCGCACCAAAACTCAGTAAATTCTCAGTTATTGAGACTCGCGTTTCGAGGCACTGGACTCTCGATGCTTCTTCTTGGGTGTCGGTTCGTTATCGGAGCTGAGCAACGACTTGATTTCGTCGAGTTCCCTGCGCAAGTAGTCGCGGGTCGCGACCTCGCCGAGCGCAATACGCAGAGCAGCCAGTTCCCGGGCGAGGAACTCGGTATCGGCCTTGGTCTGTTCGGCGCGCGAGCGGTCCTCCTCCAGTGAAACCTTGTCGCGGTTCTCCTGCCTGTTCTGCGCCAGCAGGATCAACGGTGCCGCGTACGCAGCCTGGGTCGAAAACGCCAGATTGAGAAGGATGAACGGATACGGATCCCATCGCAGGGCCACAGCGAAGATGTTGATCAGAATCCAGACGATCACGATGATGGTCTGAATCGCCAGGTACCGGCCGGTCCCGAGGAATCGCGCAATGCGTTCGCTGACGCGCCCGACCGCTTCGACGTCGAAGTCGAAGTGAAAACGACGGTTCCCGCGAGGGGTTTCCAGGCGTTGGCGGGCCGAGGTGCTCGAGAATCGATCGCTCATCGCAAGAGCCCTTCGTCATCCGAGTAGTCTTCGCGCCAGTCTTCGGGGAGGAGATGATCGAGAACGTCGTCGACGGTTACTGCGCCGATCAGGTGATTCTGGTCGTCCACCACCGGTCCGCAGACAAGGTTGTACGTCGCGAAGTATCGCGTCACCGCAGCCAACGAATCGTCCGCACCGAGTGTGGGCAGGTCGCTGTCCAGAAGTCCGCCGACCAGGCTGGCCGGCGGTTCTCTCAGTAATTTCTGCAGGTGAACACAACCGAGATAGCGTCCGGTGGGTGTTGCGGTCGGCGGCCGCACCACGAAGACCATGCTCGACAGAGCCGGTGTGACGTCATAGTTGCGTGCCCGCGCGAGCGCCTCGGCAACAGTCGTCGACGCCGTCAGCACCACAGGTTCCGGGGTCATCAGACCGCCGGCGGTGTCAGGGGAGTGTTCGAGGAGTCGACGCACCGGTTCCGAATCCTGCGGATCCATCAACTGAAGCAGGGATTCGGCTTCGGTTTCCGGGAGCTCGCCGAGGAGGTCGGCGGCGTCGTCCGGATCCATCGCCTCGAGGACATCCGCTGCCCGCTCCACTTCGAGGTGCATGAGGAGATCGGTCTGATCGTCGGCAGGCAATTCCTGGACGACGTCGGCGAGACGTTCGTCGTCGAGTGCCGCTGCAAGTTCGCGTCGACGCTTCTCCGGGAGTTCGCGCATGGCGTTGGCGACGTCGGCTGGACGCATGCCCTCGTATTGGAGAAGAAGGTGCGCGACTCCCTGGCCGGGCAACGAAAGGTCGCTCTGTGTCAATCCCGCAACGTATTGCCACTCGACGACGTGGATTGCGGCCCGGCGGCCCAGCCGTCCGCGATGGCCACGGACCGCCACTTTCGAGACCACCCAGTCTCGGGTCCGTCTCGATTCGATACCCAGATCGACCACCACCGTGTCGACGCCGTGAAGCTCGGTCAGCTCTGGGTCGTCAACGCGCACATGTGAATCGAGCACCTGGGCGAGCGCCAGCACTTCGCCGGGCCGCTGCGTGAAGCGTCGGATACTGACGTTGCCGGTCGTTAACGTGACCGCGCTCGGCTCGATGGCGGTAACGCGCAGCATCGGTACGAAAATACGTTTGCGCGTGAACATTTCGATCACCAGGCCGAGTACGCGCGGTTGCTGGCGCCCGATGCGAACAGTGATCACGACATCACGCACTCGCCCGATCGACTCACCGTCCGGACCGAGGACAACCAGGCCGGCCAGCCTGGCTGCAAATACCTTGCCTGCTGCTGCCATGATTGCAAGGTTAATTCGTCGAACGTCGAAATCTGCAACAGAGCCGTAGTACACGTCGCCGAAAGCGCGAGACACCGATCACGAAGGGCGCCACGAGATGACTTCACGCAATCGTTCCCGCCGATCAGTCCTGGCCGTGCCGGGCAGCAGTCGCAAGATGATCGACAAGGCGAAAGGACTGCCGGCCGACGAGATCTTCCTCGATCTGGAAGATGCCGTCGCGCCCTTGGCGAAGCAGGCCGCGCGTGAGGCCGTGGGTGACGCGCTGGCCGAAGACGGGTGGGGCAAGCAGGTCAAGGTGGTTCGCGTCAACGACTGGACCACGGAATGGACGTATGCCGACGTCGTGGAGGTTGTCGGACGGGCCGGCGCGCACCTCGACGCGATTCTGCTGCCCAAGGTTCCCGATGCAAGCCATGTGCAGGCACTGGACCTGTTACTGACCCAGGTGGAGAAGGCAAACGGGCTCGAAGTGGGGCGGATCGGCATCGAACCGCAGATCGAGAATGCCATCGGCCTCACCAACATCGATGCGATCGCCTCGGCCAGTCCGCGCGTCGAGGCCTTGGTCTTCGGGCCGGCCGATTTCATGGCGAGCCTGAATATGCGCACCTTGGTGGTCGGCGAGCAGCCCGACGGCTACGACCGCGGTGACGCCTATCACCACATTCTGATGACGATTCTGATGGCTGCACGAGCCCACGGCGTCCAGGCAATCGACGGTCCGTATCTCCAGATTCGTGACGTCGAGGCGTTCACCCGCAGTGCCGCACGCACTGCGGCACTGGGATTCGACGGCAAATGGGTGCTCCACCCGACGCAGATCGAGGCGGCCAACGAGGTGTTCAGTCCGCGTCAATCCGATTACGACAGAGCAGAATTGATCTTGGACGCCTACGCATTTCACACCTCCGCAGCCGGCGGTGGACGAGGCGCGGTCATGCTCGGCGACGAGATGATCGATGAGGCGAGTCGCAAGATGGCACTGGTGATTTCGGCAAAGGGGCGCGCTGCCGGCATGCCACGTACCTCCGAATTCACTTCGCCCGAACACGCCTGAAGGTCGATGTGCCGACCAATTCGAGTCGGCAAAGGGCACAATAGAGACCATAGGTATCGCGTTGTTCAGCCGTGGATTACGCGCCCGAAACGAGGAGCACTGTCGCCATGTCCAATCCGCTCGCACAATCGCCGAATAGGTCGCGCCGCGGCGGGCTACCGACGCCGCCTTCGGGTTGGCCGATCGGCTCCTACCCGACGTATGCAGAAGCGCAGCGTGCCGTCGACTACCTGTCGGATCAGGAATTCTCGGTTCAGGACGTCACCATCGTCGGTGTGAACCTCATGCAGGTCGAGCGCGTTCTGGGACGCCTCACCTGGCCCAAGGTGATCGGTGGTGGGTTGGTGTCCGGAGCGTGGCTGGGTGTCTTCTTCGGATTGGTGCTCGGCATCGTCACCGGCGGATTCCTGGCTCCGTTGATCACGGGCATCATCGGCGGCATCATCTTCGGCGTGATCACCACGACCATCCCGTACGCGGCGACGCGTGGACAGCGTGATTTTGCGTCGACTATGCAGTTGGTTGCCGGTCGCTACGACGTGCTGTGTGAACCCAAAACTGCGGAGGCTGCTCGCGACTTGCTCGCGAAACTCGCTATCTGAGTTCTTCGCCGCGAAGATGATGGCTTTTTCAGAAGCTGCAGCGGCTCAGGATAATTCGTTTGAGGTTTGGCCTTACGGGGCCGAGATGACGGTGAACGAATATGTTGTTCCCACAGCAGCGGGAACCTGCTCCGGGCCCGGCGCGGTGTATGCCGGCTCGGGCAGTGGCGTCAGATCACCGAGATCATCGTGATGGATGGCGGTCGGTGATGCTTGTGCCGTTCCCGTGATCAGAGCGATCGGGGTGGCCGCCAATGCGCCGGCGAGGGCAAAGTGAGTAGCCAAGCGGCGCTTGCCTGTCCGGTTCGAAACTTGTGTGGTGGTGTTCATGGTGTCTCCTCGCCTTGTGATGCTGTGCTGTCGGTCTTCACGGTATTCCGGCACCGGGGAAATATTGTCTGTGCGAAGCTGATTCCCAGGGAACTCGGATGATCGGCACAGGAGGACATATGTTCGGATCCGGGCCGTCGACAAACGATCTGCATGCTGGGCCGGAACTCGAACAGATACTGCGTGAGCACGCGTACCGGGGCGCGTACCTCCAACTCGGGGTGCGCGGTGTGCTGGTGGTGTTCGTAGCGTCGACGCTGATCGTGGTTCCGCCGGCTCACGGTTCCTGGTTGTGCTTTCTCATCCTCGGGTTGTACGTGACCTGGTGTGTAGGCCTTGCCCTGTGGATAGGGCGTACATCTCCCTTCGCTTCGCTCAACCGGTATACATCTCCCTTCGCTTCGCTCAACCGGCATGGTGGTTCTGGTCCTTTGAAAGCGCTGTGGCTCGGTCTTCTCGTCGACCTGGCAGTGCTCGCAACCCTGACCTTGCTGACGGGACTTACCGCGCAGGAAAGCTGGACCGCCGACATCCTTTGTAACGGGCTCTTCGTGATTCCCGTTCTGGCCTGTACTCAACTGCGAACCGACATCTGCGCAGCGATCGTCGCCGCCACGATCGCCGTCTTCTTTGCCGCGAGTTGGGCGACGATGGCTTCCAACGAGGAACCGTGGCCGTCGATTCTGCTCAGCACCACGGCCCTGGCAGCACTCGGTGTAGGTGCCGTCGGGTTGACGCGAATCCAACGATCACGGGTTCTGACCATCGCCGAGTTGGTGGGGCACCGCACAAGCCTTCTCTCGGAGTTGATGAGCCTCGAGCAACGTGAACGTAGAGCGTTGTCGGAACAATTGCACGACGGCGCACTGCAGTACGTTCTTGTCGCGCGGATGGACATCGACGAGCTGGGCCCAAGTGCAGATCCGGTTGTCCGGCAACGTGCACTTCAAGCATTGAGCGAGGCAACCACATTGCTGAGATCCTCGGTTGCAGAGCTACATTCGACGGTTCTAGGTCACGTGGGGCTGGCCCGCGCGATCGGTGACGTGGCGCGATCCATGGAAGGCCGCGGAGGGTTGGCGGTAGCGGTCGACGCGTCCAGATGGAGGGACGACGTGCGTACCTCGGCGGACGACGTCTTGTTCGGTGCGGCCCGGGAGTTGCTGAACAACGTTGTCAAACATGCTGCGGCAGCGAATGTTCGTATCGAGCTTTCGGAGTCGGATCGGGTCGGTATTCTGACGGTGACGGACGACGGTCGAGGCATCAGCACCGACAAGATTGCGGCCAGTCAGGAAAGTGGCCATATCGGTCTTCTGTCCCATCAACTGCGGGTTGTCGCGGCAGGCGGTTCATTCTCGATCGGACCGGGGGAGACAACGGGAACCATTGCGCGCGTGGAGTTACCGTTCGAAATTGTTGACAACCGATGAAAGGTGCACTGTGGCAGTGATGAACGACCGGGCGCTCGCGCGGGCGACTCTTGCTCGCCAGTACCTGATGGAGCGAGCAGATGTCAGTGCGCTCGAAGCGGTCTCGCACCTCGCCGGTTTACAGGCGCAGGCGCCGGTACCTCCGTATCTGGCGCTGTGGGCTCGGCTGAAAAACTTTGCGGCAGAAGATCTGTCAACTCTCATTGACAACCGCCATGTTGTACGTCTGGTTGCCATGCGGGGAACGGTCTTTGCCCTCTCGGTTGCTGATGCCGCGACCTTCCGTGGAACGGTTCAGTCGATCATGGAACGGGACCTCCACACCAACGCGGCACACCGCGCGGCATTGACCGGAATGGATTTCGAGGCGCTGGCGCAGGCCGGGCGTGAACTGGTTTCGGCTGGTCCGCTCACTCAGATGCAGATGAGGCCTCTTCTGGCCGAGTGCTTTCCGGATCGTGCGCCCGAAGGTTTGGCGCATGGGGTTCGTGGATTGTTGCCGATGGTGCAGGTCCCGCCGCGTGGCCTGTGGGGTCGATCCGGCGCGCCCGCGTTGACCACACTGGAGGACTGGCTGGGAACTGAAGTCGATCTGACGCCACGCCCCGACGCGTTGGTACTGCGCTATCTGGCGGCTTTCGGTCCGGCCAGTGTGAAGGATGCGCAGGCCTGGTCGGGATTGACCAGACTCGGCGAGGTTTTCGAGCGACTTCGCTTGAGCCTGATCACTTTCAAGAGCGAGAACGGAACAGAACTGTTTGACTTGCCGGATGCACCGCGTCCGGACTCGGGAACGCCCCCGGTCCGTATCCTGGCTCCGTTCGACAACATCCTGCTATCGCACGCCGATCGCTCTCGAATCCTGGACAAGCAGTACCGATCACAAGTATTTACCGTCAACGGAATCATCAAACCCGCTGTCCTCGTACGAGGAAAAGTCGCTGGATTCGCAGCAGTGTCGACAACTGGCGAATCGGCACGGTTGGCAGCGACTCTCTTTGCGCAGCAACCGAAAACGGTGATCGCGGCGATCGAGAGAGAAGGTCGTTCGTTGCTGAAGTTCCTGCATCCCGCAATTTCGACTCGGGACGTCTCCCTCGACCGGCTCACGTAGTGGGCTTGTACTTTCGGGGCGCACGATCACGTAGTTCGGCCACGATCTCGTCGTTCCACATGTGACGCCGCACCAGACGGTATCGCTCACGTGCGATCCACAGGTAGGCCTCGGCGTCAGTGTGCTCGGGCAGCATGTCTGCGTTTCTCAACATGCGTACGACGGGCAGAAATTCTTCTCCGAACCACCGGCGCGCCACGCTGTCTCGGCCGAGAAACTCGCCCTTCTCTTGCATCAGCCGAAATCCCCACGCCTCCACGCACTCGCTGAGTTCGGCGTACTCCCAGGGATCGGTGACCGTCACCGCTTCGCGTTGGGATTCGGTCAACGGAACTCTGGTCAGGAACAGGCGGCGATGATCCTTGATCAGGAGGTCCGCGCGCTGGGTGATGCCCTCCGGCGAGATGCGAGTGAGGATTTCGGTGACATACGCGTCAATGGTCTTCTGGTGCATGGCACACGCGATCGAGACCCGGTGGTGGCCGTCGATGACGAAGTGCATCGATCCGATGCGATACAACTGGACCGGCGGAACAGATTCTCCACGACGCTGAGCTACGGCCAGGCGTTCCCAGCGTTCCCAGCGTTCGCGGCTGTGCGTCGACGTGGGCCGGAAGTATTTATCGAAATCGTTTGTCCGATCAACACTTCCGACTATCGACTCCACCGTGACAACCTGCAGGCCCAAAGGTCGCTCGCCCACCTTGCCGAGAGCTGCGACGACTTCGTCGAAAGGCAGGATCGCATTGACGTCGTCAGGTTCGCGTCGTAGCCAACTGACCAGACGCGCGACATCAGCGCGTCGCCGCTGCCGCGCGAAGTCGTTCTCCGCGTCCGCCGTGGGAAAACCTGTGTCACGAGCCATGTCGGCGCCTCATGATCGTCGGAGGGATACCTGGTGAAATGTCCATCAGCGTGTAGCCGACCGTGTTGAGAACGAGAGTTCTGCCGATCTCCAGATCAGGTGGTGTCCGACCATGGGGGTGGATATGTCCGTGGATCATGACGGCGGGATCGAGTGAGTTGACGAGTGAATGGAAACACTCGAAGCCTCGATGCGGCTGGTCCTCGGCATCACCGACTCCGCGCGCGGGACTGTGCGTCAGTAGGACGTCGACGGCTCGAGTGCGCCCTGGCAACTGCGACTGCCAGGCGTTGCCCCAGGCCAGGGAGCGTGCCCGTCGGCGCTGCTGACGCTCGGAGAACTGATTCGAGCCGGAGTTGTATCGGATCGAGCCGCCCAGGCCGGCAATCCGCAGACCGGCGACCGAGACTATGCGTCCGTCAGCGTTGACTGCCCCGGTCGGCCCCGGCCATTGGACCGGCATTCCCGCACGAGTCCACCCTGACGAGGATTCCGAATATCCGGACAGGTCGACATCGTGATTTCCGGGAACAAAAACACACGGCGCATTCAATTGGTCGGAGAGATACTCCAGATAGGAAAACGGCAGATCACCGGCACCCAGTACGAGGTCGACACCCAGGTCGCGTACCCGGTTGCTCCACAAGAACTCGACAGTCTCGTCGCTGACGGCGAGTACGGTGACCATGCGGACTGACGCTACCGGTTTGCTCAGGTATCTGCGCCGGGTAGCTGCCCTAGGACTCTGGACTGTGGACCAAGACGCCAGGATGATTAGATGGACGCGTGTCAGCCAGTGTTGTCTCCGCCGTCCGCGCTCATCTCGTTTCCAGCATCGAGGGGCCCGAACCGGCCGCTGCATCGGTGACATTCCTGGGCGTCGAGCCTCTGGATGTACTGCGATTCGAATCGCCGGACGGATTGGTGCGCTATGCGAGCGTCGGATGCTCGCGGCATCCAATGGGGGATCCGGGCGACTTGGTTGCCGATCCCACGCGTGGACCGCGCGCAGAGTTGGTGCTGACGTTGCGCGGCGGCACCGGAATTGCGTCGGGTGTCGCGCGCACACTCGCAGTCCTGGCCGCTGCCCCGTCAGTCGAAGGAGTGGTACTTCTCGAAGATGCACTGCTCGACCTCGGCGAGCCGTTGTGGAAAGACACGGCCTTTACTGCAGTTTTGCTGGGGGACAGCGGGATCGAGGCATTGGAGCTACCGGAACCGATGGATCCGGTTCGGTTCCTTGCGGTTGTCCCGATTACGGGAACCGAGGCTGCCTGGGTTCGGTTGCGCGGTGCGGACGCGCTACGTGACGCCTGGGCAGAGGCCGGCATCGACATCCGGGATCCGCACCGCGCGGCCGCGTCACTTTGATTCTATTGTGACGCTTGGTGATCGAGAAGGTCGGCTAGATTTTCCAAACTTGCCTGTACCGATCGTCCGTAGATATTGGTGACAAGGGGGTCTGTCATCCGTCCGAACACTCCGATGTCCAGTCGATACGCTTGCCGAGGATCCGGGTGACACCGCGCCACTGGGTTCCGACGCCGAGCGGGCCATCGGTTGTCTGACGGCACTCGACCATCGAGTTGTCCCAGTTGGGCCAATGATCGGCGTTGGTGAGGTAGCCCCAGACTTCTGTCGTTGGACGTGAAATTACAGCAGACTGCTCAATTACAGGCATCGTACTTTCTCCGAATTTGCTTGTGGCAAGGTTGATTTCGGGTTTTATCCATCGATGCGAAGGGGATTTCAGGTAGCCGCCAAAAAGGTCGCCACCTAGTGCTATTGTCCGCTGGCGGAGCGCCTGAGTACAGGCTCTAGAGCCAATTGTTGCGGCGGAAGAGGAAGAACAAGCCGGTGCAGACCGAGGCAATGAAGATCAGAACCGACGGATATCCGTACTGGGAACTGAGTTCCGGCATGTTCTCGAAGTTCATGCCGTAGATACCGGCAATTCCGGTCGGCACCGCGGCAATCGCGACCCAAGCCGAAATCTTGCGCATGTCGGTGTTCTGCTGAACTGCGATTTTTGCCAGGGCAGCATCGACCAGAGAACTGAGAACCTCGTCGTACTCCGAGATGCGTTCGGCGACGATGGTGTGGTGATCGCGCACGTCACGGAAGTAGCGTCGGATCTCTTTGGGAACCAACCCGCCAGCAGGCTGAGTGAGTTGCAGCAGTGGCAAACCAAGCGGCGTGACCGACCGTCGAAGCTCCACGATTTCACGTTTGAGCAGGTAGATGTGTTCTACCGCGATCGAGTTGCGGGGGTTGAACACCAACTCTTCCATGCTATCGACGTCCTGTTCCACCATCTGGGTCACCGACAGGTAGCTGTCGACGACGTGGTCGGTGATGGCGTGGAGGACGGACCACGGCCCCATGGCGAGCCGCTCGGGTAACTGTTCGAGCGAGCGCCGGACACTTGCCAGTTCGGAATGGTCACCGTGGCGAACGGTGACCACAAAATCAGGTCCGACAAAAACCATGATCTCGCCGGTCTCGACGATCTCGTTGGCCGTCTCCACCGACTCGTGCGGGACATAGACGACGGTCCGCAGGACCAGGAACATGACGTCGTCGTAGCGTTCGAGTTTCGGTCGCTCGTGAGCATGGACGGCATCCTCGACCATGAGTTCATGGAGGCCGAAAGTTTCTGCCACATCCTGCATTTGGTGCTCGTCGGGCGCATGCATACCTACCCAGGCAAAGCCGGTGCCGCGCTTTCGGACCTCGGTGAGTGCGGCGCTGTGCGTGTATTTTCCGGGAAGCCGAGCGCCGTCGACGTACACCGCGCAGTCCACGATGGCGCGCGCAGCGGGAACCGGGATCTTCGGGGTAGGGGTCTGCAGCGATTTGCCGTTCGGCCAACTCGGTAGTGACGGCATGCGGGGCTCCCTTCGCGACAGGCGAATTGCACTGCTGCTGCGGCGCAATCGTACGTCAGCATCCGCCGGTGCCACCGGACCGTGATGATCACGCGGATTGCTGACAGACTGTAGCGGTGCGAATAGACCTTCACACCCATTCCAATGCATCCGACGGCACGGACACCCCCGCCGCTCTCGTGCACGCCGCCCGCGACGCCGGACTCGACGTCGTCGCCCTCACCGACCATGACACCACTGCCGGCTGGACGGCGGCGGCCGACGCACTGCCAGCCGGGCTCAGTCTGGTTCGCGGCATGGAAATGTCCTGTGAAGGACGCGGCGAAAGCGGCTGGCCGGTAGCCGTCCACCTGTTGTCCTACCTGTTCGACCCAGCGCACCCCGAGTTCGCGAAAGAACGCGAACGGTTACGTGGTGAGCGCGTCGAGCGGATTCGGGTGATGGCCTCCCTCATGGCTCGCGACGGCTTGCCCATCGATCCGGACCAGATTTTGGCGGACGCCGGGCCCTCCGTCGGCCGTCCCCATATTGCTGCGGCGCTGTTGAAAGCCGGAGTGGTGTCCAGCATCGGGGAAGCATTTACCGATCTGCTGTCCACGCGTGGGCGCTACGACGTCCCCAAATACGACACACCGATCGAATATGCCGTCGAATTGGTGGCCGCAGCCGGTGGCGTGACCGTGCTCGCTCACGGACGTGCACGCTCACGCGGCGGTGTCCTCGCACTCGATCACATTCGCGACCTTGCCGGGTTGGGCCTCGGCGGCCTCGAAGTAGACCACCCGGATCATCGCGCGCAGGACCGCGTCGTACTCCGCCGTCTTGCCGACGACCTCGGGCTCGCAGTCACCGGATCGTCCGACTATCACGGAGACAACAAGACGATCGGCCTCGGCGACGAACTCACCGACGAGGCAGAGTTCGACAAACTGATTTCGGTGGCAACTGGCGTTGAGGTGCTTACGCACTGATGCTCGATACCACGCTCTACCTCACCGTATTCATCACATTGTTCGTCATCATGGACCCGCCCGGTGTCATTCCGGTGTTCCTGTCCTTGGTCGGACGCAAGAGCCGGGACGACCGTAACCGCGCGGCCTGGCAAGCTCCGGCGGTGTCACTCGCCGTCATTTCCGTCTTCGCAGTCGGTGGGCAAGCGATCCTCAGCTATCTGCACATCGGCATCCCGGCACTGCAGGGCGCCGGCGGATTGCTGCTTCTGCTGATCGCACTCGAACTACTGACGGGCAAGTCGTCGAATCGCCCGGAGGGTGCCGACGACGTCAACGTGGCGCTGGTTCCGTTGGGGACTCCCATGATGGCGGGCCCCGGCGCGATTGCCGCCGTCATCGTCTTTGTCGCGCAGGCAGACGGGGAGACAGCGTCGTATCTGGCAATCGCCTTGGCGATCCTCTCGATTCACTTCGTACTGTTCATCGTTCTACGATTCTCGACAGTCCTGATTCGTGTTCTCGGTGTCGGCGGAATCTCGTTGCTGGCCCGTATCGCCGGTTTGTTGCTCGCTGCCATTGCCGTTCAACTCATTGCGGAGTCGGTCCGCGGATTCATCGTGGGAGCGTAACGATGACAAACAGCAGCGATGGGTATAGCTCGCACGGCGAGGGTGGGTACGAACCGTACGGTGACGATAAGTACGACGACTACGACAGTTACGACGATTCCGACAAGCAGTGGGCCTTGATTCGTGGTCTCCGCGCACTCAGCGGCACTGTGGCGGCGGGGATCGTGGTCCTCACCATCGTCGTGGCCGCTTCGGCCTATCTGGGAAGTAGTCGAGGATTCCCGGGGCCGGGATCGGCGTCGATCACCGCCCACATTGTTGCGTCAGTGGTGGCCGTGGCTGCGCAGATCATCTGTGACCGTCGGCGCGGGATCAGTGCGGTCGCAACTTCTGTCGTCGTACTGGTGACGGCCGGGGCGCTACTGGTGACGCAGTGGTGGGGCTGAAAAGCGCATCGATCGAAATCGGGATTTGATTGTGTTCCGGAACAAGTGGCAAACTGGAGGGGCTTCGTAGGCGGCGCCACAGCCCGGCCACGAGGTACCGGTTCTCTCGAATCGTTTCGAGGAACCAAGATTGCATGGATCTGCCAGGGCTCACCCGCCCAACACCATGACGCTTCGGATGTAATGCGGCCAACTTCTCACGCACCCCGAATGCTCTGCCTTCTCTGTAGTCGTTTGCGGAAGAAACGTTCTCCGACCTTTGTTAACGTCCCGTTTGCACGGTCGAATCGCTACTTCCCAGTAACCCAGACCCGAATGCGGCTGGACTAATCAGGAGTGTCATTGTGTCCCTTGTGACTGAAGCCATCAACGTACCCAAGGTCGAGCTGACCGACGAAGAAATCTTTGCCGCTCACGTCGGTGGCAAGCTTTCTGTCGAGACCACCGCGCCGCTCGATACGCAGCGCGCACTGTCCATCGCGTACACGCCGGGCGTCGCCCAGGTGAGCCGCGCTATCGCCGCCGACGCGTCCCTCGTGGACAAGTACACCTGGACCAACCGACTCGTCGTGGTTGTCAGTGACGGCACCGCGGTGCTCGGCCTCGGTGACATCGGCCCGCGCGCGTCGCTGCCCGTCATGGAGGGCAAGTCCGCACTGTTCAAGACCTTTGCCGGACTCAACTCCATCCCGCTTGTCCTCGACACCACGGACCCCGACGAGATCGTCGAGACGCTCATCCGTTTGCGTCCGAGCTTTGGCGCCGTCAACCTCGAGGACATCTCGGCACCGCGTTGCTTCGAGATCGAGAAGCGTGTCATCGAGGCTCTCGATTGCCCCGTCATGCATGACGATCAGCACGGCACCGCGATCGTGGTTCTGGCCGCGCTCATGGGCGCTGTCAAGGTCCAGGACCGCGACATCACTGCGCTGAAGATCGTTATCTCCGGCGCTGGTGCAGCCGGCGTTGCCTGCGCGAACATTCTGCTGGCCGCGGGCATCAAGGATGTCATCGTGCTCGATTCCAAGGGAATCATCTCGACCGAGCGTAATGACCTCAACGACGTCAAGGCCGAGTTGGCTGCTCGTACCAACCCCCGCGAGGTGCACGGCGGCGCTGCCGGTGCTCTCGAAGGCGCAGATGTCTTCCTCGGCGTTTCGGCCGGCAAGATCCCCGAAGAGTTCATCGCTTCCATGGCTGCCGATTCGATCGTCTTTGCACTCTCGAACCCGGACCCGGAAATTCACCCGGAGACCGCAGCCAAGTACGCGGCCATCGTCGCAACGGGCCGCAGTGATTTCCCGAACCAGATCAACAATGTCCTTGCCTTCCCCGGCGTGTTCCGTGGCGCGCTCGACGCCGGAGCCCGTCGCATCACCGAAGGTATGAAACTTGCTGCCGCAAAGGCGATCCTGTCGGTGGTTGGCGACGAGTTGGCTGTGGACAAGATCGTCCCCAGCCCACTCGACCCTCGCGTGGCACCCGCAGTGGCGGAAGCCGTCGCGGCCGCAGCGCATGCTGAGGGCGTGACCAGCTAAGAGGGACTACGGAAACCCCGATCGGCAGCCCGCACACTTCGGCTGCCGATCGGGGTTTTTGCGTTGGGGCGCTTGACTTTTGGTATCGTTTACAGGCGGGTGAGATCCGGAGTGCGGCGCAGTCGCCCGGTTCCCGGCACGGACGCCCACACGACAAGTGCAAGAAGGCCGTCGACGACGAGTGCGAGCACGGCGACCAGTAGTGCCCCGACCATGACACGGTCGTATTTGTAGAGCGCGATCCCGTCGAAGATATATCGGCCGAGGCCCCCGAGATTGACGTACGCGGCGACTGTCGCGGTGGCGATGACCTGCAGTGTTGCGTTGCGCAACCCGCCCAGGATCAGCGGCAGGGCATTGGGAATTTCGACGCGGAAGAGCACCTGCAGTTCAGTCATTCCGACTGCACGCGCGGCCGAGGTGACGTCGCTGTCGACGTTCGCAATGCCGGCATAGGTTCCCGCGAGTAGCGGCGGAATGCCGAGAATGACCAGCGCGAGAATCGGCGGCATCACGCCGAGTCCCATCAGGAGGACCAGGAAAGTCAGCAGACCCAACGTGGGGATTGATCGAAGTGCGTTGACCAGGCTGACGACAACGATCTGGCCGCGGCGCCGATGCCCGATGATCAGTCCGATCGGTACCGCGATCACTGCCGACAGGGCAACCGCCAGCACGCTGTACCAAAGGTGCTGCAGTATCCGGGTGCCGATTCCGGTGTCGCCACTCCAATTCGCGGGATCGACTATGTAATCCCAAGCGCCGGTGAAGATACTCATACCGGCTCTCCCTCAGCTGCGATGATCGCGGGAACCTTTGCGGCGGACGTTGTTCTGGTCCACGGAGTCAACAGTCTGCCGACCAGATACAGAATCAGATCGAGGGCTAGAGCCAAGACGACAATCGCGATGATGCCGGCAATGATCTGATCGGGATAATCTCGGTCGTAACCCTGTTTGAACAGAACACCCAGACCGCCGATCCCGATGAGTGACCCCACCGAAACCAGCGAAATATTGGTCACCGCAATCACTCTGATGTTTGCGATCATCACCGGAAGTGCCAGGGGCAGTTCGACGGTCAAGGCTCGTCGCAGCGGTGTGAACCCGACGGCAATGGATGCGTCGATCACACTGTCCGGCACCGAATCCAAGGCCTCCGGGACAGCTCGAATGAGCAGTGCCGTGGAGTACACACTCAGTGCGATCACGACATTGAGCGGATCGAGAGTCTTGAGGCCGAAGACCTGGGGGATCGTGACGAATAGTGCCAGTGAGGGAATCGTGAACGCAATACTCGCCAAAGTCAACGTGATTCGGCGCAGCCACTTGATATTGCGGATCACGGTTCCGACAGGAATTGCGATGATCAAGCCGATCAGCAGGGGGAGCAGCGCCAGATACAGATGAGTTTCGGAGTAGTCGACGACCGTCGAAAAATTGTCGATGAGCCAGCGCATTCCGCCTACGCCCCGAATCCCTCGGTGAACGCGACTCGGTTGCGTTCTTCGTCTTCGCGGCGGCGTTGCTCGGCCAACTTGGCCACCACTTCGGAGCCGAGAATTCCGCCGATGACCGCGCCGTTGACATCAACGGCAACCCCGATCCCGGCCGGGGACGAGATTGCCGCGTCGAGAGCCTGACGCAGATCGCCGCCGGGTGCAAACAGGGAGCCTCCCGCCGACGTCGATTGGGCAAGTGTCCGTCCCGCACGCAGTCCCTCGACACCGGTAACGTCAATCCATCCGTTGGGCACACCGGAATCGGTGACGACGAGCACCCATTCGCCCAATTCGAGTCGCAGAGACTTCAATTCGTTCTCCGTGGCAGTGCGGACGGAATGCACCGGCACTTCGTCGGCCGCCCGGAACGACAATCCGCGGTAGCCGCGATCACGTCCGACAAATCCGGCCACAAAATCCGTGGCCGGAGCGGCCAGAACGTCACGCGGCGCAGCAACCTGTTGGAGGTGCCCACCGGGACCGAACACTGCGATGTGGTCGCCGAGTTTGACGGCCTCGTCGATGTCGTGGGTGACAAAGACGATGGTCTTCTTCAATTCGCTCTGCAACCTGAGCATCTCGGTTTGCAGATCCTCACGGACCACCGGATCGACTGCGCTGAATGGTTCGTCCATCAACAGAATCGGGGGATCGGCAGCAAGAGCACGAGCCACCCCCACCCGTTGCTGCTGCCCGCCGGACAACTGGCCCGGATAGCGCGTGGCGAGTGAAAGATCCAGCCCCACCCGTTCCAGGACACCAAGCGCGGCTTTGCGTGCGGCGCGACGAGATTCGCCCTGAAGCACTGGAACCGTCGCGACATTGTCGATGACCGTGCGATGCGGAAGTAACCCGGCATTCTGAATGACGTACCCGATGCCGAGTCTCAGTTTCACCGCATCGGTCTGCGTGATGTCACGGCCGTCGACAATGATCTTTCCCGCTGTGGGCGTGATCATGCGATTGATCATGCGCATGGACGTCGTCTTGCCGCATCCGGACGGGCCGACAAAAACCGTGAACGATTCCGCCTCGATGGTGAGATTGAGTCGATCCACGGCAATGGTGCCGTCCGGATACTGCTTCGTGACACCCTCGAAGTTGATCACGTGGCTACGCGACCGGCTTGTCGAGGCCCTGTGCCGCTATCCAGGCCTTGGCTGCTGCAGCAGGTTCCGTCTTGGAATCACCCGATACCGACACGTTGAGAGCTAGCAGTTCCTCGGTGGTCAGTTTCGCCGAGACTGCGTCGAGAACCGCCGCGAGCTTGTCCGACGACGCCGAGGCCCGCAGGACCGGCACTACATTCTGAGCCGGAAAGTTGTTCTTAGGATCTTCGAGAACAACAAAATTGTTGGCCGGAATGGATGCCGACGTGGTGAAGATGTTTGCAGCAGTGACGTCTCCCGACGCCAGAGCCTTGACCGTTGTCGGGCCGCCGCCGTCGGCGATCGGAACAAAATTGGACGCCGAAATGTCGAGGCCGTAATTGGCCTTCAATCCGGGCAACCCGACAGGCCTCTCCTGGAACTCCGCGGGAGCGCCGAACTTGACCTCCGCAGAGTGCGGCGCAAGATCGGCGATCGTCTTCAGATTCCACTTGTCCGCGGTTTCCTTGGTCACGACGACGGCATCCTTGTCCTGCGCTGAGGCGGGTGTCGTGATGACCAGTTCGCTGCCCAGAGCAGCCGGGAGAGCCGCCAGGACATCCTCGGAACTGGTTGCGGTCGCAGCGGGATCGAGATACTGCAGAAGATTGCCCGTGTAATCGGGGATGAGAGTGATCGACCCGTCCTTCAATGCCGGAATGTACGCCTCACGACTACCGATGTTGAAGGAAGTAGAAACGTCGAAACCGTTGACTCGCAGCGCCTCGGCATAGATATTGGCGATGGTTTCCGACTCCGTGAAGTTTGCCGAACCCACAACAATGGTGTTGGGATCGGGATTGCTGTCGCTACTGCCGCACGCGGTGAGAGCAGCGAGTGACAGAACTGTGGCCGCTGCTACGAGCAGACGGTTGGAACGAAATCGTGAGGTGCGCATGTGCGTCCTTCCGTGTTTCGGGCGTCGACAACCACTCCCGTCGCGACGCAGCCAACCGAGTGGCCACATCAGGACTGGTTACCGCGCATCGCCTGGCAAGTGTAACGATAGGTACCGACACGGCACGGGTTTCGATCAGTGAGATAGGAAATGTGAGGTATTCGGTGGCGAGCATGTGCACGAAGTTTTCGACTGTTGTTGCAGCAGTGCTGGTCCTGCCGATTCTGAGCGGGTGTACCGACAGCAGTTCGGTGACGGAGAGCGCGGAAAGTACCGCTTCGCAGACGATTGTGGTCGCGGCGGGGTCGTCGCCGGAGAGTTCTGTGCTCGCGGAAGTATATGCAACCGTGCTCGCGTCGTCGGGGGTGCCCAGCCGCATCGAGATGCTCGGGGGCGATCGAAACGAATCACTTGCAGCCCTCGATGCTGCCCGCGTGACGTTGGTGCCCGAGTTCACAGGTTCGCTGCTCGCTCACTACGATCCCGCGAATACCGCTCGAGCCGCCGACGACGTCTTCGAGGCGCTGAGTCGTTCTCTGCCCGAGGGTCTTTCGGTATCCGACTACGCGAGCGCGGAAGACAGAGCTGTCGTGGCGCTCGAACGCGATTCGGCTGCGGCCACCGGAGTGAGAACTCTCGAGGCATTCGCACCGTCCTGCGCCGAAACCGTTGCCGTCGTATCGCCGCGATTTGTGGAAGACCGTGCGCCTGAACAATTGGCAGAAGGTGTGGACTGCACTTTTGCGCGCGTCGACGTCTCTGAATCTGCCGATGCGCAGGGAACTGCAGAATTGGGAACCACAGCGTTCGGAACCACAACGCTGTCGGCGCTCGCGCAGTCCCACTCCGTCACAGTTCTGGCCGATACCGATCACGTTCTGGCAGCACAGAATGTCGTTCCGCTCTTTCGCACCGGTGCCTTGGATGACACTGCCGTCAAGGCGTTGAGTGTTGTCGCGGGCGAGCTGTCCACAACCGACCTGGCCGCAATGATCGAGCAGGTCAGAAGTGGTCAGGCTACGGCTAGCGCCGTTGCGCGAACGTGGTGGGATACACGTCAGTGAGGCGTAGCGTCAGCTGGCGCGGTTGAACTTCCTTCGGAGTGACCAAGTTTCGATTCCAGGAACTGCCCGAGGTCGGCCACGGCATCTGCGGCTTCTTTGACGAGCGACGCCTGTGCGTGCGCGACGTGCCACAGTTTTGCGTATTCGACCAGTGAAACGTCGACGCCCGCGGCGACAAGTTTGTTGGTGAAAGCCACTACCTGCGGATACAGGACTTCTTCGCAACCGATGTGAATTCTTGTGGGCGGAAGTATTTCGAGGTTGCCGTGCAGGGGTGCGTATCCCGGATCGGTGCGCTCGCCTGTTCCGAGGTAGGCGTCGGCGGCATCGAACGACCAGGCGGTGTTGACCACCAGGTCGGCCTTCTTGCCGGCACTGCGATCGCCGGGGTCGACCCACGGTGAGATCAGGGCGAGTGCACCGGGGTGTACGCCGTGTCGTTCGATCAATCGAAGCGCGGTGGCCACAGCCAAACCGCCGCCGGCGCTGTCGCCGGCGATGGCCACACGCTGCGGTTCGTAGTCGAATTCGGTGACCAGTTGCATATAGGCGGAGACTGCGTCGTCGAGAGCCGCGGGATACGGATTCTCCGGCGCAAGCCGGTAGTCCACTGTGTAGACAGCACTGGAAGATTCGCGAGCGAGATGAGCAGCAAGAGATCGATGGGTGTTGGGAGAACCCAACGTGTACGCGCCGCCGTGCAGGTAGAGCACGGCCGTCGGGCGTTCGGTGGCACCCACCGTGATCTTCTCGGCGGGTCGGCAAGCCAGTTCCAACGGGCGCACTACCGCGCCCGCCGGAACCTGTTGCAGCGGAGCACCGGCCTCGAGCAAGGTTCTCTGAATCCGGTACGGCAGCCGCGAATTGAAAGCGAGGCGAAAATACGGCTTCAGCAAGAATGCGACTACGGGCAGCGGAAGAGTGAACGTGCTCACCGGCAAGGCTCCTGATTTCTGTGAAAGATCTAGCTGGACTTGGGCATCACGCGGCCGGCCACAAGGGCGACGATGCGCTGGTAACCCGAACCCACGAGCCGTACCCAGGCATCGAGAGCAATTGCGTCCATGCCGATCAAGACTCGCGCCTTGCTCTTGCGCACGCCATTGACGATGGTTTTGGCAGCGTCTTCCGGAGTGGTTCGCGCGAGCTTACGGTCGAAGAGCTCGGAGAACGCAGCGAGATCTTCGCCGGGTCCGGCAGTGGCGTTGCGGGCAATAGCGGTTTTGATTCCGCCGGGATGTACACACGTCACCTTGACCGGATGCTTCGCGATCAGCATTTCCTGACGCAGTGACTCGGTGAAGCCGCGTACCGCGAACTTGGCTGCATTGTAGGCACTTTGGCCCGGCATCGACAGGATTCCGAACAAGCTGGACACGTTGACGATATGACCGTCGCCCGAAGCGATGATGTGCGGCAGGAATGCTTTGGTGCCGTTGACAACTCCCCAGAAATCGACGTCGATGACACGCTCGAAGTCCTTGAACTCCGACTTCTCGAAGGTGCCGTGGTAAGCGATGCCCGCGTTGTTGTAGATCTGGTTGACCTTGCCGTAATGAGCGACAACCGCGTCGGCATAGGCCAGGACCGCTTCGCGCTGCGTGACATCAAGGTGATCGGACTTGACCTCTGCGCCAATGGCTTCCGCCAGGCGGGCAGTCTCGGCGAGGCCGACGACGTCGACGTCGGAGATCGCCAATTTGGCACCTTGGCCGGCCAGATTGAGTGCGAGTGCGCGGCCGATTCCCGAGCCTGCTCCGGTGATGACTACAACCTTGCCAACAAATTCGCTCACTGTACTACTGCCTTCTCGTCGTCGAGGTCGATCGTGGAGGTGATGGTGGTTCCGGTGACCGCCGGAAGGTCCGAGATGCTGACACTACGGTACGCCGACAGGTCGAAATATTGTGTGGCCTTGCGGAACTGGAAGGTGAAGCCTGGCCACAGTGTGGTGTTGTTGCCATGCTTGTCCATGTACCAGCTGGCGCAGCCGCCGTTACTCCAGACGCTCTTGGACATCGCGGCCTGCAGGTCCTTGTTGTACTTGTCCTGCTTGTCCTTGCGAACCTCGACGGTGCCGATGTCGTACTTGTCGATGGTGGCGATGGCGTCGACGAGGTAGTTGATCTGCGACTCGATCATGAAGACCATGGACGAATGGCCGAGGCCGGTGTTGGGGCCCACGAGGAAGAACATGTTGGGGAAGTTTGCAACCGCGGCACCCTTGTAGCCCTGCATACCGGTCTCGTCGAAGACCTCGGCGAGCGAGCGGCCGTCCTTGCCGAAGATTCCGGCAAAGGTGGGGGAGTCGGTGACATGGAAGCCGGTGGCCACGACGATCGCATCGATCTCACGGGTGGTGCCAGTTTTGGACACGATGCCGTTGGCGGTGACTTCCTCGATGCCTTCCGTCACCAGATCGACGTTGTCCTGAGCGAGGGTCGGGAAGTAGTTGTTGGAGATCAGCATGCGCTTGCAGCCGATCTGGAAGTTGGGCGTGACCTTCTTGCGAAGCGCCTTGTCCTTGATCTGGGCCTTGAGATGACGCTCGGCAGCAAACTGCAGAGGCTTCATGAAAACCGGCGCTTTGGCGAGCCCGACAACCTGCGTCTCACGCATCCAGTAGATGCCCGTGCGGCACAGCTTCTGGAATCCGGGGACGTACTTGAACGCGAGGTGCTCGAGCTTGGTGTACTCGCGGTCTGCGCGAGGCAGGATCCACGGCGCGGTGCGCTGGTACACGTCGAGATGGGCGACCTTCTTACCGATTGCCGGCACGATCTGGATTGCCGACGCGCCCGTGCCGATGACGGCGACGCGCTTGCCGGCCAGATCGGCGTCGTGGTTCCACCGCGAGGAATGGAAGATCTCTCCCTTGAATCCTTCGATGCCCTTGATGTCCGGCAAGGACGGCTCGCACAGTGCGCCGACGGCCGAGACGACGATCTTGGCGACGAACTCACCCTTGGTGGTGCTGACGTGCCATTGCGACGATGCTTCGTCCCAACGCGCCGAGACGACGTCGCAGTCGAAAATGTGCTTGTCCAATACCTTGTAGCGGTTGGCTACGGATTGGATGTACTTGTAGATCTCGGGCTGGGTGGAGAAGGAGCGCGTCCACTCGGGATTGAGCGCAAACGAGTAGGAGTACAGATGCGAGGGCACATCGCAGGCTGCTCCGGGATAGCTGTTGTCGCGCCAGGTACCGCCGACATCGCTGCCGCGCTCGACGACGACGTAATCGGTGATGCCGGCCTGGGCCAGTTTGATCGCCGCACCGAGGCCTGCGAAACCGCTGCCGATGATCAGTGTGTTGACGTAGCGCGTGTCCGCGGCAGATGCTGAAGTATCTGTAACTGGGAGACTCATGTAGGGAACGATAGGCCCTTATTGAGGAACGGTCAATAGCTTATTGACCAGTATTCAGTAGTCTGTCAATCATGGACGCAGCCAAGCGCACGCGACTGAGCCCTGATGAGCGCCGAGCTCAACTGATCGACCTCGGCGCTCGTATGTTGGCACAGCGACCACTCGAACAGATATCCGTCGAAGATATTGCCGATCAGGCCGGTGTCTCCCGGGGCCTGCTGTTCCACTACTTCGCGTCGAAAAGCGAGTTTCATCTGGCGATCGTTCGGCACACCAGTGGGCAGATGCTCGGCCGAACCGAACCCACTGCGTCCGACAATCCGATTACGACGCTGAGATCAGTCCTGGCGTCGTACGTCGATTACGTGAGCGAGAACCGAAACACCTACGTCTCGTTGCTGCGAGGGACTGCCAGCGGTGACCCCCAGATGCGTGAGGTGTTCGAGCAGACCCGCGATGTCATGGCGGCGCGCACACTCGAACAGTTGCCCAAGATCGGACTGACCCGCACCCCACAAGTGGAGCTTGCCGTGCGCGGTTGGATCGCCTTCGTGGAGGAGGCGACCATCAGTTGGCTGCGGGCGCCCGCCATCACCCGTGAAGAACTCATCGAACTCACAGTTCAAGCGCTACCCGCACTCGCCGGGGCTGCCCTTGGCTTCACTGCCGTGGCGGATCATCTTCCCCTCAGCACAACCTGACGTCGTGACAGAAAAAGCCGGGCCCCACACTCCTCGCGGAATGTGGGGCCCGGCCCTTGTACAGATTTGGCTGGTCGGCAGAAACGCCTCAGCTCAATTGGTCGGCAGGAACGCCTCGTCGAGGATTTCCTGCTGCTCAACGGCGTGAACCTTGCTCGAACCCGAGGAAGGCGCCGACATCGAACGACGCGAAATGCGCTTGATACCGCTCAAAGTGTCAGGCAGCATTTCCGGCAGCGCCAAGCCGAGGAACGGCCAGGCGCCCTGGTTGGCCGGCTCTTCCTGGACCCAGCGGAACTCTGTCGCGTTCGGGTAGCGGTCCAGAGTTTCCTTCAGACGACGCTTCGGCACCGGGTACAGCTGCTCGACGCGCACGATCGCGACGTCGTTGCGGTTGTCCTTGTGCTTCTTGGCCAGCAGTTCCCAGTACAGCTTGCCGCTGACCATCAGAACGCGCCTGACCGGATCGCGTGACTCTTCGCCGCTCTCGATGTTGGGCTCTTCGAAGACCGAACGGAACTTGCCCGTGGTGAAGTCTTCGATGTTGCTGACTGCAGCCTTGTTGCGCAGCATCGACTTGGGGGTGAAGACCACCAGCGGACGACGGATGCCGTCCAGGTGATGGCGACGCAGCAAGTGGAAGTAGCTTGCCGGCGTGGACGGAACGGCAACCGTCATCGAGCCCTCGGCGCACAGCTGGAGGAAACGCTCGATACGACCGGACGTGTGGTCCGGGCCCTGGCCTTCGTGGCCGTGCGGCAGCAGCAGCACGACGTCGGAGAGCTGGCCCCACTTGGCTTCACCCGAGCTGATGAACTCGTCGATGATGGTCTGCGCGCCGTTGACGAAGTCACCGAACTGCGCTTCCCAGAGCACGAGTGCATCCGGATTTCCGACGGAGTAGCCGTACTCGAAGCCCAGGCCTGCGTACTCGGTGAGAGCGGAGTCGTAGACCATGAACTTGCCGCCGTTGTCGGCGTTGGCTGCGATCTCCGCGATCGGGCTGTACTCGTTGCCGTTCTTACGGTCGATGAGCACGGCGTGACGCTGCGTGAAGGTGCCACGCTTGGAGTCCTGACCCGCGAGGCGGATCAGTGCGCCCTGTTCGGCCAACGAGCCGAATGCGAGCAGTTCGGCGAACGCCCAGTCGACATGACCCTCGCGGGACATCTCGCGACGCTTTTCTGCGACAGGCTTGACACGCGGGTGGGTAGTGAAGCCCTCCGGAACGTTGACAAACGCGTCGCCGATGCGTGCGAGAACCTCGGGAGAGACAGCCGTGGTCAGGCGAGCCGGGGGAGTCTGGTCGAGTTCGACGGACTCCGACGGTTCGGGCTGGAACTTCTCGAGCTCACGGACCTCGTTGAAGACCCGTTCGAGCTGGCCTTGGTAGTCGCGAAGTGCGTCTTCGGCTTCCTTGAGGGAGATGTCACCGCGGCCGATGAGGGACTCGGTGTAGCTCTTACGAACGCTGCGCTTGGTGTCGATGACGTCGTACATCGCCGGCTGGGTCATCGAGGGGTCGTCGCCCTCGTTGTGTCCACGACGGCGGTAGCAGATGAGGTCGATGACAACGTCCTTGCCGAACTTCTCACGGAAGTCGACAGCCATCTGAGCAACCCAGACACACGCTTCGGGGTCGTCGCCGTTGACGTGGAAGATCGGCGAAGCGATCATCTTCGCGACGTCCGTGCAGTACTCGGACGAACGTGAATGTTCAGGCGCGGTGGTGAAGCCGACCTGGTTGTTCACAACGATGTGGACAGTGCCGCCTGTGCGGTATCCGCGCAACAGCGACAGGTTGAGAGTCTCGGCAACAACACCCTGACCGGCGAATGCCGCGTCACCGTGAAGCATGAGCGGGAGAACGGTGAAGCCCTCTTCGCCCTTGTCGAGGATGTCTTGCTTGGCGCGAACCAGGCCTTCGAGAACCGGGTCGACGGCCTCGAGGTGCGACGGGTTGGCCGTCAACGACACAGCAATGTCGTTGTCGCCGAACATCTGGATGTACGTTCCGCGTGCACCGAGGTGGTACTTCACGTCGCCGGAGCCGTGTGCGGCCGCCGGGTTCATGTTGCCCTCGAACTCGGTGAAGATCTTCGAGTACGGCTTGCCGACGATGTTCGCCAGAACGTTCAGGCGGCCGCGGTGCGGCATGCCGATGACGACCTCGTCGAGCTGATGCTCGGCAGCCTGGTCGATCACGGCGTCCATCATCGGAATGACGGTCTCGGCGCCCTCGAGAGAGAAGCGCTTCTGGCCGACGTACTTGGTCTGAAGGAACGTCTCGAAAGCCTCGGCGGCGTTGAGCTTGCTCAGGATGTACTTCTGCTGAGCAACGGTCGGCTTGGGGTGACGAGCCTCGACGCGGTCCTGGATCCACTGGCGCTGATCCGTCTCGAGAATGTGTGTGTACTCGACACCGATGTGGCGGCAATACGCGTCGCGCAGCACGCTGAGCACGTCGCGAAGCTTCATCTTGTCTTTGCCGTGGAAGCCGCCGACCTTGAACTCACGATCAAGATCCCAGAGCGTCAGGCCGTGGCTGATGACGTCGAGGTCGGGGTGGCTGCGGAACTTGTCCTTGACGAACTGCAAGGGGTCCGTATCCGCCATGAGGTGACCACGGTCGCGGTAGGCAGCGATCAGTTCGAGAACACGGGTGTTCTTGTCGACTGCGCCTTCCGGTACGTCCTTGCGCCAACGAACCGGCTCGTACGGGTTGTTCAACGCGTGGAAGATCTTGTCGTAGAACTCGTCGCTGATCAGCAGGTTGTGGATCGTGCGAAGGAAATCGCCCGACTCGGCACCCTGGATGATGCGGTGATCGTAGGTCGACGTGAGCGTCATCAGCTTGCCGACGCCCATCTCGGCGAGCTTCTCGTCGCTCGAACCCTGGAATTCTGCGGGGTACTCCATCGCGCCGGCACCGATGATGGCGCCCTGACCCTTCATCAGACGCGGCACGGAGTGAACCGTTCCGATTCCGCCTGGGTTGGTCAGTGAGATAGTGACACCGGCGAAGTCTTCGCCGGTGAGCTTGCCTTCACGTGCACGGCGGACGACGTCCTCGTACGCAGCGTGGAACTGCACGAAGTTCATCGACTCGGTGTTGCGGATGGCAGCGACTACGAGTGAGCGGCTGCCGTCCTTGCCGGGAAGGTCGATTGCGAGCCCGAGATTGGTGTGCTCGGGTGTGACCGCGTTCGGCTTGCCGTTGATCTCGGCGAAGTGCCGGTTCATGTTCGGGAAGGCGTTGACGGCCTGGATGATCGCGTAACCCAGCAGGTGGGTGAACGAGATCTTGCCGCCGCGGGTGCGCGCGAGGTGGTTGTTGATGACGATGCGGTTGTCGAACATCAGCTTCGCGGGGATGGCGCGAACGCTGGTCGCCGTCGGAATCTCGAGCGACGCCGACATGTTCTTGACGACGGCTGCTGCTGCGCCACGAAGAACCTTGGACTCTTCGCCACTAGTTGGTGCAGCCTTGACCGGGGCGGCTGGTGCAGCCTGGGCCGGTGCTGCGGGTGCGGCAGCCTTGGGGGCAGGAGCCACGGGTGCCGCGGCCTTCGGCGGAGCCGGGGGGACGGGCGGGGCGGATTTCGGAGCAGCCGGCGGAGCGAGCGTAGCTGCGGGTGCAGCCGCGTTGCCGTTTGTGGCAGTCCCGTTTCCACCTCCAGCCGTTCCACTACCCGGATTCGCCGACTCCGGCGAGTAATCGGTCAAGAATTCGTGCCAACTGGGATCCACGGACGACGGGTCGTCCTGGAAGCGTTGGTACATCTCGTCAACCAGCCACTGGTTCTGTCCGAATTGGGATGTAGAACTGCTGCTCACGGCAGGTGTTCGCCTCGTTTCTATTTCGGTACCCGATCAGAGCGCCTATATACATGAGATTAGCCCGAGCGTGTGACAAGGAAATATCCGGCACACGATTTGTGATCTGACTCACGGTGTTGCGCAATCTTGTGATCACACATCACCTCTCGGCGGTACAAATCTGCTCTTCACTGTCACCTGACGGGGTTTCCTTCGATGACAGTTCTCGATGACAGATTATTCCCTTCGCGCGCCTGCGATGCATCCCAGAGTCGCGAGTAGTGACCACCGGCATACCGCAGGTGCGCGTGCGGGCCGCACTCAACGATACGTCCCCGGTCAACTACGACAATCAGGTCGGCGCGGGCAGCCGTCGCCAGGCGATGTGCAACGACGACCGAGGTCCGTTGTCGGGTGACCGACCGGCTTGCCTCGAGAACCATCCGTTCGGTTGCAGGATCGAGTGTGGCCGTCGCTTCATCGAGCAGCAGAATGTCTGGATCGACCAACTCGGCGCGTGCCAGCGCGATGAGTTGACGCTGCCCCGCGGACAGTCCTTGCCCGCGTTCGCCGACCGGATGGTTCATGCCGCCGCGCATCTCCGCGATCGATTGCAACGCGCCGACAGACCGGGCGGCTTGCTCGATGAGCTCGTGGGAGGCATCCGGCTTTCCGAACGCGATGTTTTCCGCAACGGTCCCGGTGAACAGATGAGCTTCCTGCGGTACGACGCCCAGTCGGCCGCGGTACTGCGAGAGGTGGAAGTTGCGGATGTCGGTTCCGTCGACTCGGACGCAGCCGCTGCTCGGATCGTAGAACCGGGCCAGCAGTTTGACGACGGTGGACTTTCCGGCGCCGGTTCGCCCGACGAGCGCGACGCTCGTGCCGGCGGGGATATGCAGTTCGATATCGGTGAGTGCGTCGACGTCGGCGCCGGAGTACCGGAAGCCCACCTCGCGCAGATGGACGTCACCGTCGAGGCGTCCCTCCAGCGGGATGAGGGTGTTGCTGTCGGCGGTTTCGATGGAACTCCGGGTGCGGAGCAGATCGCCGATTCGCTTCAGTCCGACGTTTGCCTGCTGGTAACCGTCGAATACCTGTGAAAGTTGCTGGATGGGTCCGAACAGCAAACCCAGATACAGAACGAACGCGATCAGTACACCGACTGACGTCGAACCGTCGGCTACCTGCCGGGCTCCGACGAAGACGACTCCGGCAAGCGCGAGGTCCGATAGGAAGGCGATGAACGGGAAGTACAACGAGATCGCACGTTGCGAGCGCATTCGTGATCGGCGATAGCTTTCGGACCGTTCCGCGAATCGTCGTGCCGCTCCCTCTTCACGTCGATAAGCCTGGGATGCCCGCAAACCCGTGATGTTCTCCTGGAAATCCGCATTGACGACGGAGATTCGCTCACGAGATTGGGTGTACGCCACCGAGGAGATTTTGCGGAAGATCACTGTCGAGAGGATCAGCGGCGGAATCACGGCCAGCGCGACCAACGCCAGGGTCACATCGGTGACCAGGAGCGCGATCGAGATACCGCCGACCGTCAGGACGCTCACGATTGCCGTCGACATTCCGGTTTGGATGAACGAAGACAGTGCGTCGACGTCGGTGGTCATCCGCGTCATGATGCGGCCGGAGAGTTCACGTTCGTAGTAGTCGAGTCCGAGTCTCTGAAGGTGTGCGTAGCTGCGGACGCGAAGTCCGAACAGGACGCGTTCACCGGCACGAGCGGTCAGAACTGTCATCGCTGCGACAATTGCCCAGTCCGCAGCCACCAACAGGGCGCCGAGTACTGCTGCGATGGTCAGTGTCGAGGGGTTTTCGGTGACCACTCCGTGGTCGATTGCGTATCGGACCAGTGACGGGAACGCGATGGTTGCAGCAGAGTCGAGTGCCAGAGCAGCGACTACTGCCAGCAGGATCCAGCGAATGGGCCGGAGTATACGTAGGAGGGAGAACTCCGAATCGGACTCGCGCAGGCTCTCGGTTGCAACTGCGGGAACTTCCCGAGCGGGCGGTAATGCGTCTACCGCGGCTTGCAACGCCGGCGTGATTGCGAGACCGGATTGGACGCTCGAATTCGCGGAGTCCGATACCGTCGGCCACAACTGCTCGGCAGTGGGTTCGTGGTGGTTCTTCTCAGGCTCGGCACCGTTGTCGTCGATGTCCACGGGTGTGTCGCCGAGGGTCGAGAACAGCGTCCGAAAGAGTGCGCAGCGGGATTCCAGTTCGTTGACAGTGCCCGAATCGATGATCCGTCCGCCGTCCAGTACAGCAACCCGATCGGCGAGAGTGAGGGTTGATCGTCGATGCGCGAGGATCAGCGTCGTCTGTCGGCGACGGGCTCGGAAGGCGTCGAAGATCGCGGCCTCGGTTGCGGCGTCCACGGCGGAGGTGGCGTCGTCGAGGACCAGAATCCGGGGGTTCACCAGCAGGGCTCGGGCAAGCGCGATGCGCTGGCGTTGGCCGCCGGAGAGCGTCAGACCACGTTCACCGACGACGGTGTCGTACCCGTCGGGAAGCGCTTCGATGAAGTCGTCGGCATGCGCCATCGCTGCCGCTGCCCGGATGTCGTCGTCGGACGCGTCGCTGCGACCCAACGCGATGTTGGACGCGATGGTGTCCGAGAACAGGAACGGTTCGTCGAAAGCGAGGCTGATCGCGGAGCGCAGTTGATCGCTTCGAAGGTCACTGATCGGTAGTGATTCCGTTGCTGCGTCCAGCCGGATCGAGCCTGATTCGGGCGCGTAGAACCGGGGGAGAAGGAGCGCAAGTGCAGTCTTTCCGGAACCCGAGGGGCCGACGACGGCGACGGTTTCGCCGGGTTCGATACGGAGGTTGAATCCGGACAGGACTTGGCGGTCGGAATCGAATCCGAAGGTGACATTCTCGAACGTGACGCCGAGGGGACCGTCGGGAAGGTCGAGGGGATGTGGCGGGTCGGCGATGTCGGGCTGCGCGCCGATGACGTCGTAGACCCGTTCGACGGCGGCGCGCGCGAGCTGGGCCATCACGACCACCGAGGACAGCGTGCGGGTCACCCCGGTCATGGTCACGATGTAGGTCGCGAAGGCGAGGAAGGTTCCGACGGTGATCCGGTCGTGGAGTGCGAGATAGCCGCCGACCGCGATGACGGCGACTTGCCCAAGTTGCGGCAGTGCCGCCATCGTCGGAGTGAATTTTGCGTTGAGTCGTGCGACACGCATCCGTTCGCGGTAGAGCGTGCGGCTGTGCTTCTCGAGCTGATCGATTGCCCGCTCTTCTTGACCGAACCCTTTGACGACGCGGACTCCGGTGACGGTTTCCTCGACGTGCTGGGCGAGATCGGCAGCGCGTTGCTGGGCCGACCAGGTGGCGGCGTAGAGCGTCGGGCGCATCAGGAAGACGACCAGGCCGACGGCCGGAATAATCGCCAGCGCGATGAGCGTCAGCAGCGGAGAGAGCCAGGCCATGATGCCGATGGCCAGCACGAATTGCAGCAATGCCCCTGCCGACATCGGGACCATTGCGAGCAGACCCTGCACGAGTTGGAGATCGGAAATCGAGCGCGAGACAACCTGGCCGGTGCGTATTTCGTCCTGCCCGCGGCCGTCGAGGCGCTGAAGCGAGCCGAGTAATGCGAGCCGTAAGTCATGTTGAACATTGAGGGAGAGCCGACCGGCAAGCATGCGGCGGCCGTACTGACAGGCGAAGCGCACGATCGCCAACGCGGCGATCGCCAGGGCGGCGAGCGTGATGACTTTTCCGGCGTTCTGTTCCTCCGCCGCATCGAGTGCGTAGCGAGTGAGCAGTGGGAAGGAAATGTCGATGGTTGCTGCCACCACTGTCACGGCGAGCGCGCCGATCGCTGTCCGGCGGTGAAGCCAGCAAGCGTGTACCAGTCGGCGTATCCAACCGGGGTGTGGTGTGGTCGTGTTCATCGCGATCCACGGTAGACCCGGGTGCAGACAGGTTCCGCTCAGGTGATGTCGCGGGTCCTCGTGCGCAACCAGCCGGCGCCGGCGAAGACGACAACCCAGGCGACCAGGACCATCGGCGCATTCGGCCAAGACGTAAACCAATCGAGCTCAACCGACGGTCCCGAATTCACGATGGTGCCGACGGCCGCTGATCCCGGCAATGCGGTTCCGATTCCGTCGGCACCGACAACACCCAGCAGTGCTCGGAGAATCCACTCGCCGAACAGGAACCACAATGTCACCGACAGCACGCCGGCCATCGAGGAACCGGTGAGCAGCGTGAAGCCGGCTCCGATCAGTGCACATAAGGCGCAGGCGAGAATTCCCGCACCGCAGATGGCGAACAGGTCGGTTGTGAAACCGAAGTCGCGATTGAACAAGAACATCGCGCCGATACCCACGACTTGCACGGCAAGCGCGTAGCCGACAGCGAACGCGGCGATGACACCCAGCTTGGCGGCAATCACGCCGTCGCGCCCGTGCGCGGTGAGGAAAGTGGTGGTGAGAGTTTTGTGCGTGAATTCGTTTGCAACAGTGACCGCGCCGAAGATTGTCGCGAAGACGAGAGCAACGACCGAGGACCCGCCGAGCACGATTGCCGTCGATGCGAGATTGACGTCGAACGAAGTGTCAGCTGAATCCGCAATGGACTGGACCAGCGGCCGGGTGATCGAACCGGACAGGAAGGCGATGCCGACCGGTGCCAGCGCGAGCGCCCACCAGGTGCGCAGGGTCAGGACTTTCTTCATTTCGGCCTGAACGAGAGTTGTCACCGTTGCCCTCCTGCGGGTCCGTATCCAGTTGGCCCGAAGTATCCGGACGGCGGACCGTACTGCCCCGACGGTGGGCCGTATCCGACAGGGGCGACGGCAAATTGTGGTGTGGTCATCGAAATGAACAGTTGCTCGAGATCGCCGTGATCGGTAAAGACATCGAAGATGGTCACGCCGGAGGCAGCTGAAACCGGCACCAGCGCGGAACTGTCGGTGCCGCTCACCGCCAGTCTTCCGTCCTGCATGATCTGTACGTCGGTGATTCCGCGAGCAGCCAGGGCCGTCGCGAACAGCGGCGGGTTGGAGCAGGCGACGACGAGTCGGCTTCGACGCGATGCGCGGAGGCTGTCGATACTTCCTTCGTAGACCAGGGAACCGGTGCTCACGATGACCACGTGGTCGATCATCGCCTCCACTGCGCTCAGCGTCTCGCTCGACATCAACACTGTTCGCCCGGATGCAGCGAACGTCTGTAAGAACTGACGCAGCCAGGCACTGCCTTCGAGGTCGAGTCCGTGGACGGGTTCGTCGAGTACCAGAATTTCCGGATCACCGAGCATTGCGGTGGCAAGTGCCAGTCGTTGCTTCATGCCCAGCGAGAAGAATGCGGTTTTGCGATCGGCGGACGACTCGAGTCCGACCAACGACACAACCTGCGCGACGCGCTTTGCAGACATTCCGATAGCCGCGGCGTAGATCTCGAGATGTGCCCGCGCAGTCCGGGCGGGATGGATGCCACGAGTGTCGAGAACTGCTCCGACGGTGCGGGCCGGCGACGGTAGTCGCGACATGGGTAGGCCGTTGACGGTCGCGGAGCCTTCGGTGGGTGACACCAGGCCGAGCAGTATGCGCAGGGTGATGGTTTTTCCGGCACCGATATGCCCGAGGAAACCGGTGACGGAGCCTGCCGGGGCATCGAAGCTGAGGTCGTTGACTGCCCTCACCGTCTTGAACGTCTTGGTCAACCCTCGAATTTCGATGGGCGCGGAGACTCGCCCCGATGCAGTTCTGGTCAAAGCTGCTCCTGCGTCGACGGCTGTTATCTGTTCTGAGCGTACGGCCCGCGAGGTTATCTACGGAGTACCCGTGCGGTGTCGGTGCCGTCGGAGATAAAGGGATCGTCGGCAGGCATGACGATCAGGTGATCGGTCCACCTCGTGGGTGCCGGACCGAATGCTTCGCGCGCATTCTTGACGACACCCTTGCCGATTACGCGATTGCCGGCGCCGCCGATGACGGCGCCGATGCCGGCGGGGATCAACTTCCCGAGGATGAGGGCGCTGCGTTTGGCAGCGTATTTTGTCACGAACTTGCGCACCAGCGTGCTGTTCATTCCGCGCATCGTGGGGCCGGGGATCTTGCTGGTGATGGCCGTGCCCCAGTTCTTGGCAGTCACACCGGTTACTTTCTGGACGATTTCCATGCCCGATTCACCGAGCGCGACGGCCAGCACCAGGGCCCGTCGTTGCTGGTGATTTTCGACCGAGATGCCGTGGACCGAGGCAACCGCGAGAGTGAGGAGCGCCGAAGCTTCGAGGAAGAACGCGGACTCGGCTCCGACGGCGGCGATGGACGCAACTGTGCCGACTCCGGGAACGGCCGCGGTTGCTCCGACGGCGCTGCCACTGCCGGTTACGGCAAGGAGGAACATCTTTTCCATTCGGGTGACGATCTGAGCCGGGGTTTCGTCAGGATGTGACCTACGGACGTGATTCACGTACTTTGCGACGGCCGGAGCTTGGAGTCGGCTGCCGTTGTCGAGAACCGCGACGAGGATCTTTTCGATCCGTCCGGCGTCGTTGGTGATCACGGTGTTCGTCGACTTGGCCATCGCACTGCCCCTCCGCAGGTGTCCCCCTCGGAATCGAGTGGGACTTCGCTTTCGAGAATAGGGGAAGTTTCCGTAGCGGAGCAGGTGGTACCTGTCATACACCCGGATCCGAGACAACCCGGAGAGCATCATGAGTGAGACGTCGAATGGGTCGAGTGCAAAAATTGGCCGACATTGCTGTACCCCGATGCCCGTGAAGCCATTCGATTTCTCGTGAGCGCCTTCGGTTTCGTGGAGAAGGCCGTGTACGGCGACGGTGATGTTCTTGACCACGCGCAGCTCGATTGGCCTGGCGGCGCCACGATCACGCAGGGGCTTCGCGACGAGGACTACGGCTCACGCGGTTTCACGTGTCGGCTTGTCGGCGCAACCAGCGGTGCAGAAGGTCGGCACCAGTCCGCGAAACGGAAGTTGAAGACTCGGCGACGGAAGGAACAACGGTTCGCCACCGACATCAACCATCAACTGTCGAAAACAATTGTTGCTCAGGCACAACGCACCGACCGGGCTATCGCGAAAGACCTATCGGGGATCCGCGATCAGGTACGGCTGGCCAAGAAACAACGAGCACAAGTGCACTCGTGGGCGTACGCCCAACTGCGCAACTTCGTCACCTACAAAGCGGAGATGGCGGGAGTGCCGGCGGCGGTGATCAACCCGCGCAACACGTCCCGCACCTGCTCGCGGTGCAGGTTCTGTGATGCGAAGAATCGCCGCAGTCAAGCAGTGTTCGAGTGCCAAGAATGTGGGTGGACCGCGCATGCGGACCATAATGCTGCCCGCAACATCGCTGCGCTCGGGCATGAAAATTATTGGGCCGCTCAGTCAACCGTGCCTATAGCAGCCACCGCTCTAGCAGCCAGTTAGATCGGTGAGCAGCCAACCTGGTCCTTCAGGGCCGGGTAGTTGATGTGTCGTGATCCGGAGGGCGTGTATTGGAGTTTCGGAACGTACGCGGGGGAGTAGATCTCGACATCGCTTGACGTGTCGCGCTGTCGAGTTGTCGAGTTGTCCAGTGTTTATCGCGTTGCCCAGTGCTCCGGCGGCACTACTTCCGATGGAATGGGCGGATGCGGCGCGGTCCCGTTCCCGAACGGGCGGCCGCCCAGTTGTTCGCGGCCGTGCGGTTCGAGCCAGTGCGTCAATTCCGGTCCCTTGGGCACGATCTGGGTGGGATTGATGTCGGAATGAACGATGTAGTAGTGCGCCTTGATCTGGGTGAAGTCGATGGTGTCGCCGAAGCCAGGGGTTTGAAAGAGATCACGGGCGTAGTCCCACAGCACCGGCATTTCGGTGAGTTTGCTTCTGTTGCACTTGAAGTGGCCGTGGTAGACGGGGTCGAACCGTACGAGTGTGGTGAACAGCCTGACATCAGCTTCGGTGATGGTGTCACCAACCAGAAAGCGTTGCTGTGCAAGACGTTCCGTTAGCCAGTCCAGTCGGTTGAACAGCTGGTCGTAGGCCTTGTCGTAGGCTTCCTGTGACCCGGCGAAGCCGCAGCGATAGACACCGTTGTTGACATCGCGGAATATGAGGTCGGCTACTTCATCGATCTCGGTGCGCAGGGCCACCGGATACAGGTCGGGTGCTCCCTCACGGTGGTATTTCTTCCATTCGGTGGACAGATCCAGAGTGATCTGCGGATAGTCGTTGGTCACCACTTTGCCGGTGGAGATATCCACCATGGCGGGCACCGTGATGCCGCGGGGGTACTCGGGATCGCGTGCCAAATAGGCGTCTTGCAGTCGGGGGATTTTCAGGACCGGATCGATACCGCCGGGGTCTAGATCGAAAGTCCAACTGCGCTTGTCGTGGACGGGTCCACAAATCCCCATCGACAGAACATCTTCCAGGCCGAGGAGTCGGCGGACGATGATCGCGCGGTTGGCCCAGGGGCACGCGCGTGCGACGACCAGGCGGTAGCGCCCCGGTTCTACGGGGTACCCGTCGCGGCCGTCCTCGGTGATGCGCGTCGGGATGTAGTTGGTGTCGCGCTTGAATTCGCGGCCACCCTCGACGAAGGTCGCAGCGGAAGAGTCGTGGGTCGCACTGGAAGAGTCGTACGTGGCACCGGAAGATTCGGATTCCATGAAAGTCTCTTTTCTCTAGAGTGCCTGCGTGTTCTACACGCTACGCGGAAAGAATCGCCACTGTTGTGTGTATTCCGAGGAAGGTGAAGCCGAGTTTCCGGGCGATTGTCGCGCCGCCGCGGTGTCCGGCGGGGATTCGGAGTTGAGGTACGAGGCCCGCATCGAGGGCGTCTTCGGCGGCGAGAAAAGTTGTGCCGCAAGCTAATTTGCGTCGTCGATGTGCTGGAGTTGTGAGCATCGTGAGGTCTGCGACAAACCCTTGGAACTCTCGGTAGGCGGCGCAGGAGAGGGGTTGGTGGTCATCGTTTAGTGCGGTGAACCAGCGTTCGCGGGCATCCAGATCGGCAACAACAGCGTCGTCCGGTGGGCAGGCCTGCGCGACGGTGAGTGCGTCGGCACGCTCGTGGGAGATCAGAAGTTGTTCTGTGGGAACGGTGTCCGTGTAGTCGGAGAGGAAGGCGAGGTCGGTGTGCGATGCGATCCGCCCGCCGTGATCCTTGGTCAGTTCGAGCAGTAGTGGCGGTTCCAACAACGCGCGGATGTCCTCGTCGGCGGTGCGTTCCATGAACCATCGCGGCCCGACGACGGCGTCGGCATCGGCAAGTCGAAGTACGTGGATCACTTCGGTGGTGCCTTCGATGACCCTGGCGGTATGCGCCGCTCGCAAGGCCGAATCGCCTAGTCCGAGGTGCCGAGCCCACGCGAGTCGAATGATGTCGAGGTGATGTTCGTCCACGACGGAGAACGCTATCGCATTCTTCGGGTTGATTCAGATGGTGTACGGCCGTATATTCCGTACCGACTATTTGGCGTGGAATAGTTGGGGATCAACCCGGGAAGGTAATCATGGACGATATTTCTCTGACCCCTCTGGGCATCGTCATTCTCGGTTTGCTGGCTGAACGGCCGATGCACCCCTACGAGATGTACCAACTGGCCTCGGTACGACGTGGTGATCAGTTGGTCAAGATCAAGCCCGGGTCGCTCTATCACACGGTTGGTCGACTCGAGCAGCAGAAGTTGCTCGCTTCCATCGGTACGGACCGGGAAGGGAATCGGCCGGAGCGAACGACGTACGAGATCACAGCCTGGGGTCGGGCAGCGCTCGAGCATCAGTTGCGTGAGATGTTGGCCGTTCCGGTTCGTGAGTATCCACGCCTGCCGATCGCGTTGGCGGAGATGCACAATCTGTCGGCCGACGCAGTATGCGAGTTGTTGCGAACACGAATTGCACACCTTGATGCATCGATCGCAGAATTCGATACGCGGGACCGCCCGATGCAGGCAGAGCAGAAGCCGCGGATATTCACCGTCGGCGTCGACTACGTCCGCGCCATGACCGTGGCCGAACGAGAGTGGCTGAGTGCTCTCGTGGAAGACATTGAGTCCGGTGAACTGCCGTGGCTCTCACCGGAACTCCTCGACCGCCTTGCCGGCACTGCGGGCTCGGGCACACCTACTAAGGACTGAAGATGGAAAAGCAGGTCAATCCCTGGCACGCGCTCTGGGCGCTGTGCATCGGATTCTTCATGATTCTCGTGGACAGCACGATCGTCGCGGTCGCAAACCCCGCAATCATGGAGGATCTCGGATCCGACATCAACAAGGTCGTCTGGGTAACCAGTGCGTACCTCTTGGCGTATGCGGTCCCTCTATTGGTGACCGGCAGGCTCGGTGACCGGTTCGGCCCCAAGAACGTCTACATGATCGGCCTCGTGCTGTTCACCGGTGCTTCGCTGTGGTGCGGATTGTCCGGAAGCATCGAAATGCTGATCGTCGCCAGGACCTTCCAGGGTCTGGGCGCGGCGATGATGACACCGCAGACGATGGCTGTCATCACCCGCACCTTTGCGCCCAACAAGCGCGGCGCGGCCATGGGTCTGTGGGGCGCGGTTGCCGGTGTAGCGACGTTGGTCGGACCCCTCGCCGGTGGCATCCTGGTCGATACTCTCGGCTGGCAGTGGATCTTCATTGTCAACGTTCCTGTTGGAGTGATCGCTTTCGCGCTCGCGTGGAAGCTGGTTCCGTCGTTGCCGACGAGCCAGCACAAGTTCGATATCCCCGGCGTGATCCTCAGCGCGGCCGGCATGTTCCTGCTGGTATTCGGCATTCAGGAAGGCAGTTCCTACGACTGGAACAGCTTTGTCTGGAGTCTCATCGGTGCCGGCATATTGCTCCTGGTCGTGTTCGTTTTCTACCAGTCGCGCAACAAGAACGAACCGTTGCTGCCGCTCGGGCTCTTCAAGGACCGCAACTTCTCGCTTGCCAACATTGCCATCACCGCGATGGGTTTCGCCATTACGGCAATGGTGCTGCCGCTGATGTTCTATGCGCAGGCCGTGCGCGGACTCTCTCCGACCCAGTCGGCGCTGTTGATGGTGCCGATGGCCGTGCTCACCGGCATTTTTGCACCGATCGTCGGCAAGCAGGTGGACAAGACCCATCCGCGCTACATCGCGGGCTCCGGTTTCCTCTTGTTCGCTATCGCTCTGGGCTGGCTGGCGCTGGTCATGTCGCCGCACGTCGCGATCTGGGAACTGCTGCTGCCGATCGGTCTGATCGGCTTCGCCAATGCATGCATCTGGTCGCCCCTGGCCGCTACAGCGACTCACAATCTCCCGCCCATGCAGGCGGGCGCCGGAGCCGGGGTCTACAACACCACACGTCAGGTCGGCGCCGTACTCGGCAGTGCGGCTATCGGTGCGCTGATCACCGCACGGTTGTCAGCTCAGGGACTCAGCGGTGGCAGTTCCGAAGGCGCCGTGGGAGACCTTCCCGAATTCGTTCGCGAACCGTTCAGCACCGCCATGTCTCAGTCGATCTGGCTGCCGGCCGGTGTGCTCCTCGTCGGGTTCGTGGCATCGGTGTGCTTCGCACGTCCGCAGCGCGGCGACGCCCACGACGAAGCTATGGCAGGCGCTGGAGCCGGGTCGCTCAGCGGCGAAGAGAATCGGGAAACATCACGCCGCGATTGAGATAGTCGCCGGGGTCGAAGGCTCGTTTGATCGCCCACATCGCATGTATGTCCTCCGATGAGAGGGCCATGTCGAGGTAGTTGCGTTTGAGCGAGCCGACCCCGTGCTCGGAACTGATATTTCCGCCGCGGCGAAAAACCAGTTCGAGTACACGGCGGTACACACCGTCGGCATCCGGGCAGTTCAGCACATTGAGATGGATGTTTCCTTCGGCTACATGTCCGAACAGGACAGGTATCGCGGCTGGTGCGGCGTCCGCGATGACGGCAACCGCGTCCTCCGCAAAACCGGCAAGTTCATCGAGGGGGAGGGCCGCGTCGAACTTGAGCGGCGGCCCGAACAGGCCCACCACTTCTGCGAAACATTCACGCGCGGACCATAATCGGGCAGAACCGGCCGCGTCGATGGCAACCGCAGGCGCTTCGGGCGGAGCGATCCGATCCAGGACGGAAGCCAGTTCCTCGAGCGGGTCATGTGCACCCGATACTTCCGCCAAGAGGTACCACCGTCGCCCCGTCGGAACCGCGGCACCCAGCTTGCCCGCTGCCAGTTCCAGCCCACGCCCGTCGAGTAACTCGAGCGCGTCGACGCCCTCCAACGCGCGCAATGCCCGTCCGGCGTCGACGACGGACGCGAGTGAATCGAAACCGGTCAGAGTAGTGACGCGATGTTTCGGTATCGCCCGAAGTGTCAGATCGACGCGTGTGATCACGCCGAGCGTTCCTTCGCTGCCCACCCACAGTGAAGGGAGGTTGTATCCCGAGTTGTCGGAGCGGACCTTCGGAGACCGATGCACGGTGGAACCGTCGGGCAGAACCACCTCGAGTCCGGTGACCTGTTCGGCCATGTTTCCGTAGCGAACCGTGTGCAGCCCACCGGCGTTGGTGGCAGCCATCCCGCCGATGGTTGCCGAATCCCGGGATGCGATATCGACGCCGAACTTCAACCCGGCATGCACCGCCGCTGAATGCACTCGAGCGAGTGTGACTCCCGCGTCGACGCTGATGCGCATCGAATCTCTGTCGACGGCTCCGATGGTCGTCAGGCGCTCGGTCGAGAGCAGAACGTCGTCGTTCTCGGGCACTGTGCCGGCCACTAGACCGGTACGGCCACCTTGCACGGTAACGGGCGCTCCGCGGGTTCGGCAGACATCCAGTGCGGCTGCTAGTTCTGCTGTATCGGCCGGCCGGACAAGTGCGCTTGCCTGCCCACGGTAGCGGCCGGTGTGATCGGTTGACCGGGCGGCGAGAACATCGGGATCTTCGGTGACGAACCGTTGTCCCACAACGTCGGTTAGCGCTCTTCTCAGTCCGTCCACCTTCCGATCGTATGTCGATTCGGTGTGGCAAGGTGACGGTCATGACAGCTTCCGAATCGCGTCCCACTCGTCTCGAACGGTTCCCGACAGCGGCAGGAGCCGAGGTGGCTGTGCTGACATTCGCGCATGGACCGCTGAATTTGTTCGATCAGGCCATGTTCGATGCGGTGATCGCAGACATTGCGGCGCTGACCGCCGCGCCGCCGCGCGCAGTCCTGCTGCGGGCAGAGGGCAAGGTCAATTCCGCCGGCGTCGACGTACATCTGTTCGACGGTCTCGATCCGGAACAAGCGGCCGACTTGTGGCGTGATCTGTTCGCACAGATCTGTCATCCACTCGAGGCGCTGCCCTGCCCGGTGGTCTATGCGGCCCACGGACTGACATTGACGGCGGCGTTCGAAATCTCGTTGGCCTGCGACATCATTCTGGCGTCACCCAAGGCCAAGTTCGGACTGGTGGAGACAGTAGTCGGGCTGACGCCGTCGATGGGTGGGCCGCAGCGGTTGGCGGAACGTGCGGGTTCCGGCCGGGCGCGCGAGCTCGTGATGACGGGCGATGTCTACGACGCGTCGACGTTGGCTTCGTGGGGCGTGATCAATGCGGTCCACGACGACGTGGATACTGCCGCGCGGGCGCTGGTGAACCGGCTGGCCGAGGGACCGACCCGCGCCCATGACGCGACCAAGCAGATTGTGGCGGCGTGGCGTTCCGGCGGCATTGCGCACGCGGATGCCGTGACGCCGGAAGTGTCCGGGGCCTTGTTCGATACCGACGATCTCTGTGGTGCCGTGCGCAGTTTCCTCGACGTGGGACCTGGCAAAGCTGTCTATGCCGGTAAATAAGTAGGCGTTATCGGCAGAGTGCTCCACTAAGTGTGATCTGCATCATATAGTCGAATGACCGGTGTGGGTTGTCAGTTCAGTGGAGGTACCAATGCGGTCGACGCTTGTCGAGTATCCCTGTTCCAATCAGTTGCTCACGGATGGGCGGGTAAGTCGAGCGACGGACGGTTTGCTGCGCTACCGCCAATTGGATCCATCGCTCTCGGAGTTGCTCGACGTCGCAGTGCACCGCTTTTCGGTGCGCGTTGCCGTGGAGGAAGTCGACGGCAATCACGTCACGTTCGCAGAGTTGTGGGCGGACGCCTCGCGTGTGGCCGGTGGGCTGAAATCTCGAGGCATCGAGATCGGTGACCGCGTTGCCATCCGGTTCGCTGCCGGTATCCGGTGGATGGAAGCGTGCCTCGGGGTGATCCTGGCGGGCGGCGTTCCGGTCTCGCTCGGTGCGGCGTGGGCCGATACCGACGTGGATTGGGTGATCGCGGACAGTGGTTCGGTGCTGGTGCTGGATGGGGAACTGCCCGCGGGCCTTCCCTTCATCGACGACGGCGCTGCCCCGGACGAGTTGGCAGTTCTTGCATACACAACAGATTCTTCGGGCGTGATGCTCGGTGTCGAGTTGACCAATGAAAATTTGCTCTCGGCAATCGAGGCGCTGCTGCATTCGCGGGACTACGGCGTTGAAGGCGTTCGAAATCTTTTGGTGGACAGTGATTTCAGGTCTATCCGGCAGTTGGTTCATGTTCTGGCGACGCTGGTGGTGGGCGGTACCGTCGTAGTGGCGGGTGATTTTTGGCGCGAGAGCGCTCATACCGTCGACATCATCACAGGGCGTCCCGAAGACCTTCTCGAACCTCGCCTTCTGGCGGCGGGGCCGGCAGCGCGGGCCGGTTCGAGGTCGGTCCGGTGGATCGACTGCAGCGGATCGCCGATCACGGCGGAACAGGAAGCGAAGCTGTTGTCTGCGTTTCCGTCGGCGCAGCACGTGATCGGATGGGGGAAGACCGAGACGTGTGGTGCGGGCCTGATTCTGCCGATGGAATCGGCGTCCACTCATTTCGGAAGTGTGGGAATCGCTTTCGGCGGAATGGAAGTCGCATTGTTCGGTCCGGACGCGCCCGACGGATACGGTGAACTGTTGTGCCGTGGGCCGAGCGTCGCACGCCGCTACTGGAACTCGCCGGAACTGACATCGACGCGATTCACTCGCGGCTGGTTCTGCACTCACGACACCGCGCAGATCGATGCGGAAGGCTTCGTCCGTATTGTCGAGCGAAACGTCGCGTAATCCTCCGGCGGCGTCGAAAGACTATGAGAGGGACATTCATGGCAGACGAGGTTCTCACCGAACGTCGCGGGCGGACAATGATCATCACGATCAACCGGCCCGAGGCACGCAACGCGATCAATGCTGCGGTCAGTCACGGATTGGCAGCCGCTGTCGAGGAACTCGATGCCGACGACGAGTTGTCATTGGCTGTCTTGACCGGTGCCGGCGGAAATTTCTGTGCCGGAATGGATCTGAAGGCATTTGTGGCCGGAGAGAACGTGTTGGTTCCGGGCCGCGGTCTCGGCTTCACCGAAGGGCCGCCGCGCAAGCCGATCATTTCGGCAGTCGAAGGTTATGCACTTGCCGGCGGTACGGAGTTGGTATTGGCCACAGATCTCGTGGTCGCATCCCGCGAAGCCAAGTTTGGTATTCCCGAGGTCAAGCGGGGTCTGGCGGCAGGTGCCGGTGGACTGTTTCGTCTGCCCAAGCGAATTCCCTATCAGAAAGCCTTGGAATTTGCCTTGACCGGCGATAATTTCACCGCCGAGGAAGCGCATACCTACGGTTTCGTGAACACGCTCACCGAACCGGGTAAGGCATTGGAGGGTGCATTGGACCTCGCAGACCGCATCACTCGTAACGGTCCGCTGGCCGTCGCCGTCACCAAGGAAATCATGGTCAAGGCTGGGAGTTGGTCGGACGACGAGGCTTTCGCGAATCAGTTGCAGTTGTTGGCGCCGGTATTCGTGTCCGAAGATGCGCGTGAAGGTGCGACAGCATTTGCCGAGAAGCGGGCTCCCGTCTGGAAGGGTCGGTAATACGACATGGCTACACCAGTTGCCGAATTGCACATGCACATCGAGGGTTCGCTCGAGCCCGAACAGATCTATCGGTTGGCTGAGCGCAATCGAATGGACTTGCCCTACAAGGACATCGATGATTTGAAGTCGCGGTACGAGTTTTCCGACCTGCAGTCGTTTCTCGACCTGTACTTTGCCAACATGGCTGTGTTGCGCACAGCCGAGGACTTCGCGGACCTGACGCGTGCCTACTTTCGCCGGGCTGCAGCCGCCGGTGTCGCGCACGCCGAGTTCTTCTTCAACCCGCAGGCTCACGTAGTTCGTGGAGTTCCGTTGACCGAGGTGCTCGACGGCATCATGGACGCGGTGGCGTCGAGTGAGCGTGAATTCGGGATCAGCAGTGCTGCGATTGCCGCGATTCTTCGCGATCAACCGGTCAAGGACGCCGAAGAGATGCTCTCGGAGATCATCAGGTTGCAGGCGCCGATCGTCGGCTTGGGCTTGGATTCGGCGGAGGTAGGTAATCCGCCGTCACTCTTCGAGGATGTCTTCGCGCGTGCTCGCGCCGAAGGACTACACGTGGTTGCGCATGCCGGCGAAGAAGGTCCGCCCGAGTACATCTGGCAGGCCCTCGACATCCTCGGTGCAGAACGCATCGACCACGGAGTTCGTGCGCTCGAAGATCCGGCACTCGTGGAACGGTTGGTGGACGAGGAAATTCCGTTGACGGTCTGCCCGCTGTCGAATGTCCGTCTGCGCGTGTTCGACAAGCTCGAGGATCACCCGCTGCGGGCAATGCTCGAGATGGGGTTGATCGTGACGGTCAACTCCGACGACCCGGCATATTTCGGTGGGTACGTCGACGACAACTTCGCGGAGTTGGGTCGAGCAATCGGGTTGACCGAGTCCGAACGTGAGACTCTTGCCCGCAATTCGATCAAGGCATCGTTTGCGAGCGATTCGCGGAAAGCGGAGTTGCTACGTCAGTAGCGCGCGGTAGTCAGTCTCCGAGGACTTGATCGAGATAGGCGTTCCGGAAGACGCGATCCGAGTCGTACTCGTCCCGGATCGCGATGAAATCGTCGAGTCGTTTGTAGGTGGGACGGAGGTCGTCGACGGTTCGGTTGTGCATTTTTCCCCAGTGCGGCCGGCCGTCGACGGCGCGGGCGATAGCTTCGACAGCGGCAAAATACTCGGCTTCGTTGCGGCGGTGATATTGATGCACGGCAATGTAGGCGGTGTCGCGGCCGTTTGCTGTCGAGAGCCAGACATCGTCGGCTGCGGCAAAACGAACCTCGACCGGGAATGCGATCCTTATTTCCGACTTGTTCAACCATTTATCGATTTCGCGGAGTACGTCTTTGACGTGTTCCACCGGAACGGCGTATTCCATTTCTTTGAACTTCACGCGGCGCGCCGATGCGAATACCTCGTAGCTGCGGTTGGTGAATTCACGAGCACCGAGAAGTCGCGACGACATTTGATTGATGCGGGGGATAGTCGCCGGCACGAGCGCCGCGATGCGATTGACCCCTTCGAAAAGGGTGTTCGACATGAACTCGTCTTCGATGAACGTACGGACCGGACTCACCGGATCCAGGGGTGCGTCACCGGGGAGTCGGGTGTTGCGTTTGGTGAGTACTCGGTCGGTGTGGGGGAACCAGTAGAACTCGAAGTGGTCGACGTTGCAGCACTCATCTTCCAGAGTGTCCAGAATGTGGGATAGCGTGTCGGGTTTTTCGACAGCGCGCAACGTGAATCGAGGTGAGCAGGCGAGCGTGATCTTGGTGATGATGCCGACCGCGCCTAGACCGATTCGCGCCGCTTCGTACAGTTCCGAATTTTGATCCGCGTCGCACGTGACGATCGACCCGTCGGCCGTCACGATTTCGGCGCCGCGGATCTGAGTTGCAAGTCCGCCGAAGCGTGCGCCGGTTCCGTGGGTTCCGGTGCCGAGTGCACCGGCAATCGATTGGACGTCGATGTCGCCGAGGTTCGTCATGGCGTACCCGCGATCCCATAACGCCTCGTTGAGGGCACGTAGGCGGGTCCCGGCAAGAACTGTGACAAGGGCACCGTCGTCGGTCGGGACTATCGATTCGATCCCGGCGAGGTTGTCGAGGCTGACCATAATACCGTCGGTAACAGCCACTCCGGTGAATGAATGTCCGGCACCGATCGCCTTGACGTGAAGCCCGCGAGACGCGGCATCCACGACGAGAGCGGCGAGCTCGCGAGGGTTTCTCGGGGTTGCGAATTGTCGCGGTGTGGCGCTTTGAGTGCCAGCCCAGTTCTGCCAAGTATCCGAAACCATCGCTCAATAATGCACTTGGACGCTCGTCCAGGCAAGCATTGCGCGTGGATTCGTGTCGCTCCGTTCTACGATCATTGGATGCTGAACAGGCTTCCGGCGGACGAACGCCGCACACAATTGGTTGAATCTGCGATGTCCATAGCTGAGCAAAGGGGCGTCAGTTCGGTGACTGTGAGAGCGGTTGCCGAAGAGGCTGGTGTATCCCTCGGCGTTGTTCATTACTGCTTCGAGAGTAAAGAAGCGTTGATTGCGGCGATGGGTGAAACCCTTATCCTCCAGCTCAGCGAATCGATGCAGCATGCATTCGGGCAGGTTCGGCATGCTCCGGATCTCAGTGGAATTCAAGGGCTCAAGGAGTTGCTGCATATCGGGTTGACCGGAATGTGGCCACTTATCGAGGCGACGCCGGATCGGCAATTGCTGACCTATGAGATCACCGCTCAGGCGTTGCGTAGTCGTAATCTCGGCGCAGAACGCGCCGGTGCTGTGGCAAGTGATCAGTATCGAATTATGGACGAGCATGCCATTTCATTTCTCGAGGAATGTGCCACGATTTCCGGCACGATGTGGACCGAGCCGCTGCCGTCGCTGGCACGCTTGAGTCTCGCGCTCATCGACGGCCTGGTGCTGAGATGGCTCGTCGATCGAGATTCGGACGCCACCATCGCGGAATTCGGTGAAATGGTTCAGGTAATCGCCAACAAGGCGATCGAAGCGCCGAAGTAGCCGACCAATTCCTGGACATTCGTCCAAGTCGAGTGGTTGACTTGACCGCAACGCCGCGACGATTGGACACACGTGACTACAACTCTGGATCGACTTACTGCAGCTACCCGCGAACTCGACCCGCCACTTGCGGCTCTCGACCTGACGACTCTGCGCAGCAATGCCGCAGATCTGGTTCGACGGGCCGGCGGAACTCCCGTGCGGGTGGCCAGTAAGTCGGTTCGCTGCCGCGCAGTGCTCGAAGAGACGCTCGGAAGTGGGCTGACGGCAGCAGGCGGATTCCGCGGAATCATGGCCTACTCATTGCGCGAAGCTCTGTGGCTGGTCGGTCTCGGTGCCCGCGACGTCCTGATGGGATATCCCACGGTCGATCGTGGCGCCTTGGCTGATCTTGCTGCCAACCCTGTTGCGATCCAATCGATCACACTCATGATCGACGACGCCGCTCAACTCGACGTCATCCGTTCGTCGTCCTCGGGCATACCGCCGATCCGTGTGTGTCTCGATGTGGACGCCTCACTGCGTATCGGGCCGATCCACCTCGGGGTACGACGCTCACCGCTGCGCGAACCCAGTGCTGTCGCCGCTCTGGCGTCCGTTGCACAGGCACGCGGATTTGCCGTCATAGGAGTCATGTTCTACGAGGCGCAGATCGCCGGCCTGCCGGACTCGAGTCCGGCGATTCGTTTGGTCAAGAAGGCGTCGGCGCGCGAGTTGTCCGAGCGACGAGGCGCTGTTGTCGCAGCCGTCACCGATGCTGTGGGCACTCTCGAAATCGTGAACAGCGGCGGTACTGGATCCCTCGAAGTAAGTGCCGCAGATTCGGTAGTCACCGAAGTGACCGCTGGTTCGGGCCTGTACGTACCGACATTGTTCGACAAGTACCGAGCCTTCCGGCCCGACCCGGCGCTGTTCTTCGCGCTCTCAGCGGTCCGCAAGCCAACGCCCAAGGTCACCACGCTGTTCGGCGGCGGGTACATCGCCTCCGGCCCGGCTGGTCCCGCCCGCGTTCCGACGCCGATGAGCCCGCGCGGATTGAAACTGCTTCGAAACGAAGGTGCCGGAGAAGTTCAGACACCTGTCACCGGACGGGTTGCCGGTGACATCGCGGTCGGTGATCGGGTGTGGTTCCGTCACGCGAAGGCTGGTGAGCTGTGTGAGCGGTTCGACATGGTGAATGTCGTCGAGGCAGACGGCACCGTCACCGCGGTACCCACCTATCGCGGTGAAGGGCAGTGCTTCGGCTGAACCAGTCCAGTCGGCGCCTGGCCGGTCCTAGCTGGTCAGCCGCATGAACGCACCGAGTTCCATCAGCCCGGCCGGGGTGCTCGGCATGTACTGCGTCAACGCGTGTGACCGAACGATGATCGCGCACCACTTGCCGCGGGAGACTGCGACATTGAGGCGGTTACGGGAGAGCAGGAACGACATTCCTCGCGGAACGTCCTCGATCGCGGAGGCCGCCATCGACACTATGGCAACAGCGGCTTCGCGCCCCTGGAACTTGTCGACGGTGCCCACCTCGACGTCGGTCAACCCGGCTGCGGCAAGATCGTGCTCGATGGTGCCGACCTGCGCATTGTAGGGCGCGACGACCAGGATGTCGGACTGATCGAGGGGACGGGTGCCGTCGAATTCGCTGGGGTCGGTCCACGGGGTGCCCAGGAGTTCGCGGATCTGTATGACAATCTGCTGTGACTCTTCGGGTGAGTAGGTTGAGTTGCCGCGATGTTCGACGAAGACGGTGTGAACTCCGGCCGCGAGACCGTCGAGTTTCCTTGCGCCAGTGACGGATTCCTGTGAATGTAATTTTCCGTCGTAGGACAGTGCGGAGACCGGCGCACACAGGTCGGGATGCATGCGCCAGGTCTTCTCGAGGAAGTATCCCAGTTCCGGGGGCAGTGCACCGTGTCCTTCGGCCAGCCAGCCGAGTGCGGATTCGTCGACTGGTTCGGGGTGGGTGCCCTGACTGACCTGGGGCAGCTGCTGTGGATCGCCGAGCAGGAGTAGATTGCGGGCGGCGATTGAGACGGCGATCGTGTTCGCCAGTGCAAACTGGCCGGCCTCGTCCACCACGAGGAGATCCAGGCTGCCGGCCGGTACACGATCCGTGTTCGCGAAATCCCAAGCGGTACCGCCGATCACGCATCCGGTGCCTTCGGCTTCTGCGATAAAACCAGGATACTGCTCGGATGGGATATCCATCCACTCTGCAGTCCGGCTGCGCTTCCCTTTCTTTGCCACCAGCGCCGGGTCCACGCCGGCCTTGACGATGCCGCCCAGCATGTTCTCGACCACCGAATGTGATTGTGCGACAACACCGATTCGCCAATGATGTTGTTCCACCAAGGCTTTGACCACTCGGGCACCGGTATATGTCTTGCCGGTACCGGGAGGTCCCTGCACGGCAACGTACGAGTCGTCGAGGTCCAGTAGGGCAGCGGTGATCGCCGAGGCGTAGTCGTTGCCCGCGTCGACAGCGGGAAGCGCAGCACCGGACAGAGTTCGGGGAGTATGGCGTCGCAGAATGTCGACCGCGGCGTTTCGCGGCAACTCAGGCAGGATTCCACAGGCCTCGGACGCAGCGGCAGCGATGGACTTCTCCATCCGGCCTGTCGGGATCGGGCGTCCGGGAGCCAAAGCGACCGGGGCATCGGTGTATTCGTCACCGCCCAGCAGTTCTTCGATGGTCACGACGTCGTAGCCGTCGACTTTGGTTACAGCGGTCACCTTTGCGTTGCTGGTGCCGCGCTGTCCGGAGGTCTCGCTCGCTACTGCGCTCGGTGCCGGTGTCTCGTACAAGGCAAACAGGTCGGTCCCCGGGTTGACTGTGCTTCCCGTTCCGAAGTTTCCGGTCAACTGGATATGCCGACGCCGTTTCTTCTGTCGGGGAGTGCTTGTATGCCAGTCTGTTTCGACGTTCGAGACATCGACGATCATGACGTCGCGAACGTCGACGAGATCTTCGATCGGTACCGTCAGGCGGTCGAAATGCGCCCACCAGTAAGGCTTTCGTTCCCGATTGTGATAACTGACGGCCGCTGCGAGGAGGGCTGCCGCCTGTTGCTCGGGAGTGCGTGTCGAACCCGCTTTGTGTCCGGCGAATTCGCGCAGAACAATTTCGGTTTCGGTGAGTTCTTCTACCGGCATGGAGATTTGGCCGGTGGGCTGGCGAAGCGTGACGCCATGCTCTGCGGCGCGCTCGGCCAGCCAATTACGCAGTCGGAGAGTAGATTCGCAGTCATACTCGTTGTAGTCGGAGATACCTTGAAGGAGTTCGCGAGCCTCGTCGGCTTTTCCGGCGTCGCGTAGTGCGCAGTAGTCGGCGTACGCCACCACCGACGCTGCCGCGTTGGTGACGTCGCCGCCGCGGCCGTGCTCTCCCATGTACAGCGGTTCGAGTTTCTTGATGCTGTACGAGCGTGCGCCGATCTGAACCGACTGACGAACCAGTGGGTAGAGGTCCACCAGAACGTTTTCTCGGAGCAAGGTGTCGACTACCTGCTCGCCGACACCATGACGGGCGGCTAGACGAAGCAGTGCGGACTTCTCGTAGGCCGCGTAGTGATAGATGTGCATCCCGGGGTACGCATCGCGGCGTGCTGTCGCGTAGTCGAGGAAATCGATCAGGGCTTGGCGTTCACCGGCCCGGTCGTGTGCCCAGAACGGTGTGAACACGTACGTCTCGGCCGGACCTTCGACCACACCGAACAGGTATTCCAGGCCCCACTCCGACGAGCCGTCTTCGGCCCACAACGGATCACCTTCGAAGTCGAAGAAGATGTCGCCCTCGTTCTGAACCGGGAGTCCGGCGAGCACATCTTTGTTGAACACCGTGAACTCAGCGTTGCCGGATTGTTCCTGGCGCAGTTGAAGTGCAGCCTGAGCGCGCAACTTTTCGAGAGTTTGGGTGCGGATGCCGTCGACGGGGCCTTCGCTGACGGCAAGTTCGTCGATCGAGGTGATGTCCGCGGCGATCAACTGAGCCCGTTGATTGCCACGAACTCCGGCCACCAAAAGCAGGTCACGATGATTTTCCACTTCGACACTGCACGTATCGCAACGGCCGCACCGTAGGTAGCGATCATCGAGCCACTCTGCGGGCTTGCCCTCCGCCCGGTGTTCGTCGAGGACCAGCTCGAGTGCCGCCCGGCGGGCGGTAAACACCGGTGCGATGTCTCCGATGTCGTGCGACGACGTGCTGCCGTCGCCGAGCAACAGGTGCACCTGATCCGAAGCTGCGATGGCATTGCGGTCCAGTGCGTCGGCATAGGCCGCCAACTGAAGGAGGGCAGAAACCTTGGCATGCCGCGAAAGCTTGCTGTCGTAGACCGCGTACCGATCGCCCTCTCGGACCAGGAAATCGCAGAACCCCAGGAATCTGCCGTCGAAGAAAGTCCCCTGATAGATGACGGGCGCCCCGGCGCGTGCCGCTTCGACGGTGGCAAGTGTGGCCGCAGTCAATCCGGCACGGGTGTGCTCCGGTCGCTCCATGACAACAACGGCGTCGCCGTGTTCCGCGATGAAACGCTCCAACTGCTCGCGCTCGTGGGTATCGCCCAGCGCGGATGTCCGTTCGAGCATCGGATCTGCGTCGACACCGTCGGCCGTGATCAGCCCCGTCCTCGTGTCGAGTCGTCTCAGGAGACCGAACTCGCACGTTGCGGCTGCCGAGAGGTCACTGGCGCTGTAGACGATCTCATCGTCGAGGAGGAACACCTACGTGATTGTGCCAGTGCGGTCCGACAAAAGCGGGCTTCAGACATGCCGGGCACTTCGGATGGGAGGTGAGCGGTGCAGAATAACGGCTATGCCCTTTTTCGACGGTCGAACCGGTCAGGTGCACTTTCGACGCTGGTCGGTGTCCGGCGATGCGACGCCGCGGGTGTCCTTGGTGTTCTTGCACGGGCTAGGGCAACACAGCGGTCAGTACCACCGTTTTGCGGGCGCGCTCACATCCGTCGGTATCGAGGTCTGGGCGGTCGACCACACCGGGCACGGATTGTCGGAGGGCGAGCCGGGGGCTTCGGTGCCGTTGTCCGATCTGGTTGCGGACGCCGCTACGTTGGCAGACATCGCACGGGCCGCGTTGCCCGGTGTCGCGCAGGCAGTCATGGGACATTCCCTGGGCGCCGTAACCGCATTGACGATGCTGGCACACCGGGACCACGATTTTACGTCGGCGGTGCTGTGCGGAATTCCGCGAAGCGCTGTTGCACAAGCAGGTTGGGGCGAGCTGGCAGATTCTCGGATTCCGGTTCTGGTAGTTCACGGCGTCGACGATCGGATAGCGCCGATCGACCCGGTGCGTAAGTGGGCGGCGACTCTTCCGAATGTGGAAATGCGTGAGTTCGAAGACGCCGGGCATGATCTGTTGCACGAGAAGGTTCACGCCAGCGTGAGCGTCATGAGCCGTGAATTCCTTCTCGCGCACAGTCGTTGATCTAGAACAGGCGGCGAGCTAGGCGAGCGCGTCCAGTATGTCCTGTGATGTCACGGGGTGGGAGAACATCGGGTAGTCGTAGGTGATGGCGTTCTCATGTTCCGCGACCGAAGTTCCGGCGACGCAGTCGGTGAGAGTGATGACGCGGTAGCCGTTTTCGTATCCGGTGCGCATGGTCGATTCGACACAGCAGTTGGTCAGGAAACCGCCGAGGATGATCGTGCGAATTCCTTTGCTGCGCAGAATGAAATCAAGGTTGGTACTGGCGAAGGTATCGAGTCCGCGCTTGCCCTCGATGAGGATGTCGCCGTCTTGTGGGGTCAATTCGTCGACAATCGCAGCTCCCCAGGATCCCTTCACGAACGCCTTGCCGTCGACAACGCCTTTGAGGATTCCGTAGGGATGCGAGGTTATTTCGTTGTACCCCTCGGCGAAGGTAATGGGTGCGTGCATCACTGTGACGCCGGCCGTGCGGGCGGCGTCGACCAGTGTGGTGGTGTTCGCGAGCAGCCCGGTCGATTCCATGACGGGGGCGACGGCGTCGTGGAGGACACCGCCTGCGGTGGTGAAGTCGTTCTGATACTCGATGAGTACAACTGCGGTGGTTGCGGGATCCAACTCGAGCTTTTCGGTCATGTTCGACACCTGTCTACGTGGTTCTAGGTGACGCTCACGCGCACCTGTGGGTGGTCCACTTCACAAATCATCTCCATTAAACAGTTTGTCAGACAAGCAGGCAAGGGGTGGTAGCGTCTCGGTATGGACACAACCCCGTTGTCTCGAATGCCGTTGGCCCTTGCAGTCTCAGGAAGGATTCGCGCCGCGATTCTCGACGGAACATTGCCGGTGGGTGAGTCATTGCCTACGGAAGCGGAACTGGCACAGACATTCTCGGTAGGGCGATCCACCGTCCGGGAAGCTCTCCGCGTGTTGCAAGCTCAGGGCTTGGTGACCGGCGCAGATACCGTGTCGACGGCCCGGCCGCGGGTCACACACGAGAATACTGCCGATTCCGCAGCGATTGCGTTGAGTGCGGCCGTTCAGGTCGGTGCTGTCCCGCTTCGCGATCTCGTCGAATTGCGGGTACTTCTCGAGGCCGCTGCGCTGCGCGGTGTTTCCGTTGTTCCGGAGGCTGCGCATGTTGCCGTCGAACGCATGCGCCAGGCTGTGGCCACTGGCAGTGCTGCCGAGTTTCACGACGCCGACGTCGATTTCCATGTCGCACTCGCCGGTGCCGGGGGGAACAAGGCGTTCGGGTTGGTGATGACAGTGCTGCGCGACGGTATTGCGAGCTATCTGATGCGTGAACTTGACGCTCTCGATGATTCGACCGCCACATTGGGTGTTCTGCTCGCGGAGCATGAAGCTATCGTCGACGCGATCGTACGTGGTGAATCCGACTATGCGGCAAAGCTTGTCGAGAATCATGTGCGTGGTTTCTACGAAGGTCGAACGCAATGACTACATCTGTGAATGTACTGGCCATTCGGTTGCGAGAAGCGTTGGGGGAGAAGGCTACTACCGATCCTGACCGAATGGGAACCTACATTCGTGATCAATCGATACTGACTGAGGCGGGTGTCCCGGCAGCCCTGGTCAAGGCCACGTCCGCCGTCGACGTCGTGGCAACGATGAAGATTGCTCACGAGTTGTCCGTCCCGGTTGTGACTCGCGGCGCCGGAACCGGTTTGGCGGGCGCAGCCAACGCGATCGACGGTTGCATCATTCTCGGTGTCGCGGGCATGAATCGCATTCTGGAGATCGACGCGGCTGCCCGCACGGCGACGGTGGAACCGGGTGTGATCAACGGTGACCTGGCAGATGCAGCTCGTGCGCAAGGGCTTTGGTACGTTCCGGATCCCGGTAGCCGTGCCATCTCCAGTATCGGAGGCAACTTGGCCACCAATGCCGGTGGAATCTGTTGCGCCAAATACGGAGTCACGGGCGACCATGTCGCGGAGCTGACTGCAGTTCTTGCCGACGGACGGGTGATTCGCACCGGGGCGAAGACGCGGAAGAACGTGGCGGGTCTCGACCTCACACGCCTGCTTGTCGGTTCCGAAGGAACTCTTGCGGTCATTGTCGAAGCAACGATGCGGTTGCGCACCGCGCCTACTGCGGCAACCACTGTCGTGGCTTTCTTCGCCTCGGCGGAGCTGGCGATCGACGCAGTCCTGGCGGTGGCTGCGGTTGCAGAGCCGTGTCTGATGGAGCTGATGGACGACGTCACCATCGCGGCCGTAAACCGTTTCACGAGAATGGGTCTCGACGAAAGCGCGGGAGCAATGCTCCTCATTCAATGTGACGGTCGGTCGGCGGCGGAAGAGGCGGCGGACTGTGCGACCGCTTGTGAGTGTGCCGGAGCGAGTGAAGTGTTCCATACCGACGATCCTGAAGAAGGGGAAGCCTTCACGGCGGCGAGGAGGATGGCATTGCCGGCGCTCGAAGCAATGGGAACTGTTCTGCTCGACGACGTTGCTGTGCCCGTACCGGCGCTACCGCGCATGCTCGATTTCATCCGAACTGCAGCCGAGATGCACGGCGTCACCATTGGTACCTTCGGTCATGCTGCCGACGGAAATCTTCACCCCACCATCGTTTTCGACGCAACGGAGGCTGGAGCGCAGGGTCGTGCGAGGAGTGCGTTCGACGACATCGTCTCGGGGGCATTGGAATTGGGCGGCACGATCAGCGGTGAGCATGGCATCGGTGTTCTCAAAGCGCCGTACATGGAGGACATGGTGGGTTCTGTCGAGCGGGAGTTGATGCTGTCGGTGAAGGCCGCATTCGATCCGAAGAACATCCTTAACCCGGGTCGCGGAATCTGACGCGAACGACTGTGGCCCGGTTCTCGTTCGAACCGGGCCACAGTCGCAGTGCTGATCGGTCAGGAATACAGACCCGTGATCGCACCCTTGTGAGCTTCGTGAATGATGTTGCGCTTGAGCTTGAGCGTCGGCGTCAACTCGCCGGTCTCCTGCGTGAAGTCGACCTCGAGGATCTTGTACTTCTTGATCTGCTCGGGGTTGGAGACCTTCTTGTTGGCATCGGCGACGGCCGAATCGATTTCGGCGATGAGATCGGGGTTCTTGATCAGGTCGGCGATAGGAGTTCCGGCTGCGAGACCACTGCGTGCCACCCAGCCGGGCAGGGTTTCCAGATCGAGTGTGATCAGTGCACCGATGAACGGTTGACCGTCACCGACTACGAGGCACTGGCTGATCAGGACATGCGCGCGAAGTGAATCTTCGAGACCGGCCGGAGCGACGTTCTTGCCGCCGGCCGTGACGATGATTTCCTTCTTGCGGCCGGTGATCGAGACAAAACCTTCGTTGTCGATCGAGCCGAGGTCGCCAGTGTGGAACCAGCCGTCGATGATGGACTCTTCGGTGGCCTTGTCGTTGTGCCAGTAGCCGCTGAATACCACGGGGCCTTGGACCAGGAGTTCGCCGTCTTCGGCGATGCGTGCGGCATGGCCGTTGATGGGCTTGCCGACGGAGCCGACGCGTTGTGCGGCCGAGGTGTTCACCGTGAGGGCGGCGCTGGTCTCGGTGAGGCCGTAGCCCTCGTAGATCGGGATTCCGACACCACGGAAGAAGTGACCCAGGCGTGCCCCGAGGGCTGCGCCACCGGATACCGCACGTTCGCAGTCGCCGCCGAGGGCCGCACGCAACTTCGAGTACACCAGCTTGTCGAAAACGGCGTGCTTGAGCTTGAGCGCCAATCCGGGGCCGTTCTTTTCGAGCGACTCGCTGTATTCGATGGCTGTCGCGGCAGCCTTGTCGAAGATGCCGCCTTTGCCTCCGTCGACGGCCTTCTGGCGTGCCGAGTTGAAGACCTTCTCGAAGACTCGGGGAACCGACAGGATGAAGGTCGGTTTGAACACGGCGAACTGTTCGAGCAGTGTCGTGAGATCAGAGGTGTGTGCGACGGTCACCTTGGAGTCGAATGCGCCGAAGGAGATTGCCCGAGCGAAGACGTGGGCGAGCGGCAGGAACATCAGGGTCTTCTTGCCGGGGACCATGGATTCGGGCATAGCCATGCGGCAGGCCGCAGATTCGGCGTAGAAGTTGGAGTGTGTCAGCTGGACGCCCTTGGGTCGCCCGGTGGTTCCGGAGGTGTAGATCAACGTTGCCGCCGAAGCGGCTGTGACCTGGTGGCGACGGGTGTCGAGTTCTTCGTCGGTGATCGCGGCGCCGCGGCTCGACAGTTCTTCGAGAGCACCCGATTCGATGACCAGGACCTCGCGTAGAGCCTCGGCAGCTTCGGTGACGTCCTTGATCTTCGTCGCCTGATCGGAGGTCTCGATGAGAAGTATCGTAGTAGCGGAGTCCTCGAGGATCCACTGTGCCTGATGCGGGGACGACGTCTCGTAGATAGCAACGGTGCAGCCGCCGGCAGTCCAGATTGCGTAGTCGATAACGACCCATTCGTACCGTGTTGCCGAGAGGATAGCGACGCGGTCGCCGAGCTCCACTCCGGACGCGATCAGACCCTTGGCTACAGCGGAGACCTGCTTGGCGAATTCGACAGCTGTGACGTCGACCCAGGAGCCGTTGACGTTGCGCTTGAACGGAACAAATGTCGGGTCTTCCTCGGCATGGCGGAACACTGAATCGGCCATGGAAGCATTCTCCGGAATTGAGAATGACTGTGGAACTGAAAACTCACGCACTTTGACCCCTCCAGTGACAACTGACATTTCTGATGTGCATTGCATCACATTAGTCGGTATTTTGCACTGTCGTTACTATTCGGTAGACCAATCTGCGTGTCGACCTGGGTTTTGATGTTACGAAGCGTTCACAGTTACTTAGGCTGCGTGGTCCAGTGACCGTCCGTGGACCGACAGCCAGCGCCTGATTGCGTAGTCCAACCGGTCAGGCTTGACACCGAGTTGCGCAGCGGTTGCTGCGAGGATCTCCGCCGTGTTCGACGGGCGCTCGTCGGTGCCCAACGTCGTGCCGATGAATGTGTCGGCTGCTGAGCCGAGATCGATGTGGGGGATGCCCGCCAGCATCAGCAGGTGTGCCCAGGTCACATCTGCGTCGGAACCGCAGGCTTCTGTCCACGCCCGGCGAACCGCGTCGAGGGAGTGATCGGAATCGGCGGCCGAGAGAAGGTCTTCGACGGAGTCGATGTGGAGGTAGTGAAGTTTCTCGGCAACCTGCTGGATGTGCCGCGCCTCGATCGGGACGCCGGTCGCGCTGTAGCGCCGCTTGTAGGAGCCGATCTTGCCGGCCCACTGATCCGAGCTGCCGGCCTCCTCGAATGTTCGCAGGAGTTCGCGGGCACCGTCGGTGACGGGGTTCTTGTCTCGGGCTTGTCGGTAGGCCAGATAACGATCGACGACAGCAACTTCGCTGTGTCCGCTGCTCGACTGCACCGATTCGATGATGCACAGCGCGAGACTCGCTCGGTATGCATCCGAAGCCACCCACGCGGATGGGTCGCCCAGTCGGTCGCGGCACGCTGCTGCGACTGCGTCGACGGTATCTGTCGGGATGCTCACGATGTCCTCCAGAAAAAGCTTGCCGGTGTTATTTCTTGCTCCACACGGGCTATCGACACCTGGGGTCAAAATGTTGCACACATCACATAAACGTTCCGAATTGCCTGAAAACTACTGTTCGAGGAGGTTGACGACCTCGGTATCGGTCAACTGGTGGAAATCTTCGAAAGCCGCGCCGACGCCGCCGAGCAGTGGCGGGACGTACGGACAGATAACGGCATCGGTCAAGTTTTCGAGCAGGCGCATCGCCTCGGGCGAAGCGATCGGTACAGCCACGATGACGCCGTCAGCACCTTGTTCACGAGCGCATTGCGCCGCGACGGCAGCGCTCGCTCCCGTTGCCATTCCGTCGTCGACGATGACGGCGGTTCTGCCGACGAGCGAGACCGGGGTGCGACGGTTTCGGAGAACATTCGCTCGTCGCTGCAGTTCGGCGCGTTCGGTGCGCTCGATCCGTCGTAACGCTTCGGGCGAGACTTGCTCCGCTGCAATCACGTCGTGGTTGAGTACGCGGACGTCACCTTCGCCGATCGCGCCGAGAGCGAGTTCAGGATTTCGGGGAGACCCGAGTTTGCGCACGACGATGATGTCGAGCGGTGCGTGCAGGGCGGTCGCGACCTCGGCCGCGACGGGAACCCCTCCACGAGGGAGTCCGAGGATGACCGGGTCGTGAAGTTGTGCAGGGTCCAGCCAGCCGGAGAGTGTTCGTCCGGCGGCAAATCGATCTCGATAATGTGCCATCGCTGTCCTGGTGGAGAACGACCCTTGGGGATTTACCGGTGAAGCGCCACTTTCGACGCTACTCGTATTTCCGTCACCGTTCGATAATTGTGAACCGCCGCAACGCGAGAGCCGGATTCTTCTGACGAACCTCGTGGATTCGCGAGCTCGAGACGGGTGTCGACGCGACGCCGACCTGCTCGCCGAGTGAGCAGAGCACAACACCCATGGGGTCGACGATCATGCTTGCGCCGGCGCCGCCGCGCGCACTCTGGTCCGCGGCTGCGATGTACATGGTGTTCTCGATAGCCCGGGCACGAATAAGGGTCGTCCAGTGATCTTCTTTCAACGGGCCCGGAACCCACTGGGCCGGAAGTAGGAGAACGTCGGCGCCGGCATCGACGATGCGACGAGTCACCTCGGGGAAGCGGAGGTCGTAGCAGGTCTGCAGTCCGAAAGTCAGACCTTCGCACAGGAAGGTCTGCGGCTCGTCGATCTCGCCTGGTGCGATTACTGCCGATTCCAGATATCCGAATGCGTCGTAGAGATGAAGCTTCCGGTAGGTGGCGGCAAGTTCGCCTCCCGGGCCCATTGCGACAAGGGTGTTGGAGATTCTGCTCACGTTGCGCAGTCGCTCGTTCATTCCGGCTACGAGGAAGATTCCGAGGTCCGCGGCGATGGCAGCCAGACCCGAACCGAACGTGCCGTCAAGGTCTTCGGCGGTGTCGATCAGGCGCTCGTCGGTACGGGGCGCGGTATACATGGAGTACTCCGGTGCGACTACCACTTTTGCGCCCTGAACAGCGGCTTCGGTGGCAAGTGAACGTAGTGCGTCGAGGTTCGCCGCCTTGTCCATGCCGGGAGCGAACTGCGCAACGGCAACGACGGTCCGTGAGGGGGGCGTGGGGGTGTCCTCGGTCATGGTTCTTACGCTAGGCGAAACCGCCGGTGAACGTGGATGTGTCGTAGTCGATCACCAGGTATGTAGTCGTGGCTATACTCCTTCGGCTAAACTGCTGGTCAAATGAGTGATATTGAGCGTGACCCCGAACCCCCAACATTTGCCGACCTCGACATCGATGATCGGGTACTGAAGGCACTGTCTGACGTGGGCTACGAGTCGCCCTCGCCGATCCAGGCTGCCACCATTCCTCCGCTGCTCGAAGGCAAGGATGTTGTCGGACTTGCCCAGACCGGCACCGGCAAGACAGCGGCATTCGCCATTCCTGTCCTGTCGCGTATCGATACGTCGGTCAAGCAGACTCAGGCGCTGGTGCTTGCTCCTACCCGTGAGCTCGCACTGCAGGTAGCCGAGGCTTTCGGCAAGTACTCCGCCCACATCCCCGGGCTGAATGTCCTGCCGATCTACGGTGGCCAGAGCTACGGCGTTCAGCTGTCCGGCTTGCGCCGCGGCGCGCACGTCGTCGTCGGTACGCCGGGCCGTGTCATCGACCACCTCGAGAAGGGCACTCTCGACCTGACCAATCTCGCCTACCTCGTTCTCGACGAGGCCGACGAGATGCTGAAGATGGGTTTCCAGGAGGACGTCGAACGCATCCTCCGTGACACTCCCAGCCAGAAGCAGGTCGCACTGTTCTCCGCGACGATGCCCGGATCCATCCGCCGCATCTCGAAGCAGTACCTGAACAACCCGGTCGAGATCACCGTCAAGTCCAAGACGTCGACGGCTTCGAACATCAATCAGCGCTACATCCAGGTTGCGCATCAGCGCAAGCTCGACGCCCTGACTCGTGTTCTCGAGGTCGAAACCTTCGAAGCGATGATCATCTTCGTTCGCACCAAGCAGGCAACCGAAGAGTTGGCCGAGAAGCTTCGCGCTCGCGGGCATTCTGCTGCTGCCATCAACGGCGACATCGTCCAGACGCAGCGCGAGCGGACCATCGGTCAGCTCAAGAACGGTGCCCTCGACATCCTCGTGGCCACCGACGTTGCCGCCCGCGGTCTCGACGTCGAGCGCATCTCGCACGTCGTCAACTACGACATCCCGCACGACACCGAGTCCTACGTGCACCGCATCGGCCGTACCGGTCGCGCGGGCCGTCAGGGTGACGCGTTGCTGTTCGTCGCTCCGCGTGAGCGTCATCTGCTCAAGTCCATCGAGAAGGCGACGCGTCAGCCGCTTGCCGAGATGCAGCTGCCCAGCGTCGACGACGTCAACGCTCAGCGTGTCTCCAAGTTCGGCGATTCCATCACCGAGAGCCTGGCGTCCGAGAATCTGGCGTTGTTCCGCAAGATGATCGAAGATTACGACCAGGAACATGACGTTCCGCTCATCGACATCGCGGCAGCACTCGCAGTGCAGTCGCGTGACGGCGACGCATTCCTTCTTGCTCCCGAGCCGCCGGCACCGCCGCGTCGTGAGCGTGAGCCTCGCGAGCCGCGACCGCCGCGCAAGTTCGACGACCGTGAGGCGCCGCGTTCGCGCGGACCCGAGGGCCAGGAATTGGCGACGTACCGCATTGCGGTCGGTAAGCGTCACCGTGTTGTTCCGGGTGCCATTGTCGGCGCTATCGCCAACGAGGGTGGCCTGCGTCGAAGCGACTTCGGGCACATCAGCATTCGTCCCGATCACAGCATCGTCGAGTTGCCTGCAGATCTGTCCAACGAGACCCTCGAGGCTCTTCGTCGGACTCGTATCTCCGGTGTCCTGATCCAGCTGCAGCCTGATTTCGGACCGCCGCAGGGCCGTCCGGCCGGCGGCCGTGGTGGTCGTGATGACCGTCGCGGTGGCGGACGCGATCGCTTCGAAGACTGATCTTTTTCGCTGAACAGGCGCTGCTCTCCAATCGGAGGGCAGCGCCTGTTTTGTTTGTCAGCGCTTGTTTGTCAGCATGAATGTCAGAGGACGCTCGGTTCGAGATCGTCGGGAGCGGGTTGCTCACTGCCGGTATCGAATTGAGTGCGGTACAGCTCGGCGTACCGGCCGCTGTGGGCGAGCAGTTCGGTGTGAGTGCCGCGCTCGATGATCCGTCCGGCTTCGACGACCAGAATCAGGTCGGCGGCGCGGATGGTGGAGAGTCGGTGCGCGATCACGACTGCAGTGCGCCCGGCTAGAGCTTCGCCCAGGGCTTCCTGAACTGCAGCCTCGGATGTCGAGTCAAGGTGGGCGGTGGCTTCGTCGAGGATCACGACTCTCGGCTGAGCCAAGAGCAACCGAGCAATGGTCAGACGTTGACGCTCACCGCCGGACAACCGGTATCCGCGTTCTCCGACAACGGTTTCGAGTCCGTCGGGCAAGGACGCAACGAGGCTGGTGAGCCTCGACCGCTCCAACACCTCACGCAACTCTTCCTCCGTGGCACCGGGCCGCGCGAGTAGCAGATTGGATCGCAAACTTTCGTGGAACAGGTGCCCGTCCTGGGTGACCATGCCGACGGTTTCCCGAATGGAGTCGGTGGTCAGATCTCGGACGTCGACCCCGCCGAGTTCGACAGAACCAGAATCGACGTCGTAGAGGCGCGGAATCATCTGAGCGATAGTCGACTTTCCGGCGCCGGATGTGCCGACGAGTGCCACCATCTGGCCGGCTTCGGTGCGGAATGACAACTCGTGCAGGACGTCCTCGCCGCCACGGTTGTCGAGGATCGCTACCTCCTCGAGTGAGGCGAGAGAGACCTTGTCCGCGGACGGGTAGGCAAATTTCACGTTCTTGAATTCGACGGATACCGGTCCGTCGGGAACTACACCCGCATCAGGCTTTTCGGTGATGAGCGGGGCCAGGTCGAGAACTTCGAAGACACGCTCGAAACTGACGAGGGCGCTCATGACGTCCATGCGCGCACTGGCGAGTGCGGTCAAGGGTGAGTACAGCCGAGTGAGTAGCAATGCCATCGAGACAACGGCGCCGGCATCCAACTGCCCGCGCAATGCGTAGTAGCCGCCGAGGCCGTAGACCAGTGCAAGGGCCAGAGCCGAGACAAGCGTCAGCGCGGTCACAAAGATGGACTGCAGCATGGCGGTACGGACGCCGATGTTACGGACCCGTCGGGCTCGGACCGCGAACTCGGTGGATTCCTGTGCGGGGCGGCCGAAGAGTTTGACCAGCGTTGCTCCCGGTGCCGAGAAGCGTTCGGTCATCTGAGTGCTCATAGCCGAATTGTGATTGGCGGCTTCACGACTGAGAGCGGCGAGTCTCGCGCCCATACGCCTGGCCGGGATCACGAATATCGGTAGCAGCAGCAGTGCAAGCAGGGTGATCTGCCACGAAATTCCGAGCATGACAACAAGCGTGATCACCAAGGTGACCAAGTTACTGACCACCCCGGACAGTGTATTGCTGAACGCGCGCTGCGCACCGATCACGTCGTTGTTGAGTCGGCTGACGAGTGCGCCCGTACGAGTCCTGGTGAAGAATGCGATGGGCATCTTCTGGACGTGGTCGAACACTGCGGTCCGCAGGTGCAGGATCAGGTCTTCACCGATACTTGCGGAGAGCCATCGCGTCAGCAGTCCGAGAGCTGCTTCGAGCAGAGCCACCAGTGCGATCAGCCCGGCCAGGATCACGACCACGCTGACGGCGTCGCCACCCACTATCGCGTTGACCACGTCGCCGGCCAGCACCGGAGTGGCGACGGCCAGTGCGGCGGTAACCACGCTGAGTACGAGAAACCAACTCAGATTGCGCTTCTGGGGGACCGCGAATGTCGCGATACGCTTGAGCGCCTTCTTCGAGAACGGCCGTCTGTCTTCTTGCCCGTGCATCGCGTTGTACATCGCGTTCCGCGCGGTTAATTCCATACTCATGTCGGCGTCCTTCGTGTCGTACCGGCACCGAACGTTACGTTGTCGGTACGACACGAAGGTAGAACCTCAAGCGCGCTAGAGGTCAAGTGGGTGGGTTATCGGGCTACGTCCACCACAACACGGATTGGATCGCTGAGCGTGGTCACCGAGAAGGGGCGCTTCTCGGTGACGCCGATGAACGACTGGGTCACGCCTTCGAATACCGAGGACCCGTTGACCTCGGTGACCACGCCACCGGCAACTCCGGGAACGGGATTGGGTCCGGAGTACTGCTCCACGCCGCTGTCGAACGGGTAGGCGGATCCGTCGATCAGCACCTGGATAATTGCGCCGCCCGCGACATTCATGGGCTTGCCGCTACCTTCCTGAACTGCTGCGTCGACGTACTTGACGCGCCATCCGGGCGTTCCCGTGCCGCCCATTTCGTACACGACGCGATCGAAGTTCTCGTGTGCGCCGATCCGGACATCAGTGACAGTCAGCCTTGATTCGGACACTGCTGCCGAGGTTTTGTCCGAGCTGTCCGTCGGAGCGGGTTCAGGCGCGGCGCCCGAACTGGTAGTCGGGGACGCCGAGGATATCGCTGCGGTCGGTGTCGCGACGGTTTCCTGCGAGCAAGCGGTGAGGCTTACACCTACTGCGATGGCAGCGATGGCGGCAAATGATCTCGTCCGGTTCGTTGTCATGCATCGATCGTAGGGCTCGCGACAGGCGACGCGGCGAGCGCGGTGCTCAGAGTTGTCTAATCGATATCGCCGTCGACGTAGAGCCACTGCCCGTCGATCCGTTCGAACCTGCTGCGCTCGTGGAGAATTCCGTGTTCCCGTCCGAAAGAGTAGTGGGCGCTGAACTCCACGATGCCTTCGGAATCGAACAGGCTGCCGCGTTCGGTGTCCAAGATTTCGAGCCGAGTCCATTGCTGGTCGGTGTCCAGATCCAACGTCGACGGGCGGTGGTCGGAATGCCAAGTCCTCAGCAGATATTCGGTATCGAGTACGGCGAAAGCCGTGTACCGCGAACGCATCAGTGTTTCGGCTGTGGGTGCGGTGGCCTGTCCGGAGAGGTATCGGCCGCAGCACTCGCCCAACGGATTCCCGCTCCCGCAGGGGCAGGGAGAAGTCGGGGTGAGGGCAGACGGGTCGAATCGAGTGGGGCGGCGCGAAGTCACCGCCCCATTACAGCACGAGAACTCAGACCAGCTTGTTTTCGCGGTTGTCCCAGTAGGGCTTACGGAGGTCCCGTTTGAGTATCTTTCCGGTTGGGTTACGGGGAAGGATTTCGACGACGTCGATGCTGGTCGGGCACTTGAACTTTGCGAGCCGTCCGTGTGTGTAGGTAATCAGTTCGGTGTCGGTGATCTGTGCGTCCGCGGTGAGAACTACGACGGCCTTGACTGTTTCACCCCATCGGTCGTCGGGGACGCCGATGACTGCGACTTCGGCAATTGCCGGATGTTCGACGAGGACTCGTTCGATTTCAGGTGAGTAGACGTTTTCGCCGCCGGTGATGATCATGTCCTTGAGCCGGTCCTCGATGAAGACGAACCCTTCTGAATCTGCTCGACCCATGTCCCCGCTGCGCAGCCAGCCGTCGGGCGTGATTGCTTCGGCAGTGGCCTCGGGCTTGTTCAGGTATCCCGGTGTGCACTGCTCCGACCGCCACCAGAGTTCTCCGGTAGTCCCAGCTTCGACGTCTTCGAGGGTGACGGGATCGACGACGCGCAGTTCGACGCCGGGAATGGGAGTTCCGGCCGAGGCCATGCGTTCGACTTGCGATTCGTCGCGGTGCACGTCGGGCATGAGGGCGGTGACGACGCCGGCCAGTTCGGTCATGCCGTAGACCTGGACGAATTCGGTGTCGGGCCAGGCGGCGAGTGCTGCGCGCAACAACGGAAGCGGCATGGGCGCAGCGCCGTAAGTGATGCGTTTCAACGCATGGAATGCGCCGACGGCTTGATCGCCGGCCGCCAGGACACCGGCGATGACGGGGGGAACCAGGAATGCAATGTTGGCGCCGGCTGCGAGGCCTGCGAATATCGAGGGGCCGTCGGCTTCGCGGGTGAAGTAGCAGCGTCCGCCGGTGTGAATTCCCATGATGGCGTAGCAACTTCCGCCGACGTGAAACAGTGGCATCGCGATCAGGAAGTGATCGCCTGGTCGCGCCGGCAGGATTTCGAGGACGTCGTTGCTGTGTGCGAACAGGTTTCTGTGGGTGAGCTGAACTCCCTTGGGGCGTCCGGTGGTTCCGGAGCTGTAGAGAATGAGAGCAGTGCTGTCGGTGCTGACCACCGGCCGGGCTACCAATGGAATGGCGTCGTCGACCCAGGGTTCGAACTCGTCGTTCTCGCTTCCGACGGTGATGATTAATTCGACGGCCGTCAAGCGGTCGCGCATCGCGACGACCTGGGGGAGTAGTTCGCTGCCGACGAAGAGAATTCGGGCGCCGCAGTCTGCGAGCACGTAGTCGAGTTCTTCGCCGGAGAGTCGCCAGTTGGGGACGGCGTTGGCGGCGCCGAGCAGGGAAGCTGCGTAGGTGATTTCGAGGCAGGAGAGATGATTTTTGTCGACAAACGCGACGGTGTCTCCGGCGCCGATACCGACTTCTTCGAGTGCGCCGGCGATGCGCAGGATTCGGTCATGCCACTGGGTCCACGTGTATTCGGTTCCTTGGAAGGCCATCGCCGGTTCTTCGGGTTTGACGCCGGCCCAGTGCTCGAGTCGATCGAAGATGATTGCAGTGGCGGCGTGGGACATTCGACCACCTTTCAGTGCGTGACGGGTGTCACAAGGCTAGTGGTCGTGGCCGGGTTGTATACGTGTTTCCGGGGAAGGTGCCCGTCGACTCGGACTGTCCGGACAAAGCCGCCCTGAGTTTCTGCTTCTGAATATCAGGGTCGTCCCCGATGGCGGCGAGGACTTGCAGACGACAAGATGGGAACAGTGTCAGTAGGCGCCCGCATACTGGACGCCGGATCAATCCGAAGTGAAGAGGAAGGCGATCATGAGTTCGCACGCCCAATATATTGCGGCCCGCGCCGTAGGCCTGTCCAAGACGTACGGCACCGGAGACACCCAAGTACATGCACTCAGTGCTGTGTCCGCAGATTTTGCGCGTGGTGAGTTCACGGCCATCATGGGCCCGTCGGGTTCGGGAAAGTCGACGCTGATGCATTGCCTGGCCGGTCTGGACTCAGCCAGTTCCGGGTCCGTTCTCATCGGCGACACCGAGTTGACGGGGTTGTCGGACAAGCAGATGACGGCGCTACGACGCGATCGCATCGGGTTCGTTTTTCAGGCGTTCAACCTGGTACCGACATTGACGGCCCTCGAGAACATCACGTTGCCGCTCGATATCGCCGGCCGAAAGGCCGATCCGGCCTGGCTGGACAATGTGCTCACGAAGCTCGGATTGAAGGATCGGCTGGACCACCGACCGGGCGAGTTGTCGGGTGGACAGCAGCAACGCGTGGCGTGCGCGAGAGCATTGGCAGGCCAGCCCGAGATCATCTTCGGGGATGAGCCGACGGGCAACCTTGATTCGCGTTCGTCGGGTGAGGTGTTGTCGATTCTTCGGTCAGCGGTCGACGAGTTCGGTCAGACCGTGGTCATCGTGACGCACGATCCGCGGGCGGCGGCCTATGCGGATCGTGTCGTTTTCCTGGCGGACGGCAAGATCGTCGACGAACTACGTGAGCCGACGGCCGATTCCGTTCTCGATCGGATGAAGCGTCTGGATGCTCCGCAGGTTGCAGTCACAGTAGAAGCCGGAGCTTGACGATATGGCTTCGGTAACCAATTCACCGATGCGCAAGGTGTCGATGCGCAACTTGGCGGCACACAAGGTGCGATTGGCGCTCACCGTGTTGTCAGTGGTGCTGGGTACGGCTTTTGTCGCCGGATCATTCGTATTCACAGATACATTGCAGAAGACTTTCGATTCGATTTTCGAGAACACTGCTCAGGGCGTCGACGTTCGGGTGTCGACGCAAGAACGAAATACCGGCGGTGTTCCGATCGAGGACGTCGACAAGATTGCGGCGATCGACGGCGTTCGAGCGGTTGCGCCGGCGGTCAGTGGTCAGATCGTCCTGATCAATGCCGATGGTGGCGCCGTTCAGACGGGTGGCGCTCCGAGTATCGGGCAGTCGTACCTGCCGGCCGACAAGGCGATCACGGAACCGGATCCGTACGAGGCCGGTGGGCCGCCGACGGCTACCGGGGACATCGCGTTGAACGCGAGTGCGGCGGAGCGGGCGAGTTTGACCGTGGGGGACCAAGCGCGGGTCCTGGTTCCGTCGCGGGGAATCATCGACGTAACGCTCTCCGGTATCTACACGAGTTCTAGTAGTGACACCGGTGGTTACATCGGTGCGTTGTTCACGGACGAGCAGGCGCGGGGACTGTTCACCGACGGTCAGCATGTCGACTATATCGACGTCGCCGGCAACGGAGTTTCGCAGACCGACCTTGCTCAGCGGGTCGAACAGGTTTTTCCGGATCTGAAGGTGCAGACCGGTGATCAGGTTCGAGAAGAGACAAAAGCCCAGGTTGATACAGCGCTCAGTTTCATCAACTATTTCCTGCTGGCGTTCGGTGCCATCGCATTGTTGGTCGGCACATTCATCATCTACAACACCTTCTCGATGATCGTCGCTCAGCGGTTGCGTGAACTTGCTCTGCTCCGCGCCGTGGGTGCGAGCCGGGCCCAGGTCGGGCGATCGGTGGTCACGGAGGCGCTCATCGTCGGGCTGATCGGCAGTGCCATCGGTCTGCTTGCCGGTATCGCCCTGGCCTACGGTTTGCGCGGGTTGCTCAACGCCTTCGACGTGGGATTGCCGGAGGGCTCGTTGCAGGTCAGCCCGCGGACCGTCGTCGTCGCGTTGGTTGTCGGAGTGGTGGTGACGACCCTGAGTGCCTATGCGCCGGCGCGTCGGGCATCCAAGATTCCGCCGGTCGCGGCGATGCGCGAGGAGTTCGCGTCCACCGGAGACTCCCTACATGTGCGCACGATCAGCGGCGCCGTTCTCGGCGTCATCGGTGCGGTCCTGTTGGTTCTCGGTTCACGGGGAACCGGCGAGGGCGCCGCATTGACCGTCGGCGGTGGCGCTTTTGCGCTGATCATTGCCGTCCTGCTCGGCGCTCCGGCGCTGTCGCAACCCATTGTGGGTGTACTCGGCGCGGTATTCGCAAAACCGTTCGGCGCGGTCGGCCGGTTGGCGCGTACCAATGCTGTCCGCAATCCGCGTCGTACCGCCGCTACCGCATTTGCGCTGACGTTGGGCCTGATGCTGGTCACGGTCATCGGTGTGTTCGGTTCGTCAGCCAAGGCCAGTATCAATGCGCTTGTCGACGTGGGTGTCTCGGCGGATTACATTCTGTCCGGCCCCAATGCGATCGGTGTTCCACGCGGCGCGGCCGACGCGGTCCGGGCTCTCCCGGATGTGCAGAGTGCGACCTCCCTCCACGGAGTTCGGGCCAAGGTGAATGGTGAGGACGAGCAGGGTGCGTCGTTGGACGGCCCGATCGACGGAGTGCTCGACTACCAAATCGTGGAGGGCACCGCTGATCTGTCCGGAAACAACATGATGGTTTCCCAGACCACATCCAAGGACAACGGATGGACAGTCGGCTCGACCCAGACCTTGACGGGATCGAACGGCAAGCAATACCCGGCTGTTGTTGCGGGAGTGTTCGAGGACAACCAACTGATCGGCTCATGGATCGTCTCGGATGAGGCGTACCGGACATTGATGCCGGCCGACAGTTTGCCGGACTTCGCTGTTCTCGTGAAGGCGAAGCCTGGTACGGATTTGACGGCGCTGCGCGGCGAACTCGAGACGGCCACCGAAAAGTATGTGGTCATTCAGGTTCAGGACCGTGAGGAGTTCAAGGGAACCCAAGGACAGCAGATCAATACGCTGCTGGCCATTCTGTACGGGCTACTTGCACTGGCAGTGGTCATCGCAATCCTGGGCATCATCAACACGCTGGCGCTCTCGGTTGTCGAACGACGTCGAGAAATCGGAATGCTCCGTGCTGTGGGTATGCAGCGCGGGCAGATGCGACGGACGATCTACCTCGAATCCGTTCTCATTGCGGTCTACGGTGCGGCGGTCGGTGTGCTTCTCGGTATCGCCTTCGGCTGGGCGTTCGTGAGCACGCTCAAGGATCAGGGGTTGGGTGAGGTCACCATTCCGTGGGGTCAGGTTGTCGGGATGCTGATCGGTTCCGGTGTTGTCGGCGTGCTGGCGGCATTGTGGCCGGCAAACCGAGCGGCCAAGACAAAGCCGCTGGAGGCGATCGCAGACTTGTAGGGGGCAAGCGCTGTCACATCGGCGCGACCCGCGCGTGCGCACTTTTGGTTGTGTGAACAGCCAAAAGTGCGCACGGGTAGCGTTGCTTCCTATGATTACCCTTCAAGAAGTCGGCGAACGTGAGTCTTGGCGTTGCTGGCTGTGTGACGAGCCCGTCGATCCCGATATGTCGGTCAACGATCCCCGCGGCCCGAGTATCGACAGCATCAATACCGTCAAAAAGGGCGGAAAATCCAAGGGCGGGGTCGAGCGCCTGGCTCATCGCGCCTGCAATACCAAGAAGGGCGCCGTCAAACCTGTTGTGGCGTGGCCGGATCGGTTGTTCGTCGTGGATCCCGCGCCGATCATCGGAGTGGTGGAGCAGCTCGAACGTAAGGGTGGTCGGGTTGCGGTCGCTCGCTGCCCCGGCAAGGACGATGCCGAGGATGCGTCGGAGTGGTTGATTGATCGGCTTTCTCGATTGGCTCCGAATCTCAATGTCGAAACGAGTATTGATCCCGCCGGCGGAGGATTCCTTTTGGTTCTCAAGACGCTGTGATCGGATCGGGTCCGCCTTCTTACCAGGTTTCCTAACCTTGTCGTGTGCGATCGGAGTACGGTCGAACCGAACATGAATCCGGTTTCGAGTACGAAGGAATCCCGATGAACCTGGCATTGACCGACGAGGAACTGGCGTTCCGGGACGAGATGCGGACGTTCTTCCGCACACAAATCCCCGAAGCGACTAGGACTGCGTACGCCCACGGCGAGGAGTTGGGCCGCGACCGGATGGTCGAGGCCCAGCAGATCCTGAACGCTCACGGTCTGGCTGTGCCGCACTGGCCGGTCGAGTGGGGCGGCAAGGACTGGACTCCGGTTCAGCACAACATCTGGCTCGACGAGTTGCAGTTGGCGTCGGTCCCGGAGCCGCTGGCGTTTAACGCCAACATGGTCGGACCGGTCATCGCGGCCTTCGGTTCGCAGGAACAGAAGGAGAAGTTCCTTCCGGCGACGGCGAACCTCGATATCTGGTGGTGCCAGGGCTTCTCCGAACCAGAAGCAGGGTCCGACCTCGCGTCGCTCAAGACTCGCGCAGTTCGCGACGGCAACGACTGGGTACTCAACGGCCAGAAGACGTGGACGACGCTCGGTCAGTATGCCGATTGGATTTTCTGTCTCGTACGGACCAACCCTGACGCACCTAAGCGTCAGGCCGGTATTTCGTTCATCCTCGTAGACCTGAAGACGCCGGGCGTGACGGTCCGCCCGATCAAGCTGATCGACGGTGGCTACGAGGTCAACGAGGTCTTCTTCGACGACGTGCGTGTTCCCGGTGAGAACTTGGTGGGTGAAGAGAATCAGGGTTGGGGCTACGCCAAGTTCTTGCTCGGCAACGAGCGCACCGGTGTCACCCGCGTCGGTTTCTCGAAAGTTCGTTTGGCTCAAGCGAAAGCCCGTGCTGCCGAGGTTAAGGTCGGCAACGGCACGCTTCTGGAAGATTCCCTGTTCGCAGCCCGTTTGGCGGAGCTCGAGAATGAACTGCTCGCGCTTGAACTCACACAATTGCGGGTAGTAGCGGGATCCTCGGACGGCAAGCCGAACCCGGCCTCCTCGTTGCTGAAGTTGCGGGGATCGGAGTTGCAGCAGGCAGCGGTCGAGATCCTCATGGATGTTGCCGGGCTCGATTCGTTGCCGTTCGACGCCGGCACCGATATCGCCTCGCCGGTGTGGGCGCAACACAGCGCACCGACGTATCTGAATTACCGGAAGGTATCCATCTACAGCGGATCGAGCGAAGTGCAGCGCAGCATCATCGCTTCCTCGATCCTCGGATTGTGAGGCGTGGCATGGACTTCGAACTCAATGACGAGCAGAAGCTTCTTCGTGACACCACCAAGGACCTGCTTTCTCGTAGTTACGACGCCGAAAAGCGAAATGCCGTCACGGATTCGGATCCCGGGTGGAGTCCGCAGGTGTGGAAGCAGCTGGCCGAGGTCGGGCTGCTGGGTCTGACATTTTCCGAGGAAGACGGTGGCATGGACGCCGGGCCCGTCGAACTTGGTGCTGTCATGACCGAGATCGGCCGACGCCTCGCTCCCGAGCCGGTGCTCGACGCCGTCGTCACGCCGGGTGGGCTGATCTCGGACGGCGGTAGCGCGCAACAACGTTCGTCGATCCTGCCCGCAGTGGCCGAGGGCGTGACCTTCCTGGCTTTTGCGGACCAAGAGCCCGGAATCCGTTGGCCCGCAACGCAGCGAACAACTTCTGCGAAGCCGGCGGGTGATGGTTGGAGTATCACCGGTGTCAAAAATCCGGTGGGACACGGAGCCACTGCAGACATTCTGGTAGTGAGCGCCACGTTGCCCGATGGGGGAGTCGGGCTCTTCCTGGTCAAGAGTGACGCGTCGGGCCTGGTGCGAAAGTCGTACGCAACGCACGACGGATTGCGCGGCGCGCAGATCGAGTTCACCGACACGCCGGCCGAGGCTCTGGGTGCCGGAGGTGACGCGTCAGCGCTCGTCGCAGCATCCCAGATCCGCGAGCAGGCGGCTCTGTGCGCCGAGGCTGTCGGCGCCATGGAAGAGGCACTGAGACTCACCACGGAATACCTCAAGACCCGCAAGCAATTCGGGGTCCCGTTGGCCAAGTTCCAGACACTGACGCACCGGGCGGCAGATCTGTACGTGTCACTCGAGTTGGCGCGCAGCATGAGCCTGTACGCGACGATGTCACTGGCCGACGGCGTTGTCGATCCGGTGATTGCGTCTCGTGCCAAGTTGCAGATCGGGCGCTCGGCGCGGCTCATCGGGCAGGAAGCTATCCAGATGCACGGTGGCATCGGCATGACGGCGGAGTATCCGGTGGGGCATTACGTGAGCCGTTTGGTGGCTATCGAGCACACTCTCGGAAGTACCGAGGATCACCTGCGTGTGTTGGCTGCCGGAGTGGCTGACCACGAAATGGTGACTGTGGTCTGATCTTTCGCGGGTAGTCGGGGCCGTATCCTGTTGTTGCAGGGTGCGGCCCCGTCGCTACTTGTCAGCCGTTGCGAAGCACATCTAACCGGATTCGACGGTCCTCGATGTGGGCGGCAGTCTCGGTGAATGCGCGTTGCCAGTCGGTGGTGGATGCGCGGTTGGCGGCGCCCGAGAGTAGTGCGACGGCTTCGAGCGGGAACCGTGCCTGCGCGCTCCGCAGAGTTGAATAGTGGCTGTGCCGTGAGTGAATACCCAACTCGTCACCCGAGGCAGCGTGTTCGGCCGCTTCCGCTTCGAGTGCGCTCACGAGTTTCTGCGCCACGGCCAGGGGCCAGGGGTGGCCGATTCCGTCGAGCAGGGCGCTGCCGTCAACTCCGAGGAGGTAGTCGTCGGCGTGGCCGTCCAGGATATACGCGATACGTTCCCGCGGATTCGCAATCGAGACGATGCGTCGATCGGTGTTCCTGCCGTCTCGTTCGAGTAATGCAGACGCCCACGCGGAGTTCTTCTGGAGAACTGTTGCAGCAGTCCAGGATTCGGTCATCACGTCGTGCCACTGCTGTTCGATCGGGATGCGGAACGCTTCGCGAGGTGATCCGATCATCGAGTCCCACAAAGCAAGTGGTGTTGCGGTGACCACCTGTCGGAGCCACCACTTCCCGATCCCTTTGTACTTGTTGTGGACGTCCTCGATGCCGTCCCGTGGTGCTTGGCTGTCGAGTGAACCGGGGAGGCGGATGACGAGGCGAGGGCGCAATGGTTTGGTTTCGAGTCGTACCCAGGCCTTGGCGCGGGCGGTCATCCGTTCGGCGAACGGCGAGCCGGGGAGCTGGCGAAGCAATTGAATGGAACGCTCGCGCACGTCGATCGACGAGTCGTCGAGGCCGCGTTCGAGTACGTCGTAGTCGTGCTCACCCAGTCCGACGCGCAATCGGCCCAGGAAATCGCGTCGTAGCGACGGAGCTTCGGTGTCCCAGGCAATCTCGAGTTCTTCGGTTGCCAAGGCGGGATCAAGTGTCCGGATGTAGTCGAACCAGGCCATCCGGTCGTCGGTGTCGGTGGAGAGCCACAGTTCGTCACGGCGGGATCCGACGCGACGCAATTGTGCCCAGTCCGGGTTGTGGTCCGCAAGGTATTGACCTCGGGGGCCGGCGAGGAGGAGTAACCGTTCGCGATGTTCGGGATGGCTCAGGGCGGCTGTCATGAGTGCCGGAACTGTCGACGCGGGTGCCACGTAGTTGTGGCGCTCGGCTACGTCGAACCACTCCGGCAGTGACGGCGACCGAGCCTCGAGCAGTGACGTCAGATGCGTGACCGCCGCCGTCGGGAGCGTTGGGCGCCCTGACGGTTTGTCGGTTCGCGGCGAGGTCATTTGCTTACGGTAAGGCAGAGGCGCGTCAACTTTTGGTTGGGGTCTGCGCGCGCCGCCCGAGATTCTGGAACAGTGGATATCGGCACCTGGGAGGGATGACATGGCAGAAGTTCACGGCGTCGACTCGGGTGATGTAACCCCTGGGGCAGATGTTAACGGTGGGGCTGATGGGTTGGTTACCGAGCGACGAGCGCTGATCTCCAACCAAGTTCGGGCTTGGTGCGCCGCCGGGCTGATCGAATGGAATCGACCGGAACTGTCCGCTGAAGTCGCGCTCCTCCTGGCCGGTGGGTACGTCGACGACGACACTCGATCGGTCATGGCCAATCGCCGCGCAGTCGGTCGTTCCTTCCCGGATATCGGCGGTTGGTCCGAACTCCGGCAGCTCACCGATGAATACGCGCGAACCTGTGGGCGGCTCAGCACCAACCGGATCGGACCCGTCCACGTCGTGCTCGAACGTAGAGTCCAAGTTTTGGAAAAACGCGTCCAAACCGCTCGGGCAGCGGTCGTACGATCCAATCGCCATTTCGCGAGTAGCGTCCGCGCTATCCGCAAGGATCGACGTGACGGTCTGCATCTCGACGTCGACCAACGTGAGGCGCTGTTCGTGGGGCTCAGTCGCACGCCCGTGCCGACGAAGCCGGTAACTGGTCTGGGAGTTGTGGCGGGTACCGGCAGCGCCGCCCTCGACAAGCTTGCGGGGCGATTGGCACGTTTCGAGGGTTCGGGGGTCATCGCCGATACGGGTCGGCGGATAGCCGAAGCTCTCGACGGATTGGTCGACCACGACCATTCGGTTGCCGCCGGAAGATACGATGCACTGCGCTACCTGGCGGGCAATGTGTACGACCGCATCGAATCGTCCGTCGCTTGGCATTCGGATCATTTTGTCATTCAACGAAATCAGCTGGATCTCGCCGACGAGGTCACCCAGATCTCCGTGGACACTGTCGCGCTTCGGTCGATTCTTGCCGAACTCGACGAGGCTGCAAATTTTGCACGCGACGAGGGCACCCGCGCATCGATCGACTCACGTACCGAGGCTCTCGGGGCGGTCTGGGACCAGTTGGTCGAGCGGGTGGCGGCGTTGGCGCGGATCGGTGACCTGGTCTCACGCGCCGAAGATCAGCTCAGTTCCCAACGCGCTGCCCTGCATGCGGCGAGTTTGGACAGCCGTATCGACGACCTGTTGGCGCGCTCGGGTTCGCGGGAACTCTCAGCGGCCAATACGCATCATGTGGGCGACCAATTCGACGGTGTAGACGAGTTGATGTTTGCCCATCGCGCAGCGTTGTACGGCGACATTGCACTCCTGACCTCTGGGAATGAGCGTCGGGCACCTTAGGCTCTCCGGTCGCGGCGATGTAAGGTCGAGGTAAGTAAACCGGCCGTGAGCCGGATTCGCCGGGCGTTGGCCGCGACAACTGTCCGCTTCCGCCCCACCCGCAGGCCGATCTGGCGATACCGGGCGTAACAGCTTCAAGACAGGCCAACCATGGAAGACACCGCGAGCCGCGGCATCAATGCGTTCATTTCCGAAGTGACCCAGCGTGGTGGCAAAGCCGTGCGGTTGACGCATTCGCGCCGCAACCCGGTGGAAGTGAAGGGCGGCGACGGCAGTACGCGCATCGTTCGGGTTCGCTCCAAACTCGACGGTGACTGGCAGGCGCGACGCCAGGACGAGGACATCGAGAGTGATGACACTCGCTCCGAGTTCTGGGTGTTCGTTGATCTGGCGGTAGATCCCCACCAGTTCTTCATGCTGCCGTCGGTGGAGGTCGCAGACGATATCCGCTCCGAGGTCGATCTGTGGATCATGGACAGCCCGGGACGCACACGCACCGGTCATCATGCGATTCCGCGGGGGCGCGTTGTGCACGGCCACGATCGTTGGGATGCTCTCGGACTGGCCGCGGTCAAGGACACGAGCATCCACGTCGAGGCACCCGTGGCCGCCAAGCGCACGGCAACTCCGGTTGTCGCCAAGAAGCGTCGGGCCAGTGCTGCCGTCGAAGAGATCGAGGTCATCGACTTACGCCTCGAGGTGACTGCCGATTGCCACGGCTACCGCTGGGTCGGTCGATTCGACGAGACAACGGAGATTCTCGAGATCATGCGGGGCCCGATGGAAGGGCGCCGATTCCCCAACCCGACTGCCGCAGCCAACGCTGTTACCGGACATATTTCCGGTGACATCGAGAGCTACGACGGTTGGGCGTTCTGGACTATCGGAAACTCCACTTTGGGTACTCGCCGCCGCAAGTCCGCCTGACCGATCGGCGGCCGTACGACCCTAGGCTCCGACCGCGGTGGACAGGCGTTCGAGTTCATCGAGTTCATCCGAGGACAACACCAGATTGGGTGCGTCCAGTAGCGCGGGGAGTTGTTCGACGCGGCTGACACTTGCGATCGGAGCGGTGATGCCTGGGCGTGTCAGCAACCAGGCCAAGGCGACGGTCGACATTTCGCAGTCGTGGTTGCCCGCAATGTCGGCAAGTGCATCGACGACGGTCAGACCGGCGTCGCTGAAGTAGCTCGCGGTGATTCGTTCGCGCGGGCTGCCTTCGATGTCTGCGCGAGTTCGGTATTTTCCGGTCAGGAAACCTGATGCGAGGGCGAAGTACGGAAAGACGCTGATGTTGTGGTCGGTGGCGATTTTCGCGAGTTCGGGTTCGTACGATTTCCGGTGCACCAGGTTGTAGTGGGGTTGCATGGCGATCGGCTGGGCGTACCCGTTCTCTGCGGCGATACGAAGCCATTCGCGAACACGGTCGGGACTGTAATTGGAGATTCCGAGGTAACGAACCTTCCCGGCCTCGACGAGCGCGTTGAATGCCTCGAGAGTTTCTTCGAGCGGTGTGTCGGGATCGTCGAAGTGGGCGTAGTACAGGTCGATGCAGTCGGTCTGTAGCCGCGCCAGCGACGCGTCTGCGGCAGCAGCGATGGTTGTTGCCTTCAGTCCCTTGAAGTCAGGGTGGCTGCCTACCTTGGTGGCGACGATGACGTCGTCGTGCAATCCGCGGTCGGTGAGCCAGTTTCCGATGATGGTCTCGGATTCTCCACCCGAGTTTCCGGCGACGGACGCGGTGTACGAGTCGGACGTGTCGATGAAGTTCGCGCCGGCTTCGGCAAAGGCGTCGAGTATCTCGAACGATGTCGGTTCGTCGGCTGTCCATCCGAAGGGATTACCGCCCAAAGACAAACGAAAGACGTCGAGTTCGGAGTTGCCGATAATCGCCACAGTGCAGGATTCCTGTCGATGAATTGCGGACGTTCTTCGTCGACGTCCGAGCCGCCTCTCGCACCGTACCCGCTACTGCGCCCGAAATGAGCGCAGGGCCGTCGGTTGGGGCGAGAACGTGTGCTGATTGTGATTGCCGTCGGCGCTGGTGGGTATGGCACCTGGTACCGAATCAATTCGATGGACTCCTGATAGGAGCGTGGCGATGTCGATCGTGAATGAAGCCACCCGCGTTGTCACAGGCGCTGCTCGCATGACAACCAGCGCTGTGGGCGCAGTCGGCGGAGGCGTTGTCGGTGGGGTGAGCGGCGGAATCCGGGGCGCAGCCGGTGGCGTGCGTGACGGTATTCGGGCCGGAGCGAAATCGACGCCGACGGCGGTCCTCACGCTGGCGGCGGTCGGGGCTGCGGGGTTGGTGGAATGGCCGGTCCTGGTAGCAGTGGGTGGTACGGCGGTGGTACTACGCGAATTGGACCGTAAGGATCACGCCGCCGTCGGTGCGGGGAACAACGAACATGAGCAGCATCCCCGGAAGTCCGAGAAACCTGTCGCACGAACATCACACAAGAGCCAGTCGGCGTCCTGAGAGAATGTTTCCTCCATTGCTTCCCTCTCTCGTTTCGAACGTCGTTCGAGCTGCACCTGCCGGGGATCTGATCGCCCGGCTGTTCACCACGTCAGTCGCAGCTGCGGGAATCGTTCCGGCACTGGCCGGTTCGTTGGCGCGAGTACCGCTGATACCGGGATCGTCGTTGCTCGCAGCCGGGGTGGCAGCGATGAATTACCAACCGCGTCTGCGAAAACGGATTGAGCAGGTCATCGGTCGTTCGTTGACCGACGTCGTTCTCGAGTCCGCCACCTCTGTCGCTGATGTGCTGACGCAGGCTCCAGCGGCACTGCTCGTGGACGTGGGAGTGCGGTCGCTACGACTCGACGAGGCGTGGAATCTGGGGAGGGCGTCATCCGAGTGGGGTGTCGCGCAGTGTCCGGCCTCGTCCGATTCGGAGGAGTTGGAGGTCAAGGGACTCGGTGAACGTCATGCGGATCGGGTGGCTCTCGGCCAACTGACAGCGGCAGGAGTGATCGCTTGCGTGACCGGTAGTTCGGAGACGGCAGCGACTGCAGTTCGGGTCGCGTCTCCGCGGGCGTTGCGTGTTTCTCGGGAATCTTTCTCCGCGACGCTGACGCGGGAACTGTGGCGGCGGGAGGGATCGTTGGTCGTGAATCCGGGTGCCGTGAGGAAACTCGACCGAGTCGACACGGTACTGATCGATCCGCGGGTACTCCTGGCCGAGAAACTCCGGGTGGCTGATATTCGCGGCGTGGCAGATGCAGATCGTGTGGAAGTGTGGAATCGCGCTCGGCAAAAGTTGGGAGACGGCAATCTCGCTGCGGGCCGGCACAGTATCGACGGGGCCGAGGTGCTGGTAATTCCGGAGCGAAAAGCTTTGGCGGAAGCGGTAGTTGTCCAGTTGCATACGGCCGGTGTGCAGGCGGTCGGAATCGATGTGGACAGTCTCGGGTCACTTCGTGGGGGATTCGATCAATTGTTTCCAGTATCTGCAGATATCGACGACGCACTCGAGTCAGCGTTGACGAGCTTGGCTTCCACCGGTGCGAACGTCGCCGTAGTCACCGCGTCCGATCTGGACGGACCGGCCGTCGTACGTATCGGAGTCGCCGAACCCGGCCGCGCGCCGCCGACCGCGGATATTCTCGATCACGGACTTGCCGGTGTGTGGCGGGTGCTGCGCGCCCTACCCGCGGCGCGGACCGCGACGAGGCGCGGCGTCGAATTATCCAGTGGCGCTTCATTGCTGGGTGCTTTGGTGATGCTTCCCGGTGTGCGCGGTCGGGGGCCGGGTCCGGTCACCGTCGGGGCCGGAGCGGCGCTGTGGACGGGCTATCGTTTGGCTCGATCTGCGCTGAGAGTCGATGTTCCGGCCGGAAGTTCGCGCAACGACTGGCACGAACTGGGCGTCGAAGAAGTGTTGAGCGAGTTGCCTTCGAACGAGGCCACCGTCCGATCGTCGCGCAGCATGGAGGCGGTTTCGTTTGTCCTGGCACCGGTTCGGCTCGCTCGGGAAGCGTTGGGCGCGGTGCGATCCGAGTTGGCGGATCCGTTGACGCCGGTGCTGGCGACAGGATCCGCGGCCAGTGCGATCTTGGGCTCGCCGATCGATGCCGTCCTGGTCGGTTCGGTTCTGGCTGGCAATGCAACACTGTCCGCGATGCAAAGGCTGCATTCGGAACGTGTTGTTCGCGAGTTACTTCGAGTTCAAGAGCCGTTGGCTCGCCGAGTGCCGCCACGTTCGGATGCCGCGGAGCGAGTTCCCGCTGAAGAGTTGGCGGTCGGAGACATCGTCGACATCGAACCTGGCGATGTAGTTCCGGTCGATTGTCGACTCGTTCGCTGTGAGTCACTCGAGATCGACGAGTCCTCGCTGACAGGTGAATCCATGCCTGTCGAGAAGCACACCCGCGCTACTCCTGGCGTTCCGGTGGCTGAGCGTAGTTGCATGGTCTACGCCGGTACCACCGTTGTCGCTGGGGCAGGCCAGGGAAAAGTGACCGCCGTCGGGTCGTTGACCGAGGCGCGCAAGGTCGACGTCCGTGAACCGAGAGTTGGACCCGACGTCGGATTGTCGAGTCGCTTGCGTGAGCTGACCAAGAAGACACTTCCCGTCAGTATCGGCGGCGGCGCGTTGGTCACCGCGATGGGCTTGCTCCGCGGTACTGCGCTGCGTCAAGCAGTTACCGGCGGAGTAGCAGTCGCGGTTGCGGCGGTGCCGGAAGGCTTGCCGCTGGTCGCGACCCTCGCGCAGCAGGCCGCTGCTCGGAGGCTGACTTCGGTGGGCGCACTGGTTCGATCACCGCGTTCGATCGAGGCATTGGGGCGCGTCGATTGCGTCTGTTTCGACAAGACCGGGACGTTGAGCGAGAACCATCTTCGCGTCGCGGCGGTCGAACGCGTCGACGGTTGGAACGGTGATCGAATTCTGGAAGTTGCCGCACGAAGCGCGTTGGCCAGCACGGGCGACCAGGTATTCCACTCGACTGATTCGGCTGTCGTGAGCGCGGCCGAGGAAGTGTTGAAGCATCCGCTGGTGTTCGAGGGTGCTCAGGCATCGGCGCTGGTGCCGTTTCGGTCGGGCCGACCGTATTCGGCGGCGTTGATCGGTCGTCGAATAGCGCTCAAGGGTTCACCGGAGTTCGTATCGGCGAGTGCTGCGCCGAAAAGTGTTTCTGCACAGCATGTTCGGAGTATGGCTGAGCGCGGACTCAGAGTAATAGCAGTGGCTCACCGCGAACTTTCCGAGTCGGATGCCCAGCGGGCAGCGCAGGATTCGGACTTTCTCGAGCAATGCTGTGCTTCGGGCTTGGAGCCGGTGGGATTGCTCGGTCTCTCGGACACTTTGAGATCGGACGCCCGAAAACTTGTAGAGGACCTTCGAGGCCGCGATCTCGGAATCCGGTTGCTCACCGGCGATCACCCACTCACCGCGGCGGCGGTCGCGTCGGAGCTGGGTATGTCCATGCAACCGAGTGATGTTGTCACAGGCCCGGAGTGGGAGAGCCTCTCGCGTAGTGAGCGGGAGTCGATAGTCACGGAGCGAACTGTGTTCGCCCGGATGACACCGGAGCACAAGGTGCAGGTCGTTCATGCGCTGGAGGCAGGCGGGTCGGTATGCGCGATGGTCGGCGACGGTGCCAACGACGCGGCCGCGATCCGCGCTGCCAGTGTGGGTATCGGGGTGGCGGCGTCGGATAGCGATCCGGCTCGTGGCGCTGCGGATATCGTTCTGCTGGATGGCCGTGTGAGCGGCTTGATCGATGCGCTCGACGAAGGCGCGCAGCTCTGGCGACGCGTACGTTCGGCGGTGGGCGTCCTCCTCGGTGGTAATGCCGGGGAGGTGGCGTTTGCGCTGACGGGCAGCGCGCTGTCGGGGGAGTCTCCACTCAATGCGCGGCAAATGTTGTTGGTCAACCTGATGACGGATGCATTGCCCGCAGCGGCCCTTGCAGTGAGCACACCGACGGCCGAGCGCCAGATGGATTCTCGCGGGTCAGACACCGACGACCTGTGGCGCACCATCACGATTCGTGGGGGCGCTACGGCACTCGGTGCATTGTCGGCCTGGATTCTTGCCCGGGGCACCGGCCGCCGGCGCCGAGCGTCGACTGTGGCATTGGTTGCGTTGGTGGGGACTCAGCTCGGGCAGACGCTGATCGAATCGCGAAGTCCGCTGGTTGTTGTGACGGCCGTGGGATCCGTCGCCGTGCTCGGTGCACTTGTCAGCACGCCGGTGGTCAGTCAGTTCCTGGGCTGCACTCCGCTGGGACCGCTTGCCTGGTTCCAGGCTGTCGGGTGCGCGTCCGCCGCGACGGCTCTTGCCGCCGTGATGCCTCGAGTGGTCGAGAAGTTGGTGGCCGCCGAAGGTTAATCGACGATTCGGAGAACACCGATTCGGATCAGTACCGCGTAGACCTCGCGGATTGGTGGGGTCAGGACCTGGGACAAGGAGTGAATCAAGGATTCGGACACGACGTACAGCGTGCTCGGCCAAGGTGTCGGCCCGTTGAACGCGGATGCACGTACAAGAAAACGTAAGGAATCGGACAATGTCTCAGCAGGTCGCCGACGTTCTCGACCAACGTTCCGCAGTCGAAGCGGTCCGTTCGGCTCATCGATTCGAACTGAATCTTCCGGTCCTCGGGGCGGTGCCGGTGCCGCCGCCGGAGCAGCTTGCCTACTTTGCCGCAATGGGATTGATGGTGGCCTTCGAGATCATCGAGTGGCCGATAGCACTCACCATCGCTGCCGGTCACTTGTTGGCGACGGACCAGCACAACCGAATTCTCGAGGAAGTCGGCGAGGCTCTCGAAGGAGTCTGAAATACAGCGTGGCCCCAGCCGAATGTCCGGCGGGGGCCACGTCTGTCAGTGCAGGGTAACTACTGCGCAGTCGCTCGCTTCATACCGCGCTCGACTGCCGCGATGATCTGCGGACGCAATTCCGCTGCCGGCACGATCGCATCCACCGAACCGACCTCGCGGGCACGCTGAATGTTGTGGATCGCCTCGAACTCCGAGGCCACCTCGCCGAGCTTGTCGGAGCGGACTGCGATGCGCTGGGCATTCAGTTCCACACGCAGACGGGCCTTCTCGGTGTCGTCTTTGGTTCCGGCCAGGTCAGACTCGAGTTGCTGCACCTTGGGATCGTTGTTGGTGCGGGTGTTCACCTCGCGGGTGAACACGACGGCTGCGGCGGGAGCGCCACCGAGGACGGATGCAAACGATCCCTCGACGGCCAGAACTTCCATGTTGTCGTTGAGTGCTCCGGAGAACACCACGAAGGCACCGCCGTGGTAGCGCGAGACCACGCAGAACACGATCGGACCGTCGAAGTTGACGATGGCCCGGCCGATTTCGGCGCCGTACTCGAGCTGGATGTTGCGCAGTGATTCCGGGGATCCGTCGAAGCCGGACAGGTTGGCCAACACCACGATCGGACGGTTGCCGCTCGCCGCGTTGATTGCGCGTGCCGTCTTCTTCGACGAGTTCGGGAACAGCGTTCCCGAGGTCCACGTATCCGGGCCGTCGGCGGGGAAGCGACCCTTGCGCGGAATTGCGCGAGATTCGATGCCCACCACGGTAACCGGGTATCCGGCGAGGTGTGCGTCGATCACCACTGAGGTGTCGGCGCCCGCCATGTCGGCCCAGCGTTCGAGTACGGAGTGGTCCTGGTCGACTACCGAACGCATGACCGTGCGGATGTCGAAGGGCTTCTTACGATCCGGGTTCTTGACGGACGAGAAGACGTCGCCGACGGTTTCGAAATCGCTCGACGGATGCGTGTGCGGGAAACTGCGCACGTCGCGGTCAATCGGGTCGGAGGTGGCCGCACGACGCGGGAAGCGTTCTCCGGGAGCGAGGTACGAGTGCGCGTAGTGACGGAACAGGATCTCGCACGCGGCGGTGAGGTCGGGTGCCCAGTACTGTGCCTGGCCGTTGGGGCCCATGACGCGGTCGTAACCACCGATGCCGAAGTTGTCTTCGGCGGAGACGCCACCGGAGTAGTCGAGTGACTGCTTGCCGGTCAGTACCATCGCGCTGTCCGGGGTCATCACCAGAATTCCCTTGGTGTGCATCAACATTGTGGCTTCGGCGTTCCAGTAAGGCTGGGCGCCGACATTGATGCCGGTGACGACGATGTTGATCTCGCCGCCGTTCTGGGTGAACGTGATGATCCGGCGTAGGCCGCGCGAGACCCAGTCCATGTTCTCGGTGCCGCTGTCCATCGAGATGGTGGCACCGGAGGACAGTGCAAACCATTCGACGGGAACATTCAGCTTCTCGGCGAGATCGATGGCTGCGACGACGCGGGAGCACTCGGCTTCCGCGACGGTGCCGAGAGCCTTGGTGGGATCACCGAACAGTGCGACGCGTGTCATGCCTTCGGGGTAACGCGGGGTCGGCGTATTGACCAGACCCACAACGATTCCGGCCTTGTTGAGCCCGAACGGACGATCGACGGGAGCAAGGATTCCGGCTTCGTCGAAATCGTGCTCGACAAATGTTCCCTTGTTTCCGGTCAGCAAAGGAACCATCTCGTACGGGTACACGGTGCCGCGGGCCCGCGAGCTCTGGACCTTCTGGGCGTACGAGTCGAGGGGGAGCAGCGGTTCGGTGGGCGGTTCGGTCTTGTTGATGACAACCCCGGCGCCGGCGCGGTACGAGAAGCGCAGCGCAACTTCCTTGGGCGCCCCGCCCTTCGGATCCTTGAGGCGGGTGATCAGGGTGATCTCTTCGATTCCGGCACCCACGGTGAGGCGGGCAGCGTTTTGCGCGATCACGGAGTACCGATCAGCCGGTACATCCGCCACCGGCCACACGTAGAGCACGACGCGGTTGGCGGCGAGTCGACGCTTGTCGCCACGCTGGCTCTGGGCACGGCGGATACCGTCCAGGCAGGCGGCGAGTGTGCGTTCGATGGCAGGCAGCGCGACCATACGACCTTCGTCGTCGAGTTGTGGTGTCACGTCTCGAATTTCGGCAAGCGCGATGAGGCGCTCGTCGGACGGGTTTTCTTTGGCGGAGAGGTGGAACAGGTAGGTGTTCTCCGGTGCGGGGAGACGCTTGCCGTTGAAGTTCTTCAGACGCCACATGTCCAGACGCTGACCGGTCAACGGGTGCATGTCGCGAATGATCTGGTCTTCGACCAGTTCTCCGGCTACCGGGCGGAAGGTTACCCAGCGAATTCGTTCGCCGTTGGGGTTGCAGACGATGACGGTAACTCGGCGCGCGCTCGCGATGGTCCCGTTGCGGGACAATGTGTTACGCAGCTTCTCGACCAGTTCTTCGCCGTCGGCGGGATGCTCCGGCCAGTCGAGGTAGATGTCGACGACGAGTCCGCGGCCGGCGGGTGTTTCTTGAGCGACGGTCGAGATGTCGTCGAGAGCTGTAGCCAGCGAATCGAATTCGGCGACTGCCGAGACGAGGTGTAGTTGTGCGCCGCGCAGATCGAAGTTACCCGTGACAAAGCGACGGTCTACGTGTTCGAAGGCGCGGACGTCCTCGAACGAGTGAATCTTGTAGTAGCGCCGGGTAATCACTTCGAGGAGCGGTCCGCCGTCACGGTTGCCGAGACCGATGCGTCGACCCAGCAGGTCGAGGAGAGGCTCCGGTGTTGCTACCAGATTGGCGACACGCTGGTCGTAATCCGCTGCGTCGGGCTGCTCTTCGAGGTAGGCGAGGTTTCCGCGGATACCGTCGTAGACGTCTTCGCGAACCTTGCGGATGCGAGGCTCGTCGAAGAAGCGGAAACGAAGGTTCCGGGCGACGTCACCGATGAGGGGGAAACGAACCTGAGTGGCGACGATGAGTCGATCGAGTACCTCGTTCAGTTCCTGCGCCGAGCAACCGGGAGCCCTGTCTCCGGCCAGCCAGCCTTCGAGAAGTGCTGCGATGACGGGGATCTGGGCTTCCATGCGCTGCAGTGCGAGGAACAGGCGGTACACCGCTTCCTCGACGGCCGAGCGATCTTCGAGATCGGTGACGTCGTAGTGGCGCAGGGCCCGCTCGAGGCGTGTTCGGAACGACGCCGGCACACCTTCACGCTCGACATCGAGTGAATGCAGGAAAGTGTGGAAATGCTCGCGCGGGCTGTGAACGGATTCGTCCTTCGCGGACTCACCGGAGGTGGGCTTGTTGCGTGAGAGTTCGCAAATGTCGGCAAACGTGGTCAGTACGGCGAGTTCTGCGTGAACCAGTGCAGGATCCTGCGGTTCCAGTGCGCCGCGCAGTACGTCGTACTCGGCGAGAACTGCGTTGGCCTGCTTGCCGCTGACGTCGTAGCCACTGATCATGGCGGTCAGTGCTTCGAGCTGTGCCAGCGCGTCGTCACGGACATCGGATCCGGAAGTCGAAGCGGGAAGATCGAATTCGACGCGGGGCGCCTTCTCGACGACGGCTTCGTCGCTGACCTGATCAACACGAAGGAGCGGTGCTCCCGCATCGACCTGGGAGTTGACGGTAGCCAGTACCTCACGGACCTTGCCGGCGTACGGCGCTCGGACGGCGGTCTCCATCTTCATGCTCTCGAGCACAACGAGGGTGGAGCCGGCTTCGACGTCGTCACCGACGGCAACGGGAACAGCGACAACGACGGCCGGGGCGGGAGCGCGGATAACACCGGCGTCGTCCTGGCTGATCTGGTGGCTGATGCCGTCGACCTCGACGAGGTAACGCGCGGGGCTGGAGACGGAGACGACGTGGAAGCGCCGGTCACCGATGACGAGACGCGACTCGAAATCGCCGAGACGATCGACGTCCACTTCGATCGAACCGGCATCGCCGTCGACGAGGTAGCGGTGGGGGCCGATGCGCCCGACCGTCAGCTTGTAGGCCTGGCCCTGGTAGTTCAGTTCGACGGTTCGGCCGATTGCGTGGTTGGCGCGGGGGCGGCCACCACGCGCGGAGGCGAGGAATGCCGCGCGTTCGAGGGATTCCTCGGCGTCGTAGGCGTCGATCGCGGTGGCGATCAGCGCGACGTCGGCGCGGCGCGTCGTCGTATCCAGAGCGCCGGTGCGGTCCAGCCAGCCGGTATCGGCAGAGGCTGAGATGACCTCGTCGCGATCGAGAAGGTCGAGGAGGAACGACTTCGTGGTGGTGCCGCCGTCGAGGACGACGGTGGTTTCACGCAACGCGGTGCGCAGACGCGCGAGTGCTTCGGCGCGCGTGCGGCCCCAGGCGATGACCTTGGCAACCATGGAGTCGTAGTCGGGCGGAATGACATCGCCGGCCGCGATACCGGTGTCGACGCGGATGCCCGAGCCGAGGGGGAACTTCAGGAGCTGAACTGTGCCGGGTGCCGGCGCGAAGTCGTTGTCGGCATCTTCGGCGTTGAGACGGGCCTCGACGGCGTGGCCGAATGCAGGCGGGCAGTCGCCGACCAGTTCGTCGCCGTTGGCGACAAGAATCTGCAGTTTAACCAGGTCGATGCCGGTGGTGACCTCGGTGATGGGGTGTTCCACCTGGAGACGAGTATTGACCTCGAGGAACGTGAACAGCTTGTTCTCAGGCTGGTAGAGGTACTCGACGGTGCCTGCGCCCTGATATCCCGCAGCCTTCACGAGTTCGGCGGACACCTTCTTGAGGTGATCCGACTGCTCGTCGGTCAGGACGGGGGAAGAAGACTCTTCGATGACCTTCTGGTTGCGACGCTGGATCGAGCAGTCGCGAACGCCCGGAGCCCAGACATTGCCGTGGTTGTCGGCGATGATCTGTACTTCGACGTGGCGTGCGTCGGTGACCAGGCGTTCGAGGAAGACAACGGGGTCACCGAAGGAACGCTCGGCTTCACCCTGGGTGCGTTCGAGGGCAACTTCGAGTTCGTCTTCAGCCCACACCTTGCGGATTCCGCGCCCCCCGCCGCCGCTGCGAGCCTTGATGATCAGCGGATAGCCGATGGCCTGTGCGTGACGACGTGCGTCGGCGCGGGTCTCGACGGGTCCGCCGCTCCAGGGCGCGACGGGGACGCCGACCTTCTCGGCAAGAATCTTCGCGGCAACCTTGTCTCCGAGGAGGCGCATGGCGTCGGCGCTGGGGCCGATGAAGGTGATGCCCAACTTTGCGACGATCTCGGCGAAGGTCGGGTCCTCGGCAACAAAGCCCCAGCCGACCCACACTGCGTCGGCCTTGGCAGCGAGCAATGCACGCTCGAGTTCGACGTAATCGAGGTAGGGGCTTCCGGTGCCGGTGCTGCGAAGGGTTACTCCTTCGTCGGCCTGGCGGACGAACATTGCTCGACGCTCGGCGTCGGTATGGAGCGCAATGACGCGAATGCCGTAGTCGTGCTCGGCGTTCAGTTCGCGTACTGCCCTGATCAGGCGGACCGCGGCCTCACCTCGATTGACCACTGCGATTCGTTTGAACATTGTCACTGCCACCGTCCTTGATGAGATTCTTGCGTCACGTACGTTGTCATCGTTGCGATATGGGCTGATCGTGCGTCACATGCCCCCGAGTGCGCATCGACAGATGAATGTCAGTTCGGTCTGTTGAGTCCGGTGATGTCGTGTTGTGGCATCACACAAATTGCATGGACTCAGAACCGCTCCAATCATTAATGAGCAACATCGTATGTCGGCTCCCAGGCAATGCCTGGTTGATTCAAGGATGCAGTATGTCGCCGCCAGTGTCACCTCGGCGAATTGAAGTGTATTAGTCAACGTGAATCATGGTTACGCCTACCGGTTAATCTGTTTAGCTCCAATAGATTTCGAGCTTGTGATGCGTATCACGGTCGGTGTAAATGTGGATGAATTTGAATACTCACTGGTAACAAATTGGATTCCGTCCTCGAATTCTTGGATTGCGCGAATATTACCGACCGGTACTACCGGTGAGTATTTTCCCATGGAGCTATCCGCCCATTTATGGACACGGAGTCTGCAGCGTCAGGTTGTATGAATGTCCGGAGAGCGGAAGGAATCAGCGAGTTTTGGTGCTGCCTTCGATCGGATGGGTCTTGCTCACCAACTTCGCGTAACAGTGGTCACGGTCGAGGCCGTTGCCGACGCACCAGCCGAGTGCCCCGTCGGGATCGGGAAAGGTAACGCCGGCGATCGTTATCCAGAAGTCGGGAGCACTGAACACGCTCCAGTCGCCCGACCACAGCAGTCGAACTTGGGGATACTTCAGTCGTAAGGCGAGGTGCTCCTCGAGTGTCGCCGAGTTGTTCCACGTCTTACCGTCGGCCACCATTCCCGGTCGCTTCGAACTGAGTTGCGGTACCCAGCGGTCGGCGAGTTCGGAGCTGACGGACGGCGCATCCGCATTCGCCAGGGCGCGCAGTGCATCGAAGGCAGCCGATTCGGCGTCTCCGGTTTGCGGTGCGGCGGGGCCCGTCGCCTCCATCTTGGCGTTCGGAAGCTGCTGTCCCACAACACCAGTTGTTGCACTGGCATTTCCGGACTCGACGCATTCAACTAGGAACTTGTTCCAGCTGTCCCCGGATTTACCGGACAACGTATCGGGAGTTCTCCAGAATGTACCGATCGGAAACCTGAATGTGCGCTGTATTGATTCGTCTGCAGACGCAGATGAGTTGGAGGAACCGCTTGTGTTGTGCGGCAACACGAGTGGAGAATCGGAGAAGTCGAATACCGCAGCCGCGACGTTGGCGGCGCCGTCGGAAATCGAGATGCTTGTGGTGTCGGATGCGAGTATGTCTCCGCCCGGGCAGGTCGCGGTGATGCGCATCGTGACTATCAGCCCGCCGGTATCGGTGATGATGTCGGTTGGCGTGAACGTCGGTGCCGATCCAAATTTGGTCACGTACTGATCGCCACCGGAATCCGTATTCGCTCCGGATGGGGCAGCCACGCTGTCGGGGACCTGCGACGACGGACCAGTCGGTTCGAACATCGAGATGGACTTGTTCGACGCGTAGACGAATCCATTCCCGGCGGTACCGAACACTCGACGGTCGCTGTCCGGGCCGTCGCTCGTGGAAACGGACCAGGAAGTGGAGCCGTCGGACGCGCTGATGGCGGCAATCTCACCGTCGCCCGTCAATCCGATCAGGTTCTGTCCGTCGGTGATCATTTCGGTTGAACTTGTCAGTAGATTTTCTGACGTCTCCCATAGCGTGGAGCCGCTCTCCAAATCGAGTGCCGTAGTCGAACTTCTGCCGTGCCGGAACACCGCATCGCCGAGGACCGCTGCAGATCCGAAGTATTTTGAATCACCCTGGGGTATAGACCATTTAACTGATCCATCGTGGATGCGGGCAGTGCCGTCGGACATGATCAGAGGGATATCGGATCGCGCTGACGCGACGAAGTCCATAGGCGAGACAGACCCGGCCGACGTGAACACCACCGCGCCGGAACTATCGAAGTACGTCGGAGTGAAGGTGAGTTCGTTCGTGTTTCCATCGCACCTTCCCGCAACGGCCCCGAATCCTGGGACCGGTCTCGCCCACGCAGTATCTTCCGCGACGACCGACCCGTCGGATGTATGCGCAATTACTCCACCGACGCCTGACAACGATACGAGTCCGTCGGAAACCTTCAGTGCGTAGTGGTCACCACTACCGACTCCGCAAGTCTTGATCGAATAGGCTCGAGACCAGTCCGACGCTGGATTGTCGAGAGTGCCTTTGGTCAGCGTGTATTCGCCTTCGCTGGGGCCGTACGCGGCTGTGAAGACAGATCCTTCGCCAACCGAAATTGCCAAAGTGTTTGGGCTGAGAGCGGATTCGCTTCGAACGCTGCCATCGTGGACGTTGAAGGACTTCATTTTCGGATTACGCCCGAAGTCTGATTCGATGCACGGGAGGGCGCCCTCGACAACGTCGTTCGCGCAGCCGCCGCCAAATGTGCTCGGCGCGGACCATTCCAACGGGCCTGTTCGTGAATTCAGGGCGATAAGACGCGATTCGTTGGAATCCGTCTGCGTTTTGGCGACAGCAGCAATGATCTTGTCGCCGATGTCGAGGAACCCGGTTCCAAGATATCGGCGACCGTCGAACTCAGGATTGATAAATGACGCTGTTGGTCCCGACATGTAGTCGTGCGGGTCGGCCGTCCAGGCAACTTCTGGCGCAGTCGGAAAGGTGCCCTTTGTCATGCCGGGCGGAAGTGCGACGGTCTCGTCCGAGTTTCGGAAATGCTGAAATGCGACGACGGACCCTGCTGCGAGCGCCAGTACCGCCGATAAGGAGACCAGTGCGATCCACACGCCCTTTCCCCGCTTCGGCGCGGGAGCGGCCGGGCTGCTGGGTGGTCCGAACTGTTGCGCGCCGGATGCCCATCCCGGACCTGGTTGCTGCGGGTATCCGTAGGGGAGTGGCGCTTGCTGCGGTGAGTAACCGTAGGGCCCCGGAGTGCGTTGCTGCGTTTGGTCGATGGGGCCTTGATTGTAGGGAGACTGGTCAGACGGAGGCTGGGGTGGCTGGGCCTGGGGCGGTTGAGCCTGCGGTGGTGGCGGTGGTGCTGACCTGTCGTCGCTCACGTCGGGGCCTTTCGTTGGAACGCCTCATCCGGAAACCTGCAGGCTATCGCCGCGTTTGGGTGGTTGGGTGCTTTCTACGCCACATTCATCCGAACGGACGACACGAGACCTCTAGGTGGATGCGCGCAATCGCGCGAAGTCCGATTCGATTGTGGCGATGTGGTCTGAAATTCCGTCAAGGCCGGCCTGCGGCAGATTCAATGCGCTGCCGAGGGACCGTGCAGCGTCTTTGAAGGGTTCGACGAGGGGTTCGTACTTGGCGGCCAGTTTCAGCCTCTGAGTCTCCGCCAGGTATTTGACGCTGCCGGCATTGTCGACGAAGTCGCTGAACTTCACCAGAAACACCGAAGGATCCGAAATAGCGTCGACGACGTGATCCCGATATCCAGATGCGTTGCCGTCCTCTCCGTAGGTGATTGGATTAGTCACTGCTGCAACGATTTCAGCGATTCTGGGGCTGAAGTGCGCCGCGATGCGCGTAAAGGCGCGCTTCCTCATCTCATGAGGTTCCTCGTTTTCAATGGGAGTTCCGCCGAGCAGGGGTATGAGTTTCTGTGGTTGGTCTTCGACTGTGTCGTGGAGGGCAGTCGCGGCCAGGACGTCGGCGTCGAAGCATCCGTACCGAATTAATCGCAGCACATTCCGCAACGGATGAACGATGTAGGGATCTATGTCGGCCTTGATCCCGTTCTTTCGGGACTGCTCGAGATGCGCGAGTGTGGCGACCTCCATCGCGAGCCGCAGGGGGCCGTCTTGTATCGACATCTCGTCGACTGCGTTCTCGATCGCGAAGACGAGCGTCGCGGCATCCATCTCCTTCAGCGTGAGATCGTTGAACGCGGATGTGATCGGATCCGATGTGCTCATGGGGGAGTACCTTTCGTTGAATTGACGTCGCGGCTTTGCCGTGCGGATCTTGCGCGGTATCAAATTCGGATACCGTTTCTTATTGCCGTGCAATCGAATACACATCGTTCCAGCTCTGCGACCGTTCGGCGTTCTGCTTCGAAGTGGAACTGGTGTCGCCAGGGATGAGGTCGACGGCTTGATCAAAATGTTGTCAACTCCTGCCAATCTCGCTGCGCGCATTTAGGCTGAACAAATGACAGTCGATCAGGCGTTGGACAGTGACTTCCTGACCCTTGCCGATCCGTACCGCCGTGAGCTTCAGGCGCATTGCTATCGCATGATGGGTTCTATCCATGACGCGGAAGACCAGGTCCAGGAGACTTTCATCCGAGCGTGGCGGGGGTATGCGGGTTTCCGCGGTCAGTCATCGTTTCGGACTTGGCTCTACCGTATCGCGACCAACACGTGTTTGACGGCATTGGAGGGACGTGCACGGCGTCCGCTTCCTGTTGGTTTGGGTGCGCCCAGTTCAGATCCTTCGGATGACCTGGTCGAACGCCATGAGATTGCCTGGCTCGAACCCATTGCAGACTCGTCGTTGAGCGATGTGAATGACCCAGCAGTAATGGTCGTGCGTCGGGATTCCGTCCGCCTTGCCCTGATCGCTGCTTTGCAGCATTTGTCGCCGAGGCAGCGAGCCGTATTGGTGTTGCGCGACGTTCTGCAATGGAAGGCCTCAGAGGTGGCTACGGCACTGGACACCACAACCACTGCCGTCAACAGTGTTCTACAGCGCGCTCGCGCACAGCTCAACGCAATCGGGCCCACCGAAGACGACCTGGTGGAACCCTCCAGTGACGAGGCCAGGACGATGCTTCGCGAGTATGTCCGCAGCTTCGAAAATTACGACGTCGACGCCATCGTTGCGATGTTCACGCGAGAAGCGATCTGGGAGATGCCGCCCTTCGAAGGTTGGTACCGGGGTCCCGAGGCGATCGGGCAACTCATCGGGAACAAGTGCCCGGCCGACGGACCGGGTGCGATGCGACTGCTGCCGACCGCGGCCAACGGGCAACCGGCATTCGGGCTCTACATGCGAGAGCCGGACGGTGTTCACCGCGCCTTCCAGTTGCATGTACTCGACGTGACGGAATCAGGGATCTCACATGTGACCTGCTTCTTTGATCTGACCCTGTTTGCACGGTTCGGTCTGCCAGCGGAACTGTAGGAGAAGGGGATGTGCGAGTGCATTGACTCGCACATCCCTCCGGTAGCCGACTCTCGATTTACTGGGGAACTGTCGCGGTGGGATCCATCCACATGACCTCCCAGACGTGATTGTCCAGGTCGCGGAATGCGCGGCCGTACATGAAGCCCTGATCCTGGGGCTCCATCCACTTGGTACCGCCGGCTGCGATTGCGGCATCGACAAAGCTGTCCACTTCTTCTCGGCTCCCTGCCGAGACACACATCAGGGCCTCGCGGGCCTTGGACGTGTCACAGATGTCATCTGCGATGAAGTCACCGAAACGGGGCTCGTTCAGAAACATCACCGTCGCAGAGTCGCTGACGATCATCGAGACGGTGTTCTCGTCACTGAACATGTCGTTGAACTCGAAGCCGAGTCCGCCGAAGAAGGTGCGTGTGGCCGAAACGTCCTTGACAGGCATGTTGACGAAGAGCAGACGGGACATGAGATAGGTACTCCTTAAACGGTTGGTTGATGCGTTCTCCTACATACAGACCGCAGTGGAGGCAAAAACTCATCGAATTCGGGTTGTTCTTCTCTGAAATTACCGAAATTCGGATTCCGTATCCCTGTGACCAGGCGATTTGGTATTTGGTTGAACACTCGCGTAACTTATTCCAAGTCAGAGCGACACGGACACCGACTCCCACCTGCAAGG
>NZ_JASHKR010000226.1 GCF_030056815.1 Rhodococcus sp. IEGM 1379
CGGTTCCGGCTTCGGGTGTTGTGGGTACTGCTGTGCAGTTGAAGGCGAATGTGTCTCCGCTGGGCAGTGTGGGTACGGTCCAGTTCTTCGAGGGCACTGTGCCTTTGGGTGCTGCGGTGAATGTGGTCGATGGTGTTGCTGTTCTTGATCACGTCTTCACGGCAACGGGTAGTCACACGGTCACTGCAGTGTTCAGTGGTGGTTTGGGTGTGGCGAC
>NZ_JASHKR010000104.1 GCF_030056815.1 Rhodococcus sp. IEGM 1379
GAGGTCGAGTGCGACGGTGACCAGGAACGTCGCACCCATGACTGCGGTGTCCGCTCGGGTGGCGCGCGCTATTGCGATGATCGAGGCGGTTTCGACCATGCGGACCGTCGTGGCGAGTAGAACTCCGGCGAGGGCGGCCAGGGGTATCTCTGCGACCAGGGTCGATGCGAAGTAGACGATCGCGGCGAGGATGACCGCGTGGGTGAGTGCGGCCAGGCGACTGCGGGCACCGGAACGGACGTTGACCGCGGTACGGGCGATTGCGCCGGTCGCGGGAATGCCGCCGAACAGCGGCGCGGCGATGTTCGCCAAACCCTGTCCGAACAGTTCCCGGTCGGGATTGTGGCGGGTCCCGACACCCATCGAATCCGCCGCCGTCGCCGACAGTAGAGATTCGAGCGCTGCCAGCGCGGCCACCGCCAGTGCCGGGGCCACCAGTGAGGTGAGGTCCCCGAGGTGCAGGAAGTTCAACGTCGGAGCGGCGATACCAGAAGGGATTTCACCGATGCGGGCGATATCGAGGTGCAACAGGTGCGCAGCGAGAGTAGCGATGGCGACAGTGACCAGAGAGAAGGGGACTTTCGGCAGGTAGCGTCCACCGATGAGGATGGCGACGGCCACTGCGAGTGCGGTCACTGGTGTGAGGATCGACGGGTGCTCGACGAACTTGGCGAATGCATCCGCCGCGCTGCGCCACACCTTGTCGCCCTCGGCGTCGGTGATGCCCAGTGCTGCAGGGATCTGCTGCAGCGCGATTACCACAGCTATTCCGGCGGTGAATCCTTCGATGACGGGTGCCGGCATGAAGCGCACCGCCCGTCCGATTCCAGCGAACGCCAGGATGACCAGGACGATACCGGCGATCAGCCCGACTGCAAGTACACCGGATCCGCCGTACTGGTGAACGATGGGAACCAAGACGACAGTCATGGCGCCGGTCGGGCCCGATACCTGGAAGCGAGATCCGCCGAACACCGCAGCCACCGCTCCGGCGATAACTGCGGTGGTCAGACCGGCGGCTGCCCCGAGTCCGGTGGAGATGCCGAATCCCAGGGCCAGGGGGAGCGCGACCAGGGCGACGATCAGTCCGGCCAGCAGGTCTGCGCCGGGCGCACGGAGCGATGAACTCCATTCGCTCCACCGGGGTAGCAGGTCCCGCATGGCCTGGACGGCTCGGCCGACCGTGTTCTCGGGTGCCGGAGTGGGATTCGATGCGGGTGTTTCGGTCATAAGGTCCTCGGTATTGCGAGAAGAAGTCGAAAGACTGTTTGATTACTTGCTAACATTAGCAAGTAATCAATCGAAAGGAGTGGTGATGCGTGTAACGCCACTACGAGGACTGCTGTGTGCGCCGTTGCTGCAATGCCGGGGATGTACCAGGTTGTGCCGCCGGTCTGCAGTGCCACAGGGAAGCGACGTGTGCCCATGGTGCGGTGAGCACGAGTTGACGACAGCTGTTCTGGGTGCGGCGGTGCATTCGTAGGTCAGATGTGCCGCCGCAGTCGGCAAGGAATGGGCCAGGGGGTATTCGGAAGAAAATCCCGATCCGGGCGGTTGAGGGGGATTCTTGACCTGGATCGGGATCTTCCGAAAAGGACTTCCGACGCGGGCAGTTCGACGTGCGATGCGCTGGAAGTCCAGCTTGAGGGGATCAGCGATCGTCGTGGTGCGTGCGCACTCGCCGGAAATCGCTGTCACGAGTGGGAATAGCGTCTGCGAGGTCGTAGTCGACACCCGACAGTCGCTGTCGAAGCGCCCGCAACTCTTCACGCAGAGCATCGGGAAGCTTGTTTCCGCCGATCCTGGCGTACCACTCGTCGATCAAGGGGAGTTCGGATGCCCACTCGGTCGGATCGACATTCAAAGCGGCCGTAACTGTCGGACGATGAAGTTTCAGACCCGTCAGATCCAACGAATCCAGGGTCGGTACATTGCCGATCGGGGTCACCTCGGCGCCAGCGGTACCCTCGATGCGTTCGAGTGCCCACTTGAGGATCCGCGAGTTCTCCCCGAAACCAGGCCACAGAAACTCGTCGTGGTCGTCGCGGCGAAACCAGTTGACGTAGAAGATCTTCGGTAGTTTCCACGAATCGGTATGGGATCCGATATCGAGCCAATGTTGGAAATAGTCTCCGACGTGGTAGCCCAGGAACGGCAACATCGCCATCGGGTCCCGGCGCACGACGCCGACCTCTCCGGCTGCGGCGGCCGTGGTCTCCGACGACAGAGTCGAGGCGAGGAACACCCCGTGCTGCCAGTCGAAGGATTCGGTGATCAGGGGGACGGTGGTGGCGCGACGCCCACCGAAGAAGATCGCCGAGATCGGAACCCCCGCTGGGTCGTTCCATTCCGGGGCAACTGTCGGGCACTGTGCGATCGGGGTGCAATATCGTGAATTCGGGTGCGCCGCTGGTGTATCGGATCCTGGCGTCCAGTCACGTTGTCGCCAATCGGTGAGATGCACCGGTGGTTCCTTGGTCATTCCCTCCCACCACACGTCGCCGTCATCAGTCAGCGCCACGTTGGTGAAGATCGAGTTCCCTTTGTCGATCGTCGCCATTGCGTGGGGATTGGTTTCGGTGCTGGTACCCGGGGCGACGCCGAAAAAGCCGGCTTCCGGATTGACGGCATAGAGTCGCCCGTCGTCACCGAATCGCATCCAGGCGATATCGTCACCGATGGTTTCCGCTGTCCATCCGTCGAGGGTGGGATCGAGCATGGCCATGTTCGTCTTGCCACATGAGGATGGGAATGCTGCTGCGATGTATCGCACGGTGTTCTGTGGGGAAGTGAGCTTGAGGATGAGCATGTGCTCCGCCAGCCAGCCCTCGTCCTTCGCCATCTTCGAGGCGATGCGTAATGAATAGCATTTCTTGCCGAGTAGCGCGTTGCCGCCGTAGCCGGAGCCATAGCTCCAGATGGTGCGTTCCTCGGGAAAGTGAGAAATGTACTTGGTGTGATCGCACGGCCACGGCACGTCGAGCTGACCGTCGTACAAGGGTGCTCCGACAGAATGGAGGCATTTCACGTACTCGGCGCCGCCGCCGAGAGCATCCCAGGCCTGTGAGCCGGATCGGGTCATGATCTGCATCGACACCGCAACATATTCCGAGTCCGTGATCTGTACCCCGAATTTGGGTTCGGCTGCGTCGAGTGGGCCCATACAGAATGCGATGACATACATGGTTCTGCCCGACATGGCACCGCGGTAGTGCTCGGTCATGACCGTTTTCATGTCGAGCGGGTCCATCCAATTGTTCGTCGGCCCCGCATCATCGCGCGACTGCGAACAGATGAAGGTTCTATCCTCGACTCGGGCGACGTCTTCGGGATCGGATACGCACCGGAACGAGTTCGGCTTCTGTTCCAATCGAACGAAAGTGCCCTTGTCGACCAGTATTTCGGTCAGCCGGTTCCATTCCTCGTCGGACCCGTCGCACCACACGACATTGCGCGGTGCGGTCAGATCCACGATCTCGGTAACCCAGGCCGCGATGTCGGACCGAGTGCTGCTGGCAACGATTGGACCGGAATCGATATGGATTGTCACTGTGTTCTCCTGACATGTGTTCTGTGCACGGCTGCTCGTTCGAGCGGCTACGCGAAAAAGCTAGGTCCGTGCTGTAGGGGAGTGACCGAGGGATTTGATCACCTGTCGTGCGATGGACGAGAGCAGCATTCGCGAATCTGGTGGCGGGAGAGTGCGCCCCGGCGGCGTGATCAGTGCGAGGGAGCGGGCGCACGCAGCGATCATCTCCACAGTCAGCACGGAGACGCCGTGGCCGCACAGCACGCTCAGGAAACCCGGGATTACCACGGCTCCGTGGCCGAAGCTCTTGTGGGGGAGGGTGACGATTCGGTTCGCGGTGACCAAATTTCCGGCACAGCGATCGAGATCGACGAGAACATCGTTGTGTTCCATCAGACGGTGCAACGGGAACTGATGTGCATCACTCCTGCGCCAGCTACTGATGCCGGCGATGCCCGACAGCATCAGAGCCGGTCCGAGCATCGGTGCCCGATGGGCCCCGGTGATCACGACTTGCCCGACCCGTGGGCCGACCTTGAGGTTTCTCAGCGTCGAGATCGTCATAGCCGTCAGAGTTGTTGTCAAAAAATCGATTTCGGTAATGACCAGCGGACCGCCGCGTTCAGCCACGCCGTGTTGGAGTGCTTCCGCTGCGTTCGCGTCCAGCCCGACGACGAATGCTGCCGAGATGCTCGGTTGCAGGCCCAGGACGCGGGCGATGACGGTGTTGACATCTGTGGTGGCCAAGGGCAACCGGACCGCGTGTAGGGCGGTCCGATCACAGATCATGGCGGCATAGTCCTCCATGGCCTCCCACGGCGATCGTGTTCTGGTTGCTGCGCGATGAGATCTGGATGCCGAGACTCCCACAATCGCCACGTCGATACCGGTGAAGAGCTTGTTGCCTGTGTGGACTTCGTTGTTGTTCGTCACCGTTGACCACCTCTTTCGGATCGATCAACCGGATGCTTCGGTTCATCTGTTCTACAATGTACGCACTTTAGAAATTTCGCAACTAGTGGGTAGGGCAGATGAGCTCCGGAGAGTGTCACGACTTAGTTGCGGTGTTTGCCTGCCAGCGCGGGTGGTTCCGGAATCTCTTCGACCAGCATCTCGGCTTGGCCGGCAACCATGCCCGTCAGGATGGCCCGGGCGGTGGTCAACAGGTCGGCGACGCGAGGAGAAGTCAGAGCGTAGAACACGGAAAGGCCCTCCCTGCGTGCTGTGACCAAACCTGCGCGACGCAAGATCGACAGTTGCTGAGACAAATTTGCTGCCTCGATGCCCACTTCGGGCAGCATTTCCGACACTGCGTGCTCGCGCTCACTCAGAAGCTCCAATACGCGAATGCGTGCAGGATGCCCCAAGGTCTTGAAGAAGTCGGCTTTCATCTGATAAAGCGGCTGGCGTGAGTTTGCAACCACGACGCCTCCTGTCATTCGCGTCGGATAGCCGACACACTCGTTGTCGGCGCGCGCCGCTGTCCGGCCCCTGCGATCGAGCGCCGAAGCTCCCACGGGTTGTGGTACTTGCGAATCTTAGCAAGTTGCGCGAGTCTCCGTCGGTACCGCAGGTTTTACAGCGATTGGGCCGATTGCGATTTTCGAAACACATTTCAATGCAACTGCTCGATTCTACTGAAAAATGTTGTGGTATAGCTTTATTCGTCGAAGTTCACTAGGCAAACAAGTTCTAATATTCGAGTTACATCAGGAGGTACGACAAATATGGGAAATCCCGTGATCGTAGAGGCCGTGCGCACTCCCATCGGAAAACGTGGAGGTTGGCTGTCAGGTCTGCATGCAGCCGAGCTGCTGGGGGCAGCCCAACGAGGGCTGCTCGATCGTTCCGGAATCGACCCGATGATCGTCGAACAAGTCATCGGCGGTTGCGTCACCCAGGCCGGTGAACAGTCCAACAATGTGACGCGCACCGCATGGTTGCACGCAGGTCTCCCCTGGCAGACCGGATGCACCACCATCGACTGCCAATGCGGTTCAGCCCAGCAGTCCACCCGTCTGATCGCCGGCTTGATCGCCACCGACGCACTCGACGTCGGGATCGGATGCGGCGTCGAAGCCATGAGCCGGGTGCCTCTCGGTGTCAACGTCGGCGAACACGCCTGACCTCGCCGCCCACTCTCGTGGAATATCGACATGCCCAACCAATTCGAGGCAGCCGAACGAATCGCCCGCCGCAGGAATCTGACCCGCGCCGACATCGAAGCGTTCGGCGTGCGATCCCAGGAAAAGGCGCGACAGGCATGGGATGAACACCGATTCGATGCAGAAGTGGTGCCGGTCTTGGCGCCTGTCCAGTTGTCGGAACCGAGCGCCGAGTACGTGATGGTCGAGAAGGACCAGGGTCTGCGGGTGACCACCGCTGACGCACTTGCCGCTCTTAACCCGATCATTGCCGGCGGAATTCACACAGCAGGTACGTCGTCGCAGATCTCCGACGGCGCCGCTGCAGTCCTGTTGATGGATCAGAGCCGCGCCGAGCAACTCGGCCTCACCCCACGAGCCCGGATCGTTTCGCAATGAATCGCACCGGCGAGTCCGGAGACTTTGATGTGCCCTGAGTTTCGTGGAGTCGCGATATTTGACTTCAGGCTACGGGTTGGCGTGTGAAGTGTACGTTCTCGAACTCGATCGGTGTCAGCATCCCGAGGGCACTGTGCCGGCGTTGGCGGTTGTGGAAGATCTCGAGGTACTCGAACATCGCGTTGGCCAATTCGATCCTCGTTTTCCATCGTCTCCGGTTAAGAAGCTCGGTTTGCATTCTGCCCCAGAAAGATTCGATCACGGCGTTGTCATAGCATTGACCGGCTAATCGCGGTTGAGGGAACTCCATTGTTGCGCAGAATGGTTCATCACCGCCGCAATGAACCACCTTCAGCCGCTACGTGTGGGCGCCGACGACACGACCTCCGGATATCGTGCAATTGCCTGGACAGCGAGCAAGACAGCGGCATCGAGTCGCCCGAAACCACGCCATGAGCGGTCAAGCTCGATCGGGCTTCGCGGCACTTGACCAGGTAGTTGGTTGTTCGTGCGGCGTGTGAGCGGACAGGCCGGCAACACAGTGTCGTCGGGTAAGGCCTGTCCGGGTCAACGTGGAGGTGCCCCACGGGTCGACTTGGGACACTGGGCATCCGAAGTGGCGAAGATTCGTCCTGTCTACACGAACATGGCTGTCTACCAATATTATTGGATCGACGAGGGAGTATCGGCATGCTCGTCGGTCCGCAGGCGCCGCCATCACGTTCGAGACGCTTACTCGACATGAACGGCCTCGGCGCCGGCTTCCGAACTCAGGGTGTGTTGGTTCCTCATATGACAGTCGTAGTCCAGTTCTCTTCGCAGAACACGTACCAGGACTGTATGCATATCGCCCTGAACTGCCCGTATGTGTCGATTAGCCGGTTAACAGGCAATCGCCGATCGATCCCATCGACGGGACCAGGCCCGAGTCGTGGGCCCGGCGGGTGAACGCCCACGACGTGAATTGCACTCCGTGGTCCGAGTGAATGAGTGTGCCGGGTGTCGGTCCTCGATTCGAAATGGCCATTCCCAGAGCGTTCGTCACCAGCGTCGCCGTCTGAGAACTGTCGATCGACCAACCGACGACCCGCCTCGAAAACGTATCCTTTGGCAACGGCACAGTAAACCTTGCCTTCACGCGTGGGATGTTCGGTAATGTCCGTGACCCACAGCTTGTTCGGCTCGTCGCGGGTGAACTTACGGTCCACGAGATCACTCGCGGTCGGGGTCTGATGCTTTGAACGTGCACGTTTGTTTCCTGGAAGTCCTTTCACTCCAGCAGCCCTCATCAACAACTCGACACAGCCGTGTCCCACTGCAATACCGTGACCAAGGGTGAGTTCAGCGTGAACTCGGCGAGCACCGTAGGTGCCATGCGAGGCGGTATGAACTTCGGTGATCAGCTGCGTCAGCCATGCGTGACGTAGCGAGCGTTCCGAGGGTGGGCGATTGCGCCACTCGTAGAAGCCGGACTCCGACACCTCCAGAATCCGACATGCCGTCTGGACGGGTAGTCCTTCCTTCGCCATCACCTCGATCGCTTCGAACCGCCTTTTGGGAGCACCACCGACTTCAGCAATTCTGTGGAGCGCGTAGCAATGGCGAGCTCGGTCTCCAGCTCGGAGATACGTCGACGGGCGGCGGCGAGTTCGGCGCTCTCGATCGAGCTCAGCCCAGGCTTCTGCCCGGTATCGATGAGCTCCTGGTTGCGCCAGTTGTAGATCGTCTGCTCGGTGACATCGAGAGCTGCGGCGACGTCGGCGACCGAGCGGCCTGACTTCAACAGGTCGAGTACTTTGCGGCGGAATTCGGGTGGATAGCGTCGGGGCATCGTGGACCTCTCTCGGGTGCATCAATGTCTGAAGTAAAACAAACGAACTCCGGAAACTCCGGTGCGATTCACAAGGTGCTCAATGAAAAATACATGTACGCAATGGTTTTGGCTGATCGGTAAACGAGTACTCCTTAGCGACTGGCGCATTCAGAAATAATCACCGAAAGTGGGCCAGAACTAGTGTCAACTCTCGCAGATGGTGAGCAACTACCGCTGGCAGGATTGTGTCTCAGATCGGGGTTGGGTGATGTCTCAATTTGATGCCGGTGGGACGCGCGGGGCTTTGTAAACGATGCCGAACTCGCGGATCTTGCGGTAGATAGTGGCTCGTGACATGCCCAAGGCTTGTGCGGCGGCAGTTTTGTCGCCGCAGTGTAGAGCGAGTGCATCCACTATTGCGTCACGTTCGAGGGACTGCAACTTGGTCAGGTTCCGCCAGGTGGTTGCTCGGCATTCGGCGGGTAGGGCTTCTGGTTCTACGACTCCAGAGCGTCTGTGGCGATGGATCTCTTCGAGGACGCTGCGTAAGTGGGTGACGTTTCCTCGCCACGCGAGCCGTGTGAGTTGGTTCAACGATGCGGGTGAAAGTGTCAGATGTGTGGCTCCGACGGTTCGGAGAAGCGACTTGACCAGGTCGGGAATGTCTTCGAGGTGGTAGCGCAAGGGCGGCACGCTGATTGACTTCGGGAAGAGTCGGAGCAGGGAAGAAGTCGCGCTGGGTTCCTGCTGGTGCATAGTCAGCGCCACCCAGGGTTTACGTGGGAGTGTGTCCTGTTCAACCTCCTGCAGTAATTGGCCGAGTTCTGTGAGGTCGTTGTCGCTGAGGGTGTGCGCGTGCAGGACTGCAATGTCCGATCCGTTTTCCAACTCGGAGGAAGTCTGGGTGAGCAAATCTTCGCCACCGAGTGTGGCTGCGTCGAGTATTGCAAGGCGGTGTGAGCTCGAAATGTGTTCGTGCGCAGCTCGAATGAGTGTGTACTTGCCGACGCCGGATTCCCCGTCGAGTACAAGCCATTCGTTTCGCGAGCAGGCGTCGACGACGCTGCTAACTGTGCGCCTCCATCCAGCGCTGCTGCCGGCGACCGTGCGCATGGCCAAGGTCTTCGTGGTGTGGGGAGTGCGGGTGGTGAGTTGTTCCGTGATCCGCACTATGCCTCCTGCGAGTTTGTTGTTGACGAACGTCGGCTGGTAGGAAAGACGGGCTGTGGCTCCGCTGGGTAGATCGGTGAGTGCGGTGAAGGGTTTGGTTTGCCCGCGAGTATCCCGGATGCGGTCGATGATCGCAGATTGATCATGTGAGTCGAACTGTTGTTGAGTAACCGTGTTGATCATCAGGACTTCGTCCCCCACTGCTATGACCGACTGTCCTGAGTGGCTTACTGCGTGGTAGGCGCTCAGTACGGCTCGATTGTGTTCGTTGGCGTCGTCGAGAATGCGTTCTTTAATCCGGGCGGCTGCGAGTTTGGCGAACGAGAGAAGTAGCGGGTTCGTGTGTTCTGTCTTGGTGGTCAAGTCCACGACACCGAGGATTGCTCCGGTCAAGGGGTGGGTCACGAGCGCTCCGGCGCAGGAGAACGCACGGAGGGGTCCGCTGAAGTGTTCGCTACCTTCGATGACGAGGGGAGTGCCGACTTCGAGTGCAGTGCCGATTCCGTTGGTCCCCATTTGGGATTCCGCATAGCGAAATCCGGGTGCCAGGTCGACGCGATCGAGGGCGGTGAGCAAACTCTTGTCCCCGCCGTAGCGGCTGAGGACGGTGCCCTTGCCGTCGCTGAGAATAAGGGAGACCGGCTCGTTGTCGATTTCGGCTGAGAGTGCGGACAAAACCGGATTTGCGGCGCGGGTGAGGACGCTGTCGGTCGGCACCTGTTCGACGTAGGAAGCGGAAGGTTCATCGGTCTCGCCTAGTGCTGCCCGTGAGCGTGACCATGAAACGCGTAGCCAGTGGTGTAGCTGGAGGTCGGCAGGATGAGTGGGCTTGGCCGGAGAAAAGGGCGGGGGCACAGCTTCTTTCGAGGTTCTGAGTTTGTGGGAAATGCTCGGGTTCTGTGCACCCATCGTCGATCTCCTGGGGTTGGCTGTGGTGTGCCGTGTGCATGCTTTTCTGGGATGGGATTAGCCCATCGAGCAATAAATATGACTTCAGTCTCAAACTGAGACAGTCGAGATGTATGCCACAGGGTTGGGTGAATTACACAACGTCACCCCAAGCCAGCGCAAGGCCGGCACCCGATCAAGGAGGCGCACATTGAGTAAACAAAGCTTGACGAAGGCCCACGCGAAGATCAGTGAGATGACGTGGGATCCGACTTTCGCGACCCCAGCCACTCGATTCGGCACTGACTACACGTTCGAGAAGGCCCCGAAGAAGGACCCACTCAAACAGATCATGCGGTCCTATTTTCCGATGGAGGAGGAGAAAGACAACAGGGTCTATGGTGCCATGGACGGCGCGATTCGCGGCAACATGTTCCGCCAGGTCCAGCAACGTTGGATGGAATGGCAAAAGTTGTTCCTCTCGATCATCCCGTTTCCCGAGATTTCGGCGGCCAGGGCGATGCCAATGGCCATCGACGCTGTCCCCAACCCGGAGATCCACAACGGACTTGCGGTGCAGATGATCGACGAGGTCAGGCACTCGACGATTCAGATGAACCTCAAGAAGCTCTACATGAACAACTACATCGATCCCGCCGGGTTTGATATGACCGAGAAGGCATTCGCGAACAACTACGCCGGTACCATCGGCCGTCAGTTCGGTGAAGGATTCATCACCGGAGACGCGATCACCGCGGCCAATATCTACCTGACTGTAGTCGCAGAGACAGCTTTCACGAATACCCTGTTCGTTGCGATGCCGGACGAGGCAGCCGCAAACGGTGACTACTTGTTGCCCACCGTATTTCACTCGGTTCAGTCCGACGAGTCGCGGCATATCTCCAACGGATACTCAATCCTGTTGATGGCACTGGCCGACGAGCGCAACCGACCTCTCCTCGAGCGCGATCTTCGATACGCATGGTGGAACAACCACTGTGTTGTTGATGCCGCGATCGGTACCTTTATCGAATACGGCACCAAGGACCGTCGCAAGGACCGGGAGAGCTACGCCGAGATGTGGCGGCGGTGGATCTACGACGACTACTACCGCAGCTACCTGATCCCGCTCGAAAAGTACGGCCTGACCATTCCTCACGATCTGGTCGAGGAAGCCTGGAATCGCATCACGAACAAGGGCTACGTGCACGAAGTTGCGCGATTCTTCGCAACCGGGTGGCCGGTCAACTACTGGCGTATCGACACGATGACCGACAAGGACTTCGAGTGGTTCGAACACAAGTACCCGGGTTGGTACTCGAAGTACGGGAAGTGGTGGGAGGAGTACAACCGCCTCGCATACCCCGGCCGGAACAAGCCGATCGCGTTCGAGGAAGTTGGCTACCAGTACCCGCACCGGTGCTGGACCTGCATGGTGCCCGCCCTCATCCGGGAGGACATGGTTGTGGAGAAGGTCGACAACCAGTGGCGGACCTACTGCTCGGAGACCTGCTACTGGACCGACGCGGTTGCATTCCGCGAGGAATACCAAGGCAAGGCAACCCCGAACATGGGACGACTCACCGGATTCCGTGAATGGGAGACCTTGCATCACGACAAGGATCTCGCCGACATCGTCAAAGATCTCGGATACGTCAGAGACGACGGTAAGACCCTCGTCGGTCAGCCTCACCTGCACCTCGATGATCCGAAGAAACTATGGACCCTCGACGACGTCCGAGGAAACACATTCCAGAGTCCCAATGTGCTCTTGAACCAGATGTCCGACGCCGAACGCACGGCCCATATCGCGGCATATCGCGCCGGCGCGACTTCCGCCTGACACAGCCGGATTCAGGCTCGGTGGGTGGTGCGCATAGACATTTCCGCACCGCCCACCGCAAACCATCGCAATCAATCGATCAGCCCAGGAGATACCCGTGGCCGACACTCACCGAATCAACTTCGAGCCCGTCGACATAGAGATGGAAGTCGGCGAGGACGAAAGCATCCTCGATGCGGCTTTCCGGCAGGGCATTCATCTGATGCACGGCTGCCGCGAAGGGCGCTGCTCGGCCTGCAAGTCGTACCTTCTCGACGGCGAGATTCAGATGGAGAACTATTCGACATTCGCGTGCAACGACGCCGAGGAGGAGGAGGGATACGTATTGCTTTGTCGTTCTTATGCATACAGTGACTGCACGATCGAGCTGCTCAACTTCGATGAGGACGAACTGCTCGGCGGCATCCCGATCCAGAATGTTCGCACGCAGGTGATAGCGCTTGAGTCGATGACGAGGGATATCGTCTCGCTGCGTCTGCAAGCCACCTCGCCGGAGATATTCGACTTCAAGCCAGGCCAGTATGCCGATCTGTACATCCCCGGAACCGACGAACATCGCTCATTCTCCATGGCGACAACGCAATCGACGCCTGGATCTGTGGAATTTCTGATCAAGAAGTATCCCGGGGGCAAGTTTTCGGCTCTCTTGGAGGGCGATATTTCGGTTGGTGACGAAATTTCGTTGACCGGGCCGTACGGGTCGTTCACGCTCAAGGACGCCCACGTTCTTCCAGTAGTGTGCATCGGCGGCGGGGCGGGGATGGCTCCGGTGCTATCGCTGCTGCGGCACATGAGCGAGACAGGCAATACACGACCGGTGCACTTCTACTACGGTGCCCGCACCGAGCAGGATCTGTTCTACGTTGACGAAATCCTGGAACTCGGAACGAATTTGAAGGATTTCACGTTTGTGGCTTGTCTCTCGGAAGCGGTGGACCCGGAGGCCCCAGCTTCGATGCTCTCCGCTTCGGTGACCGTCGAACCCGGCAACGTCACCGATGTCGTCGATCGTCGGGAAGCTGAAATCGCTAAGTCTGAGGTCTACCTCTGCGGCCCCCCACCCATGGTCGACGCAGCGCTCGCGCTCCTCGAAGCCAGGAGCGTCCCGCAGGACCAAATGTTCTACGACAAGTTCACCAGCCCAGTCTTCGAGTAATACATAAGGCAACAGGCATTCGACCTCCCCTCCACCGAGAAGGAACCGAAAAGATGACCGCAACTACAGGGCGGAAGGAACGTAGTTTCCCCGCAATCGAATTCACGGATTCCGAGGCAGGTGCACTCGAGTTTCCGAGCTCGAAGAGCCGAACCTACAGCTACTACACGCCGGCGAAACGGCGGGCGACGATGTATGAGGACGTTACTGTCGACGTCCAACCAGACCCCGATCGGCATCTCTCACAGGGCTGGATCTACGGCTTCCGGGATGGCCCAGGCGGATACCCGAAAGAATGGACACAAGCGCAGTCCGCCAACTGGCACGTATTCCTCGATCCCAACGAGGAGTGGGACCAGACTATCTTCCGTAACAATTCCAAGATCGTCCATCAGGTTGAACTGTGCCTGTCGAATGCCAAACGCGCCCGGGTCTACGACAGCTGGAATTCGCCGTGGCTCAAGTTCATCGAACGTAATCTCGGTGCGTGGATGCACGCCGAGAACGGATTGGCGCTGCACGTGTTCACTGCTATCCAGCGTTCGGGCCCGACCAACATGATCAACACGGCCGTCGCGGTCAACGCCGCCCACAAGATGCGTTTTGCGCAGGACCTCGCGCTGTTCAATCTCGATCTGTCCGAGGCCACCGAAACTTTCGACGGCGGTGCGCATCGGGCGGTGTGGCAGGAGGCGCCGGAATGGCAACCCACCCGTGAGGTCGTCGAAAGGCTGACCGCAGTTCCGGACTGGTGTGAATTACTCTTTGCCACCAACATCGTGTTCGAGCAGCTTGTCGGATCGTTGTTCCGCAGCGAAC
>NZ_JASHKR010000169.1 GCF_030056815.1 Rhodococcus sp. IEGM 1379
GTGCTCCACCTTGACATGCGCGAGCGCATCCAGGTCTGCGGCGTCCGCAAGCGCCTTCTCGGCGTTCTCAGCCGCAGCGGTCAACGCCTCTTCGGTGAGCGCACTCGCATCGACGTCCGGCGGGGTCGCGCCCTCATTTTTGGCCACGGCTGTGACACTCCTGTCGCTTCTCGGTTTACTTCTGTGCTGCGGTCGAGCATGTCAACTGCTGTCGAGCAGTCTCTCTGCCCCGTATTCTCTCAGGCTTCCTTAAATCGAATGCCGAGAGGTCATTTCCGTAAAATTGTCAGCCTTGATCTGCGGTGCGATTCTGCACCCGTGCACTCGCGTAGAGACAGATCGCGGCGGCAGTCGCCAGGTTGAGGCTCTCTGCACGGCCGTGGATCGGAATCCGAACCCGAAAATCAGCCTGAGCCGCGATCGCCGGGTCAAGTCCGTGCGCTTCGTTACCGAACAGCCAAGCGGTCGGCTTGCTCAGGAGTTCGTCGGCATTGTCGAGGTCGATTTCACCGTCGGCTGCTGTCGCCAAAATTTGGATACCCGCGGCACGGATCTGTTCGATGACCACCGCGGTATCGCGCTCACGGACAACGGGAAGGTGGAACAGACTCCCGGCCGATGATCGAACAACCTTGCCGTTGTGCGGATCAACACTGTCGCCGGCCAAGATCGCGGCGTCAGCACCAACGGCGTCGGCAATCCGGATGACAGTTCCCGCGTTGCCGGGTTCGTTGACCTCGACGGGAACTGCAAGGAGCCTGGTCCCTGCGCGGATCGCATCACTCAGCGGAACATCGAGGAGATCACACACGGCAACCAGTCCGGGCGGTGTGACCGTGTCACTCAACGCTTTGGCCGCGCGGTCCGTGACAAGCGATACCCGCACACCGGCGGTCAGCGCGAGGTCGATGACATGCTGATAACGCTCGGCTGCATCCTCGGTATAGAAAAGGTCATGCACCGAGCGGGCCTCGCCGTTCAAGACTTCCGTCACGGAATTCTCGCCCTCGACGAGGAAACGTCCTGCTTTACGTCGTTCTGCTGTGCGCAGGAGCTTGACAGCAGAAACGACCCGCGGTGTCCGCTCGGTGAGCGGATCCACGGGCCGTTGCTGTGATGCGTCGATCAGGCTGCTTCTCCGGCAGGCGCATTCACGTCAGCCGGCAGAGCGGCCTTCGCGATTGCGACGAGGGCAACAAAGGCCTCCATGTCGGAAACAGCGAGCTCGGCCAGCATCTTGCGGTCGACCTCGACCTCTGCCAGGTGCAAGCCCTGAATGAGGCGGTTGTACGTCATGTCGTTGGCGCGAGCTGCAGCGTTGATACGCGTGATCCACAGCTTACGGAACTCGCCCTTGCGTGCACGGCGGTCGCGGTATGCGTAGACGAGCGAGTGGAGCTGCTGCTCCTTCGCCTTGGTGTACAGACGCGAACGCTGTCCACGGTAGCCGCTGGATGCAGCAAGAATTGAACGACGCTTCTTCTGGGCGTTGACCGCCCTCTTTACGCGTGCCACTTGAAAATCCTGTCAATCTAGGGGCTGAAAATTCGACCCCGGGTGGTCAATAAAGGGGGCGAACTCAGATGCCGAGCATGCGCTTGATGCGCGGAGCGTCGTCAGGGCTGACAACAGCGGTGCCGTCGAGACGACGGGTAACCTTGCTCGACTTGTGCTCGAGAAGGTGGCGACGGCCGGCCTTCTGGCGCATGAGCTTTCCGCTGCCGGACACCTTGAATCGCTTCGAGGCGCCGCTGTGGCTCTTCATCTTGGGCATGGAGTCCTCAGTTCTTTGTTACGTGGTGATGCTAGGGAATCGACTAGCTGGTCGGAGCTTCTGGCGTGGTTTCGTCCGCCGCCGGAGCTGCCGGTGCTGCGGGGGCCTCAGGAGCGGGCTTCGGTGCGGCCTGAGCGACCGGCGCCTGTGCGCTTTCCTGTGCCTTGACGCGAGTCTTGGCACCCTTGTGCGGCGCCAGAACCATCGTCATGTTGCGACCGTCCTGCTTTGCCGAGGTCTCGACGAAACCGAGGTCCGCGACGTCTGCTCCGAGACGCTGCAGGAGTCGGTAGCCAAGCTCGGGACGTGACTGCTCACGTCCGCGGAACATGATCGTGACCTTGACCTTGGAACCTGCCTCGAGGAAGCGAACAACGTTGCGCTTCTTCGTTTCGTAGTCATGGGCGTCGATCTTCGGCCGGAGCTTCTGCTCTTTGATGACCGTCAACGTCTGGTTCTTACGCGACTCGCGTGCTTTCTGCGCTGCCTCGTACTTGAACTTGCCGTAGTCCATGATCTTGCAGACCGGCGGACGGGCATCGGGAGCTACCTCGACGAGATCGAGGTCGGCCTCCAGGGCCAAGCGGAGTGCATCTTCAACACGCACGATGCCTACCTGTTCACCGCCCGGTCCGACCAAACGGACCTCGGGAACTCGGATACGATCGTTGATGCGGGTCTCAGTGCTGATGGGGCCTCCTAGGTTGAACGGTGCGGTCTTCATGACCGCACGCAGCCCGTACCGCCCGCA
>NZ_JASHKR010000227.1 GCF_030056815.1 Rhodococcus sp. IEGM 1379
CATGGCTGGGTGTAGGTAGTCCGTCGCTGCTGCTCGACGGGTAACGGACATTGATCTTATCCCAACAGGATTTCCCCCCGTTTTGGATGCCTTATGGACATGGATCAGCCACGGCTTTGACCGGCTGCTGCTAGGAGGGCATATTCACGGGAATACCTGCGATAACAGCAGCTATCGGCTCACACAGACGGGGTCGGTAAGCCTGGCATCG
>NZ_JASHKR010000228.1 GCF_030056815.1 Rhodococcus sp. IEGM 1379
TGCGGGCTGCGGAAATGTCGGTAGGGCATGCATCAGCCTCATCCGGTGCCTCGTCTGACTTCATCGAGTACAACCGTAGCCTGCTGTGCGCCGCTATTAACCGCGGGCGGGTGATAACGGCGCACAGCAGTGAGAATTACTTCGGCATCAAAACCGAGTCGATGAGGTAAACGGTCGCATTGGCCGTCTTGACTCCGCCGCAGACAACCG
>NZ_JASHKR010000170.1 GCF_030056815.1 Rhodococcus sp. IEGM 1379
CACCGGCGATGACCTCGTCGGAGAAATCAGGCGCAAGAGCCCCATCAACCAACATCAGTTCGATCAGCGCGGAAATGTTCTTCGAATACAGCTCCGAGGCATGCTCGGGCATCGTCGCCGGCAAGTTCAGCGGGGAGCAGATGGTGACGCCGTGCTTGACGACGGTCTGACCCGGTTCGGTCAGCTCGCAGTTGCCGCCGGTCTCACCGGCGAGGTCGACGATGACGCTGCCGGGCTTCATGCCCGAGGCTGCGGCGGCGGTGACCAGACGCGGCGCCGGACGGCCCGGAACCAGCGCGGTGGTGATGACGACGTCGAAACCCTTGATGGCGTCTTCGAGTGCCTGCTGCTGCTTGGCGCGCTCGTCGTCGGTGAGCTCGCGGGCGTATCCGCCCTCACCGGCTGCGTCGATACCGAGATCGAGCCACTGGGCGCCCACTGAGCGCACCTGGTCGGCTACCTCAGGTCGGACGTCGTAGCCGGTGGCGCGGCCACCGAGACGCTTGGCCGTGGCCAAAGCCTGCAGACCGGCGACACCGACACCGAGAACCAACACGGTCGCGGGCTTGACGGTGCCTGCGGCGGTGGTCAACATCGGAAAGAAGCGGGTGGACTCCGACGCAGCCAACAGGACGGCTTTGTAGCCGGAGACGTTGGCCTGCGAGGACAAGGCGTCCATCACCTGGGCGCGGGAGATACGGGGAATTGCTTCGACTGCGTAGCCCTCGATGCCGGCCGCCTTGAGCTCGGCGATGCGGTTGTCGGCGTTGCGGGGATTGAGGAACCCGATCAACTTGGCGCCGGAACTGATCCGGGCGATCTCCTCCGATGAGGGAGGGGCGACCTTGACGACGACGTCGGCGGTCCACGGATCGCCGATTTTGGCGCCGGCGGCGCTGTAGAGCTCGTCGGGGATCAGGGCGCCGAGGCCGGCGCCGGATTCGACGACGACGTCGACGCCTTTGCCGATCAGGGTGGACACGATTTTGGGCACGAGGGCTACCCGTCGTTCGCCGTCACTCGATTCACGAGGGACACCGACCGATGGACGCACTTGTGCGCTCTTCGATGTTTCCATTTGTTCCATTACCTTCTGCGGTTGGTGGTTCGCCTACTGCGACGAGCGGCAACCAACGTGTGATGAGCGGAAGATGACCCGCTTTTGGGTGAATGGTGACTGATACTAGCCAGACTTCTCCGATAAAAGTGAACCCGAAAAGGAACTTTCATCATCTGAATCGAGTCCGAACAGTATCTTTAGGGTATTCCCTCGCCGTGTTTGTGAGGTCGGTCACACTCCATTGAGTGTCCGTTCCAGTATGTGAAACAAAAACCGAGCAGGGGGTATCGACAATGACGAGTCAAATCATCACCGTCGAGCGGGTTCACGAACCGACAGCCGAACCGCAGGCGGTTCGGCTGCTGGTTGATCGGTTGTGGCCACGCGGAGTGCGACGCGAAGAGTTGGCACTCGATGATTGGTCGAAAGACCTGGCGCCGTCCACCGAGCTACGGAAGTGGTACGGCCACCAGGTCGATCGTTTCGAGGTGTTTCGCAGCCGCTATGTTGCGCAGCTCGACGCATTCCCCGTGCGCGAGTATGTCGAACGTATTTCACCGAGCACGGACGCCCGCGCGGTCACGCTTCTGACTGCCAGTAAGGATCTGCCCCACAGCCATGCCCTGATTCTTGCCGACTACCTTCGCTCGAACTTGTGACGGCAATTCACGCCCCTCAACTGTTCACATAGTGGGACCTGAGCTTGTGCTTGACCAGTTTTCCTGTGGCGGTCCGAGGCAATTCTTCGGCAAAGTCGATAGACCTAGGCGCTTTGAAGTGCGCAACCTGACCTCTTACGTAGTCCAGCAATTCCTGGGCGACGTCGGCCGACGGTTCGATTCCGTCGGCTAACTGGACAACCGCCTTGACTTGTTCACCCATCTCTTCGTCAGGAATCCCGATCACCGCGACATCGAATACTTTCGGATGCAAAGTCAGTACATTCTCGGACTCTTGAGGATAAATATTTACGCCGCCTGAAATTATGGTGAATGCAGCGCGATCCGTCAGATAGAGGAATCGCTCGTCATCGACGTATCCGATATCGCCACTCGTGGTCCACGTCGGATGATCGGGATGCTGCGCTGACGCCGTTTTCTCGGGGTCGTTGTGATAGCGGAACGGGAGTGTTTCGCGCTCCCAGAAAACTGTGCCGATCTCGCCGACGGGGAGATCCTTGCCGGCGTCGTCGCAAATGTGCACAATTCCCATGACACCGTCACGACCGACGGAACCGGGATGCGCCAACGACTGCGCACTGTTGATGAAGGTTGCGCCCGAGCCTTCGGTAGACGCGTAGTACTCGTTGATCACCGGCCCCCACCAATTGATCATTGCCGTCTTGACTTCCGGCGGACACGGCGCCGCCGCATGGATCGCGACCTTCAGGCTCGACACGTCGTATCGGGCACGCA
>NZ_JASHKR010000015.1 GCF_030056815.1 Rhodococcus sp. IEGM 1379
AACAGTGTGGTCGTGACCCGAGCGGGCAATGTCATCGACTCGTACGGAGTGTTATTCGCGACACTCGCCAGGTCGGGGCCGTGCACTGTCCACTCGGCGGAAGGATCGACCAGCGTCAGGTTGGCCGGCTCCCCCACCGCGATGGGACGACCCTGATCGTCGAGTCCGACGATCGACGCGGGACGCTCGCTCATGACACGGGCCACGCCGCGCCAATCCAAGAGACCCGGTGCGACCATCGTTTGCACGATGATCGAGAGTGCGGTTTCGAGGCCGAGCATGCCCGGGCGGGCAGCGGCGAACTCGCAGCACTTGTCCTGCTCGGCATGCGGAGCGTGATCGGTGGCGACGCAGTCGATGATGCCCTCGGCCAGACCCTTACGCAGGGCAGCAACATCGCTGGCCTCGCGCAACGGCGGGTTGACCTTGTTGATGGCGTCGTACGTCTCGAGACGCGAATCGTCGAGCAGCAGGTGGTGCGGCGTGACCTCGGCGGTGATCGAGATGCCCTGGCTACGAGCCCACTTCACGAGTTCGACGGTTCCGGCAGTCGAGGCGTGGCAGATGTGAACCCGAGCGCCGGCGTCACGAGCGAGAAGCGCGTCACGGGCGACGATTGACTCTTCAGCAGCGCGTGGCCAGCCGGCCAAGCCCAACCGAGCAGCCGTCGGACCCTCGTGCGCTACTGCGCCGACGGTCAAACGAGGCTCTTCGGCGTGCTGAGCGATGAGAACACCGAGTGAACTGGAGTATTCGAGCGCACGACGCATGATCAACGGATCGTCGACGCAGTGGCCGTCGTCCGAGAACATCTTGACCTTGCCTATGCCGGCTGCCATGGTCGCCATTTCGGCGAGTTGCTTGCCCTTCAAGCCCACCGTGACAGCGCCGACGGGGTGGACGTCGACGAGGCCGACTTCCTGTCCGCGTCGCCAGACGTGATCGGTGATGACTACCGAATCGGCAACCGGGCTGGTGTTGGCCATCGCAAAGACGGCGGTGTAACCACCGAGAGCGGCTGCAGCGGAACCGGTTTCGATGGTCTCGGTGTCTTCACGGCCGGGCTCACGCAGGTGCGTGTGCAGGTCGACGAAGCCGGGAAGAAGAATCTGCCCGCTGCCGTCGATCACCTCGGATGCAGTGGCCGGATCCAGGTTTGCGCCGATCTCGAGGATGGTGCCGTTGCCGACCAGTACGTCGGTGGGCTCCCCTTCTCCGTAGATCAAAACATCCTTGAGCAGGACACTCACGGGTGATTCTCCGTTCTGATTCTTTGTCACATCGCACCGTCCTCGGAACCGACCAGAAGCCGGAACAAGACAGCCATGCGCATGTGAACGCCGTTGGTAACCTGTTGCAGTACAGCAGCTTTGGAAGAATCTGCGACGGCGGAAGCTATTTCCATACCGCGCAGCATGGGGCCGGGGTGCAGAACCACCGCGTGATCGGCCAGCATTCCCAGACGCTTCTCGGACAAGCCGTAGTTGATCGAGTACTCGCGCTGCGACGGGAAGAATCCGCCGTTCATGCGCTCGGCCTGAACACGCAGCATCAGTACGGCGTCGAGGCCGGGCAGTTCGGCGTCCAGTGAATGCGAGACCGTGACCGGCCACGTGTGTGCACCGACCGGCAGCAGTGTCGGGGGTGCAACCAGGACAACCTCCGCGCCGAGCATCGAAAGCAGTAGCGCGTTGGAGCGGGCGACGCGGCTGTGCAGGATGTCGCCGACAATCGCGATGCGCTTGCCCTCGATATCGCCGAGACGCTGACGCAAGGTCAACGCGTCGAGCAAAGCCTGCGTCGGGTGCTCGTGAGTTCCGTCGCCGGCGTTGATGATCGCCGGGCCGCCGTCTTCGGCTTCTCCGGTCCATTTCGCGATCTGATGAGCTGCGCCGGACGCGGGGTGACGCACGATGAGGGCGTCGGCGCCCGCGGCGCGCAGCGTCATAGCCGTATCGCGCAGCGATTCACCCTTGGACACCGAAGAGCTGGAAGCGCTGACGTTGATGACATCGGCGCTCATCCACTTACCGGCCACCTCGAAAGAGACGCGCGTGCGGGTGGAGTTCTCGAAGAACACCGTCATGACCGTGCGGCCACGCAGCGTCGGAAGCTTGCGAACTTCACGTCCGAGAAGTGCCTGCTCGAAGCGCTCGGCCTCGTCGAGAAGTTCTAACGCGGACTCACGATTGAGATCCGCGATCGAGAGAAGATGCTTCACGCGCTCTTACCTCCGGAAATGATGACTGCATCCCTGCCGTCGTGCTCCTGGAGCAAAACCTTGACGTCCTCGGACCTCGCGGTCGGCACGTTCTTGCCGACGTAATCGGCGCGCAACGGGAGTTCACGGTGACCGCGGTCGACCAGAACCGCGAGCTGTACAGCGCGGGGGCGACCCAGATCGCGCAGCGCGTCCAGAGCGGAGCGGACCGTACGGCCCGAGAAGAGGACGTCGTCAACCAGCACGACCAGAGCGTTGTCGACTCCACCGTCGGGGACGGATGTCCGCTCGAGTGGGCGATGAGGCTTGGTGCGGAGGTCGTCGCGGTAAAGCGTGATGTCGAGGGATCCGATGGGAGTGCGCACACCGGAAAATTCTTCGATCTTGTCGCGAAGACGCGTCGCGAGAATGGTTCCGCGAGTCGGGATACCGATCAGGACTACACGGGGCGCAGTTCCCTCGGGCCCGTCGAGTGCGGTTTTCTCGATGATTTCGTGAGCGATACGCGCGACGGTCCGGCCCACATCTTGGGCCGACAACAATTCACGGACTTCTGCAGCGCTATCCGGACCTGCAAGATCGGATGGGCGAGACCCTTCGGGCACGCTCATACAGCGACCTCCTTCTCCGCCTCACTGGACGGATCGTTAAAGGATGTCTGACGGTCCCCACCCTATCAGCCGACAGACCTGATCCCGCCGTGCGAACGCGTCCTTGGACAGGTTGTGTGCAGACACACAACTGCGCTCGCAGGGTGACACGTGTGCGACTCGCAGGGTGACACGTGTGCGACTCGCACGGCGGGTGGTGGAACTGAAAACTACTCGGTTTCCGAATCAGTTTCCTGAGCGCGCTGTGACGTCGCAGCAGCAGCCGAACGAACCTGCGGCGCCACCAGAACGACCTGGCCGAGGATGCCGTTGACAAACCCCGGTGAATCGTCCGTGGACAGCTGCTTCGCCAATTCGACGGCCTCGTCGACAGCTACGACTGGCGGAACGTCCGTCGCATGGAAAAGCTCCCACACGGCGATACGCAGGATCGCGCGGTCCACTGCGGGCAGACGCGCGAGCGTCCAATCCTGCAGGTGCGAGGAGATGACCTGATCGATTCGATCCAAGTTTTCTGCAACTCCGGACACCAGGGTGACCGTGTACTGAGCAACCGGAGCCACCGAATCGTCCTTGACGGACAGGTCGGAGCGCTCAGACGTCAGCGCAACCGGATCGAGGTCACGCGCTTCGGCTTCGAAGAGGAAGTCGACGGCACGCTTGCGTGCCTTGTGCCGCGCACCGAGTTTCTTATGTGTGCCGGACACTTTAGGAATTCACACGCCCGAGGTAGTTGCCGTCACGCGAATCGACCTTGAGCTTGTCACCGGTGTTGATGAACAGCGGAACGCTGATCTCGGCGCCGGTCTCGAGGGTCGCGGGCTTGGTGCCACCGGTGGAGCGATCGCCCTGCAGGCCCGGATCGGTGTGCTGAACAACAAGCTCGACCGTGACCGGGAGCTCGACGAAAAGGGGAACCTCTTCGTGTGTCGCAACCTGGACGAGCATGTTCTCGAGGAGGAAACGCGACTGGTCGCCGACGACAGCTTCGCTGACGGGAACCTGGTCGAAGGTGTCGCCGTCCATGAAGATGTAGTCACTACCGTCGTGGTACAGGTAGGTCATGCTACGACGGTCGACCGTGGCGGTCTCGACCTTCACACCGGCGTTGAACGTCTTATCAACTACCTTGCCCGAGAGAACATTCTTGAGCTTGGTGCGAACGAAAGCGGGGCCCTTGCCAGGCTTGACGTGCTGGAACTCGATGATCGTCCACAGCTGGCCTTCGATCTGCAGAACCAGACCATTCTTGAAATCACTGGTGGAAGCCACTTGCTTCGCGTCTCCTAGAGGGGGTCGGGAACCGTCTTAGACGACGGTAAGGTCTTTTGCGGTCAGTGTGAGCAGCTCTGGCCCCTGCTCACGAACAACGAGCGTGTCCTCGATCCGTACGCCTCCGCGCCCGGAGAAATACACGCCCGGCTCGACGGTCACCGCCGCGCCGGAAAGAAGTGTACCGGTGCCGAGCTTGCCGATTCCCGGTGCTTCATGGATTTCCAGCCCCACGCCGTGTCCGAGGCCGTGCAGAAACAACTCGCCGTACCCGGCATCATCGATCACCGAGCGTGCTGCCGCGTCTACCGCGGCACATTCTGCACCGGGAATCAGCGCCGCGCGTCCGGCTGCCTGAGACTGTGCGACGAGCCCGTAGAGGTCCCGTTGCCAATCGGAAACAGTCTCCAGAACATAGGTTCGTGTCATGTCCGAGTGGTAACCACCGATCTGCGCACCGAAGTCCAGTTTCACGAAGTCTCCCGACGCCAATACCGCTCCCGTCGGCCGGTGATGCGGAATCGCCGAGTTTGCGCCGGCCGCCACGATGGTTTCGAAGGAAATGCCGTCGGCACCGTTGTCGAACATCAGGTTTTCCAGTTCGCGGCCCACTGCACGTTCGGTTCGTCCGGGCCGCAATCCGCCGCGAGCGATCAACTGTGCCAACGCATCATCGGCAGCAGTACACGCGGCGCGAAGCAAGTCGATCTCGTGTTCGTCCTTGACCATCCGCAATTTCTCGATGAGACCGCTCACCGGTTCGAACCGGGTGGACGGGGCGGCCTCCGTCCAGGATCGATGTTCCGCGAATGTCGCAATGTGAGACTCGAAGGCCAACACCGCGCCCGAGAACGTCGAAATCAGATGGTGAGCACTCGAACGATTGATTTCGGCCCGAAGGTCCGGCACCTGCTCCGCCACCTGAGTGACGTAGCGGCCGTCGGTGCAGATGACCGTCGCCTTCTCGTCAGCTGCCGAGTCAGCGGCATTCACCAGCAGCGCGGCATTGGAACCGGTGAATCCCGTGAGGTATCGGATGTTCACAAGATCTGTGACGAGAATCGCGTCGAGTTCACGCGCAATCAAGAGTTCACAAAGCGCTTGACGACGGGATCGGTGATCAGCTGACATGTCTCGAACCTACCGTTCTCGGCAGTGTGTTTCTCACCTCGAAACACGCGGTTACAGCAACAATTGTGGGTTAGACCACATAATGGAATCTGTTCTAGTTAGGCTGTACGTATGAACGCGTGGTTGGTACGTGGCCTCGGCATGGCCCTGATACATGTTGTCTTTCGTGCATTGCTCGGTGCGGCTATCTCGCAGTGGCCGCTGCAGGGGTCCACCCTGCGATGGCTGTCGCTGCTGATCGTCATCGTCGCGGCGGCACTCTGGGGCGGAATCGACGGCATTCGCGATCGCCGTCAGTTCCCCGAATCCGAGGACGGCGCAGACCTCACGATGCTGTGGCTCAAGGCCGCACTCGTCGGCGGATTTGTCGCCGGCGCCGCAAGCTGGGCCCTCAGCCTCGTCCCGTCCCTCGAACTGACCCAGCAGAGCCTGTTCTTCGAAATCACCTCCGGCGCGGCCTTCACCATCCTGCTCATCTTCGTGCCCGCGATGATCGCCATCACGCTCGGCCGGTTCATCACAAGCCGCGAACAGCGTAAAAACGGCACCGCCCCCCAGACGCCGTCACATGAGCGTCACCATGAGCAGGTTCCGGTGAGCGAGGGCTACGACTCACCCACTGGCCAGCACGCCTACAGCGGCGGCGCGGCGCTGTCCGTCGAAGATTCCGATGCCGACACGACGGTCTTTCCTCCCATCGATTTGGGCAAGCAGTAACGAACAAGAATATCGAGGCCGGCTGCGTCCACCTCTGGCCGCCGCTCGTTCACACCACCAGCGGGCGCGTACTGGGTTTCGTCCCGTTGAAGTCCGATCCTTAACTCCAGTGACCAGACATGCCGCAGCCTGACAACCGTGTCAGGCTGCGGCATCTGTCTTCTGGGGTAACTACTTACCCAGTGATCGCCCGTACCGAAGGCACATACCGGCCTATTCTGCTTCCTTGATCCAATCCATCGCATACAGGGTGCCGGCACCGAAGAACTCGTGAACCACGTCGTTGACCGCTTCCAGACCGCTTGCGCTGTTCGTCATGATCACGACGCTGCGACCCGTTTCGGGGTACGCGATGAAGAACGCCTTGAACGGGCCGTTGTCGCCCCAATGCCAAATCGCGTCACCAAGTTCGTTCTGCTGCAATCCGATTCCGAGACCCCACTTGATGTGAGCGATCGCGTCCTTGTCGCTGCCACCGGTGTCGGCACTTCCGGCGGCGGTGAACATCATGTCCCGGGTGGACGGCTCGAGCCCCTCACCACCGACAAGTGCGCCGCGCAGGAACTTCGAGTAATCGCTTGCCGTCGTACGCAGGGTATACGCGACATTCGCCTTGGCGAAGTCGCGGACAGGCTTCGCCGTGCCGTCGGCATTGTGACCGACAGCGGTGACGGCCGCGAAAGCCGGATTGGTCAGCAAGTCACTACTTGTCATCCCGAAACGGTCGAACACGCGCTCCTTGGCGAGCGCCGCAAAGGGTGTCCCGGTCAGCGATTCGACGGTTTTCTGCAGGTAGTAGAAGCCTTCACCGGAGTAGGACCACGCGGTGCCTGGTTCGAACATGGTGCTGACCGGCGTTGTGTCGAACCCGACACTCGACGGACTGGTGGCCCAGTTCGGCAGACCCGTGGTGTGCGTCAAAGTCATTCGGGCAGTGATCTTCTTGGCCGCGGGATCCGCTGCAATGCGCGGGTATGCGAAATACTCCGACAACGGTGTGTCGAGGTCGATGACGCCCTCGTCCACCAGTTGGAGGACGACGTACGACGCCACCACCTTGGTCAGCGAGGCTGCTTCGAAGACGGTCTCCGAAGATACCGGGGCTGCGGTCTCGACACTCGAGACGCCGTAGTTGAACTCCTTCTTCCCTCGGTCGTCCGAGTAGACGACCTGTGCGCCGGGGATGCCGTGCGCAGCGAAAGCTGCGTTGATTCGTCCTGCAACAGCGGAATCCGAACTTCCGCTCAGGGAACCGGCATCGAGGAAGGCTGATCCGGTGATAGGGAATTCGAGCGATTGAGCGCGTGCGCCGACACCCGTCGACAGCACCACGCCTATGGAAAATGCAATCGAAAGCGCAGGTGCCAAGATCTTGCGTTGAACAGACTTCACTGGACCTCTTGGGGAATGTGGCTGATGGGACCTGCCGATACTAGAAGTCCCTTTTGGCCGTTTCCCCAGGGTGTAACCACCCGGACATATTTCTCAACGAGACCGAAACATGCCGTGCAGGTTGCATGTTCGTGAAATTTTCCGGCGACTGCGTCCAAGTGATCCCAGTGTGGCGTACACGCACCGGAGCACACACCCGATCAGCCGACTCGCTCAACCGGTCAAACCCGCCGGTCCGACTCCTCCTGCTGCGCTCGATGGCTGCGCCGATTCACTGTCATTCATCGAGTTCGCCTCCCGCGACGAGATTTCAGCGCTGCAAACTGAGCGTCTGTGATGGGCGCTCCAACACGCCTACGACAATGCGTCGTTCCACAAGACCTCAATGACGCTGCCGGCATGCACCCCAAGGACCTCGACGACCTCGCTGACCTCGCCAAGTTCCCGTTCACCAGCAAGTCGGAGTGATGGGGCCAGGAGTCGCCCAGGAATGCGCGGAAACCAAGGACTGCCTGCGCATCTGGGAGGATCACTTCTACCCTGAGGTGATCGACCCACTCACCGGTGAGGCACGGCCGTCCGCCACTTACCGGTAGCCGCCCACTCCCCTGGTGCCCGAATTTGTGATTGCTCGTTTTCAGCCTCGTTCGGCGAGGAACCTGATCGCCAGTGGGTATCCGGCGACACCCATCCCGACGATGACGCCCGTCGCAATGGGACTGAGGTACGAATTATGCCGAAATTCTTCGCGCGCATGGACGTTCGAGATATGAACCTCGACTAGACCGGCGGTGAGTTCGGCACAAGCGTCACGCAACACAACCGACGTGTGAGTCAGTCCGCCGGCGTTGAGAATGACCGGTTCACCGGCATCTGCCGCGTCGTGAATCCACCCGAGCAACTCACCTTCGTGGTCGCTCTGACGGACAACTACTTCGACGCCCAATTCCTTGCCGGCCGCGACACAGAGTTCGACGAGATCGTCGTGGGTGGTCGAGCCGTAGACCTCGGGCTGACGCTTACCGAGACGGCCGAGGTTGGGTCCGTTGACCACATTGATTCTCATAGGCGAGATTCTCACAGTCGAACCGTACCGCCGGACGACCGCGGAGGACGGGCAATAGCCGAGTATGCCGCGACCAGCAGCGACGGATCGGGGCCTTCGAGGCGACCGGGCTTGGCCAAGCCGTCGAGAACAACGAACCTGAGTAGTCCGGCGCGGTTCTTCTTGTCGGTCTGCATTCCGGCGAGCAGCTGCGAAAAGGCGTCGTCGTCGTACGACGTGGGGAGCCCCACCAATTCGAGGATCGACTTGTGGCGATCAGCCGTCGCGTCGTCGAGGCGGCCAGCCAGGCGACCCAGCTCGGCAGCGAACACCAGGCCTACGGCCACGGCGGCGCCGTGACGCCACTTGTACTGCTCACGACGCTCGATCGCGTGGGCCAGAGTGTGTCCGTAGTTGAGGATTTCGCGAAGATCCGACTCGCGAAGATCCGCGGCCACTACCTTTGCCTTAACCTCGACGGAACGCCGAATCAGCTCGGGCAGAACAGTTCCCGCAGGATCCAGCGCAGCCTTGGGGTCTGCCTCGATCAGGTCCAGGATTACCGGATCCTGAATGAAGCCGGTCTTGATGACTTCCGCCAAACCGGCCACGATCTCGTTGTGCGGCACCGTCTCCAGTGTCGCGAGGTCAATGAACACAGCACCCGGCTCGTGGAACGAGCCGACCAGGTTCTTACCGGCTTCGGTGTTGATGCCCGTCTTGCCGCCCACTGCTGCGTCGACCATTGCCAGCAGAGTCGTCGGGACGTGTACAACCTTCACGCCGCGCATCCAGGTTGCCGCAACAAAACCGGTGAGGTCTGTTGCCGCTCCCCCGCCCAGGCTCATGATCGCGTCGCTGCGTGTCAGGCCGATGCGGCCCAGCACGTCCCAGCAGAAGCCGGCCACAGCCAGATCCTTGCCGTCCTCGGCGTCCGGAATCTCGATGCGATGAGCATCGATTCCCTTCTCCGCCAACGCAGCCCGCACGGCTTCCGCCGTCTCCGCCAGCGGGGGCTGGTGGAAGATCGCGACGGTCCGCGTGCCTTCGAGCTCGGCAACGATATCGCCGAGCAGACCGCGGCCGATCACGACCGAGTAAGGATTTGCGGTCTTCACCTCTACAACTACGGGTTCGGTCACTGCTTCACTGCTCCGCTCATTTGCCTTCAAGTTTGGACACCAACTGCGCGACGACGCGCGACGGACTCCGGCCGTCAGTCCTCATCCGAATGGTGGCCGCGCGCCGGTACAACGGCCGACGACGTCGCATCAGTTCTTGATACTTCACCTTCGGATCTCCACCAGCCAACAGCGGACGATGATTATTGGCACCGGTCCGCCGCAGACCTTCGGCGACACTGATTTCGAGATAGATGACCGTGTGGCCCTTCAGCAGATCCCGGGTGCGCTCCGAAAGAATCGCACCACCGCCAAGGGAAACAATGCCGTCCGTGCCGGCCAGCGCCTTGCGGACCACGTCTTCTTCGATTTCACGAAAACGCGGTTCGCCATCAACGGCGAAGATATCGGGAATTGACCGACCCGTCGTCCGCTCGATCTCGGCGTCCGTGTCGATCATTTCCAGATTCAGTGCCTGCGCGATCCGACGCCCGATGGTCGACTTACCGGCGCCGGGTGGCCCGATGAGTACAGCCTTCGGCTTCATGTCGGACCTCTCTGCACCCCCGAGTTCGGACCCCTCAGCGAGGCGGTCGGGCTGCGATGCCCTCGGCGTAACGACGGTAGTTGGCTGTGGTTTCTGCAATGGAATCACCACCGAACTTCTCGAGCGCCGCCTGAGCGACAACGAGTGCAACCATGGATTCCGCAACGACACCGGCAGCCGGAACCGCACACACGTCACTGCGCTGGTGGATGGCAACTGCCTCTTCACCTGTTTCCATGTCGATGGTTGCCAATGCACGCGGCACCGTTGAGATGGGCTTCATTGCGGCGCGAACCCGCAGAGCCTCACCGTTGGTCATGCCGCCTTCGATACCGCCGGCGCGGTTGGTGGAACGAACAATTCCGTCCGGGCCGGGGCTAATCTCGTCGTGAGCTTCGCTGCCGCGTCGACGTGCGGTCTCGAAGCCGTCACCGACCTCAACGCCCTTGATGGCCTGAATTCCCATGAGCGCAGCGGCAAGTCGAGCGTCGAGACGCTCGGCGCCACTGACAAACGTTCCGAGGCCGACGGGCAGTCCGTGGATGACAACCTCGACAACACCACCCAGGGTGTCGCCGTCCTTCTTCGCAGCCTCGATCTCGGCGATCATCGACTCTTCGGCAGCCTTGTCGAAGGCGCGAACCGGGCTCGCGTCAATCGCGTCCAGATCCTTGCCTTCCGGCACCGGACCGACGTAGGGATCGGAAGCACCGATGGAGATGACGTGCGAGACAACCTCGACGCCGAAGACCTGACGGAGGAAGGAACGAGCAACGGTGCCGGCGGCAACACGAGCTGCGGTCTCACGAGCACTCGCGCGCTCGAGAACGGGACGGGCGTCATTGAAGCCGTACTTGAGCATGCCGCTGTAATCGGCGTGGCCGGGACGCGGGCGCGTCAACGGGGCATTGCGGGCCTGATCGGCAAGCAGATCCGGATCGACCGGATCGGCAGACATGATGGTTTCCCACTTCGGCCACTCGGTGTTGCCGATTTCAATGGCGACGGGGCCGCCCAGCGTAAAGCCGTGGCGGACACCACCGATGATGGTGACCTTGTCGGCCTCGAACTTCATCCGGGCGCCACGGCCATAGCCGAGTCGACGACGAGCAAGTTCAGACGAGATGGCCTCAGAGGTCACTTCGACCCCCGCAACCATGCCCTCGAGCATCGCGACGAGGGCGGGACCATGGGATTCTCCAGCAGTTATCCAACGCAGCACGACGCCTATCTTTCCACGTCCGGGACAGTGGTTGTGACAGCGGCCCGTGGACGGCATTCCGATGACGTGACACAACATCAGATCGGATGAAGTCCGGGCCTGATGGACAATAAGTCGAATGCGTCCGAATGCGGCGAGACTGCCGATTGTGCGTCAGTTCGGGTGAGTTAACTAGGTGTCAGGCTCAGCGACTCATCCCCGCATTCGTGGGGAGCACGACCATTGCTACTGCGGCATCAGTTCGTGGTGACACTCGGCCTCATACGTAGTTGTTGTCATTGCCATCATCAACCTGTCCACGTACAGTTTCTTGTACGTACAAACTGGAGGCTCTGATGCGAACAATGACATACTCGGAATCACGCGCACGGTACGCCGAAACACTCAACGCGGTTGCCGATGATCGCGAAGAGGTTGTCATCACCCGCGCCGGACATGAACCGGTCGTTATGGTTTCGTTGGCGGACTACGAATCCTTGAAGGAGACGGCATACCTGCTCCGAAGCCCGGAAAACGCCCGCCGCCTCCTGAGCGCGATCGATCGACTGGAATCGGGAGAAGGAACTGCCCGGGACCTTGTTGAATGAAACTGGTCTGGGACGAAAATGCTTGGGAAGACTACATCTGGTGGCAAACACAGGATCGAAAAGTCCTCCAACGAATCAACACACTGATCACTGACGTCGAGCGAAACGGCAATCAAGGCATCGGCAAACCTGAACTGATCAAACACGGGTTTCAGGGCTACTGGTCGAGACGGATTACCGACGAACATCGCCTTGTCTACAAAGTTGTCGACAAAGAGATCCGAATTGCTGCGTGCCGCTACCACTATGGGCGCTGAATACGCGGTTCGATTCCCTGCCACTAGCGCGACAGAAACGATTCCAGAAGACATCGCAACCGATTCTGAAGGAATCACCGTGCTTGTACGGTTCGATGTCGATCTCGTTCAATGATCACCCGCCACATATCCACGGCGCGACGTGGTGGTCGGATGTCCCGATTTCGGCTATGAAGGCGTCGCAACTCCCGGTGGTGTCTGCCAACTTTCGTCACCTATGGTGAACAAGTGGAGACGACAGTGAAGGTTCGGCGCTATAGGCCATCCGACGAGGAAGCTGTCGTTGAATTATGGTCTCAGGCAGCCAAGCTCGCACATCCTTTCCTTGCCGGAGAAGGTGAAGGCATTCGTGAAGCGAAGATGCGTGACATCTACCTCGTCAACGCCGAAAACTGGATAGCTGAAACTCCGGAGGGCGTTGTAGGGCTACTCGGACTTCTCGGGGCAGAGATCGGTGGCTTGTTCGTTTCTCCGCAGGCCCAACGACTGGGGATCGGGCGGTTGCTGGTTGAGCACGCAACTGCACTGTATGGGACGGTGACACTCGAAGTCTACGAACTCAACGGGTCAGCTCGACGCTTCTACGCGGTCATGGGTTTCCAAGAAACCGGACGTCATCCGGATGCCGAGACAGGCCACGAGTTGATACAACTTCGACGGTTCGCCTGATTCGCACGTAAATGCCACTGACGTTTCAACTGTGGCTATTGGGGCACTCGCTGATCCCGATACTCTGCCGCCATCTCGGTGAAGGCCCGACCGGCCGCTGTGCGATAAGCGCCCTTCCGGCGAAGTAGGGCAACAGTGCGCGGTGGCAGCGCCGGCGACAACGGAATCGAGAACAGTCCCTGCTGTTCGAGGGCGATCGCGTCGGGCAACACGGTCGCGAGACTGCCACGGCGGACGATCTCCACGATTGCGCCGATCGAGCTGACCTCGATGGCCGTCCGGGGTGTGATGCCCTGATCCTTGAAGTACCGATCGATGTGAAGCCGCGTCGCAAAATCGCTGCTAAGCAACACCAGAGCCTGATCCTCGAGTTCCTTCGCGGGCAAGGGTTTCCTCCGCCCGGCACGCGAATGCTCCTCACCGACAACGAGACTGAGAGTTTCGACAAACAGCGACTCGCACTCAATCTCGTCCGAGTGTACGTCCGTAAACGCGATGCCGACCTCGAGCCCGTCGCGTGCCAACTCCGCCTCGATTCGGTCCTGAGTCATCTCCTGAACGGTCACGGTAATGCCGGGGTGTCGCGTCGTGAAACGGTCCATCAGTGGACCCACCAGGTAGGCGGCGAAGGTAGGCGTCGTCGCCAGTCGCAGCGAGCCACGGCTGAGGTCTTGGACGTCGTGGATCGCGCGCTCGGCGGCATCGAGATCCTGCAGAGCTCGGCGCGCGTAGCGAAGGAAGGCTTCGCCGGCGTCGGTGGTCCGTACGACGCGCCCCGACCGGTCCAGCAACTGCACACGCAGGGCAATTTCGAGCTGCTTTATCTGCTGGGACAGGGTCGGCTGCGACACGTGCAGCGCCTCGGCCGCCCGGGTGAAGTTCTGGTGTTCGGCTACCGCGAGCAGGTATCGGATGTGGCGTAGCTCCATGAGAAAAAGTATAGACACTGCCTATTGACTTTATGAAGAACAAGTCTTGGACACTATGGACGCGCGAGGACATCCTTGAGTCATCACCCGATGCAAGGAGGCAACGTGCACGACATCATCGACGGCTTTCTGACATTCCAAAAGGACGCATTCCCTCAGCGCTCCGGGCTCTTCAAGGAGCTAGCGACAACTCAGAACCCACAGGCGCTGTTCGTCAGCTGCTCGGACAGCCGGGTGGTCCCGGAACTGGTGACCCAACGCGAACCCGGAGATCTGTTCGTCATCCGGAACGCCGGGAACATCGTCCCGTCGTACGGCGCCGAACCGGGCGGCGTCTCGGCCACCGTCGAGTACGCGGTCGCAGTGCTCGGCGTCACCGACATCGTGATCCTCGGCCACTCCGACTGCGGCGCGATGACCGCGATCTCCAACGGTACGTCCCTCGACGAGCTGCCCGCCGTTGCGAACTGGCTCCAGCACGCCAATTCCGCGAAGGTCGTCAACGCCGCCCGTATACACCGCTCAGCGGCCGAGAAGCTGAACTCGCTGGTCCACGAGAACGTCATCGCCCAGCTGACCAACCTCGCAACGCATCCCTCGGTTGCCCTCGCGCTCGAACAGGGCCGGCTGAACTTGCACGGCTGGGTATACGACATCGAAACCGGTTCGATCGAAGCCCTCGACAGCGGCACCCGCCGGTTCGTCTCGCTCGTCGAACACCCCCAGACCTGCGCCGCGGCAACCATGCCCGGCGTCCCCGCCTGATCACCCACCCCGAAAGTAGAAGGAAATCATCATGATTCAGTCGCAATTCACCCCGGGCCCCCGCGAAGAACTGGCCGCAGCCGTCGTCGACGCCAAGGCCCGAAAGGACCTGTCCTGGCACGACCTAACCGATGGAACCGGGCTGAGTGTGGCCTTCGTGACCGCAGCCCTCCTCGGCCAGCATGCATTGCCCGCCGACGCCGCAAAGACCGTCGCAGCCAAGCTTGACCTGGATGAGGACGCTGTACGACTGCTGCAGAGCATCCCGCTGCGCGGTTCCATCCCAGGCGGCGTGCCGACCGACCCGACCATCTACCGCTTCTACGAGATGCTGCAGGTTTACGGCACCACCCTCAAGGCCTTGGTGCATGAACAGTTCGGCGACGGCATCATCAGCGCGATCAACTTCAAGCTCGATATCAAGAAGGTTGCCGACTCGGACGGCGGCGAGCGCGCGGTGATCACCCTCGACGGGAAGTACCTGCCGACCAAACCCTTCTAGCTCTGGCGCGGCGGCGGCCTCGCGCCAGAGGCCGCCGCCGAACTTCATCTGCGAAATGCCACCGACGTTGACTATTGCTAGTGCGGCATCAGCTCATCCTGACGCTCGGCCACCATCTCCCGGATCGCCTGCATGACGGTCGCGGCGGCGGGCCTGCGTAGTCTCCGCGGGCCCAGGCACGCAGTGAATTTTCCAGCGTGATCGCTACTTCGGACGGCAGCACCGTCGCAGGGTGGGCTCACGCTCTGCGACGAACGACGGCAGCAACCCGATCCCTGCGCCCGCGAGCGTGGCCACAGTCTGTACCTGCACGTTGGTCTACCCGAAGGTGACTTGGCGATGCCCGGTGAGCCGCGTCAGCACGTCGAGCTCCTCCGCCCGAAGCAGTCCTTCGATGTAGTAGACCAGCGAATGATCGGCGAGTTCGGCCAGCCTCTGAGGTACTCCCCGTTCAGACAGGTAGTCGCCGGAAGCATAGAGACCCAACCGGTAGTCGGTGAGCTTTTCTGCACCGGGTCTTCCGACGGCAGGTTCACCGACCCCGATTTCGATATCCGCACCGATGCCATAGGCGCCCAATCTGGTCTGCGTAATGATCTCCACCATCAGATCCGGGTTGGTCCGATGCAGTTCTGCCATGAGCGGCAACACAAACGCCGTACCGAAGGCGTCGGTCGTGGAAATCCGCACCAGCCCGGACAGTTCGCGCTCCCGCGGCGTTGCACTGGCCAGATCGCGCACTTCGGTCAGCGCGGATTCAATCTGCTCACACGACTTGAGCAGACTGTGCCCTAAGTCGGTGAGTGTGCAACCGCTGACTCCCCGAACCAGCAACGGTGCCCGGATTTCGGCTTCCAACACAGACATTCGACGCGACACCGTTGCGTGATTTGGTGTCGTGGTCGTGGACTTCGCCGAGTCCGTCATCGACAACTCTGACCTGGGCCGTGATTGGGCTCCGGTGCAGCGGTGGGCGATCGCCCTCGACGACGGCCGCTTGGTCTTCGCCACCGAGGGCGGCCTCAAACTCAGTTAAGTCTTGCCTTCTCTCACCGACGAGAGTCACGGGATAAGCGTGCGGTATCTAAAGCATCGATGACCTCGACTTTGATCCGTCCACGGGCGATCCGGCGGTCATTCTTCGACGTACGGGCATCCGGCGTCGGCGCGGTTGGGGTGTCCGAGTCGGTCCGTCTCGATGTCGGTATCGGAGTTCAGTCCTTCTTGTATTCCAAGATGACAGGTGCTCCGTGGTGCGCTTGCCGATGATGGCTCTGAGAGCATCGAGTTCGGCGAGCACGTTGACGGTGGCCCAGATCTGGTTGCGTTTGCTCTCGGGCAGAATCTCGATCACCCCGGCAGCGGTGAGCCGCCCGAGCGCGCGGTAGGTGCTGGCGTCGGTGATCTGCTGAGCGGTCTCAGCGCTGAAGATCTGGGTGTCGGGTAGCGCATCAATGATCTTCTCGTCGGCAAAGTTGCTGCGCGCCAGGCGATTTCCCGCCAGCGGTCGGGAAGTTCGGACAGCGCGCTCCCCCTGAATCCACATGTCGGTGCTCGCGCTTACGCTGCATCGTTAACAGGAAGAAGGATCCAATGGCACACAACATGAGTGGGTATCGGATTGAGAGTGATGCGCCTCTGACGAGCGACTGGCGTCCTCTCGGCGTGTTCGATCAGTTGTATGACGACATCGAGGCAGCTATCCCCATCGCCATCGAGGGCGTCGATGAACCTGGCATCACCGAGGTACGAGTCGTCGATGTGAAGACTGGGGACGTTGTGTGGCGATCTACCGACGAGGAATACGAGGATCACTTCGAAGAGGAGTAGCACCACGGCCGCCACTGCGACCGCCGAAACTGACCGCACTTCACTAAACCAACACTGCTCGCGCACCTTCCGGACACTCGCACATCGAAGCCAAGCGGTCATTCCATGCAGATATTCCCGATGGTCGGCGATGACTGTCCTATCGACATCGATCGGTACGCCTGCACGCCACCGCAGTCGCCGAGATCTGAAGCTATCAGTTGAACCGGTCCACCACTATCCGGGGAACCCGCCGGTGCACACTGAATTCCCGATCCGACGGCAGTCTGTCCACCCCACGAAGTCCACGATATGCGGGCGATCGTGTTGGCGCACAAAGAGTTAAGCGACAGCATTTCTGGCTGAGCGGTGCCGTACCCCTCCGAGTAGGTGCCGGCGCTGCTTCCCAATACAACGGCGCCGCCAGCAGTCGCTGTCACGTTCGTCGACGTTGTTATCGTCCATTGCGCCGACGACGGTCCCGACTTTCCGTCAAGCAATTCAGACACGTTGGAGATCAGTTGCACTCCAATTTTGCTGAGTGCCCATTCGAGCGGTTGGGCTGCGAGACCTTGCAGACAGTCGAAACCGGTTTGGGCAAACCCAGCAGGATCACGGGCGTCCAACTGTGTACACCGGAGCATTCCCGACACCATCTCGAATCCCTGGTCGAACGGAATCATGTCCAACGCGTTTGCGTACCCCCACGCGGTGTACGCGGCACGATCGAGTTCCGGATCGCTCCGTAGTGTCCCAGAACGAGGCGATTCTACATATTGCCCGAACTCCATCCTCACGGTCTCTCCTGGGGTGAGGATTGTTCGGTCCCCGACACGTTCCGCATACAACTGCCACAACAACTGATTGTCGGCATCACTGTCTTGCGTTGTAATCCACAGCGCTCCAGGATCATTGGATACTTCCCAGGCGAATGGCGAGTTCGAGGACAGCTGCACAGTAGCGCTGGGTTCGGCGGGGTTCGACCCTGGCGTTTTTTCGACGCATGTCCACACCACATTGTTGTCGGCCGGAGTAATCGACTTTGTGTATGTCGCGTACTCAATTCCCTCACCAATGCAATCTGGCTTTGGGAATTCAGTGCCAAGTGCGGATTTCACAGCATTCTGAGCCGTGTCCATGAACGACTTCGTATCGAACCAGCCGAACTGAAACCAACTCGGTCGTGACAGTTCCGCTGAGATAGTTGTTGTTCCCGTCAGCGCGGCATCCTCGATGGCGTAAGTGCCATCCACCGACTGCGAGACCAGCACTGGAACAGCATCATCGGGAATTCGTGCGTTGCCGGGTAACTGATAGCTCAGCAGCAGTGGCGCGCTTGGTTGACTGCCGTTCGCGAGCTCGATGGACACGATCGGAGATGCCGCAGTCAGCGACATCGACCCGTCTGCGATGACGGCTCGATCATCGGGAAGATCACCAGTGACGACCAGGTCTTTCCCAGCGAGGCCGATATCTGCAAGACCCGTGACGGTGTAGCCGTTGAACTCTGCCCGGACACCGTCGACTTCAACGGACGTCTCAGACGAATGCTGTTGCACCGCTTGATCGCCGCCACTACCGCTACATGCAGTACCGGCAAACCCGATCGACAAGACTGCTGCACAGGCGATCGGAACGAAAATTCGTCTCCGCTTGTCATCACGAAAATGTAGTGCCATCGAGTTCATGCTCCTTCGCGTTTGAAGCGTTTGACAGACGGAGGTATTCATCGAGGATTCTGAATCCGAACTATCCAGGCGAACGACCTATCGAATCCTTCTGACTATTTCCTTCGCTTACGTAAGGCAGAGCACGGTGTTGGATCGGAATCGAGAAGAATTCAGAAACGACTGGCAGTATGCCGAACGTGTTCAACTTGAACACATTTCAGGCTTGCTCAGTATCCTTCGTTTGAATGACACCGGATACCACGCGCACATAAGGGTTTTCATCAGCCGGTTCGGATACCCGCACCAGCGATCAAATGTTCGACGAACAAGAGTGGACGTTGTTCAGTGTTGATCAATACCGGTTGTCGGTGTAGGCCCGAACCTATTCCGCCGCGCGCCGCACTGCCACGATCAACGGTTCATAGCGGTAAATCTTCCGAATCGATGATTGCGAACGCGGCCCACGCGGCGTTTCATGGGATAGTGCGGCAAAAGCGGGCCTCCTCGGCACCGTCCCCGAGAATGCGTTGGTGCCCCACATACCGGACCCGAGTCCGGTTCGCTCCAACCGCACGGGAGTCTGGCGATGACTGAGAATACCGATTCCGGGGCACTATCTGGCCAGACGCGAGCGCGCCTGGCCACCGAATTGGCCGATCTGAGGAAGCAGCGGGATCGAATGGCCGCCGAACTCACCAGCGACCATGACACCGTCGGGGATCAAGGCGACGCAGCCGACGATCTGGAACGCGCCGACGACGTGGCACTGATCGATGATCGGATCGACCAACTCGAGGCTCTGCTCGGGGGATGGGTCACGCCCAGCCCACCCGGCGCCCTTCCCGACGGCGCGGAGGTGACCGTGCAGTTTCCCGACGACGGGATCAGAAAGTTGCGCGTCGTGGTCATCCCCGAGGAGACGCCGCGCGGTGGGGACGATGTCACACTCACCGCCGACAGCCCATTGGGGATCGCCCTCGCCGGCCATCAACCGGGCGACACCGTCACCTACATGACGCCAGAGGGATCACGGCAAGTTCAACTGCTGGCAGTGAACCTGCCGGCCGGACCCGACGCCTCCCGCTGACGCGCCCCGACCCGATTGGGCGACATCAACAATCCGACAACGAAAGAGGGAGTTTCCGATGACAACAGAACATCGACAACACACGGAACACGAACACAGCCATGGAGAAGGGTGCGGACACGTTGCCGTTCCTCATGGTGACCATGTCGACTACGTGCATGACGGGCACCTGCACCGCGCCCACGGCGATCATGTCGACGAATGTGAGACGGGCGAGCACCACGTGCATGAGGGCCACGACCACACCCATGGTGAAGGGTGCGGCCACGTCGCCATTCCGCACGGCGATCACACAGATTACGTCCACGATGGTCATCGACACGCCGCACACGGCGAGCATTACGACGAGCACTGAATGACCCAGGATCGCGCTCGCAACAAGCGAGTCGGAACCCTGCGCGGAATACCGGAATCGGTACCCGCTCGACGGTGACCAGCGGTCACAGTGGGCGTAGGTTATCTGTGGGAGGAGCAGCGATGAGCGAGCGGTTGTTCAACTTCTTTGACGAAATCCTGCAACGTCATTTCGACCTCGAGACCGAGTCCTATCCGCGAGTGCGCCGGGCAGACGTCGACAGGTTGCTGTCCGACGACACCCGAAGGCGCGTGGCAGAGGCCCGGATTGCTGCGGTGGAATGGGCCAACACCGAGAAGATCAGTGGCAACGCAGTGATCGCCTCGGATCGATTGATGATCACGCCGCACGGACTGCTGTATACCGCCGGGTTGAACGGGTCGAGCGCTCGTCACACTCTGTACTACCTCGCGGCGCCGCCGGCGTTGTTCGAGTCAATCGTCGAACTTACCGATGCGACTCTCCTGCCCCCGGGGTCGACGGCAGTGGCGGTGGACGACAGATTCGGCCACGAACTCACCTTTCCCTGGCCGCTCGACGCGACGCTTCGTCGGATGCTCGACGACCACCAGGTTCTGTGCCTGGACTTGTTCGAAGTGGACTACTCCGCCCAACCCACCGTCGCGGAGTAAACGACAGTGAAAACTGTTGCGCCCGAGACAGACCCAATGCGCTACGGTGTGGGACCACTTCGACTGCGGACGATCACGTGCCTTCGACGGCACCTCATCAGGCGCGGGCTGCGCTGACCGCGGGCGAGGCTCCCTCTCGAGTGGTTGAATCAACACCCCCGGGGCTGATTGAATCGACGCCCCAGAGCTGGGCGCACCCGTCCACCCCGAATCGAGAGGCCAACTCATGCACCTGGGCGTCGACAGCTTCGTCTCCTCCGTGACCGACCCGACTGACAACCGTGTGATCAGTCCGGCAGAGCGGATGGCGCATCTGCTAGAGGAGATCACCCTCGCTGACCAGGTCGGGCTCTACTCGTTCGGCATCGGCGAGCACCACCGCAGCGAGTACTACGACTCGGCACCGCAGATTATCCTGGCCGCAGCGGCCGCTCGGACGGAACGTATCCGGCTCGGCAGCGCGGTCAAGGTGCTCAGCGCGGACGACCCGGTGCGGGTCTTCCAGCAGTTCGCCACTCTGGACCTGATCTCGAAGGGTCGGATCGACCTGGTCGTGGGCCGCGGTTCATTCACCGAGGCGTTCCCACTGTTCGGCCTGGACCTCGCCGACTACGACTCGCTTTTCAACGAAAAGCTCGAGCTGCTGCTGCAGATCCGCGACAACCTCGAGGTCACCTGGTCGGGTCAACACCGGCCGCCGCTGATCCGACAAAGCGTCTACCCGCGGCCGGTGCAGGACCCCTTGCCGATCTGGGTCGGCGTTGGTGGAACCCCGGAGTCCTTCGCCCGCGCCGGGCACCTGGGTCTGCCCCTGATGATCGCGATCATCGGTGGTGAGCCGCGCCAGTTTGCCCCGCTCGTCGATCTCTACCGGCGAATGGGAGCCCAGGCCGGTCACGCCCCGGAGGTACTGCAGGTAGGACTGCACGTGTTCGGCTTCGTCGCCGAAACCACCCAGGCGGCGGCGGACACCATCTACCCCGGCTGGAACGAGATGTTCACCAACATCTCCCGGGAGCGCGGGTTCCCCCGGCCGACTCGCCAGCAGTTCGACGCCACCGCTGGGCCGGACGGCGCCTTCTTTATGGGTGACCCGCAGACGGTAGCCGACAAAATCCTGCGCGTGAGCGAACAACTGGGCGGCGTGGACCGACTGTCGCTGCAGATGACGAACCCTCGGCTGGCCCATGGCGACCTGCTCCGAGGGATCGAACTACTCGGGACCGAGGTCGCGCCGCTGGTGGCGACAGCCTAGCTACGCCACGGACTGGATCGAAAGCCGAATAGGCGGCTGAGCTGGTAACAACCCATGACCTACATGCGATAAACCAGACGGTCCGTCTACTTCAATGCGAAATGAGTGTGCTCATGGGTTCAATCGAGGCATTATCGGCGATCACGGGATTGACCGTCGACGGATTGAACGCGGTGGCAAATGCCGTATGCCCAAATCGGCGCCGAATTCGTCAGATTATCTACGTCTTCGCCGCTGGGGTCGGTGGAAGGCTTCGGATTTCTCGCTATGGGGAGTGTGGGAATGACCCTGGTCGGATCCATGGTCTACGGCTTCGCGTAGCGATTTTCCCCGGACTGAACCGCAGCCCGACATCTTTGACTGATGTCGGGCTGCGGCCATGTGTGCATATCTGATTCATCCGTGGGAGGGCGCGCTCCAGCGCTCATACGGCCGTAGTCTGCCTCACCTCGACGCCGCTGACGATGTCGAGGATCTCGCCGACGGAAGCCGGAAGTCCATCGCCTCGCCAGGCCACGTGCTGGGTCGGGACGAATGAGGGCGAGTTCGGCTCCGTAGAGGTCTCGAGGCCCCTTGTATTCGGGGGCGAGGATTTCGAGCGGGATACCACGTTCCTTCGCTGCCACCTCGAACACCGAGGTGTCGATGGCGGCGGGGTCCCCGGTGACAAGCAGCGTGTAGCCAACTCCGAACCTGCCGTACAGGGAGACCTCTTCGGTGAGCCAGACGTGTGGTGCCCGACATCCCGGCGACGCGCTGGGAACGTAGTCATCCTGCCGGGCGTGGGCACATACCTGCTCGCGGCAGTCGCATGGTGTGCTCGAAGGCAGTGAGCGAACTCTTCGACCTGTACCCGAAATCTACCTTTTCGAAGCAGATCCGGGGTGAATGCCCTGTTTCTCGGTGCGCGGCCTCGCTCAATACCGATGCACGACTTTGCGGAACTGATCAGGTTCGAGTCGCTGACCTCAGCGTGACCGATTCGGTAACCGTGGTGGGTGGCCTGGCGTTGTCTTCGCCGCTCACGACTGCATCCTCAGCCAGTGCCATCGGACTTGCTGTGGCGGGAGCATCGCCGGGGCTGCCATGGCACTGTGCTTCAAGATCTCGCCGCCCGGAACCTCTACCCATGGCAACGCGGCGTTGATCAGCAAAACGGCAACTCCCACTTGGCAGTTCAGCGCTGAGACTTTGCCGTCTAGGGCCAGGGCGCCGGCTTTCGGCGTCTGCCGGCTCAGGGCCTGAAGCAGAGCGCCTTGGTCATGCACCCAGGTCGGCGATCATCTGGCTCAATGACGCAGCGGCCAAAGCCAGTTCGCCCTCATTCGGCGGGTCACCGCCTGATGGCAGCTTGTCGAAGAGCTGCTCCCGAGTAACCACCGAGATACCGTCGACTTGGAATCCTTCCTCATTGGGATCGAAGATTTCGATCCCACCGCCTACCGCCACGAGTTCCGCATGAGCAGTACTGTTCAGGAGGTCGCGAAGATGTTCGACCGTCACATTCAGATTGATCATGTGTATCTCTTCTCACGTCGACAGCTCCGAATCCGAGTACTTCACACGTACCCGCAGACCCTGACTCGAAAACAGACGTCATCCCTCCGCTATCGCTCCGAAGACCAAGGCCAGCAGCGCCGCACCACACATCGACGGCCCATGCGGGAGGTGCGAGCGCCTCGCCATCACAACGGCCACCACGACGGTGAACAGCGGAGCCAACAGCGCCGCATACAACCACACCTGCGCGCCGGCCAACCCGGTGATTGCGCCAAGCGGAAGTGCGAGCTTCACGTCCCCCGCGCCCAGCGAACTCGACGAGACCACGTGCATCAGGAGATGGAGTCCGGCGAGCATTGCCGAACCCACTACCGCTGCCCACATCGTTCCCGCAACTGCAGCACCGGCTAGTACAACGAGATACCCCGGCAGAGTGAAACTGTTGGGCAGTCGACGTACCGCCACGTCAACGGCCGAGACGGCGACACACCACCACACAACCACCAGGCCGGAAACAAGCTGCACCACCGAGGAATTCGCTACACCGACCACAACCCAACCAGCCGCGACGCACAATTCCGGCACACCACGACGGACCGAAAAACCCGCATAAAGGTTTCGGCGCAACCACAGGTTTGCAAGAAGTCGTGCACCCGAACCGGCCATTACACCCGCAACCGCCAACACAACCAACATCCACATGGGAACGAGCATGCAGCGCAACGCCCGACCCAACAGAATGAGAAATCATGTTGTGGACTACCCCGACGCTGTGGACAAAGCTAAGCGATAGCCGCAGCCATCGCCTCTCGCGGAGCGGACATGCCAGTGAACTGCTCTACCTGACCGAAGGCTTGATTGAGGAGCATCGCCAGACCACCGATGACAACTCCACCAGCGGCATCGACAGCCGAGGCGAGGGGCGTCGGCCAAGGGTTGTAAATCGCGTCGAGAACAAAACGCGCCTTGCCGAGTTCCGCTGCAAAGGGCGCGGCCGCATCGGCTGGAACTGTGCTGACAAGAACTGCAGCGTCAGCGCACACCGAACCAAGACGAGGGTCGTCGAAGGAAAGGAATTCAACATTCAATCCGACGGCAGTGCCACAATCGATGGCACCGGACGCACGGCCTCGATCACGGGCAATCAGAGTCACGGATCGAACACCCATGTCCGCCAAGGCAACCAACGCGGGCCGCGCCGTACCGCCGGCGCCGACAACAACTGCGGATGCCCCGGTGAGATCCCCGACGCCGCCGGCGATCAAGGCGCCACTGACGCCGTCGACGTCGGTGCAGTCAGCTCGCCAACCACCGTCGATGCGGACCAACGTGTTTGCCGATCCGATGACAACGGCGCGGGCAGTGCGCTCCGACGCGTATTCGAGTGCCGCGATCTTGCCGGGCATGGTGACCGAAAGACCGACCCACTCGGGGCCCAATCCGTCGACAAGCGCCGGCAATTGCTCACCGGTGCATTCGATCCGCTCGTAGGTCCAATCATTCAGACCCAATGCGTTGTACGCCGCAAGGTGAAGCAACGGCGACTTCGAATGCTCGATGGGACTGCCGAGAACTGCGGCCTTGCGCGGCTTACCGACCACTATCGAGAATCCCGCTTTCCTGCGCTAGAACAATATTGGCAAGGTGCTCGTCGTAGCTCTTCGTGAAGAGTGTTTCGCCCTGCTTGTTGATGGTCACGAAGTACAGCCAGTCGCCGGGCGCCGGAGATTCGACGGCCTTGAGCGCGTCGATGCTCGGCGACGCGATCGGTGTGGCCGGCAGGCCCGGCATGGCGTAGGTGTTCCACGGCGTGACACGCTCGCGATCGGCATCGGTGGTGGCAACCTCGGTGGTGTCGAGCGAGTAGTTGACGGTGGAGTCGAACTGCAGGGGCTGATTGACAGCCAACCTGTTGATGATCACTCGCGCGACCTTCGACATATCGTCGGTCAATGCTTCACGCTCGACCAGCGAAGCGGCAACCAGCAGCTCGTACGGCGACAGCCCGACGCTGCTACCAGCCTTCAGAATGCCTGTCCCCTCATACATTTCAGCACTGCCCTGAACCAGAGTCCGCAGGATTTCCGTCGGCGTAGCCGTGGGATCAAAATCCCAACTGCTGGCAGCAATCAAACCTTCGAGCTGACGGTCCTTGTCCGGAACACCCTTGACCGACGTCATTGCCCAACTCGGCACACCCAAGGATGCGAGATCGGAAGATGCTCCGGCAGTGTTCAATTCGTCAGCAGATACACATTTCTGGACAGGAGCACTGCCAACGCAACTGGCCTCCGAAATGAGGTTGTAAATGCCCTTCTTGAGGGCACCGGTCTGCGCGTCAGCGGTGTCGTGAAGCTGACGACCGGCCGCAACCACAACCAATCCCACGCGGGAGGTCGGGGCAACCAAAGAGTTGAGTGCGTCGGAAGCCTTGCTCTGCACGGGCACCTGATAGAAGCCCGGCTGAACCTTCTGAATTTCGGCGGAGTTCTTCACGGCGGCGTTGTAGAACGCTGCAGAACTGGCAACCACATTCTTCGCAGCCAGCGTCGCACCGATCTCCGACGCCGTCTCACCTGAATTGATCTGGATCACGACGGGAGCGCCACCAGGTCCGGCAAAATCTTCTGCCGCCTTATTGCGGTCCATGTACCAGGTGGCGCCGTAAGCACCGACGCCCAGAACTGCGATCACCAGGAAAAGGAGCGCGACGACACCGACCTTCTTGCCACGCTTGGCGCGCTTGCTCTGCGCCTCACGTTGCTTGCGTGCCTGGGCCCTCGACATGTGCGGCGGTTCGATGGTCTGCGGCAGGGCACGCATGACCATGGTCTCGTCGTTGTCGAAATCAAATGAACGCGCAGGCCGATGTGAATCGCCGTCGTCCCACCGCTGGTTCACAGATCGTCCTCCGCCGCAGGCGCGTCCCCCGACGACTCCCCTGGTTTCACTGCTCTACTCCGCTCGTCCAGCCAACCCTGCAGAATTTCTACTGCCGCAGCCTGATCGATCATCGGACGCTGACCGCGAGCTTTGACTCCGCTTTCGCGAAGGTTGCGCGCAGCAGTAACCGTCGTCAGTCGCTCGTCGGACAGTCTCACCGGGATCGGATCGACGGCCCTCTGCAGTCGTTTAGCGAATGCAGTGGCGATGCCGGCGGCTTTACCTTGCTCGCCGCGCAGCGTCTGTGGCAGTCCGACGATAACCTCCACGGCCTCGTATTCGGACACGATGGCGATAATTCGCCGGATATCCGGCGCGTCGGGTCCACGTTCTTTGGCTCGGGGAACCGTTTCGACAGGTGTCGCCAGAATTCCGTCGGGGTCACTGGATGCGACCCCGATCCGAACACTGCCGACATCGATCGCGATGCGTCGGCCACGGCCTGGGTCGTCGAGACCGGGGCGATCGGGGCCCTGCAGCGCCACCACCGTTAGCTGCCGCCTGCCAGTTCTGAGACCCGGTCCCGGATCGCATCGAGCGCCGCCGTGATTCCGGTGGCGTCGGAACCCGACCCCTGAGCCATGTCGGGCTTTCCGCCGCCGCGGCCACCGATCTTGGGTCCGAACGAACCGACGAGGTCGCCGGCCTTCACACCGAGTGCCTGAGCTCCCTTGCTGGACGCGACCACGAACGGGACCTTGCCGTCGATGTCGCCGAGCAACGCGACCACTGCGGGCTCGGAGCCCAGACGGCCCTTGATGTCGGTGACGAGCGCACGGAGGTCGTTGCCGCCGACGCCGGCCGGTGCCGGTTCAGCGATGACAAGCACGCTTCCGATGCGCTTTGCCTTTTCGACAAACTCCCCGGCCGAGGCGAGAACAGCCTTGGCCTTGGTCAGCTCGAGTTCCTTCTCGGCGGCCTTGAGGCGCTCGACGAGTGCCTCGACGCGAGCCGGGACCTCTTCGGACGGCACCTTCAGGGACGAGGACAGTCCGGCGAGAAGCGCACGCTCCTTAGCCAGGTAGCGGTACGAATCCAAACCGACGTACGCCTCGACGCGGCGAATGCCGGATCCGACGGACTGCTCACCGAGCAGAGTGACCTGACCGATCTGCGCGGAGCTGCCGACGTGAGTACCGCCGCACAGTTCCATCGAGAACGGGCCACCGATTTCGACGACGCGAACCTCGTCGCCGTAGTTTTCGCCGAAGAGCGCCATTGCGCCCATCGACTTGGCCTTGTCGAGGTCCGTCACAAATGTGTTGACCGCAAAGTTGGACGCCACGGCCTCGTTGGTGACTGCTTCGATTTCCTGCTTCTGCGACTCCGTCAGAGCGCCCTGCCAAGAGAAATCGAAGCGCAGGTAGCCGGGCTTGTTGAGCGAGCCGGCCTGCACGGCGTTGGGGCCGAGCACCTGACGCAGTGCCGCGTGCACCATGTGGGTACCGGAGTGGCCCTGGGTTGCACCCTTACGCCATTCGGCGTCGACGTGAGCGAGGACGACGTCGCCCTCGGTGATCTCGCCCTTCTGGACCGTCACCTTGTGGATCCAGACCTTCTTGGCGACCTTTTGAACGTCGTTGACCTTGGCTTCGAGGCCAGGCGCCGTGAGCGATCCGATGTCGGCGATCTGTCCGCCGGACTCTGCGTAGAGCGGGCTGCGGTCGAGGATGACCTCGATGGACTGACCGGCCGTGGCCACGGGAACGCGAACGCCGTCGACGATCAGCGCGAGGACGTGAGCCTCGGATACCAATTCGTTGAAGCCGGTGAACTCGGTGGGGCCGCGATCGAGCAGTTCCTTGTAGACCGAGAGATCAGCATGCGCGTGCTTGCGGGCACGAGCATCGTCCTTGGCGCGCTTGCGCTGCTCGGCCATGAGCGTGCGGAAGCCGTCTTCGTCGACCGAGAGACCGGCTTCGGACGCCATCTCGAGTGTCAGATCGATCGGGAAACCGTAAGTGTCGTGCAGGGCAAATGCCTGATCACCGGCGATGACGGATTTGCCGGAAGCCTTGATGGTTTCGGCTGCACCCTCGAACAGCTTCGAGCCCGAAGCCAGTGTCTTGAGGAATGCGGTCTCTTCGCCGACGGCAACGTTTTCGATGCGCTTGAAGTCGGTTTCGAGGACCGGGTAGGACGGAGCCATCGTGTCGCGGACGACAACCATGAACTCACGCATCGTGGGCTGCTCGCTGCCGAGCAACTTGGCCGAACGCACGATACGACGCAACAGACGGCGCAGGACGTAGCCGCGTCCGTCGTTACCCGGGTTGACGCCGTCGGCGATCAACATGGCAGCAGTGCGAGCATGGTCGGCGATGACACGGAAACGAACGTCGGACGTGTGATCGGCACCGTAAACGCTGCCGGTCAGCTCAGCAGCCTTCTCGATGACGGGACGCAAAAGGTCTGTCTCGTAAACATTTTCGACGCCCTGGAGCAGAAATGCAACGCGCTCGACGCCCATGCCGGTGTCGATGTTCTGCTTCGGCAGCGGTCCGAGGATCGGGTAGTCGTCCTTGCTGATACCTGCGCCGCGCTCGTTCTGCATGAACACGAGATTCCAGATCTCGATGTAGCGATCCTCGTCGGCTTCCGGACCGCCCTCGATGCCGTACTCGGCGCCGCGATCGTAGAAGATTTCGGAGCACGGGCCGCAAGGTCCGGGGATGCCCATGGACCAGTAGTTGTCGGCCATTCCGCGACGCTGGATGCGCTCCTCGGGAACACCGACGACGTCACGCCAGATCGCGAATGCTTCGTCGTCGTCATGGAAGACGGTTGCCCAGAGGCGCGTCGGGTCGATGCCGTAGCCGCCGTCGGCGACGGAACCGGTGAGCAATTCCCACGCGTGTGAGATGGCTTCCTTCTTGAAGTAATCACCGAAGGAGAAGTTTCCCGCCATCTGGAAAAACGTGTTGTGGCGGGTGGTGATGCCCACCTCTTCGATGTCCAGGGTGCGGACGCACTTCTGCACCGACGTGGCGCGGGTGTACGCCGGCGTCTGCTGGCCGAGGAAGTACGGCACGAAGGGAACCATGCCGGCGTTGACGAACAGAAGGTTCGGATCGTCGAGAATCAGCGACGCACTGGGGACCTCGGTGTGGCCGGCCTTGACGAAGTGGTCGAGGAATCGCCTGCGGATCTCGTGGGTTTGCACTAACCGGTCCTTACCTTCATGAGCGTCGAACTGTCGCTGTCCAGCGTAACCTGCACCCCACTTGCAGCTTTAACCCCGCACGATTCGACGCAGTTTTCCCACCCGATCAGCGATCTCTCGCTCGTTACCGTGGGCAGTGGGTCGGTAGTAGTCGACGCCGATCAACTCATCCGGCGGATATTGCTGTCTCAGAACACCGTCACGAGCCTCGTGGGGGTATTTGTAACCAACCGCATTGCCCAATTGCTCGGCACCCTTGTAGTGGCCGTCACGCAGATGCGGCGGGACCAACCCAGACTTACCTGCAGCTACGTCGGCCATCGCAGCACCGAGTGCCTCGATGACTGCACCTGATTTCGGTGCCGTCGCCAGGTGGATAGTTGCCTGCGCCAGAGCCAGCCGAGCCTCCGGCATACCGATCAACTGCACGGCTTGAGCTGCAGCCATTGCCGTTTGCAGTGCCATCGGATCAGCCATACCGATGTCTTCACTCGCGTGCACCACCAACCGGCGAGCGATGAATCGAGGGTCTTCGCCGGCCGTCAACATCCGCGCCAGGTAGTGCAACGCCGCGTCGACGTCGGAACCCCGGATGCTCTTGATGAACGCGCTGATGACGTCGTAGTGCTGGTCCCCGTCGCGGTCGTAGCGAACGGCAGCCTTGTCGACACTCGCTTCTACCGTCGCGAGATCAACCACCACGGGTCCGGATGCTGCACCAGCCGTGTCGATGGCTGCGCCGGCGGCCGCTTCGAGAGCGGTGAGGGCGCGTCGTGCATCTCCGGATGCCAGACGCACCAAGTGCTCCATCGCGTCGTCGGCGATGGTGATTGCGCCGCCGAAGCCGCGCTCGTCGGCGACTGCGCGCTCGAGAAGTTCTTGGATATCCGCGGCGGTGAGCGCCTGCAACTGCAGAACCAGTGATCGCGACAGCAGCGCCGACACCACGGAAAACGACGGGTTCTCGGTGGTGGCGCCGACCAGCAGAACGATCCGGTTCTCGACCGCGGCCAGCAAGGCATCCTGCTGCGTCTTGGAGAAGCGATGGACCTCGTCGATGAACAGCACGGTCTGCTCACCGTTGAGAAGGCGTCGGCGGGCAAGCTCGATGACGCCGCGGACTTCCTTGACGCCGGCGGACAGGGCGGACAATGCCTCGAACCGTCGACCCGTCGCCCCCGAGATCAACGACGCCAAGGTGGTCTTGCCGGTACCGGGCGGCCCGTACAACAGCACCGACGCCGCACCGGAGCCCTCGACCATCCGACGCAGGGGCGCGCCTGGCCCGAGTAGATGTTGCTGTCCCACTACCTCACCGAGGGTGCGCGGCCGCATCCGTACCGCCAGCGGAGCGCTCGACGACACCGACGCCAAAGCCCGCTCGGCAGCCGAGACGACGTCAGGCTCGTCCGCTGCCTCAGCCACTTCAGGTGTGGCCTCGAACAGACCGTTGTCATCAATCACGCTGTCCTCAGCTTGCCAATCGCTCACAAAACGACGCTACCGGAGGGCACCGACGCAATTGTTTCGATAGCGTGTGGCCATGAGCACCTCCGAGATCGCCACCGTCCTCGCGTGGCACGACGCACTCAACTCCCAAGACATCGACACACTCCTGCAGTTGTCGAGCGACGACATCGAGGTCGGCGGGCCACAGGGGGCCAGCCAGGGGTTGGCGGCGCTGCGAGATTGGGCGACCAACGCGGGCATCACTCTCGTTCCCGGCAGGATGTTCGTCCACCACGGAATTATCGTCGTCGAACAGACCGCGACGTGGGCTACAGAACCCGACAAGTCCGCCACGCTCGCTTCCGCATTCCGGGTGGTCGAGGATCAAGTCACGTCGACGTTCCGTCATCCCGATCTAGTGACAGCATTGGCCGCCACGGACCTGTCCGAGGCCGACGAGCTCACCGACAACTAACACCGAAAATAAAACCACCCGCGCGTCGGCGGCACGGGTGGTTTTTCAGTTCCGGATCGAATCAGCCGTGCTCGCGGAGCGCAGCGAACACCTCACGGGCGTGGGCCTCGACGTCGGTGTTGCCACTGAGTTCTGCGGAGCGGGCCAATCGCGCCCACCGCCCGACCAGCGCTTCGGTTCGGGGAACCGACAGGTAATGCTCGCGCACAGCCGCGATCCTCGAGTGATCGTTGGGTAGGAAGAGATACGTACTCAGCCACACCCAGATGAGCTGGGCCTCGACCAGGCGTCGTCCCATTTCTGCTTCGTCGGCCAGCGCCGGCCACATCCCCACAACCTCGGATCGCCACGCGTCGACCATTGCCGACGCTCGTTCTTCGGTCAGGTCGATATTGCACAGGCAACCCGGGAACGACACGAGGGCATAGGTGATGTCGAGGACAGCGTCGCGGTATCCGCCCCACTCGTAGTCGAGGAAACGGACGCCTTCGCCGTTGACGATGATGTTGTCCGGGCATAGGTCGGACGGGCTGAATGCCCGGAACCGTCCGCCGCTGAACAGGTTCTGAGCGTTCTGGACCTGTTCGAGAACACTTGGCGCTACGTCGACGCCAAGGATATCGGCCAGCATCGACGGCACATTGGCGACGACGCGGCCGACTTGATCGGCAACTTCGTCGGAGCTGTGAGCAACCTCCGCGCGCCGAAGCAGCGCGGTGAAGTCTTCTTCACGGCCGACGGTGGCGGCGTGCATGCGGCCCATAGCTTGAGCCATCGCCATCAACGTGTTGGTGACGGTGTCTTCGTCGGCGTCTTCGAGCAGGACACTGATCGCGGTGGCGTCACCGAGATCGCTGAGCACGAGGAGCCTGGCCTCCAGGTCGTAGGCCAGTAGCTCGGCACCGGGGCGGGCATCCTGAGCCAGTGCATTAGCGAATTGGTAGGACACTGCCTCACGTAGGAACGCGGTGCCAGGTTCGAATACCTGCGAAACTTCTGCCGGCGGCGTCACGCCGTTCTTCACCCCGAGGTAGGGATCACGGACTTGTTTGATCACGAGGGTGCGAGGTAGCGAAAACGGGTTCTCGGCAACTCTCACGCGGAGCACGATTGTGCGGCCACTTCCACCTAGATCTGTCGGATCTACGAGGGTGACGGGTGCCCCTGTACGGCGCGTCAGCAACTGCTCGGCAGCTGCCACGACTTCGGATACGGGGTCTGCCAGTAATACGGTCATCGCTTCATAACTTACCCGTTAGTGATGACAATCATGCGTCACCGCCTCTGCACTTACGGTGAATTCTGGTCGTCGATCAGACTCGAAATGCCTTTCAAGGCGGCAGCAAACTCCTGGTCGGCTCGGGTCCTGACCCACAGCACCAACGCGCAGGCGGTGACAATTCCCAGCATATTGACAGCAAGTTGGAGGGAAGACAGTCCAGCAATTCGCCACTCACCGTTAGCAGCGGCAACCACAGCAAATCCGGCTGCCGGGACTGTAGTGACCGAGATGAAAACGCCGACGAGGGCCGCAGATTTCTCCGACAGCAAGGCGAGCATCCCAGCGGCACCGGCCAGCAGTGCCACGACAAACGAGATGGGCCCCACCTTGTAGACAAAATCAACCTGATGCAAAGTCTCGAGGCTCTCGACGTCCATCCAGCCGAACATCTTCACCACGAACGTGGCCAACAGGGTCACGCCCATTGCAATCGGGAAGGCGACGACGAGCGCAAGAATCGAACGCCGACGCAGCCTCCGGTCACGCCTGACCAATGCCACTGCAAGCGCTGCCAGCGGACCGAACTCCGGCCCGACCACCATCGCCCCGACGATGGTGATCGGCGAATCCGTCACCACGCCGATTGCCGCCAGCAGGCAAGCAATAGTCAGGAAGGCGACAAACACTCGATTGAGAGTGGATTCCTCACGCGTATGAGAGAGGAGTTCCTCCCACACGATGGAGTCTGCGGAATCGCCGGGCGCATCGTGCTCGGCCTTTCGCGCCGAGGCTGAAAGCACCGTTTCCACCGGGACCAGCGTCACTCCGCCGTCTTCGGTGACACCGAGCGCGGTCAACGCTTCGAGGACCTCGTTTGCCGACTCTCGGGCGACATCGGCCTGCACCATGTCTCCCCGCGGAGAAAGAGCGGCGCCTCGAAACACGACGATGTGAGTAACACCCAGCTGCGCCTCGAGCGCACCGAGAACGTTCTCGGTGCGCTCGGACGGGCAGATCACCCTCATATGCAGCATGGTGATCCGCGGTCAGCTCTACTTGCCGTCGGCAGTATCGCCGTCGGCCTTCTTTTCTTCAGCCTTCTTTTCGGGCTTCGCGTCGACGCCCGATTCCTTACGCTGCTGCGCGGTGATCGGAGTCGGTGCATCGGTGAGCGGGTCGACGCCGCCACCGGACTTCGGGAATGCAATAACCTCACGGATGGAATCCATGCCGGCGAGGAGCGCGGTGATGCGGTCCCAACCGAAGGCAATTCCGCCGTGCGGCGGAGCGCCGAATGCGAAGGCGTCGAGCAGGAAACCGAACTTGTCCTGCGCCTCTTCCTCCGAAATACCCATCACCTTGAACACTCGTTCCTGAATGTCCTTGCGGTGGATACGAATACTGCCGCCGCCGATTTCGTTGCCGTTGCAGACGATGTCGTAGGCGTAGGCGAGCGCGGTGCCCGGATCGGTATCGAACGTGTCGAAGAACTCCGGCTTGGGCGAGGTGAACGCGTGGTGCACCGCGGTCCAGGCCGAGTAGCCGAGAGCGACGTCACCCGAGGCGGTGGCGTCGGACGTCGGCTCGAACATCGGTGCGTCGACGATCCAGACGAAAGCCCAGGCGTCAGGGTCGATGAGATCCTTCTTGCGTGCGATCTCACCGCGAGCGGCACCGAGAAGTGCGCGCATCGGCTTTGTCGCACCGGCTGCGAAGAAGACGCAGTCACCGGGCTGTGCGCCGACGTGAGCAGCGAGACCCTCACGCTCGGCATCGGTGAGGTTCTTGGCGACGGGGCCACCGAGGGTGCCATCTTCGCCGACCAATACGTAGGCAAGGCCCTTGGCGCCGCGCTGCTTTGCCCATTCCTGCCACGCGTCGAGCTGCTTACGGGGCTGGCTCGCGCCGCCCGGCATCACGACGGCGCCGACGTACTCGGCCTGGAAGACACGGAAAGTGGTGTCCTTGAAGAAGTCCATGCACTCGACGAGTTCGATCTCGAAACGCAGGTCAGGCTTGTCAGAGCCGTAACGACGCATTGCCTCGTTGTAGGTCATGCGCGCGATCGGCGTCTTGATCTCGTGGCCGACGAGCTTCCACAGTGCCGACAAAACTTCTTCGGCCAGCAGGATGATGTCGTCCTGGTTGACGAAGGACATCTCGATATCGAGCTGAGTGAACTCCGGCTGGCGATCGGCGCGGAAATCCTCGTCGCGGTAGCAACGAGCAATCTGGTAGTACCGCTCGATGCCGCCGACCATGAGGAGCTGCTTGAACAGCTGCGGGCTCTGCGGGAGCGCGTAGAAGCTACCGGGCTGCAGGCGTGCCGGCACCAGGAAGTCGCGAGCACCTTCGGGGGTGGAACGGGTGAGCGTCGGGGTTTCGACCTCGACGAACTCGTGATGGGCCAGCACATTACGTGCAGCGGCATTGACCTTGGAGCGCAAACGAATTGCGTGTCCGGGGCCTTCACGACGCAGGTCCAGGTAGCGGTACTTCAGACGCGCTTCCTCACCGACCTGATCGTCGAGCTGGAACGGCAGAGGCGCACTCTCATTGAGGACCTCGAGCTCTGTAGCGTTGACTTCGATTGCACCGGTGGGGATTTCGAAGTTCTGGTTGCCTTCGGGGCGAACTTCGACCTTTCCGGTTACGCGAACGCAGTATTCCGCGCGCAGACGGTGAGCCTGCTCGGCCACGTCACCTGCCCGGAAAACTACCTGCGCAACTCCGGATGCATCACGAAGATCGATGAAGATCACTCCACCGTGATCACGACGCCTGGCTACCCAACCGGTGAGCGTTACTGTCTGCTCTGCCTGCTCGGGTCGCAATGAACCGGCGAGATGTGTGCGCAGCACGAGATTCCTTTCGAACAACTTCCAATAACCGACGACCGACTACTTTGGTCTGTAATCCTACGGAGCTAACAGCCCAGAGCGGAAACGCGGACCCGCATCGCATGCGAAGCTATCAGCAGAAGTGACAGTTAGCACTTGTTCTCGAGAACAGAAAGCGACACACATGACCTTCAACGAGGGGGCCCGCGGCGAAGCGGGGCGCGTTCAAGTTCAGGGCAGCGGGGGCGGTAGCCGCGGCAGCAAGATGGCGATCGGCGGCGGCGCCGGCGGCATCATCGTCCTGATCCTGGCTTTACTGTTCGGTGGCGATCCCGGTTCACTCCTGGGCGGACTGAGCAGTTCCACAGACAGCGCCAGCTCGTCGACGGGCCTCGCCTCGGTCGACGATTGCACCGGCACGCAGGCCAACAACGACGTGAACTGCCGGGTTGCATTTACCGTCGGCAGTCTCGACGACGTGTGGGAGCAGCAGCTGATCAAGCAGACGGGGACAAAATACGTGCGCCCGGAGGTGGTTCTGTTCAGCGGTTCTGTCAACACCGGTTGTGGCCAGGCGTCGAGTGACGTGGGTCCGTTTTACTGCCCCGCCGATCAGACCGCATATTTCGATACGAGCTTCTTCCAGCTGTTGGTCGACCGTTTCGGATCCAGTGCTGGACCGTTGGCCCAGGAATACGTGGTTGCTCACGAGTTCGGTCATCACCTTCAGAATCAACTCGGCGATATCAGCCGGGCGCAGTCCGACCCGCAGGGTGCACAGTCGGGCGCAGTCCGTACCGAACTGCAGGCCGACTGCTATGCCGGAGTCTGGGCCCACTACGCCGACACCATTCCGGACCAGGCCACCGGCCAGCCCTTCTTGAAGCCGTTGACGCAGACCGACATCCGCGACGCTCTGTCGGCGGCATCGTCCGTCGGCGACGACCGAATCCAGAAGGCGTCAACCGGTCGGGTCAACCCGGAAGGCTGGACGCACGGCTCGTCCGATCAACGCCAGAAGTGGTTCGCTGCGGGATACACGACCGGCCAGGTATCGGCGTGCGACACGTACTCGGCGCGCGACCTGAACAACCCCCCGGCACTCGTCAAATAACTTCGAAACCATCCCATCGACAAATAGTTTTGTCTTGACAGAACTTATTGTCGGTGGGATGGATTTGTCGTGTTCGCAGTAGCAGTCATCGATCGGCCGGCCGCCGCTGAGACATCTCTTGGCCCCCTTCGGCAGCGGACCCTGGCTGCACCTGTCACTCCGACGTCGGCTGCCGCACTGGCACCACTGGTCGGTCTAACCCGCCAGAAGGTCAACTATCACCTGCGAACCCTCGAAGAACACGGACTCGTCCAACTCGTCGAGGAACGCAAACGCGGCAACATGACTGAACGTGTCATGCAAGCAAGTGCCGCGTCGTACGTCATCTCCACCGCTGCAATGTCCGCCCTCGCGCCAGATCCCAGCCGCTTCCCCGACCAGCTCTCGGCCCCTTGGCTGGTGTCGCTGGCAGCCAGAATTGTTCGGGAGGTCGGCGAACTGATGTCCGGTGCCACCGCACCCGGAAAGCCTTTGGCGTCGTACGCCATCGACAGTGAGATCACGTTCGCAAACGCCGCCGACCGCGCGGCAGTCGCCGGAGACCTCGGCGAGGCACACCGATTTCTACCTGCACAGTCTCGGCCAGTACCTGCGGTATTTCGCCGGGCAGCCCACCACCTATGTGTCGGTTGAAGGCCCGGAGGCATCCGGAACGTCCAAAGCCCCGGCAACGCTGCGCAGCGCGCTCGGAATCGATGCCACGACCACGATCGGTGACACCGTCACATTCGACATCCCAGGCATTAGCCCTGTGTCCGCGGTAGTCGACTACCTCAACCACTGGTTCATCGGACTACATACCGACGACGCACTCCTGCGCTTCTACGGACGAAATGCGTTCGGCGGCAACGTAGATGCCGCGCATCACCTCTTCGCGACCGATACTGACGGCAAAGCAGCGACCGCAGCGTGGGCGGCGTGGCTCGACTCGGTCTACGCGTGAACCGGTAGCTACCCACCAACCGCATGTGATAATCCAGATGGTCCGTCTACTTCAACGCGAAATGAGTGTGCTCCATGGGTTCAATCGAGTCATTGCGGGACATCCTGAGTGGATTGAACGCGCTGGTCCATGCGTGGGCCTGGATGGGCTCCGAATCCCTGAGTCAATCCATGGCTTCACGCTAGGGTCCGCCGAAGAAACCGCAGCCTAGATGCCCCGCTCTGCTGACACCCGGCCATCGTCGATGGCTGTCAGCAGAGCGGTGTGATCGCGAGCATTTCGCTTTGTGTACGCCGCCGCGAATTCGCCAATCGCGAAGTCGAATTCTGTTCCCTCACCAAGATATTCGGTGATGGCAATGCGATCACCCGATCGAGCGTGAGCATAAGCCAACACTCGCGCACACAGTCGACCGTACAGTTCCATTCCTTCGGGTTTCATGCCGTCGATGATCGCGGAACCCTTGCCGTCACGAAGTTGGCGGATATAGAAATCGTTCTCGACTTCATCAGGCCCGGGGCCTCGTTCCCACCCCAGGAAAATGTCACTGCTGGCCTGCATCAACCGCTGACCGTTAACCACCCGCTCCCCCTCGTTCCGGAACGTCGGACCGTCCACATAGCCGGCCAGTACCGACGGAACCGCCTGCTTGACCTGCAGTATCAGTGGATCGTCGACGTCGACGCCATTCAGCAGGATCATCCACGCCCGCGTGCCGACACTTCCGACGCCAACCACTTTCCGCGCAATGTGCACCATCTCGAAACTCTGCAATAGCACCCGACGATCCCACTGGAGAGTGCTGCGATAGGAACCGATTCGTTCACGGAGCACCTCTTCGGCCAAGGCGAGATTCTGGCCCTCGAACAACTCTTCCACCGGAACAATCAACGGCGGATCACTGATGAACCGTCGACGACCGTCGACAACTTCGGTGAACTTCGATGCGGCTTGGACACTGTCGCGTCGGCGTGCTTTGTCGAGTGTCGACAGCGCGCGATCGAGCATTCGTTTCTTGATCTGATTACTCAGTTCTTCGAGACCGTCCTCGGGTTCGATGTGCGAGTACCACACCGCCAAATTTCCCAAAGCAGCTTGCTTGGCCATCGTTTCCCGGTATTCGGCGGCGCAACCACGCGTGATCTGTTTACGTTCCTTACTGGAATATCCGTTGTCTTTGCCGGCAATCGCCAAACTGGCAGCCAAACGCTTGACGTCCCATTCGAACGGGCCGGGATAAGTCTCGTCGAAATCGTTGATATCGAACGCCAACTTACGTTCCGGAGTGGCAAAAACTCCGAAATTACTCAGATGCGCATCTCCACAGAGTTGGGTGTAGATCCCGGAATTCGAACTACGCGCAAGGTCGTCGCACATCACCAGTGCCGCACCGCGAAAGAACGAAAAACGCGATGCCGACATCCGGCCGTAGCGAATCGGGACCAACTCGGGTACACGAGTTTTCGCCTGTGTTTCCAGAAGCGAGATCGGGTCACGATCACTGTCAGCGAGGTCTGCAAGCGTCGACAATGGCGTCGCGCGTCGGGCCTGACGACCCAGCGCCTTGCGCTCGTCGACCGTGAGATGTTCTGTGCGCACTGCGGTCATCTACCAGACCTTTCACTCGATACGAGGGCCCCTATGAACTGGGAGCGTCGGGCATCGCTCGCCCACCCGATCCGCGCGCCGCACGGACCAGCAGCTCAGGGCCTGTCACCAATGCCTTGCGCCACGGAAGTACCCCGTCGATCTCGATCTGAATCGAGAGGCTCAGTACGGTACGGATCAGCACGATCATTCCCAGGACAGCAGCATCCGTCAGTGACGGCGAGGACGTCACCGTCTTGACCAGATCTGCGGCGACAAGAATCTCGAGGCCCAAGAGAATTACTGCACCGAGGGTTTCACGGAGAGTCTTGAATGCCGATCCCCCGTCGCGTGTGCGGAACCACGAACGACCGGCAATGACAAAGGCAAACAAGAACCCGAAAACCATCGAGACAACACCGAGTACTTCGAACCATTCGGTGACCAGCTCGAAGAACTTGATTTTGTCCATATCGATGATTCTCAAGGTTCTTCGCTTGCGGTGTCAACACCGATGGCCGCCCACCCCTTGAGTTTTCACAGGGGTGGGCGGCCACGATTCGAAGATGCGGCGGGATCTAACGGGTCAAAGGATCGTGGTTACGATCCGAAGATCGCGCCGAGGGATCCGAGAGACCCACTCGCCGGCGGTGTGCTGTCGGTGATCTCGACCGTCATATTCTCGAGGACGACCGGGGTGCCGACACCGATGAAACTCGATGGATGGTCGACAGCACAATTCTCATCGTCGACAATCCTTACGGGACAAGCCAACCCATCATCCTGGGACACCGGACGGTCGGTGCAGTGCACCGGATCCGATACGACGGGTGGTGACGTCGAGGATCGGGCATTCTTCAGATCAAGGTTTCCCGGCGCAGGACAGCCTCGAACTGCACGGTGGATGACTCGACCCACACGAGCCACACCTCACGCGCCACAGACTGCACACCGGGTGAGTCGTCGCCGGGCGCGACGTCGACGTACACGGTGGAGGCCTGGCGCCGGGACATTACACCAAGGTCTTTGCCTTGAGCGCATTGAACTCGCCTTCGTTGATCGCACCGGCATCGAGCAGCGCTTTGCCATCCGCAATCTGCTGAGCCGGAGACTTTCCGGCGACACTCCGAACGTAGTTTTCCTGCGCGTGCATCTGTTGCTTGGCCACGGCCATCGACCGCTGGGCCATACCGTCGCCGCGAGCAACGACGTAAATCATCGCGGAGAGGAAGGGAATGACAAAGAGGAAAACGATCCAGATTGCCTTGATCCAGCCGGAGGTGTCGTGATCTCTGAACAAGTCGGCGATGATCGAGAACAACACGCTCAAATAGGCGACGAAGGCAAAACAGACGAAAACAAACCAGAAAAACTCCCAAAAACCTTCCATGTCAATGCTCCGTACGCTCGCTGATCACGGTTGTTTCAGTATGCGCCGACGACAACGACCACGGCTAGGGTCGGCCACAGCAGAGGCTCTGGTTCAGCCAAGATGCGTTATCGCCGTGAATATCACGAGGCACTCCCCGACATCCAATCAGCGATATCACGACGCGGGCCGCCTTTTCTACGAGAAGCGGCACAAAATCGCGTATCCGCCCGCTGGTAAAGCGCCTGTGAACAATCCGAACGTCTTGTTCGATTTCCGTAGGTAAGGCCTCCCGGTATCGAGCGATCAGACGAGAGATTTTACGTTCGACCTGGAGTAGTTCGTTGTCGTCGGCGGTCATCAGTTAATCGTCTGCCTGAACATCGGTCACGGTCAAGTTGAAAAACGACGGTATGGCCGAACGGTCCCGAATCGCAGAAGGCGGGCGGGTCAGACCTTCTTGACGACGCTCGATTTGAGTTGCATCGGGCCGATTCCGTCGACTTTGCAATCGATGTCGTGGTCACCAATTCCCTGAACCAGACGGATGTTTCGCACCTTGGTTCCGGATTTGATGCCGGTGGGACTGCCCTTCACCTTGAGCGTTTTGATGACTGTAACGGTGTCACCGTCGGCCAGGATGTTGCCGACAGCATCCTTGATGACGCCGTCTTCTTCTACGGCTACCTCTGCCGGCGCCCACTCGTGCGCACACTCGGGGCAAACCATAAGGGCACCCATTTCATAGGTGAACTCGCTGGAACATTCAGGGCACGAAGGCAGGGTGTCTTCCACGTAGATACCATATCTGCTTTCTCCGATGTCCAGTTTTTGCAAGCTCATAACCGCACCTTGGAGAATATTTTGCACTTAGTGAAAGTTTGCAGTCTATGCAATTATTGACGGCATGGGCACCGAAAATTTGGGTCTGCGCGAGCGCAAGCGAATCGCAACCCGAGCATTGATCGAGCGCACCGCTGTCCAACTCGTACTCGATCTCGGTTACGACGCAGTGACCGTGGAACGCATCTGTGAAGTCTGCGAACTATCGACTCGGACGTTCTTCAACTACTTCCCGACAAAGGACGCGGCAATCGGCGGAATCGCAATCGAGGTTCCCCCCACCGCAGCAATCTCCGAACTCCTCTCTGCACATCGAGGCGACCCACTCCGCGGAGCACTCGCAGTCTTCGCTGAAGCGATGAAGATCATGGACGAGCGCCCAGACCTCCTTGTCCACCGAAAGCAACTGTTCGAGAGACACCCGACGTTGCTCCAACAGCATCTTGCAACGTTCCACGAACTCGAAGACACGCTCACCAGAATGCTCACGCACGAACTGCTCGAACGTCCGGACACTCATCGACTACCCACTGACACGGACGCAGTCGATGAAGCTACCGCCACGGTAATCATCGCCGGCGCAGCAATGCGATACGTCTTCCGGGCCTGGCAGAACGGTGAAAGAGACCGTCCGCGATCAGAACTCGTGGATCCAACACTGACATTGATGTCCCAGATTCTCCGATCTGACCGATAGTCCGTCCACCGATTTCGACTAAGGAACTTCATGTCCACTCAAGAAGCTGCGACCGACGCAGACGAACTGGAAACCGCGTCGGATAAACGATCCATCATCCTGGTCTTTGCCGGATTGATGATCACGATGCTCCTGGCATCCCTCGACCAGATGATCTTCAGCACCGCACTGCCCACCATCGTGGGCGAATTGCACGGCGTCAATCACATGGTGTGGATAACAACGGCATACATCCTCGCGTCAACGATCATGATGCCCGTCTACGGGAAACTGGGCGACTTGATCGGCCGCAAAGGCCTGTTCATCGGCGCTATCTGCATTTTCATCGTCGGCTCGATTATCGGCGGACTGTCCCACAACATGACCACCCTCATCGCCGGGCGCGCGGTACAGGGCCTCGGCGGCGGCGGTTTGATTCTGCTGGCGCAGGCGATCATCGCCGACGTCGTGCCTGCCAGGCAGCGCGGCCGGTACATGGGTGCGATGGGCGGCGTTTTTGCGATCGCAGCAGTCGCCGGTCCACTACTGGGCGGCTGGTTCACCGAGGGCATCGGCTGGCGCTGGGCGTTCTGGATCAATGTGCCACTCGGTTTGCTCGCGATAGCCAGCGCCATGGCATTCCTTCACTTGCCCAAGCCCAAGCTCGGCAAACCGAGCATCGACTACCCCGGCATGATCCTCGTCGCGACTTCTGCAACCTGCCTCATCCTGTTCACCACCTGGGGCGGCAACACTTACGCCTGGGGCTCCGCCGTCATCGTCGGACTTGTCATCGGCTGTATTGTTTCCGCAATCGCGTTTGTGTTCGTCGAACGCCGCGCAACCGAACCAGTCATTCCCATGCACCTGTTCTCGGAGCGTAATTTTGTCCTGACCACGGTCGCCGGACTCGTCATCGGCATCGCGATGTTCGGCGCGCTGGCTTACCTGCCCACTTACATTCAGATGGTGACCGGCAAGAACGCCACCGAAGCCGGTCTGATGATGATTCCCATGATGGCAGGAATGCTGGTCGCCTCTACCGGCTCCGGACAGATCATCAGCAAGACCGGGCGATACAAGATGTTTCCGATCCTCGGCACGTCGATCGTCGCCGTGGCCTTGGTTTTGCTCTCGAGGCTGACACCGTCGACACCACTGATCGTCTTCGGCATCTACATCACAATCCTCGGCGTGGGAATCGGACTCGTCATGCAGATTTTGATTCTGATCGTCCAAAACACCTTTCCCGCAGCCGAAGTCGGAACTGCGACGGCGTCGAACAACTTCTTCCGTCAGATCGGCGCGTCCCTGGGTAGCGCGCTTGTCGGCAGCCTGTTCGCATCCCGTCTGACCAATATTCTGACAGAGCGATTGCCTGCCGCCGGCGGAGCTGTCGGAAACGATGAGAATTCGTTGACACCCGCAATCCTCTGGAAGCTACCGGCCCCGATTCGCGAGACCATCGTCGGTGCATACAACGACGCCTTGGCACCGATCTTCATGTACATCGTGCCCCTGGTAATCGTCGCAGTCATCCTGCTGACCTTCATCAAGGAAAAGCCCCTCGCCACCACAATCGATCGATCCGCTCCGCCCCTCGAGTGAAACCCGAGTAGTCCGCTATTGTGTCGTGATGCCACACGAACAGAATCCGACCAGATCCAAGCTCGTAGGTCTGGTCGGATTCTGTGTAGTACTGGCACTCCTGATTGCCGGCGGACTCTGGTGGTTCAACCGCGACGGCGACGCTCTGGCGGGCGAGAAACTCAACGCCTTCCCGACTGTCGACTACAGCGAATTGACCTCTGCGCAGAGCCAATTGGTGACCAGCCTGGAACAAGAATGGGAATCCGGCGACCCGGGCACCAAATATGCCGAGGGCGTCGAAGAGTCTTGGTGTGCAGACTTTGTCAGCTGGAACATGAACCAGATCGGTGCGCCGTTTTCCAACCCGAAGTCGAGTTCGTGGCGGATCCCCGGCGTGTACACGCTGCAGGAGTACTACGAATCCGTCGGATCCTTTGTACCGTACGGCCAGGATTATCAACCCAAGGTCGGCGACACGATCTTGTACAGCGGCGACAGTCCATTCGGTCAGCATGTCAACATCGTGCTGGTCAATGACGCCGGCACCCTCACCACCATTGGTGGCAACGAGAACAATTCGGTGATGATCCACCGCATCGATCCGTCCGAAGTCGCTGGAATCGTCGGTTTCGGCGCGTTCTGACTCCAGTCCTCCCCTTTCGGTGCCGATGGATCTTGCGTTGCTCGGACGTGAAGTTAGTTCGTCACTTTTGTGCAAGGTGGTATCAGAAACGTAGGCCACATATTCGGAAAATATCAAGTTTCCGTCAGTGACCGATATTAAATACAGGTGAACATGGTTGTCGCGCAGTGCAATTTCCGGATGGACCCTCCAAAAGTAGGCAAAAGCGGGAACGCCGTCATCGCGACGCCGCTCCCGCACTTCACATCACCGAATCTCAGGCACACTCATTCGAGACCCTCGCGCCGGCGTCTCAAGAGCCGTTGATCGACCCGGTAGACCCGCCGAAGATCGAACCCAACCAACTGCTCGAGCCCAGCGAGCCGGTTTCCGGAGGCGGATTGCATCCGGTGACTGTGACGGTGTGCCACGCCCGGTCGCCGATCCATTCAGGCAATTCGCTGGGAGTCTGCCCATTGTTCCCGGGCGGGCCGAGCACCATGCGGTACTCCACCGTGTGTGTATCCGCGTCAGGGTTGGGCAGCGCAGGATTCCAGCCGGCGATGATGTTCTTGAGGTCCTGCGTGTAGGTCGCCGAGACAGCGGGGAGGCCGGAGAGCATCGTGCGGTTCTCGGGCGTATTTTCCGGCACCTCGTCCGGCCAGGTCGGCGACAACGCCTTGCTCGACATGTTCGGGGTACCGGTGCGATAGACATCAAATCCCACGCCGATATCGCGCCCAGCCTCGCCGTCGATACGCCAGTCGATGGTGTAGGTCGTGACGTTGGTGTGGTTCTCGATGGTGAAATCTGCCTCGCAGGCGCCGCGGTCCGTGGCCCAGAAGTTCACCTGCGCATCCCGCTGACCGTTATCCGGTGGGGCCGCGCCCGAGACCGTTGAAAGGGCAACAAGCGACACACCGGCCACCACCAGCGTCACTGCGGCCCGCACAGATCTGTTCATGGGATTCCTCTCGGTCACATCCCACCAGGCGCGGGAGTTGCCAAGAACGATAGCTGGACATATGCCACCAATAGACGGAAATCAGAAAATGCGGCTTCACTCTTATCGCATGTAACCGATCCCCCGTCACAGCTAACTCCTCGGCGGCGCCGTCACGAGATCGCCGGAAAGTTAACGACATCGTCGTTGAGCGGCAACTGGTTGGTACGTTCTCCGGCATTCGGCCCTCTCACCAGGGCGTCGGTGGCCATTGATCCCACCAACGTGAAGCGATCGATTTCGTAGGGCACATTGTTGCCGCTCAGAGGTATCGCGGCCCGACTCACCTGGAAGTGCAGATGAGGCTCGGAAGTATTGCCCGAGTTTCCGAGTTTGCCGATCACCTGCCCGCGCGTGACTTTGTCACCGACCTTCACCGACGCGCTACCGGGGATCATGTGCGCGTAGAAGGCGAAGTTGCCGTCACCGATATCGATGATCACGTAATTGCCACCGAGCTGATCCACGGTAGCAACGTCCGGAACCTGTTGCGGCGTCTCCTCCGGCATCGTGGACACCACTGCCTTCACCGTGCCGTCGGCTACGGCCAGCAGCGGAGCGTCGTACGACCGGTAGTTCTCGTTCTTCGAACCGTCACCGGTGGACGTCCCCACGCCTGCGACTGTGTCGATCTGCAAGAAGTCGATGGCAAAGCGCTCGACGGCATTGATTCTCCCCGCTGAGGCCATCAGTGCCCCGCGATGAGACGAAACGGCGCAGCACCCGTTGGCCGCCAACCAGCCGTCACCGGCAAGCGGCGGTCCGATAGTCACGGGTGAACTCGCACTCGTCGTGACCACTCCCCCGATCTGGGTCACCGTGTCCGGGTACTTTGCACCGAGGGCCGCATCCCGCTCGGCGGCAGGGCCGAATGTTGCGGTCAACCGATGCGTCACCTCGGCCGGAACGTCGGCGCGAGCGTCATACACATCGTCGAGCATCAACACAGCAGTGCGTCCGACCGGAATCTCGGTGAACGGCCCCGAGTAGTTCGGGACCAGCATCGAACGTGCCAGTGTCTCGTTCTTCGCCAGACTCGAAACCACCTTGCCGTTTGGTCCCCCGGCTAGCGTGTCGACCCGGGTTATGACGGCCGGTCGAGGCGAAACGTTGAGCACCGATATTTCGTAGGCGACATGAACGTTGCCGTCGGCACCCGTCACAGGAATCGGCTGCGCCCCAATAGCTTTGATCACCAACGGCGCCAGTATGTCGATGTCTGCGGGATAGCCGGGCGGAACACCGTCCTGAGAATTGACCGTCGATGCCGGGGATACGTTCGATTCGGTGGAATCGACCGAGGACGAGCAGCCCGCCAAAAGTGCAACGGCCGCAACAAGAATGAGCGGAGCCTTACGCATTGTCGGTCTCCTCATTTAGGAAAGCTGATGACATCCAGATTGAGCGGAAGCTGATCGGTTCGCTCACCGGCATTCGGTCCCTTGACGAGGGTGTCGGTGACCGTCGAACCAACGAATGTGAAGGCGTCGATTTCGTAGGGCACGTTGTCGCCGGACAACGGGGCCGAGGCCCGCGAGATATGAAAGTGCAGATGGACCTCGGTGGTGTTGCCCGAGTTCCCCAGATTCCCGATTACCTGACCGCGAGAAACCTTGTCGCCCAGCTTCACTGAGGCCGATCCGGGAATCATGTGCGCGTAGAAGGCGTAATTGCCCTCACCGATGTCGATGACCACGTAGTTGCCGCCGAGCTGATCGAACGTGAGGTTGCTGTTTACCTGGTGCGGCGGCTCGTCCTGCTTATCCGATACGACGGCCACAACGGTGCCGTCGGCTACAGCCAACAGCGGTGCGTCGTAGGCGAAGTAGTCCTCGTTCTTCGAGCCGTCACCCCTGCTCGAACTCAGCTCCGGGTTATTCGCATCGATGCGCATCCAGTCGATGGCATAGCGCTCGGTGCCGTTTATCCGTCCACCGACTGCCATCATCGCCCCGCGGTGCGAGGTAATCACGCAACATCCATTGGCTGCGACCCACCCGTCTCCGGCGAGCGGCGGGCCGATGATCACCGGAGAGCCTGTCCCGGTCGTGACGGCTCCACCGATCTGAGTCACGGCGTCCGGATACCTCGCCTCGAGTCCGGAATTCGGTGTGACGAACGCGCCGTACGAGGTGACCAAACGGTGGGTCACCTCAGTCGGAACGTCGGCGCGGGTCTCATAGACGTCGTCGAGTACCAGTGCGACAGTGCGCCCGACGGGAATGTCGGTAACCGGTACCGCCTCGATGTTCGCCAACAGGAAGGTACGAGCCAGCACCTCGTCCTTGTCCAGGCTCGCCACTACCTTGCCGTCCGGTCCACCGGCCAGTGTGTCGAGCGCGGTGATGATCGCGGGTCGCGGCGAGACGTTGAGCACCGATATTTCGTAGGCGACGTGGACCTTGCCGTCGGTACCGGTCACCGGAATCGGATCCGGCCCGAGGGTCGTAATGACCAGCGGCGCCATCACGTCGGATTCCAGTGGATAGCCGGGAGGAATGCCGCCCCGCGGGTCCGTCGTCGTAGTCGATGCTGAGGTCGAGCCCGTCGAATCGACGGTCGTCGAGCACCCCGCGAGTAGGACGGCACAGGTGACGAAGATCAAGGGAGTTCTGCGCATAGTGGTGTCCTAATCTCGCTGGGCAATTCCTTCCGGCATGACGACTCGAGGGACTGCCTCTACCGGCTGCGTTGACTCGGAGCACTGAGCCTATGCTCGAAATGCCGGATTTTGTCGTGAATTTGCCCGGCAGCATCCACCATCGAGAAATCGGGCAGTCCGACCTGAGTTCTTCACCCTCGGCTTCACCCTGTGGCGCCGAGTTCTACCATCATGCGGGCCCTGCCAGCGAGGTCGAGAACGGCGGAATCACGACAATGTCGAGGCATTGCGGTCGGTACGACGACGACGGGTCGTCCAGAAATCCAGTGACGGCCGCCGGACCGCCGCTCAACAACAGCACTGGAACGGTGCTGTCGGCAGGCTGCGCGACACGGTCCGGGACTGCCTCGACATTCCACGCCGCGCAGTCCCCCACCAGCCAAGGCAGCCGCGGGGTCATGCCCAGGACCGCGACAGGGAACTGCGGTAGCGACTTCTTCGCTGCACCGAACATGGCCTCGGCACTCGTATGTGCGACGGCTTCGCCGCAGAACACTCCGTACGTCGGTCCCGACCCAACGAGCGGGACCGGTGAGGGTTGGACGCTCGCCAGCAACTGCGCGGCGGGAGTGACATCGCCGCGGGCGGCCGCCGCAATGATCGCCGGCATATCGACGAGTCCGTTGGCGGCCAACGATGCCGAGTTCACGAGGAACATCAATTTGTAGCCGTCAACCATCACGTCGACCGGCGGCCCATCCCCCGCCGTCACCGAGACCACCTGCGGGTGTGCATCGAGGTAGGTCACGGTTCTAGCCAGCGTCCCGACCAAGTCTGGAAGCATGGCCTGGCAGGCAGGGTGCGCGTCGCACGCAGACCCGAGTGCATCGAATCCCCGGGCCGCGTTGGGCCACAACGTGTCTGCGAGATTCATCTGCGGCGGCACTACGGAATCCGCCACAACGGCGCGGATCCCGTCCGGGTAGTCGCGCAGGTAATGCAGCGCGAGGTCACTGCCGTACGACACTCCGTACACATCCCACTCCGGGATATCCAGGGCCTAATCTTCAGGACTGCACCCGTTCGATGCAGGTGCACTCGGTCAAGCGCCCAGCATGGCCACAAACGCACCGATGTTCGTGACCACTCGCTGTGCCTTTTCTTCCGACGTCAGATTCTCCTGGTAACGGTTGCCCGCAGACGGCCGCCGCTTGTTTCGCGCGTACAGCGGACAGGCCAGGTCAGTGCACATATACGTACCGATGGTGTCGCCGCGCCGGCCGGCGTCACCGATCTTGGCTGCGCTCAGCAACGAGACTCCCCCACTACCGTGCGTCGTCAAGCAGATTGTGCACATCTGAGCGCGACCCGATTTCCCGGTTTGGTAGCGGAGCGCAATACCGATCAACTCGTCGCCCTGCGGAATCACCAGATACCCACGCCCCGGCATTGTCGGATCGTTCCAGCCGAAGAAGTCCAAATCTTCCCACGGTCGCCGATCCAAATCCCGTGGTACCGGAAGCCGCTTCGCCTCACCTTTCGAGCAATTGACGAAAGACCCGCGAATATCGCGTTCGGTAAGCGGTAACACGGTAGAACTCCGTTTCGGCTGGTGAATCAGTGCACCTCGACGCTACGCGGGGATCTTTACCTCGTCCAACGTATTTTTCGATCAGTTCTACGGGTCCGTCTCGAGATCTACCACCAAGAAACTCTCTCGGTGCGGCCCGTTCACACGGTCCGTCAACTGGTACGACGCGAGTGCTTCTGGCGGGTGCGCCAATTCGTAGACCCGTTCCGTCCCGGACACGAACTGCCGTGACGCCCATCCCCAATTCGATCCGTGTGGCGGACGTGCATTCGGCAACATATCCGACACTATCGACACCAGTCGCAGACGTCGTACCAATCCGACGGTGATCGCGTCGGAGTCGAAATCCGTCCACACTTGCCTTGTGTTCACATTCTTGCGCGGAGTTCCCGCAACGAGGTTCAGCGGACCAGAGACTGCGACCTGCGACGGAACGGGAAGATCGGCATTGAACATAAATTGCAGGGCACCGATATAGCCGATCGAAGGTTGCTGCAGCACATCAATTTTCGGGTCAGCTGTCAATCGCCGCAACAGCGGCTTCGAACTCGAACGCACGTCGGCGGTCAGTGACCACGTTGGCTCCAGCGCAGCCCACCTTCGTGGACTGTCGGAATTCCAAGCCAACCCCCAGCGGACCGTCTCGCGCAGTTCTGGCGGGACGAACCACCTAAGGTGCAGCCCGTCGATCACTACGGGAGTGATCAGTTTCTGACGCAATTCCTGCATCACAGCCTCGGGTCAACAGGTTCCGATTCGAGCGCCAGCACCGCAAACACTGCCTGATGAGCGCGCCACAACGGTTCGCGCTCAACGAGCCGCGACACTGCTTCCATCCCAAGTGCGTACTCACGCAGTGCCATTGACTGTTTGTGCCCGAGGTTGCGGTTGCGCAAACGTGTGAGCGTCGACGGCTCCAGATAGTCGGCTCCGTAGATCAACCGCAGATACTCTCGCCCACGAACTTTGATCCCGGGTTGGACTCGTGCGTTGTACCCTCGTGGTCCGTAGATCTGATTCGCAAGGGGTTTCACGACCATCCCCTCCCCACCGGCGTCAGTGAGCGAATCCCACCACTTGGTCGCCTGGGAGACGGATTCTTCCGAATCGAGTTCGACAACGACGCGACGTGTGGCGGCGAATCGATTTGGATCCGCTGCGACCAATCGATCCGCAACTGCGAGGTGCCAGTCGTGGTCGCGTTCGCCGTACGCCTGCCCTTCCGTGGCAAGGATTTGGAATGGCGCGACGCGGACACCGTCCAACCCGTTGGTGGGCCACACGTACTGCCGGTACGCCTCGCTGAATCGCTCGATGCTGGTCGCTCTGTCCGACGTCAGTTCCGAAAGCTCCGACACGTCCAGCCCTCGGGATGCTGCCTGCGACAACACACTTGCCCGGGCACTGAGGTCAGTCCGGCCTGCTGCTCCGACAGCCGCATACTGATCACGCAGCAGCCCTTCAGCTTTGACGTTCCAAGGCAGCAGCTCACAATCGAGCAGTATCCAGTCTGTTCCCAGCTCTTCCCAGACTCCGGCCGTCGTAAGCGCCGCGGCGATACCATCCAGCAGTTGCCGGGTGAGGTCGTCGTCGAAGAACTGACGGCCCGTTCGGGTATGCACCATTCCTGTGAGTGAATCCGGGGCGTCGAATCGCTCACGCGCAACTGAGGCGTCACGGCACACGAGCACAACAGCACGCGATCCCATGTGCTTCTCTTCGCAGATCACGGTATTGATCCCGGCACTTCTGTACGCCTCGAACGCCGTCGACGGATGTTCCAGGTAGTCATCGAATTGCGATGTCGCGCAAGGTGCCATCGTGGGCGGTAGGTACCGCAACCACTGCGGCGCCACAGCAAATCGGCTCATCACTTCCAATGCACCAGCCGCGTATTCGGGGCGAACGGAGACGCGTCCCCGCAACGCGGTTTCGACGCCGGTGGTATCAAGCACGTCGGCCAGATCCAGAACATCCGGCGCGCGGGTCGGCGGCGCCAACGGCACAACCGGCTGGTACCAGACCTGCTCAGCCGGAACCGATACGAGCTCACGCTCCGGGTATCGCAGAGCAGTCAGTGCTCCACCGAACACGCATCCCGTGTCGAGGCATGCGGTGTTGTTGACCCACTCCACCTGATGAACCGGCGTGTGCCCGTAAAGAACCATGGCCGCTCCACGGTAGTCGTCAGCCCACGGATACCGCACCGGCAAGCCGAATTCGTCGGTCTCACCAGTAGTATCGCCGTACAGCGCAAAGCTCCGCACCCGGCCGGAGGCACGATTGTGGTAATCCTCCTTCAGACCGGCATGCGCGACCACAAGCTTTCCGTCGTCGAGAACCAGGTGAGCAACCAGACCGTCGCAGAAGTCCACGACGTCTCGCCGGAACTCTGTCGACTCCGCAGCCAGCTGTTCGAGAGTCTCGGCCAGTCCATGACTTGTCGTCACCTTCTTGCCTCGCAAGGCTTTCACGAGTTTGTTTTCGTGGTTTCCCGGCACGGCAAGCGCGTGACCGGCAGCAACCATCCCCATGACGAGGCGAAGTACGCCCACCGAGTCCGGCCCGCGATCCACGTAGTCGCCGAGGAAGAGCGCCGTCCTTCCCTGAGGCGGCACAGCATCTTTCGGTGCTCCGTCGGCACCGTATTCGATGGAGTAGCCGAGCTTTGTCAGGAGCGATTCCAATTCGCTTCGGCAGCCGTGGATATCGCCGATGACGTCGAACGGACCGTTGTTCGTTCGCAGATCGCTGCGCAGTGGCCGACGCACGAACTCGGCCTCGGAGATCGCGTCCTCCCCACTGAGCACGTGAACGGTACGGAACCCCTCCTTGCCGAGCCCTCGGAGCGAGCGATTCAACTGCTGGTGCTGACGCCTGATGACGTCACGTCCGAACGCGCGATCCGGGCGAGCCTCGTTACGCGCGGAGCACACCGATTCGGGAACATCGAGCACTATCGCAACGGGAAGAACGTCGTGGTCACGTGCCAGCGCGATGAGCCGCTTGCGGGCGGCAGGCTGAACATTGGTTGCGTCGACAACCGTGAACCGGCCACGACGCAAACGCTTGGAGGCAACCAGTTCGAGCACCTCGAAGGCGTCGGTCGTTGCGCCCTGTGAATTCGGATCATCGCTGACCCAGGCCCGGAACTGGTCGCTCGAGAGTGTCTCGTGTGGACCGAAGTGATGTGCGGCAAACGTCGACTTCCCGGAGCCACTGACGCCGATCAGCACAACCAGTGCGAGGTCGGGTATCTCGTAAACCGTCATGTCGTGCCTACCTCCTTCTTGAAGATCGCCATCTGCGTCGGGCCGCCCAAAGTGGGATCAACTGATCCGACAAAACTGAATTGCACCGAATATCCGTGGGCCGTAGCGATGTCGGCGGCCCACTCCTCGAATTGAGCTCGCGAGAACTCGAACCGGTGATCCGGGTGGCGGAACTCTCCCTCGCCCAGCGCCGGATACAGCGCGTTGTAGTCGGAGTTCGGCGTCGTCAGCAGAACTACCTGCGGGGCTGCGTCAGCGAAGACCGATCGCACTAATGCCGGCAGGCGCGTGGCATCGACGTGCTCGACCACCTCCATGAGAACTGCGGCATCAAATCCTTTGAGCCGCGAGTCGCGATAGGTCGCCGACGACTGCATCAGCGACACACGTTCACGTTGAAAATCGGATAGTTCGGCGAGTTTCAACCGGCGATCTGCGCGGGCAAGTTCGCGAGCACTGACGTCGATACCGACCAGTCGATCGAACTGAGCATGCGGCATGAGGGCTTCGATGAGCTTGCCTTCGCCACATCCGATGTCGACTACGCGTCGAACGTGCAACTGGCGCAACGCTTCGACGACGGCTTCGGTTCGCAAACGCGCCAGCGGCGGTTCCGGACGCGGAAGCTCGTCCACAGGTTCCGCAGCGTCGGGAACAAGCCTGTCGACGACGGACTCCACCAAGTCACGTTGGCGTGCCAGGTAGCGGGACATGATCAACGACGCCTCGGGATGCGTCGCCAACCATTCGCCGGCGACACGTACGAGTTTGTCGGCCTCGTCGGATCCAACCCAGTAGTGCTTGACGTCGTCGAGAACCGGCAGCAAGACGTACAGGTGCCGGAGGGCGCTCTGCACCGTATGTTCCCCGGTAAGCGTGAGCGAGACGAAGTTGGAATCGCCCCAGTCCGGCAGATGAGGGTCGAGCGGTACCGGAACCGCCGTCACGTCCCACCCGAGTGGTTCGAACAGCCGACGTGGCAAGTCGGTATCGCCGCCCACCGGAACTACCGGGACCGAAACCGTCAGCGCCAGTTCGGCATCCACAAGCTCGGGATGCGAAGTGCACGTCCCGGCCAAAGCGGTCCGAAAGAGTTTGGACAGCGCCACGGCCAGGATGGACGACGCCGCATACGGACGATCGTTGACGTATTGCCCCAGCGCAAAGCTGTCATTGCCTTTCCCTCGCCGAGACCTGTTCTGCACCAATTCGATTGGGTCAACGTCGACGATCAGGGCAACTGTCGTCTCCTCCGGGCCGACATTCGGATACAACACCGTTGCTTTACCGACGGACAAATCGAACGTCTGTACCTTGTCGGGGTGTTTGTGCAGAAGAAAACTCAACGCAGTGGCATCGGGGAACCGCGAGGTTGGCGTGGACGTCAGGGTGAGCAGCACCAGGCGACTGTATCCCGCGACCGGGAGCCCGGGCCTCCGAATTACCGTGGTCCGTCGCCTTCAGAACAAGGTCAGCGCAGTCCCGGCACCCACGAGTTCACGTTCGATACGCTGCGCCGGGGCAACGCGATGGCTGGATTGCCCGCCTAATCCGTGCCGTTCCACCAACGGATCCACACGCTTCTTCAACCACTGCTTGTACTCCGGCGTGACGTAAGCACCCCGCCCGTACAGCTCACGGTATCGACGAATCAGCGCGGGATGTTCCTCAGCGAGCAAGTTCAGAAACCACCCGCGAGTACTCCCCCGCAGGTGCATCGGGAAGACCGTCACCCCGGTAGCACCGGCCTCGGCAAGTGCGGCAAAAAGTCCGTCGAGGTGTTCGTTGGAATCCGTGAGAAACGGGATGACCGGCGCGACCATCACGTTGCAGGAGAATCCGGCGTCGGTGATTGCCCTGATCATCTCCAGGCGAGCGCGTGGCGACGGCGTGCCAGGTTCGATCTGCTTCTGCAGGACGGGATCATTGATAGCCAGCGAGACTCCGATTCCGACGTCGACCTGCGTGGCAGCCATTTTCAGCAGCGGCAAATCCCGTCGCAGCAGTGTTCCCTTGGTGAGGATCGAGAACGGCGTACCGGATTCGGTCAACGCACGAATGATGCCGGGCATCAACCGGTAACGCCCCTCCGCACGCTGATACGGATCGGTATTGCTCCCCAATGCAACCGACTCGTGCTTCCACGACTTTCGCGCCAGTTCCTTGCGGAGGACGGCAGCGATATTGGTCTTCACCACTACCTGCGAATCAAAGTCATGACCGGCATCGAGGTCGAGATATTCGTGGCTGGGCCTGGCAAAACAATATCGACACGCATGGGAACAGCCACGAAAAGCGTTGACGGTGAAGCTGAATGGAAGAGTGGACTCCTCAGGCAACTTGTTGAGGGCGCTCTTGCACAGCACTTCGTGGAACGTGATGCCCTCGAACTCCGGCGTCTGGACCGAACGCACCAAACCAGCGCGCTCGAGCCCCGGCAACGCTCCGTCGTCCGCATCCAGCGATTGACCCGACCACCTCATAACCCAAGTCGAACACTTGTTCTAGGATATGTCAATCGCTCGAGTTCAAGAACTTGTCAGAATGACGAGCTTCTGGGTCGCACGGGTCATCGCGACATACCGATCGACTGCTCCTTCGATGCCGGTGCCGAACGAATTCGGGTCGATGAGTACAACCAGGTCGAACTCGAGCCCCTTCGCGAGTTCCGGGGTCAACGACCGGACACGAGACGTCCCACCGCGGTAATCTTCGGCGCCGATGAGGCAGGCAATCCCTTCCGAATTCTCGGCAAGCCACGAATCGAGGATCGAACCCAGTTCCGAAACCGGGCCATGTTCGACGGGGATGCCGCTGATCCGGACGGAGGTCGGGACGTTGGCGTCCGGAAGCGCGGCCCGGATAACCGGCTCGGCTTCTGTCATAACCTCTTCCGGCGTCCGGTAGTTGATGTTCAGGGAAGCCTGATTGATCCGGTCGAGTCCAACCCGCTCGAGCCGTTCCTTCCACGACTCCCTGAACCCGTGCCGAGCCTGTGCTCGATCGCCGACGATGGTGAAACTCCGGGACGGGCAGCGGAGCAGCAACATCTGCCACTCCGCGTCGGTCAACTCCTGCGCTTCGTCCACGACGATGTGCGCAAACGGGCCGGCAAGGCGGTCCGGGTCGGCGTCTGGCAGTGAAGCTTCGTCGACCAGCATTTCCTGCAGGTCCTGCTGCCGCAGCTGCGTCATCAAACCTTCGCCATCGCTGTAGACATCCGACGCGATCAGATCATCGATGACGCTGGACCGCTGCTCCCGCTCGGCGGCAACAGCGGCGATACGGCGCTGGTGACGTCGCGACGCCTCCGGGTCCCCGAGCCGCTGCCGCGCTGCGTCCAGAAGCGGAAGATCGGACACGGTCCACTGTTTGGTATCGGCGCGTTGCAACTTCCGAACGTCCGCCAAGCTGAGCCAGGGAGCACACGTGCGCAAGTAAGCGGGAACCGACCACAGGTCGCCGACGAGGTCGGCTGCTTCGACGAGCGTCCACGCATTCTCGAGCGCCTTACGTAGCTCATCGCTGCGCAGCAACAATTTTCGGAGTTGACTGGTCGGAGCGGCCCGGCACTTATCCGTCAGGATCGTGAGCAACAGGTCCCAAATCTGTTCGCGCGCTTCGTTGTGCGGTGTACCCGGGTCCGGGGCTCCGAACGCCTCGGCCCAGTCGTCGGCGCTCAGCCAGATATCGGCCCAGTCGGTCTCAACCGTCATTCCCACGGTCGGCGGCTGTTCGTAGAACCTCACGGCGGTCTCGATCGCCTTCACCATGTCCGCGGACGACTTCAGACGGGCCACCTCCGGATCGGTCTCCATCGTTGCGCCGGCGCCCTCGTCGACAAGGTCACGCACAGTGCACAGCTGCACACTGTCCTCACCGAGGCTGGGCAGGACGTCCGCGACATAGGCGAGGTAAGGCTCGTGCGGACCGACGAACAGCACGCCGTGGCGCAGTCGTGCGTCGGAGTACAGCAGGTACGCGGTGCGATGCAACGCGACGACAGTTTTGCCCGTACCCGGACCGCCGTCGACGACGAGCGCGCCACGCGAGCCTTCGCGGATGATGGCGTCCTGGTCGGATGCGATGGTCCCGAGCACGTCTCGCATTCGTGCTGACCGGCTACTGCCCAGGCTGGCGATGAATGCCGACTGGTCGTCGAGCGCGGCCGATTCCTCGAACCCGATCAGTCCGTCGGCGGAGAACACCTCGTCCCAGTAATCGCTGATCCGCGCCCCGCTCGATTGCCCCAGGCTCCAGCGGTACCGGCGACGACGCGCCAGGCCCATCGGGTTGGCGTGGGTCGCCCCGAAGAAGGTTTCGGCCGCCGGCGAGCGCCAGTCGACAAGCAGTGGGTTTCCCGCACGGTCAAGGAGGCCTTGACGCCCGATGTACACAGGTTCGGGACTGTCCGAGGTCACGATGTGCCCGAGGCACAGGTCGACACCGAATCGACGAAGGGTGCGCAACTGGGAACTGAGCTGATGGACCATCAAGTCGCGCTCCATGACTTCCTGGCCCAAGCGGCGAGGTGCCTTACGTTCGGTATCGATACGTTCGGTCAGGTCGGTCATGGCCCGCTCGAGGTTCTCGGCGATGGCCGAGAAGTGCTCCTCGTCGCGGGCGATCAGAACCGGATCAGCCTTGCGCGCGAGTTGGTCGGGAAGGTCGAACACACTGTTCATCGTCAACTGCCATTTCCTTGAATTGCGGCCTAGGCCAGCCATTCTGCGGCACCACCCCGGCCTTGCCGCAAGTCCACCAGTGCGCTATAAATTGAAAGTGGAAAGGGTTGCGAACCCGCCCTTCCCGGTCTGGCAGAATCTGGACAATGTCGAACAGAATCAACATCTCGTCCGGTTCCGAATGGGAACCCAAGATCGGTTACTCGCGCGCCGTCCGCATCGGCAACCAGGTCGCAGTATCCGGCACAACCGCCCCCGGCGAAACCCTCGAGGACCAGACTCGTGCGGCACTCGAAACAATCAAGTCGTCGCTCGAAGAAGCGGGTGCGACTCTCGGCGATGTCATCCGCACCCGCATGTACCTGCGCGATATGTCGCAGTGGGAGCAGGCTGCACTCGCGCACGGCGAGGTCTTCGGCGATATCCGTCCGGCCACCACGATTCTCGAGGTCAGCTCGCTGATCGATCCCGCTCTGCTCATCGAAATCGAAGCCGACGCAGTCCTGAGCTGATCGTTCACCCAGCACCACTGAGTGAACGAGCCTAGTGTGAGCGGATGAAATCGAGTCGGTTCACACCGCTGGCAATCGCACTCGGCATCTCGATCACTCTCCTCTCGCCCGGTTTCGCAACAGCGGAACCGGGCGAGAGTCTTTCGGTCGCCTGTGGAACTCCGTTGGCTCCCGGCGACGTCGCGAGAATTGCCGACCTCAGCGATGTCACAACCCTGCGCGGCGAAGGCCTCGAACGCCTGGAAACAGCCGTCGAACGCCATCACCAGATCACGACAATCCTTGTTTCCCATCATGATTGGCGCGGCTTGTTCTCGATCGGCCTCGACGCCGTCGAACACGACGCTGTCATGCCCCTGCAACGCGACCCCGCGTCGTTCGCCGATGCACAGTGGGCGCATTCGGTGAGTTACGAACTGCTTCGCCGCTATCTCGTCAACGTCCATGCCGAATTCACCGGTACCCCGACGGATCCCGCGTGGAGCAACTATTTTGCTTTGACACGCCAATGCGGCGTCAGCCCAGCGCGAGTCGCCATGGCTGGATACAACGCGCACCTCACTGTCGACCTCGCACATGCCGTCGAAGCCTCCGGTACCCAGCCAGTCGACATCCCGGACTATTACAAGATCGTCGATTCCATTGCAGTCAAAGGTGGTTCAATTGTCACGGAGACCAAAACCGAGTACAACGCCGATCTGGGTCCGCTGTGGCGGTTCTACTTCCTCGGCGAAGGCCTCGACAAACTGGCCGGCACATCCGAACCGTCACAATTGCTCTTACGCGCCGCCGACAGCGGATACAACACCATCACTTTGGCCAACGGATTCGCCCTACAGAATCCGCAGACCCGCGCCGGGACCGAACAGGAAATCGACTCGTTGTGGCGCACCACCGATACTGCCCTCGGCGTCCTCTCGCAGGTCGGCGGGCTGTAAACACCCACACTAAATCGGACATACCTGCAACAATGAGTCCATGACGGGGCACGGACCGCGAACAGCAACACCGAACCCGGCCATGCGTCCGGTGCGAGATCTGCTGCACGGACCGGCAATTGTCTGCTCCGGGGATACGTCCATTCGTGAAGCCGCCGCCCTGATGACCGAAGCCGGCCGTCGCGCCGTCGTGATCCCTACAGACACAAGCACTTACGGAATTTTCACGGAGGGCGATCTGCGCGCTCGCGTGGTTGTCGGCGGAATCGACAGCGCACTACCCGTATCCAGCGTGATGACGCCGTCAGCGGTGACAGTCGATCCGGACCGCCTCGGAGTCGACGCTGTCACCGACATGCTCGAACATGGATTGCGCCACCTTCCGGTTGTCACCGCCACGGGGACACTCCTGGGTGTGCTCGAATTGAGCGACCTCCTGACGTCGGCAACAAATCAGGGTTTCCAACTCCGGGCCCAACTTGCCACCGCCCAGAACGACGCCGCGCTGATCACCACTGCTCGTGCTGTCCCGGAACTGGTGACCGCCCTCGTGGCGTCGCGAGTTTCACCCCTCGATATCAGCGCAACACTGTCGGTTCTGATTGACGTGACGGTGAGGCGTGCGATCGAACTGGTAGTCGGCGGCGACGAAAGCCCGGACTTTGCCTGGCTTTCACTGGGCAGTGTCGCCAGACGTGAAGCACTCCCTTCCTCGGATATCGACAGTGCACTCGTGTGGGGCGGCGAGTCGCACCGCGAAGGTGCCGATGCGGCAAAACGTATTCACGACATCCTCGACCGATGCGGGTTCCCTCGCGAACTGGACAGTGCGGGAGCTCAGTCCAGATTCGCGCGCACTCTTCCGCAGTGGCGCGAGGCCTTACGGAAATGGGTGTCCAATCCCTACCAGGACCATGCCCTCGTCATGCTGTCGATGTTGGCAGATGCTCGGGTTGTCGCCGGCGACCCCGCACTCGACCCGCGCGCCTCGGCGCTGGATCAATTGCGTCTGCATCCTGCCGTCATGCAACTACTCCTGCGAGAAGCTGTGGGCCAGAAGGCGAAACTGCATTCACTACGTGACGTGATGACCCGCCACACCGGCACAGTCAATCTCAAGACCACGGCCGTCCAACCGATCGTGAACATCGCACGCTGGGCCGGCATTTCAGTCGGAGCACGAACCAGTACCACTCTCGAACGGTTGAAAGTGGCCGCGGACAACGGTTTCCTGCCCGGCGACGACGCCCAGGTTCTCATCGAATCCTTCGAGGTGCTCCAGCAAATCCGTGTCCGACACCAGACGGAGCAGTTTGCGGCCGGGAACCCTCCCACCGACGAAATCATGATCGCCGATCTCACTCCCCTTTCACGCAACCTGCTCGGTAACGCTGTTCGTGAGGTGGCTGGTGTTCAACGACGCCTCGAGTACGCCGCATCTGCGTCGGCCGTGCCCGACGTCGTGCCATAATTGTCCGATTTTGTGAATAACTTCGGAGGTTTGGATGAGCGATACCCGCCGCAATACATGGGGCCGCCGGTTCTGTGTTGCTCGCACCGCACTGCGAGTGTTTCCAGCTGCCGCGGTACTGATTTTGGCGGGATGCTCGTCCTCGACAGAGGCCGGCGGCGGGCCGGAGGAAAGTCAGATCAAATCCGTCACTCAGGGAGCAGTTCTCGACTCACCGTCGTCGCTCGCGGTAAGACCGGGAACTTCGCAACTGTGGATCACCAACGCCGGGAACGATTCCCTCACCGTGATCGACCTCGAGAACCCCGAGCCTGCTCAGCAACAACGCGACGGATACGGCGAGCACTTCATGGCACACCCTTCGGGGATCGCGTTCAACGACGACGGGCAGTTCTTCGCGGTCTCGAACAACTCCAACAATGAGGTCCGCGGTCTCGAATTCAAACTGAACCCCGAACGCGAAACACACTTCAAGGGCAACAACTTCATGGGGCCAACACTGTTCTCCACCAACACGTTTGCGATCGCGGGACAAAACAAGCAGTACATGGACGACTGGCCGCAACCCGGCATCAGCCACGACCCGCCGGACGACACTCCGCAGAATCAATGCCCGGCAGAATACTGGTCCGATTCGACCGCCCGCTGCGTATGGCCACGCCAGGGCAGCCACCTCGACATGCTTCACGGCAATCCGCTCAGCGCCGGAATCGTGCACGATCAGGTCAACGCATTCTTCGTGCTTGACGGCTGCGGCGCTCGTGACGACACCAACACCTGCCGTGGGCCCGGCCATGTAAGTCGGGTCGATTTCAACCGGGATCATCAGGAAGGCAACGGGTTCCACGGCGACGGCACCACCGCGCGGTACATCGACCTACCGTTTCAGCGAGTGGACAGGGTACCCAGTGGCATGTTCACTCATGACGGATGGGTTTACTACTCCGATACCGGCGCCGGCGTGGTGCGACGTTTCCAACCTGACAGCGGCACCACCGAAGTCATGGTCGAGAACTGGAACAATTCACCCGCAAGCCACGGCGAGCACGGTGCCGGTGTCATCGATTGGAGCCACATCGAAAACGGCCCTGGGGATGGCGACGACCCAGCCACCGTCACGGAGTGGGTAAACACGCGTGGCAACCTCGAACGTATCGCCGCCGCCGGCGAGAACTGGATTCCGCCGATGGAAACTCTCTCCGAATACTCGTACGTCTGGAATGCGACCCGCGAGGACGCCACCGACTCAGGAATCGTCGGCCGCCCGTCCGGCCTCGCTGCAGGTGAAGATTCGTGGTTCGTCGCCGACAACGAAAACGGGCGCATCCTCGAGTTCGGTTGGGACGGCACACCCAGGCGAGTATTCGAGACCGGCAAAGTCGGTCTGACGGGCCTCACGCTCACCTCTGACGGGCAGACACTCATCTTCGCAGACGCCGCGTTGAACGGCGTCTATCAACTGAATCTGGCCTGAATGCAGAAATGCCGAAGTTGTCCGGGACCCTATGGTTCCGAACAACTTCGGCGTTCTTATGCCCGAATGAGCGGCAGATTTAGACGGACAGGCTCTGTCCGGGGAAGATCAGGTTCAGGTTCGGGACCTGGCTTGCAAGGTTTTCGAGCGAAATACCGTGGGCTGCAGCGATCTTCGACAACGTATCGCCGGCCTTCACGACGTAGTTGCCGCCGGTGGTTGCTGCGGGAGCAGATTCGACCTGAGCCTCTGTGGTGACAGGGGCCGAGACTGCTTCATAGGTGCCCGCCGTGGTTCCGCCGGTGAGGTACTGACCGCAGACGGGCCATGCGCCGACGCCCTGGCCTTCGAGAACGTTCTCGGCTACGCGGATCTGTTCTGCCTGGCTGGCGTTGGCAGCGTTGCCGGATCCACCGAATGCGTTCCAGGTGCTCTGCGTGAACTGCAGGCCGCCGTAGAAGCCGTTTCCGGTGTTGGCCGCCCAGTTTCCGGTGGACTCGCAGTTTGCGACTCCGGACCAGTCGTGGCCTGCAGCCGAGGCGGTGCCGGTGCTCATGGCGAGAGGGATTGCGACTACTGCGCCTGCGGTTGCAACTGCGCCGAGGGCGCGCTTGAAGGTAATGCTGGTCATCAGGGGAAATCCTCTCCGCTACCGCGGACGACATCGGATCGGGCACTTGTGCGCCGGATCGAACGACTCGCCTATTTCACTCCTGCCCCGCGAAGGTTTGGGGAGTACCGGACCCGCGGGGCAGAAGCACGCAGTTGCGGGTCGGTGTTTGTCCGGTTGTTTCGGACTGCCAACGACGCTAGGCGATGATCACGGAAAGGTCACGGGTCAATATTTTGGCACGATCGTATTAGAAAATTGACCAGATGACACCTATATGCGCAGTTCAACGGTTCAATTGAGACTTCAACCGTACCAATCGTTATCCGTCCGTTACGTGACTACCATCACAGGATCTTTGTGACTCGCCGCACCGAATTGCCGGACTTATTATCACATCTGTGCCTCGAAGGCCGATGCAAGTTCCTTCATCCAGGCCAAAAATTCCTCCGGCCCGCCGAACATGACGCCGTCCACAGCGGCAACCTCAGGCGCGCAATCGGCGCCGCCCACCACCAACGCGTCGCCCCCGACAGCTCGGACTGCCGCAAATGCCGGCAAGTCCCCGCGGTCATCGCCTGCGTATGCAACTACTTCAACGCCTGCTGCCGCGATTGCACGCAGCAATCCCGTCCCTTTGTCCTCGTGGACCGGTGTGCGCAACTCTTCGACAAGCTTGCCGGGTTCACGGCGCAACCCGGTCCGGGCGGCGATATCGATGGTTGCCCGCTCCACCAGTTCTTGTGCAGCGACTCGATCACCTGCCTGCCGCCAGTGAACCGCCACGGCCAGGCCCTTGCCCTCCACATGGATCCCCGGTGTTGCCGACGCTGCGAACACCCGTCGCAACTCGGCCTCGGCGTCCACAACGGTCGGTTTCCACTCTGCAACGGCCGGAAGCACCGCGAGGCCGCTGTCCGTCCACGTTTCGACACCATAGGAACCCATAAGCACCACCGACTCCAACGACACTCGATCCCGCAAGAAGGACACCGGCCGACCCGAGAGCAAACCCACCAATCCGAGATGACGTGAGAGCGAGCCGAGGACGTCTGCTGCGCCCGGCAAAAGAGCACTCGTCGAAGGATCGTCGACGATCGGGGCCAGAACCCCGTCGAAGTCCATCACCAGTCCAGATCGTGCGGGATCAGACGTGAGGCGGGCAATAACGTCCGAAGCGGTTCTCATGGGTTCAGTCTGTCAAAGGTTCCGACGCCCACGAACATGCACTCGGAGACTCGCTTCCGTTACAGTCCTGACGACGCTTACCAAATACGGGGGTAAAGATGAGCGAACTTTCTGTCGTCACTGACGACATCCGCAAGTACGGCGCTACGACTGCCGAAGCCGCGGGCCACGTTGCACAAGCCGCTATTGTCGATCTCAATGCAAATCTTGCAGCGGTGGCACCGGCAGTGGGGCCTGTCGGTATCGAATTCCTCGAAGCCTTCGCGCGCGCACAGGCCGCCCACACCAAAGATGTTGCGGCTCTCGCAGTATTTTATGCCGGAGCGTCCGCAACGGCCGGTGCGGCAGCCGACACGTACGACGCCACCGACCAATCGACAGCGGCCGAACTTCGACGCACGACCACAATCAACGGTGACCTCGCATGAACAGTCCCCACGATCCGACAACCGTGCTCGAGTTCCTGCAGGGCAGTGCGGTGGGACCCATGCTCGACACCCCTGCCGGTACCGCGATGCTCGGTGCCGTCGAGCACTCGGCGCTGGCTCCGGTTCTCGGGATGCAGATCCCCGGTGCAGTCGACCTACCGTCAATTCCCGATTTTCTCGTCGCGCCGGCGACGCCGCAACTCCCGACCAACGCTGCCGAATCGCTGACGCAAGGGATTGCACTTCCGTCGCTCCCAGGGGTCGACGCACTGTTCAAGCCCCTGATCGATCTGGCGAAGAGCCTCGGATCGGGAGTCTTCAACGGAACCAACCCCGTCAACGTCCTCAATCAAGCCAGTGCCCTCATCGAGAAGGCCGGCGGATTATCCAAGAGCGGTCTGGCCGATGTCAGTCAGACCTGGAACGGCACCGGCAACGAAGTTGCCACAGATACCAATGAAGCCGCCTATCGCAGCGGGTCCGAACTCAGCGAACGCGGCAACGCGATCTCCACGACAACAGCTGCCGCTGCGGAGTCAGTACAACGCGGCAATGCTCAGTTGGCAGCCATCGCGCAATCATTTGCGACGGCAGTTGTTGCTGCAGCGCCAATCGCGTGGACTCCTCCGGGACAGGCAATGCTGCTGGCCGCCGCGTCCGAGCACATGCAGGCAGCCATCGCTGCTGTCAATCAGACCCGCGGCGAAATGCTCGCGCACACAACCGTCATGAACTCGCTTGCCGGATCGATCCCGGTTCCACCACCTCCGGTGAGCGACGCTCTCGCTGCGTTGTCACCAATCGCACAGACAGCAGCACAACAGCTGACACAGGTCGTCGAACAAGCCGGCTCCGGAACAATCGACGCTGCAACACAAGGCCATCCGCCAGCAGGCGGATCGACGCCGGATGGTCAACTTCAATCAACCTCGGCGCGCACCACAGCGGCCAATGCTTCTGCATCGCCACTCGCGGGCGTCGACAAACTCTGGGGCACGGGAAATCCACTCTCTCCCACCGCCGCATCCTCGTCGCCACACGTCGCGAATGCCGTTGGCTCAGGCGGATCGGTGACCGGAGCCAGCGCTGGAGGCGGCACATTCGGAGCCTCCAGTGGAAGCCGGGTCGGCGGAATTTCGGGAGCAGCAGGACTGTCCGGACCGACTAGCGGCTGGACCTCCGTTGCTGCACCGGCAGTGGGCAGTCCGGCCGGCTCGATGCCGGGCACCAGCCCTGCCGGCGGCGGGATGATGGGCGGCGGCGCCAGCGGTGCGGGCACGCGCGGACAACAGGATGACGAATCTTCCCGCACCACGCCGGGTTACCTGATCGACGTGTCCGATAACCACGCCGTCATCGGAGAACTGCCGATGGTCACACCTGCCGTGATCGGAACCGAGGATCCCGATGGCGCGTTGTTTTCCGGCATCTGAGCACTAGTCCCCAACCTAGCTCACAGTGAGAGTCGTTGGGCTAGAAGGAGACGACCTATTCAGGCAAACCCTCTCCACGTTGTTGTTCATCGTGGCCGATTTCCCGCTCATGCTGAACGGCGACCCGTTCTGAGCGATCGCCAGGTCACAAGACCTCCGAGACGGGATCGAATTATCGTCTTGTTCGTGTGACGGTACGGGCAGGCACCACCTGGCGCCCTGGTCGCAGCTACCGAGCACGGACCACATTTTCGGCCGAATGCCCCGGGGCCAGAGGGCACCTCGAAAGAAGACTTTCGCTACACGTCGTAACGCAATCCTGATCGCGATGAACTCGCTGAAGGATTGTCAGTATCGAATGTCAGTATCGAGCAAGGAGTATGCAGATGGGTTCAGTCAACATATTGAATTGGCTTCAAGAGGGTGCAAGTGCCGGAGACCCCATTCGCGGGACCCTCTGCGTCGTCGCGTTTATTACAATCGGACTCGTGAGCGTACTGAGTGGCGGGGCCGTTATCTAAGCGACCGACTGGTGGTGACTACTCGTTCCCACAGCCACACTCGTGGCACTCCTCGCTGGCCGTGATCTTCACCGGCGCAGGGCAGCACGTGTCGCCTTTCCACGCATTGATCCCTTCCTTCGCGGCAATGACGGCGATAACCAAGGCAGCGATGGGATCTGCCCACGACCAGCCGAAGAGGCTGTTCAGGAGCAGTCCGACCAGAAGGACAGCGGACAGGTACGTACAGAGAAGTGTCTGCTTGGAATCGGCAACCGCGGAGAGCGAGCCGAGTTCGCGACCTGCACGACGCTGGGCCCACGAGAGTACGGGCATAATCGCCACACTCACTGCCGCAAGCATGATTCCAACAGAAGAATGCTGCGTCTCGCCGATACCGAACAGTGATCGGACAGCATCGACGGTGACGTAGATGGCGAGACCGAAGAACGAAAATGCAATGATCCGAAGCGCCACCTTCTCCCGCGACTCTGGATCCTTTGCCGAAAACTGCCAGGCCACAGCCGCTGCGGACGATACTTCGATCACAGAATCCAGACCGAAGCCGATCAGCGCCGTCGACGAGACTCGAACGCCTTCCGTGAGCGCGATAATCGCCTCGAGCACGTTGTAGCTGATGGTCACTGCGACAAAAATTCGGATGCGCCGCGAAAGTACCTGCCGCCGTTGATCTGACAGCATGGACACGGGCCTGACGTCCTCGAGTTCGGAACCCATCAGCAGCATCTGTCGGCATCGGCGTCGGGGCAGCAGGATGGGTCGACTGCCAGAACCAGGCCGATCAAATCCTCGAGCGCGCGCCCGATCCGTGGATCTGCGAGCTCATACCGACTGCGTCGCCCCTCGGGCACCGCAACAACTAGTCCACACCCACGCAGGCATGCGAGATGGTTCGACAGGATCTGCCGTGAAACTCCGATCTGTTCGGCAAGGTCTGAGGGATATCGCGGGCCAGTGCGCAGGCTCAAAAGTATCTCGGTTCGAGTCTTGTCCGACAGCGCATTGCCGAAGCGGGACAACGCATCGCGGTGAATCCTGGTTTCCATGAGAAAACAGTACATCAATTTCTGAATTCAGAAAGGACTGAAACAATCATCCGGGCATCCGATGCTGACTTGCTAAAAACATAGCCAGCTTCTAGTTTGCTGACTACGAGATTGCATAGCCAGCATTCCCAGTTACCCAGCATTCCCAGTTACGGAGCCTCGACATGAGCGTCACCACCGCAACAACACATCGCACCGAATTTGACGCCACCTGGAAAAGTTTCGACGGAATCCACGGCGGACTTGCTGTTGCGAAAATGATTCGGTCTGCTGCCGACGCAACCGGGGCAATTCCAGTCGCCGTCACAGCACACCTCGATCGACCCGTGCCACCCGGACCTGCAGAGATGGTCGTCGATCGGACACTTGGCGGACGAACCATCAGTTGCCTTGTCACGCTTACCGGTTCAGGAACGGCACTCGTCCGACTTGCTCGCGACATAGGCGCCTCGACACGATCCACCCTGAGTGTTGCACCGGAATCCGATGACCCGTCGACCTTGCCACCGCTCGAGATTCCCGTCGACTTTGTCCCCTTCTCTCAGCACCTCGATATCCGCCCGATCAACGCCGCGAGACCCTTTGCCGGCGGGGACTCCCCCGAGTTCGATGTCTGGATCCGGCTACTCGACGACCTCGACTTCACGACACAAGAACATTCGGCAGTCCTGCTCGATGCACTGCCACCAGGACTCTTCGCGACACTCACCATGCCGGTAGCCATACCGACCGTCGAATTCAGTGCACACTTCGCACCAACGTCCCCCGCACGGTCGCCGTGGCATCGCCTACGGCACCGCACGGTGTGGGCGACGGAATCCCTGTGCGTTGACGAAACCGAGCTGTTCACCGCTACAGGAGAACTCGCGGCACAGGCCAGACAGCTTCGCCGAATTCTCACGTGAGCCTCGTATCCGACATCGACGCACTCGGAGATGCCCCACTTCACAATCAGGGGATGCCCTTCTGAACCGGACCACGGCGCCTGTCTCCGAATGTTTGTGGCCGGAACGGCGCGGGTACCTGGCATCCGCTGGGGTAACACAGAAACGACTCACAGCGCGCACCTCGCGAGGAGGAATGCTCATGAAGGTGTACCTGATGTTTCTGCTGGGCGTAACGGTCGTATTCGCTCTCGCGGCCTCCGCCATTCTGTTTTTCACCGGCTTCACGCGGCAACCCGACTCGCACACGGCCGCGGATGCGGTCGTCGTCATCCACGGGCAGCCGGTCACCTGCGCCGGACTGTTTCACGAAACCTGCAGTTTCGATCTGCAGTCCGGATACAACCAGTGGGGGCACGGTCTCGAGAGCTTTGTCGACTCGGGGGCACTCGGTCCGTATTCCCGCGAAATCCGCTTCACCGCTGCCGCAAAGCTGAGCCTGCAAGCATGTGGCATCAACAACACTGCGGGACGGACCGTTCTCGACTTCTATGATCTGGCACGTGTCGATCAACCCACCGCGACGACTACAGACCTCTTTCCCTTCTGGGATGAATCACTCCAATTCCTATGCCCGACAATGTAGTTGTCCAATTCAGGTGCCGGGCTCAAACTAGTCCGCGATTCTCCCCAAAGGACCGCTGGCAAACATCTCAGCCCAGTGAGTACACAGGTCCGATGCCCATTGATTCGGCGCCTTTCACCTTCGAAATCCCATTGCCGGTGCATGCAGGCGACACCGGATCCAGCGAACGCAGAACCCCAAGCGTGAGCTCGTTGATCTTCCGCGCAATTCCGGCTCACATCGACTGTAACGCCATCATCAATGAAACCGACTTACCGGTATGAGCCATTCGCGATTTGCCCGTGCCACTCCTCTAGCCGTTGCCATCTGTGCAGTTGTGGGCGTGTGGGCGGCGCCCAGTGCTACCGCTGAGGTTGTCGACGTCAGCGTCATTCCCGGACTCGGCAATGGACCCACCACTCCCTACGGTGCAGGCTGCACGTACTTGGTGGTGGCCAGGACTTCCGGTCTGACAGAACCGGGCGTGGGCATCGTCGACTTCAACCGTGCTTCGACGTTCTTCCCACAGGAACTGATGTGGGACACGATCGATCCCTACTACTCCTCCCCTGTCATCCTCGGCCACGCTTTCACTCTGTGGACCCCGACTGCACCGGGTGAGCATTCCTTGATGGCGTACCAAACTTCAGCTGGTGGTCCGATCGAAACGGTGACGGTAAATCCGGGAGTACCCATCGGACCTGGTTGCATCGTCGCTCCCTAGATATCCATCTGATCGTGAAGGATTTTGCTCGCTGAGCGAGCAGAATCCTTCACGATCAGACGCGTTCGGCGAAAGAACTCAGACAAATCCCAGTGCGCGTACCGAATCTCGTTCCTGCTCCAACTCGTTCACCGAGATGTTGATGCGAGTGCGTGAGAAATCGTCGATCTCGAGACCCGGAACAATGCTGTAGTCACCATCGGCGCAGGTCACCGGGAACGAGGAGATCAAACCCTCCGGAACACCGTACGAACCGTCCGACGGCACGGCCATCGATACCCAATCCCCGTCGGCGGTACCGCTCACCCAGTCACGGATGTGATCGATGGAGGCGCTGGCTGCACTCGCCGCCGACGACGATCCCCGAGCCGCAATGATCGCAGTACCCCGCACCTGGACCGTCGGGATGAAGTCGTTTTCCACCCATTCGCGGTCGTTGATGACCTCGAGCGCCGACTTACCCTCAACCGTGGCACGAGACAGGTCCGGGTACTGGGTAGCAGAGTGGTTACCCCAGATCGACACCTTGCGAACGCTCGACGCCCGCGCGCCGGTCTTCTTGACTACCTGCGCAATTGCGCGATTGTGATCAAGCCGGGTCAACGCAGTGAAGCGAGTGCCCGGAACATCGGGAGCATTGTTCATCGCGATCAATGCGTTGGTATTCGCGGGATTTCCCACCACGAGCACCTTCACGTCGGACTCCGCGTTGTTGTTGATTGCCTTGCCGTGCACCGAGAAGATCGCCCCGTTGGCACTGAGCAGGTCAGCACGTTCCATACCCTTGGTGCGAGGCCGGGCACCGACCAGCATTCCGACGTTTGCCCCCGAGAATGCAGTGTCAGGGTCGTCAGTGATGTCGATGGAGCGAAGCAGCGGGAACGCACCGTCGTCGAGTTCCATCGCCACCCCCTCAGCGGAAGACACCGCAGAAGGAATCTCGAGCAGTCGCAATCGAACCGGAACGTCGAGACCAAGCATGTCACCTGCAGCGATACGGAATAGCATGCCGTAGGCGATCTGGCCCGACGCTCCGGTTACTGTGACAGTCACGGGCGAAACACTCATTGCCGACTCCTCCACTTGCCGTTCTGCTTTCGCATCTGCGAACGACTTCCACGCTAGTCCAGCAAACCCGCCACTTCGTGGTCCGTGAGTGTGGTTCTCGGCACTCGCCCAGCGGTCGTCACAAGCTCGACAGCCCGGTACAGTGGCCGCTCCGCAAGCCCCGCACCACGCGCTTCCGCGCGAAGTTGTTCGATCAGCACCGACGACAATGCTGCCGCCGGCACCAACTCGCTCGACGCCAAGGCGTCGGCAAGCTTGCGGAGCGCCAGAATCTCCAGCTCGCGCCCGCCGCCTGCGGTGTACAGCGCGAGAGGAATTCGCACGGTCGACCGTCCGTCGGTCAGTTTCATGCTGGCTTCACTGATCCGGCTGGTCCGCACCATGAGCTCGGCGGACACGACCTGTGCCACATCGACCTCAGCGGTGCGGAACCCGGCTTGCGCCCGAACCTTGTTGCCGTACAACGTGATATGTCGACGCAGTGTCATCAAGATCGCGAGCGAGGTCGGAACCGAAATGATGAAGCCGACCAACAGCGCCACCGTGTTCGACGCAAACACGCTCACGATCAGACCGATCACCACGCCCAAGATGATCACCACCACGGCGATCTTCTTGAGCCGCGGCGCAATCAGTGCGATCGGAACCAGGTCGAGAGAAACCGGTTCGGGGTCAGGAGACAACGAGAGTCCCGAGCCTGCCGACGACCTCGTCGAGAGCAACCGATTCCTGTTCACCCGTCGCGAGGTGCTTGAGAACGACAACGCCTTCTTCGAGTTCACGCTCGCCGAGAACCAGCGCAAAGGCGGCACCGGACTTGTCTGCGGCCTTCATCGAACCCTTGACGCCACGGTTACCGTACGCAAGATCAACGCGAATACCGCTGCCGCGCAACTGATGTGCGATGGCAACGAGCTTGCCCTTCGCCTCTGCTCCCATCGGAACACAGAAAACGTCGACACGCGCCGGCGGTGCAACAGACTTGCCTTCGGCCGCGAGCGCCAACACCGTGCGGTCTACGCCGATACCGAAACCGATGCCGGACAACGGCTGTCCGCCCAACTGCTCCATAAGACCGTCGTAGCGACCGCCGCCGCCGATACCGGACTGAGCGCCCAGACCGTCGTGGACGAACTCGAAAGTGGTCTTGGTGTAGTAGTCGAGCCCGCGAACCATACGCGGATTGACCACGTACGGAACACCCAACGCGTCGAGGTGCGCAAGGACCTCGTCGAAGTGCGCCTTGCAGCTCTCCGACAAGTGATCGAGCATCAGCGGTGCATCAGCCGTCATCGCCCGGACGTCTTCACGCTTGTCATCGAGGACACGCAGCGGGTTGATCTCGGCGCGGCGACGGGTCTCCTCGTCGAGCGGCAGTGCAAACAGGAACTCCTGAAGCAGTTCCCGGTACTGCGGACGGCATGTGTCGTCACCGAGCGAGGTGATCTCGAGCCGGAAACCGTCAAGGCCCAGCGACCGGAATCCGGCGTCGGCAATGGCGATGACCTCGGCGTCGAGCGCCGGATCGTCGATACCGATGGCCTCCACGCCCACCTGCTGCAGCTGACGGTAGCGGCCGGCCTGCGGACGCTCGTAGCGGAAGAAGGGACCGGCGTAGCTGACCTTGACGGGAAGCGTTCCCCGATCGAGGTTGTGCTCGATGACGGCGCGCATGACACCCGCAGTGCCCTCGGGACGAAGCGTCACCGAACGGTCACCGCGATCGGCGAAGGTGTACATCTCCTTGCTGACGACGTCGGTCGATTCGCCGACGCCGCGGGCGAACAGTGCGGTGTCCTCGAAGATCGGCAATTCGATATGGCCGTATCCGGCAAGTCGTGCGGCGCGCGTCAATCCGTCGCGGACGGCAACAAATTCGGCGGACTGCGGCGGAACGTAATCCGGAACGCCTTTGGGTGCAGAGAAGGTGCTGGCTTTACTCACGAGTGGTTACTTTTCCTTATTTCTGTCCGCTGAGTCCAACGAGAAACGGATTGGAGTTTCTTTCGGAGCCGATGGAGCTGTTATCGCCGTGGCCGGGAAGAATGACGGTCGCGTCGTCCAAGATCAAAAGTTTGCGGGCCACCGAGTCAAGCAACTGCTCACCGTTGCCGCCCGGAAGGTCACTTCGGCCGATCGAGCCCTGGAACAAGGTGTCGCCGGTGAAGGCCAAATCGACCGGCCCTTCTTCCGTACCGGCCTGGGTGCGGAAGACGACGGATCCCTGGGTGTGCCCCGGAGTGTGATCGACCTCGAACGACATTCCGGCAAGTTCGAAAGCGTCGCCGTCCGCAAGTTCGATGACCTCGTCCGGTTCGACGAACGACATTCCCTGAATGAAGTCCTTCATCGTTGGTCCGATTCCCCGCGCCGGATCGCTGAGCATGTAACGATCGTCCGGATGAATGTATGCCGGAGCCGAGTACCGCTCACACACCTCGCGGGCGGACCAGATGTGGTCGAGATGCCCGTGAGTCAGCAATACGGCCGTCACCGTCATGTCCTTGGAGTCGAGAAACTCGAACAGCGGCGCAGCAGCATCCTGGCCCGGATCGACGACTACGCACTCGCACGCGTCATCCTGAGCGAGTATGTAGCAGTTGGTTTGGAACATCCCGGCCGGAAAACCAGTCACGAGCACGTTGGGTAACTCCTCTTCGAAGGCACAATCAGGCAACACGGTGTCACGTACAGCCTAAAGCCGCTGCCCAGCCAGTAAGTTCTCAGGTTGCAGTGGGAGACTTCTTCACGCCTCACGTAATACTGATTAGAACCCGTTCCACCCGCGAATATGGAGGACTACAGCAGTGCCGAGTAACGAGCAGCGCCGCGAGACGGCCAAACGCAAGCTCGAGCGCCAGCTCGAGAACCGCGCAGAACGTGCCCGTAAGCGCAAGCAGATGACGATCGTCTATTCGGCAGCTGGTGTCGTGGCGGTCATCGCTGCTGTCGTAGTCATCGTGGCGCTCACCAGAGGCGGCGACGACAACACCGACAACACCGCAGCCGACGCCACACCGACGTCGGAGCAGTCGGCAGGATCCATGCCGGCCGGTCGTTCGACGCCTCTCGCCGACACTGTGAGCTGCTCGTACCCGACGGACGGTGGGTCGGCGTCCAAGCCAAACAACCCGCCGCGCACCGATGGCGTTCCCACCACCGCTCCGGATGCAACTCCGAGCATCAGCATCGAAACGACGCAGGGGAACATCGGGTTGAATCTCGACGGGACACTGTCGCCATGCACGGTCAACAGCTTTGTCAGCCTCGCGGAGCAGAGTTACTTCAACGACACGTCCTGCCACCGATTGGTCACCGGCAGTGGGCTCCAGATCCTCCAGTGCGGCGATCCCACCGGAACCGGCACCGGCGGACCGGGCTACGGATTCGCCAATGAATTCCCGACAGACCAGTACTCCGAGTCAGATCCCGCATTGACGTCCGCAGTCACCTACCCCCGCGGCACCATCGCGATGGCGAACTCCGGCGCACCGGGCAGCAACGGTAGCCAGTTCTTCCTGGTTTACGGCGATTCACAGCTTCCGCCGAATTACACCGTGTTCGGCACCATCGACGAGACGGGCATCGCCACCATCGAGAAGGTCGCTGCAGGCGGCGACGACGGCTCAATGTCAGCCGGCGGCGGAAAGCCCAACACGCCCATCGACATCAAGACCGTGAGGATCGACTGATGAAACGCGCTTCCCTGGTGATTGCAGCTCTCGGCGCCACCGCTCTGGTCCTGGCCGGCTGCTCCAGCAACAATTCCGGAACTGCGACGATGGCGACGTCGAGCGCGAAGTCGAGTGCAAAGTCGACAACCAAGGCACCGCCACTGGATATGTCACAGTTCGCTCAGTTGCCTCCCGTTCCGGCTCCCGCCGGCGCAACGGTCGACTGCTCCTACCCGGCCGCTGCGGGCGCAGCCAAGACGGTCAACCCGCCGAACGCCACGGGCGTGCCGGCTGAGGGCATCGTCTCGGTCCAGCTGACCACCACTGTCGGCCCCATCGGTATGGATCTCAACCGCACCGAAGCCCCCTGCACCGTCAACAGCATGGTCAGCCTGGTCGAGCAGAAGTACTTCGACAACACCCCGTGCCATCGACTCGTCACCAGCCCCGGTCTACAGATCCTGCAGTGCGGCGATCCGTCGGGCAAGGGCACCGGCGGCCCGGGCTACGGCTTCGACAACGAGTACCCGACTACAGCATTCACCGAAGGTGATCCCAAGGCAACGCTCTCGGCCGTCTACCCTCGCGGCACCCTCGCGATGGCCAACTCGGGACAGGCCGGCAGTAACGGCAGCCAATTCTTCCTCGTCTTCGAAGATTCGGTCCTGCCGCCCAACTACACGGTCTTCGGGACCATCGACGACGCCGGACTGGCGACCATCGAGAAGGTTGCGGCCGGCGGCGACGACGGCTCAATGTCAGCCGGTGGCGGTGCACCCAACACCCCGATCACGATTGAAACAGCCGTAGTCGCTTAACGACTGCAGAGACACAAAGGCGGTGCGAGAGATAATCTCGCACCGCCTTTTCTTGATTTCAGACCGCAAGGGGGTAGATATCGCGACAACGTATTATCACTTTTCAGCTGGTCCGTATTAGGCCTATTTCTGTTAGCTGTACCTTTATCCAAAAGTTGTACTCGAAAAAATCAGGAAGTTGCCGATGCGCCACACAGTTCGCTCTGCTCGTTCACAGTTTCTCAGCCGCACCTCGCGGATCGGTACAGTCGGGGCAATTGCCGCCGCCACGACTCTGATGTTCAGCGGAATCTCGACCGCCGCACCGGACTTCGGAAGTCTGGGCAGTGGCAGTCTGGGCAGTGGCAGTCTGGGCAGCGGCAGTCAGGGCAGTGGCAGCGTCAGTTCCGGGTCGGTACTGCCAGAGATGTTCCAGACGAACCCCGGCCCGCCGCCAGTTCTCCGCGACGACATCCTCGTTCCGGCAATCATGAAGACGAGTGAATCCGGAAAGCACATTCGGTACGAAGTCGAATCTCCGGCACTGCGGCGCGCAGTAACTCTGGATGTCCTGTTGCCAAAAGACAATTCCGTACAGCGCCCGACGCTTTACATGCTCAGCGGAGTGGACACCGGCGACGACCGCAATGCATGGATGAATCAGGGAGGCGGGCGCGACTTCTTCGCGGACAAGAACGTGAACGTCGTGATGGTCAATGGAGGCCGCTCGAGTTTATACACCGACTGGGCCGAGATCGACCCCGTCCTCGGCCTGAACAAGTGGGAAACCTTCATCACGAAGGAATTACCGCCACTGATCAACAACGAACTGAACACCAACGGCGTCAACGCCATCGCAGGCAACTCCATGGGCGCCCAGGCAGCAATGATGCTGGCACATCGAAACCCAGCCCTGTACCGCGGAGTCGCAGCTTTCAGTGGGTGCTATTCGACCGTTGACGCCGTGGGCCGACTCTCGGTCCAACTGACCGTATCCCACCAGAGCGGCGACCCCGCCAATATCTGGGGCGAGTTCGGGAACGATACGTGGAAAGCGCACGATTCCGTCATCAATGCAGAAGCACTGCGCGGCAAACAGATCTACCTGTCGGCCGCAGACGGAACGCCTGGCCCGCACGAAGATTCGGAGGACGCGGACTACGCAAAAACCGTCGTTGTCGGCGGTGCAATCGAGGCTGGTTCGAACCGTTGCACGAAGACGATGGAAGATCGCCTGACCGAATTGGATATTCCGGTGACGGTGACGTACGAACCCGCCGGGGTGCACGCGTGGCCGTACTGGAAGGACCAACTGCCGAAGGCGTGGCCGACGCTCGAGAAGGCGTTGGGCGTTTCAACGCCGTAGGTCGCTCGTTGCGGTTGATCAGAGATAAGCATGCACCGAGCAGCAAGACTGCTCGGTGCATGCTTCACGCCTCAGCCCCTAAGAAGCCGACGTCACTCGATAGACGTCGTAGACTCCCTCGACGTTTCGAACGACATTGAGAACGTGACCCAGATGCTTGGGGTCACCCATCTCGAACGTGAACTTACTGATCGCAACTCGGTCACCGGAAGTATTGACCGACGCCGACAAGATGTTGACCTTCTCGTCTGCCAACGCCTTGGTGACATCGGAGAGCAGACGATGACGATCGAGGGCCTCGATCTGAATGGCGACCAGGAACACCGACGACGCCGACGGCGCCCATTCCACCTCGATGATCCGCTCGGACTGACCGTGCAGCGAGTCTGCGTTGGTGCAGTCGGTGCGGTGAACACTGACTGCGCCACCGCGCGTCACGAAGCCGAGAATCGAATCGCCCGGCACCGGGGTGCAGCACTTCGCGAGTTTCGCCACAGTTCCCGGAGCACCGGGAACCAAGATTCCGGCGTCGCCGGTACTGCGCGTGCGGATCGGCATATTCGACGGCGTGGAGCGCTCGGCCAGTTCCTCTTCGACTGCGCCGACGCCACCGAGATGCGCCACCAACCGCTGTACGACGTGGTGAGCACTGACCTGACTCTCACCCACCGCCGTGTAGAGCGCGGAAACATCCGGGTAGCGGAGTTCGTGCGCGATGGTGCTCATCGATTCGGCGTTCATCAAGCGCTGCAACGGAAGTCCGACGCGGCGAACTTCCTTGGCAATCTGATCTTTGCCGGACTCGAGGGCTTCTTCGCGTCGTTCCTTCGCGAACCACTGACGAATTTTGGCCTTGGCGCGCGGTGAGACGACAAACGTCGCCCAGTCGCGACTCGGCCCCGCCGTGGCAGCCTTCGAGGTGAAGACCTCCACGACTTCGCCGTTGTCGAGTTTGCGTTCGAGCGCGACCAGCCGACCATTGACGCGTGCGCCGATGCAGCGATGCCCCACCTCGGTGTGGACCGCGTACGCGAAGTCGACGGGCGTCGAACCGGCCGGCAAGGTCACCACGTCACCCTTGGGCGTGAAGACGAAGATCTCCTTGACCGCGAGGTCGTAGCGCAGCGATTCGAGGAACTCCCCCGGATCCGCGGCCTCACGTTGCCAGTCGAGTAGCTGACGCATCCACGCCATGTCGTCGACCTCGGCGATGTCGCCCGCGTGCTTGCCCTTGGTCTCCTTGTATCGCCAGTGAGCAGCGATACCGAATTCGGCCGTCCGGTGCATGTCCTGAGTGCGGATCTGCACCTCGAGCGGCTTACCCTCGGGACCGACGACGGTCGTATGCAAAGACTGGTAGACGCCGTATCGCGGCTGCGCGATGTAGTCCTTGAATCGCCCGGCCATCGGCTGCCACAACGAATGCACGACGCCGACAGCGGCGTAACAGTCACGAACTTCGTCGCACAGAATGCGGACGCCGACAAGGTCATGAATGTCGTCGAAGTCGCGGCCCTTGACGATCATCTTCTGATAGATCGACCAGTAATGCTTGGGCCGTCCTTCGACGACGGCATTGATCCGCGAAGCCGACAGCGTCGAGCTGATCTCCGCCCGGACCTTCGCCAAGTACGTGTCGCGTGACGGCGCACGATCAGCCACCAGACGCACGATCTCGTCGTACTTCTTGGGGTGCAGGATCGCGAAGGAGAGATCCTCGAGTTCCCATTTGACAGTCGCCATACCGAGCCGATGCGCAAGTGGCGCAATCACTTCGAGAGTTTCGCGCGCCTTGCGAGCTTGCTTCTCCGGTGGCAGGAAGCGCATGGTCCGCATGTTGTGCAGGCGGTCGGCAACCTTGATGACGAGGACCCGAGGGTCGCGTGCCATCGCGATGATCATCTTGCGGATGGTCTCGCCCTCGGCTGCTGTTCCGAGAACAACCTTGTCGAGTTTGGTGACACCGTCAACGAGGTGCGCAACCTCGTCACCGAAGTCGCGGGTCAACTCCTCCAGGGAGTACCCGGTGTCCTCAACCGTGTCGTGAAGCAGCGCGGCCACCAGAGTTGTGGTGTCCATACCCAACTCGGCCAGGATGCTCGCGACAGCCAACGGGTGGGTGATGTAGGGATCGCCGGACTTGCGACGCTGACTCGAGTGCCGTTCTTCCGCGACGTCGTAGGCGCGCTGCAGCAGCGCCAAATCGGCCTTCGGGTACAGCTCACGGTGCAGGCTGACCAGCGGTTCGAGAACCGGGCGGATGGTGGCGTTGCGCTGACCCGTGATGCGGCGAGCCAGACGCGCCCGAACGCGCCGAGACGCAGATGCGGGCACCGCCACACCCTGACCGATCCGGTTGCCTGCTGTTTGCGAAGAAGTATCCGCATCCGGGATTCCGGACTTCGATGGTGTCGTATCCGGAACCGGGGTGTTACCCGCTTCCTGCGACACTGCACCCGAGTTCTGTGATCGATCAAGATTCGACGTCATGTCGCCACCTCCTACCACCGAGTTGGTTGAGGCAACCGCCCTGCAACGGGAAATTGCCCTGGAGGTCTACTTCGACCCCCAGGAGCCAACTTTAATACTCAGACCTTGACCAGGGATGTCAGTGGGTACTTAACGAAGCGATTTCGGCCCCGAAGTTCCTCGATCTCGAGCACCACTGCCACGGCGACGACGTTCGCGCCCGCCAACTCCACCAACTGCACCGCTGCTTCCAGTGTCCCTCCGGTAGCCAGAACGTCATCGATCACCAAAACATTCCGTCCGGTGAGATCGAAGCCGTTAGCTGGAATCTCGAGGGTCGACGAACCGTATTCGAGGCTGTACGAGCGCGAGAGCACCGGTGGTGGCAGTTTGCCGACCTTGCGGACCGCAACGACTCCAGCGCCCATACGCGCCGCCGCACCGGCACCGAGCAGGAAGCCACGCGCATCGACGGCAGCAATCGTGTCTGCGTCGGGTGCGCAAGCGATCAAAGCGTCGAGAACCGCACTGAAACCTTCGGCGTCGGCGAAGACCGGCGTCAAGTCTGCGAATCGAACACCCGGTGCCGGAAAATTGTCCGCCCACCGAGTCAAACGAACAACGGCGTCCGCGGCCGCCCGGTTAATTTCCCTCAGATCAGCCACAGAAGTCCCTACAGTGATCTCACTCGAAATCGTCATCTACGCAATACCCATCTATCCATATTCCAGCCTGTGGCGGAGCGAGTCGGATTGGCTACCACCGCACTCATACCCTGAGCAACGACAACAGTTCGCACCTGATTGAACAGAGGAATAGTAGGCACCTGCGTCCAGAGGATGTTCTCCGCCTCCACCGACAGTCCCAATTGCGCAGCTATTCCTGGATCGGTGTCCAGTTGATCGATAATCTGGTCGATCCGCGTGTTGTGGTATCCACTGAAATTCGAGGAGTTTCCACCGCGGAACGCTCCCCGGGCGTCGATCATGTCCACCATGCCCGCTGCGCCGGCCTGACCGGCGGTACCGGCGAGGACGGCATCGACGTCACCGGCACGCAGAACCTGCGGTTCGAAGCTCGAACTACTGACATCCTCGATCGTGATTCCCGCCGGTGCGCAAGCAGCCTTCACCTCGGACACGATCTGGGCGCGCGCCGGATCCGGAGCAAGATATCCGACTCTCACCGTCAACCCGTCCAGCCCCGCCTCGGACAGCGAAACTTTGGTCGCCGCAACGTCCGCATTGCTGTAGCGATCGCCGTCGGTGGCCGCGGCATCGCGGTAGACGAGCGAATCAGGAACGGCCAGACGGGAATCCACGACACCCGACCCGACACCTGTTGCCGGCGCATTCGGCGTCTTGCCGAACTGATCGAACAACGCTCCTCGCGGAACACAATGCGCAAACGCTCGGCGGGCCGCCTCGTCGCCGAGAACCCCCGACGTCGCCAGGATGAATTGTTCGATGGATCGCGAGGGGATGTGGACCGTCGAAAATCCTGACAGCTCGCCGAGATCTCCGGCCGCGCCGGCGCCCACGTCGATCACTTCGATGGATTGCGAATCCACATCCTTGACAAGATCCACCCCGCGGGGCCAGACGACAATGCGATCGGTGGCAGGCTTGTTGCCCCACCATCGCTCATTGGCGACCAGTACCAGCCCACCGTCTTCGGTGTACTCGTCGACCCGATACGGACCGGACGACACCAGGACGGTCTTGTCCAACTGCCCCGGCACCATGTTCCAGCCGGTGTTCCAGAAATCCGCAATCTTCGAGAGTGCTGCGGTGTCGCCTGAATTCACCGCGGCAACCAGATCCGGTACCCCAGCACGTTGCGCCGCGATATGCGACGGCATCAACGAGGTAGCTCCGAAGAGCGTTCGCCATTCCGTGAACGCACGGCCCGGCTTGAAGACGACGGTGGCGTCCTTGGAACCCGATTGGCAATCGATCCGGTCGATATCCGAATATCCCAACGTATTTGCCACGTCGAACATCGGTACCTGTGCGCCGTCAGCGTCCTTCGTGAACCGGCCGTTAGACGCCGCCCACGTGAGCACCAGATCGTCACACGAGAGCGGAATTCCGTCCGAGTACACGGATGACGGATTCAGCTTGTACGCCACCGTCAACGTCTGACCCGGCAACTCTGCCGCGGTACCCATGTCGGTATCGGACACCGGCGCCCCGACGGGACCGGTGAACGTGAAGCCCGGCAGGACCCGGCCGAGAGCTGCCATCGCTCCCGAAACGGATCCGGCCGTCGTATTCGCGTTGTACGTCGTGATGGTGTTGTCGATTGCATATCCGATGGACGGAACCTGCTCGAAATTTTCCGACGAGCAGGCTGCCAACGAACCTGTGACCACCGCCGTGGCAGCAACCAATGACAGCGAGCGAACTAGTGCTCGCCTCCTGTGGAGCATGATCAGTGCGCCTTCTTGTTTCGCTTTCCTGTCGGCCGAGCACCAGGCGAAGGGGCAACCGCACTACGTCGTGCAGCCGACGCTCCCACTCTGACGGTCTCTGCGCCCTTGTCTTCGAGCCCCTTGTCGCCGAGCCCCTTTTCTGCAAGCGTAGCCCGGCGAGCGAGAACCTTACGAGTGTGATCCGCGACCGGTCCCCAACGTTCCTTCATCGACACCAGGAGTGGCGTCGCGAAGAAGATCGACGAGTATGCGCCGACGATGATGCCCACCAGCTGCACCAGCGCGAGGTCCTTGAGGGTACCGACGCCGAGCATCCAGACCGCGACAACCATCAAGGCGAGCACGGGAAGCACACTGATGACGGTGGTGTTGATCGAGCGCATGAGCGTCTGGTTGACAGCGAGGTTGGCCTGCTCGGCGTACGTCCGACGCGTCAGATGCAGGATTCCTCTGGTGTTCTCCTCGACCTTGTCGAACACGACGACGGTGTCGTACAGGGAGAAACCGAGAATGGTGAGCAACCCGATGACTGTCGCGGGTGTGACTTCGAAGCCGACCAGCGAGTAGATACCGGCTGTGACGATGATGTCGAAGAAGAGGGCCACGATCGCGGCGATCGCCATGTCTCTCTCGAACCGAACGGCGATGTAAATACTCACGATCACCAGGAACACCACCAGCGCGATCAACGCCTTCTTGGTGATCTGACCACCCCACGTCTCACTGACGTCGGCGAAGCTGATCGCGTTGACTGACGGATTTCCGTTCTTGTCCTCGGGCTGGAACTCGTCGAACAGCGCTGTCTGCAGCGTTCCGACCTGGTTTTCGTCCAACGTCTCGGACCGAATCTGGACCGTGGCGCTCGAACCCGAACCGACGGTCTGCACCGTCACCGGTTCAAACCCGAGAGCCTCGGTGTACACCGCTTCTACCTGCGACGTCTCGATGCCTTCGGTAGCCGGGAACTGGATCCGTGATCCACCCTCGAAGTCGATTCCGAATGTGAAACCGCGCAGGATGATGCTCAGCAGAGCGATCGCGACCAAGGCACCGGTCAGCCCGTAGTAGAACCGACGCCTGCTGACGACCTCGAACGCTCCGGTACCGGTGTACAACCTCGACAAGAGGCTGTGTTTCGGCATCGAAGTCTGGTCAACTCCGGAATCCGTGGTTTCGGACCGTGCTGCGGTATCCGCCGAAGAATTTTCTGCAGAGTTGTTGTTGGACTCACTCATGCCTGTGTCTCCTTAGCCGACGAAGCGGCGGCAACCTTACGTTCGCGGGCAACCTCTTGCACTGCTCCCAAGCCGTTGACGCTGGGCTTGGACCAGAACGCCGAACGCGAGGCCAGATTGACCAGCGGCCAGGTCACGAGGAAGACCACGACGACGTCGAGGATCGTGGTGAGGCCGAGAGTGAAGGCAAAACCTCGCACCTGGCCAACTGCCAGCACGTACAGAACGGCGGCGGCAATGAAGCTGACAGCGTTACCGGACAGGATGGTGCGACGCGCTCGTGCCCAACCACGCGGAACCGCGGAACGGAAACTGCGGCCTTCTCGCATTTCGTCCTTGATGCGCTCGAAGAACACCACGAACGAGTCGGCTGTCATACCGATACCGATGATCAGACCCGCCATACCCGCGAGGTCGAGAGTGAACCCGATGTATCTGCCGAGCAGAACCATGATCGCGTACACCATGATGCCTGAGAGCACGAGGGACAGCGCGATCAGAACGCCGAGCATCCGGTAGTAGACGAGGCAGTAGATCAGCACCAGCACCAGGCCGACCGCACCGGCGATCAGTGCTGCCTGCAGCGAAGCCAATCCGAGTGTGGCCGAGACCGTCTCGGCCTCGGAAGCCGCGAACGAGAGCGGAAGTGAACCGTACTTCAGTGTGTTGGCAAGTTCCTTGGCGCTGTCCGCCGTGAAACTGCCGGTGATCGATGTAGCGCTACCGGCCGGCGTTGCACCCTGGATGGTGGGCGCACTGACAACCTTGGAGTCAAGGGTGAATGCTGCCTGTTTGCCGATGTTGGCCGAGGTGAACTGTGCCCAAGTGTTGCTGCCGGTGGTCTTGAACGAGAGGCTGATCTCGTGACGCGACTGCTGCGAGTTGAATACCGACGACGCGTCCGCGATCTCCTGACCATCGATGATCGCGGGGCCGAGCAGGTAGATGGTCGAACCATCCTGCGAGCAAGCCACCAACGGGAGGGCCGGATCGTCATTGCCACGCAACGGGTCGGGTACCGAGCAGTCCAAATTGGCGACAGCTTGTTCCTGAACAGCCGGATCAGTGCTCTGACGTAGCGCCCGCGCAGCGGTAATCTCTGCGGCTGCTGCATCACCCGCATCCGTTCCGTCACTCGACGTTTCCGGTGCCGGAGTCGGAGTCACTCCCGAGATGGGCGCTACTTCTACGGGGGGTGTTGCTTCCGCTGTGGGCGGCTCTTGCGCCGGGAACGGACGATTCTGCGGGGCGGGTGCCGGGGTCTCGGCACCGGTAGCCGGCACTTCTGTCGTCGGTACGTCAGTCGCCGGTGGCGTGGTTGCAGTGCGATTCGCATCGCGCGTCGACACGGGGATCGATCCGGTGACCGGTCGGATGTAGAGACGTGCGGTCTGACCCAACGACCGCGCCTGTGCGCTGTCGTCGCCGGGAACCGTGATGACGAGGTTGTCACCGTCGATCACAACCTCGGACCCGGACACACCGAGTCCGTTGACGCGGGTCTCGATGATTTCTTGAGCCTGCTTCAGGCTGTCCTGACTAGGCGCGCTGCCGTCCGGCGTGCGCGCAGTCAGCGTGACACGCGTTCCACCCTGCAAGTCGATTCCGAGCTTCGGCGTGGCCGATTTATCGCCAGTGAAGAACACCAGTGCATACAGTGCCACGACCAAAACCCCGAAAAGGGCTAGGTAGCGGACCGGATGCACCGTTCCGGTGGAAGGTGCCACGATCTTTAAGTCTCCTCAGTAGGTGCCGGACGAGCGCGGTCGATGACCACGAGAGCTACTTATGCGCGAACGTGCGATGTACGCGAACTACGCGGCAACTCTAGAACAGGTTCCTGAAACGGGTGTGTTCAGGATTCCTTGGTGAGTCGGATTTCGGTGTCGGACGTAGACTCTTCGAACTCGGAGTCCAGATCTTCGTCGACGGATTCCGTGTCAACGGACTCAATGACGCGCTCACGGATAACGAGACGCGACCACGTGGTGACGACGCCGGGTGCGATCTCGAGATCTACGGTGTCTTCGTTCATCGACTCGATGGTTGCGTACAGACCGGCAGTGGTCTGCACACGGTCACCGACCTGCAGCGAGTCCTGCATTTCGGCAGTCACGGCCAGCGCCTTCTTCTGCTTGCGCATACCCAGGAACATGGGCACCAGCAGCGCGAGGATCAGGAGGGGGAAAAGCAAACTCGACATGTCTTGATCAACCTCAGGTTTTGTTGCATATTTTTCGACGCGCGGGCCCCGGATGGACCTACGCAAGACACCAGTGTGCCACTAGTTCCTTAAGAATCCCGACAGTTCGGCCGAAAGGTTCCCTCAGTGATCGGGCAATCACACCGCATCCGGTGCCGGCGGGATTGCCGGTGCGCGTCACATTGCCGGTGGTTCGTTGACGCGAACCTCGATACCGCCCGCAGCGGCGTCCGGCGGTGGCGTCATTCCGAGCTGAGTCCAGGCCGCGGCCGTCGCCACACGCCCACGAGGAGTTCTGGCAATCATGCCGGCGCGGACGAGGAACGGCTCGCACACTTCTTCGACTGTGGACGGTTCTTCACCGACCGCAACCGCCAGAGTGGACACACCTACGGGGCCGCCGCCGAAAGAACGCACCAGTGCGCTCAGAACGGACCGGTCGAGGCGATCCAATCCGAGTTGGTCGACGTCGTAGACCGCAAGCGCCGCTCTCGCGACCTCCATCGTCACGATGCCGTCGGCACGAACTTCGGCAAAATCTCGCACTCGTCGGAGCAACCGGTTGGCGATACGCGGCGTTCCCCGTGACCGTCGTGCGATTTCCGCACTCGCATCCAACTCGAGATTCACACCGAGAATCCCGGCCGACCGCATTAAAATCTGGTGCAGTTCATGCGGGTCGTAAAAATCCATGTGCGCGGTGAAACCGAAACGGTCACGCAGCGGGCCCGTCAGAGCGCCGGATCGTGTTGTTGCCCCGACCAGTGTGAACGGCGCAACGTCCAACGGAATCGAGGTGGCTCCGGGGCCCTTGCCCACGACGACGTCGACGCGGAAGTCTTCCATCGCGAGATACAACATTTCCTCGGCCGGCCTGGCAATACGGTGAATCTCATCGATAAAGAGAACGTCACCCTCCACCAGGTTGCTCAGCATCGCCGCAAGGTCACCCGCTCGTTCGAGAGCCGGACCCGACGTGAGCCGAAGTGAGGAACCGAGCTCGCCCGCGATGATCATGGCCATCGACGTCTTGCCGAGTCCGGGCGGCCCTGACATCAGGATGTGATCGGGGGTTCCGCCGCGCATCTTCGCGCCGGTGAGCACCAATTGAAGTTGCTCGCGAACGCGCGGCTGGCCGATGAAATCGTCGAGACTCTTGGGGCGCAGACTTGCTTCGACCTCACCATCGCCCGCGACCAACTCGGCGCTGACCTGGGACTCGTCGTCGAAATCTTCGATCGGATCGAAGTTCATCGAGTCTTACCGAGCAACGAGAGAGCGGACCGAAGCGCAACGGACGTGGTCGCCTCGGGAGTTTCTGCCAGTACCGAATCGGTAGCCTGTTCTGCTTGCTTGAGCGGGAATCCGAGACCTTCGAGTGCTTCGACGATCTGATCGCGAATCGCGTTGGCTGCAATCACGCCGGATGCACCGGCCGTCGCAGGCACTGCGTCGACCTTGTCTCGCAGTTCGACGACCATACGTTCGGCACCGCGTTTGCCGATTCCCGGAACTCGCGTCAGCGCCGTCAGGTTGCCCTCCGACAGAGCCCGTCGGAGCGCATCGGGTTCGAGAACCGCCAGCGTTGCCATCGCCAACCGGGGGCCGACGCCGGACACCGTCTGTAACAGGCTGAACAAGTCCTTGGACTCGGTATCGGAAAATCCGTAGAGGGTCATCGAATCTTCCCGAACGATCATCGTCGTGAAGAGCCGAGCCTCACTCCCCCGATGCAACGCGCCCAGAGTTATCGGAGTTGCATTGACTCGATAGCCGACACCGGCCGCCTCGATGACCGCATGGTCGAGCGCAATATCGAGTACTTCGCCGCGTACCGACGCGATCATCGTGAACCTGCCTTCTTGGTGATTTCTGCTCTGCCGGCTTCGACTCTGGTTGTCTCGGCCAATTTTGCCTGATACTTACGCATCTGTTCTGCCGCCATCGCTTCGGCTTTTGCCAACCGTTCGATCATCGGCGCCCGCCAGCAGTGACAAATCGCGATGGCCAGCGCATCCGCGGCGTCTGCCGGCTTGGGGGCTTCCTTGAGATTGAGAATTCGTGTCACCATCGCGGTGACCTGCGCCTTGTCTGCATTGCCGCTGCCGGTGACTGCGGCCTTCACCTCGGAAGGCGTATGGAAGAACACCGGGATTCCGCGTCTGGCTGCCGCGACGGCAACAATGCCGCCCGCTTGCGCCGTACCCATGGCGGTACTGACGTTGTGTTGTGCGAACACCCGCTCGATGGCGACCACTTGCGGTTTGTGCTGCTCGATCCAGAGTTCGGCTGCATCGGAGATCAGTAGAAGCCGTGAGCCCAGGGCCATGTCGGGGGGCGTTCGCACCACATCGACTGCGATGGGCCGCACAACTCTGCCGTTGCTCCCGTCGACCACACCGAATCCACATCGGGTCAAGCCAGGGTCCACCCCGAGCACGCGCACACCATCACACCTCTCCACACCGAACAGCTGTTCGATAGCTTAGCGGTGCGCGGGCGAACTGCCGACATCAACACGCAACCCGGCCACGACGAGTGCGTCGCGACCGGGTCGAGTGAGAAAACTGTCGACTTATTCAGCGTCGAGTTCTGCAAGGACCTCGTCGGACAGATCGATGTTGGTATACACGTTCTGCACGTCGTCGGAATCTTCGAGCGCGTCGACGAGCTTGAAGATCTTGCGCGCACCGTCAGCGTCGAGGGGAACCTCGACCGACGCACGGAAATCTGCCTCAGCCGAGTCGTAATCGATCTCGGCTTCCTGCAGCGCCGTACGGACCGCTACGAGATCATGTGGCTCACAGACGATTTCGAAGGTTTCACCGAGATCGGTGACCTCTTCAGCGCCGGCGTCGAGAACTGCCATCAAGACGTCATCCTCGGACTGCCCATGCTTTTCGAGCGTCACGACGCCCTTACGAGCAAACAGGTACGAAACCGAACCCGGATCAGCGAGGTTGCCACCGTTACGGGTCATCGCGGTACGAACTTCACCGGCTGCACGGTTACGGTTGTCGGTGAGGCACTCGATCAGCACGGCAACACCATTGGGCCCGTAGCCCTCATACATGATGGTCTGCCAGTCTGCGCCACCAGCTTCTTCACCGGCGCCACGCTTGCGCGCGCGTTCGATGTTGTCATTGGGGACAGAAGTCTTCTTCGCCTTCTGAATGGCGTCGAACAAGGTGGGGTTGCCCGTGGGATCGCCACCGCCGGTTCGTGCCGCCACCTCGATGTTCTTGATCAGCTTCGCAAAGGATTTGCCACGACGTGCGTCGACAACAGCCTTCTTGTGCTTGGTGGTGGCCCATTTTGAGTGGCCGCTCATGCGATTCAAGCCCCTTTCCTGCTGTGTTGCGCACGCCGAATGCGCGGTTTCAGCTCTGCCGATGTTACCCGCCCCACGTCGCCACATGCTGCATCCCCCGCAGATGAATTCGCCAAACATGAGATTGTTTGCATAGAATGCAAACATGTTGGTTCGAATAGACCACGCGTCCACCACCCCCCTCGCCGATCAAATTGCAGCGGGTGTCCGTGGCTCCGTCATCCGCGGCGAGATCGGACCGGGTGATCGACTGCCGTCGGCACGCGCTCTCGCCGAGTCGGTCGACGTAAACCTGCATACGGTGCTCCGCGCCTACGCGGCACTTCGCGACGAAGGCCTCATTGACCTACGACGTGGCCGAGGCGCGGTGATTCGTGCCGAATTCGATTCCGGCCGAACAGCTCTCAACGAATCAGCCCGTGAGTTCGTCAAGCTAGCCCGCAATCTGGGGCTCGATACCGCCCAGATGCTCGACCTCATCAAGGAGACCAGCAACTCATGAATATCAGCAAGGTCCGACTGTGGACTGCCGCGACGTTGACATTCGTTCCGACGGCCGCCCTGATCATTGCGCGCTTGGTGTGGGGACATGAACTCCCACACACCGTCGCCAGCCACTGGTCCGGTTCAACTCCGGACGGGTTCAGCACGACCACAACACTTTTCGCATGTGCGCTGGCATTGTCCCTGATCGCGTCCGTAGTCGCCGCGGTCACTGCGGTTCGCGCGAGCGAGAATTCGCCGGTTCGCGCGAGCGAGAATTCGCCCCTTCTGCTCTCCCTCACAGCGACAACCAGTGCCACTTTCGCAACGATCTGGATCCTCAGTGTTGCGCTTACCCTGGATGCCGGATCTCCGGAGAACGCTCGAATCGGCTGGTGGATCATTGCACCGATCGCAGCAGCACTGACGGGAATCGCCGCGTGGGCGCTGACGTCACGGGCGGCATCAGATTCCGTGTCCGCACTTCCCACCCCGACGTTGGACACGCCGCTCTCGGCCACTGAACGCGCCGTGTGGATCGGTCGCGCGCACAGCATCTGGCCGTGGATTCTCGCCGTCGGCCTGACGGCGCTCACCGTCGGAACTGCCGCCTACTCCGACTGGTGGGTCGTGCTGGTCCTGCTCGCTTCGACTGTCCTCATCACGGCCTTCGCATCGGTGACCGTGCGAGTCGACAACACGGGCATGAGTATCAGTTCGTGGGGCGTTCGATGGAAGAAGATCGCCATCACCCGGGTGAAATCGGCATCCGTCGACAACATCCGGCCGATGGAGTGGGGCGGTTGGGGCTACCGCCTCACCCCTCGCGGAACTGCAATCACTCTGCGATCCGGCGAAGCCATCGTGCTGACGCTCGACACTGGTCGCGTCTTCGCAGTCACCATCGACCAACCGGAAGACGGTGTCCGCCTGATTAATTCACTGGTTCAGGCACACAGCCCGCACGAGAGCTAGCCGCGCACCAGGTCGACAAAAAGTTCGTGAACGCGGCGGTCTCCCGTGACCTCGGGGTGGAAGGATGTCGCGATCACGGAACCTTGCCGCACCGCCACGATGCGACCCGCTGCTTCGCCCGCTGCTGCCGGTACCTGCGCCAACACCTCGACACCTGGTCCCACCCGCTCGACCCACGGCGCGCGAATGAACACGGCGCGGATCGGATCACCGATGATTCCCTCGAAGTCCAGATCGGACTCGAAGGAATCGACCTGGCGACCGAACGCGTTGCGGCGCACGGTCATATCGATAGCACCGAGGCTCTCGGCGTCGGGCCGGGTATCGAGCACCTCGCTGGCGAGCAGAATCATTCCAGCGCACGAACCATAAGCCGGCAGACCGCCGCGAAGCCGCTCACGGAGCGGATCCAACAACTCGAAGACCTGAAGGAGTCGGCTCATCGTCGTCGATTCCCCACCGGGAATGACGATTCCGTCAACCTTGTCGAGCTCTTCCGGACGACGGACACCGATCGCGTCGGCCCCGGAATCCGTCAGAGCAGCAAGGTGCTCTCGGACGTCACCTTGAAGAGCGAGTACACCGATCAACGGACGAGTCATGCCGAAGTTCCTGTCTTGTTCTCACGTTCTGCAGGTTCACGCTCGATCCGCGTCAACCCTTCCTGCACAACCGCTGCCACCATATTGCCCGCACGGTCGAAGATGCGCCCCTGCGTCAGTGCCCGGCCGAAACCGGCCGACGGCGAAGTCTGGTCGTAGAGCAACCATTCGTCCGCCCGGAACGGGCGCAGAAACCACATAGCGTGGTCGAGCGACGCATTCTGCGTCGGCACATCTCTGTGCGGAACTTTGGACGTGCCGAGCAAGGTCATGTCACTGAGGTACGCCAACGTGCAAATATGCAGGAGAGGACGATCCGGCAGGGTGTCCCGGTACCGCATCCAGACTCGCTGCTGTGCTGCAAGATCGGGCGACGCGCTCGCTTCGTCGGCCGGCACGATCCGTACATCCCAGTTCTTCCACTCCTGGTAGTACGGCAGCTTCGCGAGTTCCGGAATCGTCAGTGCGTCGGGAAGATCCTCCGGCGCCGGCACAGTCGGCATCTGGTCCTGATGTTCGATTCCCTCATCTTCGATGTGGAACGACGCCGACATCGTGAAGATCGTTTTGCCGTCCTGCACTGCGTTCACTCGGCGAGTGCAGAACGAGCGCCCGTCACGGATCCGGTCCACCAGGTACACCGTCGGGATCTTCGGATTTCCGGGCCGCAGAAAGTAACCGTGTAGTGAATGGACGCGGTAGCTCTCGTCCACCGTTCCCACCGCCGACACCAGCGACTGGCCGGCCACTTGCCCGCCGAACGTCCGCGGCAACCCGGTGGGATGAACTGCCCCGCGAAAGATGTCCTTCTCGAGCGTTTCGAGAGCGAGGATCTCCTCGATACCAACCATGTGTCCTCCGGCGATGTAGATGCCGACAACGCCGGCCGAACTGGTTCACATTATCGCCTCGACGGGTGCGCACGGCACCATGGTGACGTGAGTATCTTCATACCTTCCACACCACAGGCTCTCGCCGGACAGGTCGCGGCGTTGTGTCAGTCACGTCCGTCGGTGACGGTGGTAGCCGTCGACGGCGCGGATTGTGCTCGGCCCGTCGAACTCGCCAGTTTGATCGGTTCTGCCGTTGAAGCGCTCGATCGACCGAGTGCTGTTGCCTCACTTCACGACTACGTGCGCCCGGCATCTCTGCGGTTCGAGTTCGGGCACGAAGACACCCTGAGCTATCGGACCATGTGGTTTGACTATGGGGCCCTCGACCGGGAAGTCATCACGTCGTCGAGGTCGCGGCGAACGTGGCTCCCCAAGCTCTGGGACGAAGCCACCGACCGGTCAGTGCGGTCTACACGTGAGGCGGTTCACGAACGCCACGTCCTCGTCGTCGCCGGACCGATGCTGCTCGGCCGCGGACTCGACTTCGACATCACCGTGCGGTTGGACATGAGCGAAGCCGCCCTGCGACGACACACGCCGTCGGCGGCCTTGTGGACGGTCGACGCACTGCTCGAGCATCGAGCAACCGTGACGGAGCCGATTGATCTGGAAGTGCGTTACGACCATCCCGCTAGGCCGGCCGTACGCACTCACTTGGGCCGATAAAGACGCGTCAGACCTTCCTGGACAACCGCCGCCACCATGTTTCCCCGTCGGTCGAAAATCCGCCCCTGAGTGAGAGCCCGACCGAAACCGGCCGACGGCGACGTCTGGTCGTACAACAGCCATTCATCGGCGCGGAACGGGCGCAGGAACCACATCGCGTGGTCGAGCGACGCAGACTGCATCGCGACATCTGGGTGCGGCGTACGCGAAGAGCCGAGCAACGTCATATCGCTCATGTACGCGAGGGTGCAGACGTGAAAAACCGGATCGTCGGGCAGCGCCTCACGGGATCGGAACCACACCTGTTGTTGGGCAACTGAACCTGGCCGCTTGCTGACATCGGCGTTCGGGACCAGTCGGAGATCCCAGTCTGCCCATTCTCGTGCCAGCCAGGCAGTCTCCCCGTCCTCTGAATCGCGAGCCAGCGGCAGCGACTCCGGGTCCGGAACCGGCGGCATCTCGTCCTGATGCTCGATGCCGTCGTCCTGGACGTGGAACGACGCCGACATCGTGAAAATCGCCTGGCCGTCCTGGATCCCCGTCACCAACCGAGTGGCGAAGGATCGACCGTCACGAACCCGATCGACCAGGAAGACCGTGGGCTTCAAGGTGTTTCCCGGACGCAGGAAGTACCCGTGCAGTGAATGGACCGAGTACGCGGGGTCGACGGTGCGAACCGCGGATACCAGGGCCTGGCCCGCAACCTGGCCGCCGAAAGTTTTTGGCAAAGTCGTCTCAGCGGTGATTCCTCGGAAGATATCGCGCTCGAGGCGTTTCAGTTCCAGGATTTCTTCGATCTTCGCCATCGATGCTCCAAACCTTGAGGTGAGCCGACCAATTCCGACCCTCACACAATGCCTGATGGTCGGCAGTCATGTGAAACCGGATACCGACGCGAAAACTGCTCAGCCCACCGCTCCTGCCTCCAACGCCGCCGTCCACCCCCCGTACTCACTGATGTCCTTGCCGCTCGACGCGGCTTCCAGGTCGCACCCGAACCCCGTTCCCCAGCTTCCGTCGTCGAATTCCACGGCGCCGAGCATCATCGGCGTCGGCAGAGCTGCCAGGAACTTGCCCAGTGCTGCGGGTGCCAGACTCCAGCGCTCTCCGACTATCGACACCCCGCCCTCGGCGACGCGGACAAGACCGGGCTTGGGTGGGGTCCTATCCAAGGCACTGAGCCGGTAGTAGGGAGAAGTGGCGACTGGTCCGAGCCAACGGGCACCGAACGTCGTCAACTGATGTTCGAGCGGTTGACCACGCAGGTGCGCGCCGAATACTGCCAGTTCGACGGTCTCCGCCGGTGTGTCGGTCCATCCGCCGGCCGACTCCCCCGTCACCATTGCCGCAATATCCGCGGCAACGGCGTCCTCGAACGCGCGCGCCAGCACCGTCACGCCGAACTGCGCGTCGCCGGCCATCCCAGCAGGTACCGCGACGGCCGAGAGATCGAACAGATTACAGAAGTTGGTGTACGTCCCCATCCGGGAGTTCACCCCGATCGGATCAGCTGCGACCTCGGCGATCGTTGGGTGCTCCGGTGCCGTCGGCACCATCAGGGCATCTATTCCGTCGAGCTCATTCATGGCTCGATTCCGCAATTGCGCCAACAGTTCCCGGTCTTCGAGTAGTCGATGCGCGGGGATGGCGCCCGCCGGCGCGACGATCGAACGCACCGTCGGGTCCACGGCATCGACATGCCTATCGACGAATTCGCCTACCGCCGAATATCTTTCGGCAACCAGCGCACCGTCGTAGAGGAGCTTCGCGGCATCGAGGAAGAGTGAGAGGTCCACCTCCACGATCTCGGCGCCTGCGGCGCGTAGTCCTTCGACGGCCGCACCGAACGCCGCCGCCCACTGCGGGTCGAGACCGGGCAACTCGCGCGGTACCGCCACTCGCGGACGCGGCGGTGCGGCCAACCGAACTTCGCTCGGCCACGAGCGGTCCGGCGCACCAGTTGCCATCACCGCCATCGCGGACTCCGCACCGGCCAAGTCTGCGGCGAAGATGCTCACGCAGTCGTAGGAGCGACAGGCCGGCACCACGCCCTCCGTCGAGACGACCCCGAAAGTCGGCTTGATGCCGACGATGCCCTGCAGGCCGGCCGGGACGCGGCCGGAGCCGGCGGTGTCGGTACCGATCGCAATGTCGACCAATCCGAGCGCCACGGCCACCGCAGACCCTGAACTCGAGCCGCCCGAGATGTAATCCGGCCGACGGGCATCACGAACGGCCCCGTACGGACTGCGCGTACCGACGAGCCCGGTCGCGAACTGGTCGAGGTTGGTCTTGCCCAGTACGACGGCACCGGCTGCCCGCAGTGCCGCTACTGCGGCGGCATCAACTGTTGGCGTGTAGGCGTATTCGGGACACCCGGCGGTGGTCGGCAGTCCGGCCACGTCGACGTTGTCCTTGACCGCGAGCACCACCCCTCGCAGTGGCAAGTGGGCTGCGGACGCGTCGAGAGTTGCGGCCTCAGCCAACGCGTCGACCTCCGGGCGCAGGTGTATCCAGATCTCCGGCCGGTGTGCGCCCTCGATAGCCCGATACGCAGCCGATACCCGTTCCCGAGCACTCATGCGGCCACCTCCTTGACTGTTGTTGTGGCGCGGGCAAATTCGCCCGCGGCAGACCAGGCTTCCCGCTCAGCTCCGAAAGCAAGCGCCTGACTGGCCCGGAACGCCGCGATGGGATCCGCGTTGTCGGTCAGGAACCGCTCATGTTCGGCGAGCGAGAAGGTGCCATCCGTGATCTGCACGCCGCCGGGCCCACCGGCCGCGGTCTCGGCGCGCAATTCGAGCAACTCATCCGGCTCGACGGGATACCAGGAAATTCGATCGAAAAAGCGCAGCAGCCACGGTGTTTCGTGCTCGAACGGACCGGATTTCTCGGGATAGCGGTGGTTCCAGACCTGCGTGGTGCGTCCCACGAACTGGTAACCGCCCGGCCCCTCCATGCCGTAAATGCACAGGTACGCACCGCCGATACCGACCGCGTTCTCGGGCGTCCAAGTGCGTGCCGGGTTGTACTTCGTCGTGACCAGTCGATGCCGCGGATCGAGCGGGGTAGCCACCGGCGCACCGAGATAAACATCGCCGAGTCCGAGCACAAGGTACTCGGCGTCGAAAACAGTGTCGAAGACATCGGCAACAGAGTCCAGTCCGTTCATCCGCCGAATGAACTCGATGTTCCACGGGCACCACGGCGCATCGGCGCGCACGCCGTGCATGTACCGCTTGATCGCTTCCCTCGTCGACGGGTCGTCCCAGGACAGGGGCATTCGCACCGACCGGCTGGGCACGACGAGTTCGGACGAGTCCGGGATCTGCCCTTCGGCCTCCGCGAGGAGACCCATCAGCTTCGACACCGGGAGCACGTCCGGGTCGACGCGCACCTGCAGGGACCGGATACCCGGCGTGAGATCGAGTAGGCCGGCAGGCTTTTCGGCCTCGAGTCGCTGATGCAGGGCGTGCGCACGCGCCCGAAGCGCGAGGTCGAGTGTCATGTCTCCGTATTCGACGAGCACGTTGTCGTCACCGGAGCGGCGGTAGGTCACCGCGGTTGCGCCGTCGCGTCGGGCGATCACGCCGTCATCTCCGTCGCCGCCGGCACCGAATACCGCCGGCTGACTTGCGCGACGACGCAGACCCAGTTGACGCTTCGACGCGGCACGCTCGGCCCGAATCGGTACGAACCGGATGGTGTCGCCGGGGCTGAGTTGTCCGAGCTTCCACCGTTCTGCCGACACGACGGTGACCGGGCAGACGAATCCACCGAGGCTCGGCCCGTCGGGTCCGAGCAGAATCGGAGTGTCACCGGTGAAATCGAGCGCACCCACCGAGTAGGCGTTGTCGTGGATGTTCGAGGGGTGCAGGCCTGCCTCGCCGCCGTCACCGCGCGCCCAATCCGGCTGCGGACCGATCAACCGGACCCCGGTGCGGTCGGAGTTGAAGTGCACCTCGTAGTCCGTGGCGTACAGCGTGTCGATATCCTTGCGGGTGAAGAACTCCGGCGCACCGTGTGGTCCCTCGGTGACAGCGATCTCCCAGCGGCCTCCGATGACGGGCACGTGCTCCATCGGAACCGGCTGGGCGTCATCGGGATTGGAACGGCCGGCGCCACAGTGCAACACATCCCCCTCGCGTAGTGTCCGGCCCTCGAGACCGCCGAACTTGCCGAGGGTGAACGTCGCACCGCTGCCCAGGTAATCCGGCACGTCGATGCCGCCGCGCACCAGCACGTAAATTCGTAGTCCCGGTCCGGAGGCTGCCCCGACATCGAGAACGCCGCCGGCCGGAACCTGCACCGGCGCCCACGTCCGCACCGGCACACCGTCCACCAGGACAGTGGCGGGTGCACCGGTGACGCAGACTTCCGTTGCCTCGGCGAAGCGCAATGCGGGACCGGCCATCGTGCACTCGAGTCCGGCTGCTCCCTCCTCGTTGCCGAGTGCAACGTTGCCCAGGCGGAAGGACAGATCGTCCATCGGCCCCGACGGGGGCACACCGATCTGCCAGTAGCCGACACGACCGGGCCAGTCCTGGACTGTGCTCAGCATTCCGGGACGTTGCACGGTGATCTCGGTCATCGCTGCTCCTCGGGCCGGGTGACGATCATTCGCACCGGAGTGGGGTCGAAACCGTTGCAGGGGTTGTTGATCTGGGGGCAGTTCGACACCAGCACCAGCGTGTCGATCTCGGCACGAAGTGCCAGCCGCTTACCGGGCGCAGACAGTCCGTCGACGATGCCGAGGGTGCCGTCTGCGTCGACCGGGACATTCATGAAGAAGTTGATATTCGAGACCAGGTCTCGTTTGCCCAGTCCCCACTTGGCACCTTCGATCAGAAAGTTCTCCACGCAGGCGTGTTGGTGCTTGGTGTGGTGGCCGTAGCGCAGGGTGTTCGACTCCTGGGAACAAGCGCCGCCGACGGTGTCGTGGTTTCCGACCTCGTCGCCGACCAGAGTCATCAGCGCCGTGCCGTCGTCAGCCCGAAGCACGGACCCCGTCGTGAGAAAAAGGTTGCGCTGTGCCGCAACGGTGGCCGCTGCCGAGTATCGGATGCCATGATCGTCAGCAGCATAGAAGAGAGAGTCGACGGCCTGATTGCCGTGCAGGTCCACGATGGTCAGGATGTCGCCGGCCTGCACGATCGCGGACCAGGGCCCGCGCGCACCGACCGTCTCGTCGAGAATCACGGCGCCGGGGACGAGCGCGAGAGTGTCTACAGCGGTGGTCATTTGACGTCCCTTCCAAACTGGGCTTCATTGACGGGCATGACGGCGTTCCAGGCGTCCTCGGTATTGAGGACCGCGCGGAGATACTCGGGGTCGTTGTTCGGCAAGGATTCGAGGTCTGCAGGCGCAGCCCAGGCCAGGACTTCAAGTGCCGTAGTGCTGAACGTGGGTTCCGGGTCGAGAGGGTGGGCGGTATTCGCGATCAGCACGATCACCGGCAGGTGGATCAACAGTTCCAGTTCCCTGCCGGCACCGGCATTTCCGGTGCTGACAAGCGCACCGTCAGGTTCGACCCGTACTCCGTGGAAAAAGGTGAGCACCGGAGGAAGGTCGCGGGCAGTCAGGCCGTGCTTGGCTGCCGCCAGCGTCAGAAGTTCTCGGCCGGCGGGTGCGTCCGAGTGCACGGATCCCTCGCCGTACTTCGCTGTGTTCGTGGCCAATGACGTACTTCCGCAGAATGCGTCGTGGTGACCGGAGGTGTCGGCAACGACGGTGGCCAGAACTCGGCCTTGATCGGAGAGCAGCGGATGGCCGACGCTCAGGTACGCCTGCCACGGCACCTTGACGGTGTCGGCGATATTGAGTCGCTCGTGTGGGGCATCGGTCCGGTAGAGCAACAGGTTCGCACACGCGCTGCCGTCGATGTCGCGCAACCGGATTCGAGTGCCACGGGCCAGCACCTTCGAGGTGTACCGACCGCCGGGCACGGTCTCCGCCCAGGTCAGCCGGTCGGCATCGATGCCGGCGGGAGATGCGGGCCAGTGAGAGGCAGGTAGGACGGGCATCGCGTTGGTGATCGCGCCGGCTTGCGAGCGGGCATGGTCGCGAGCGGCCGCCGTTGTGTCGGTCTGGGTACTGCTTGTGGTCACTTCGTGGCTCCAATCGTGACGGGGTTCGGAACGGTTTTTCCGCGCGGGTAGCAGAGACTGCCCACCAGGACGACGGCAACAATGGTGATCGGTGCGGCCCATTGCAGGATGGGCATGTCACCGGAGGGATTGAAGATTTCTGCGCGCGGCCAGGACAGGTTGATCACCATCGCTGCGCCGTAGAGCACCGCGGCAATGTTGATCGGGATGCCGAAGACGCCCAGCGAGAACAACTTGCGGCCCTCGGAGTCGTACTGGACGTCCCCGTACGGCCAGCCCTGCAACCGGCGACGCAGCAGCGGAACGGTAACCATGAGGTAGGCCAGATAGATGAGCACGATGCATACGCTCGACAGAGTGGTGAAGATTGCCGAGTTTCCGACGTTTACGGCAAGTACCAGGATGCAGGCGATCCCGATCAGTACCGACGGAGCGATCGGAGTTCCGGTGCGGGCATTGACTTTCGAGAGAGTCTTCGATGCGGGCAGCCGGCCGTCGCGGGCCATCGAGAACATCAGCCGGGATGCCGCGGTCTGGATCGCGAGGGTGCACACGAAGACCGCGATCGCAACGTCGATCAGCAGCAGGGTTCCCCACGGGGAGGTCAGGATCGCGCCGAGCACGTACGGCAGACCTTCGCTGGCGAGTCGACCATCGGTCAGGCTCGGAGCCGCCATCAGCGCGCCGACGATCATCAGGCCGCCGCCGAGAGCGGACACCGACAGTGCAAGGCGGATGGTCCGCGGTGCGACACGGCGGGGATTACGGGTCTCTTCAGCGAGCTCGCCCGCCGAGCCGAAGCCAACCATGACGTATGCGGCCATCAAGCCGGAGACGATCCAGGCCCAGATGTAACCGGGCTCGGTGCCGGCGGCGCCCGTATCGAACACAACCTGCGGGCCGCGCTGAGCATGTGTGAAGAACATCCCGACCACCGCGATGACGCCGATGATCTCGCAGGTCACGCCAATGTTGTTGATGCGCGACATCCAGTTGACACCGACGCAGTTGATCGCCGTAGTGAGCACCAACAGCACCGAACCGAGCAGTACCGCGTTGGTCGCACCGCTCGACGAGGTGAGTGAGCTGTCGTCGCCGACGATCTGGAATCCGCTCCACACATTCGGCAGAACCACCTGCAGTGCGATGGCCGCGGCCGAAGCAGTGACGATCTGCGCGATGATCATGAACCAGCCAGCGAACCATCCGATGATCTCGCCGCCCATCCGCCGTGCCCACTGGTAGATTGCCCCCGAAATCGGGTACCGCGCAGCAAGTTCGGCAAAACACAGCGCGACCATGAACTGGCCGAGGAACACGCAAGGCCAGGTCCAGAAAAACGCGGGTCCCGCGAAACCGAAGCCGAGCCCGAACAGTTGGAAGATCGTGGTCAGGATGGAGACGAACGAGAAGCCTGCCGCGAACGAGGCAAACTTGCCGAGCGAGCGATGCAGTTGCTGCTCGTAGCCGAACTCGGCGAGGTCGTTGTCGTCGCTGGGCTTAGGTGCCGCGATCGTCATGGGTTCTCCTGAGAGGAACGGTGGGCGGTATTTCTGTCAGTTGATAGTTTTCCGTCGCTTCGTTCCCACGCGGTGTCCCGCACGTTTCGCCGTGTAGCAATTACGTTGCGAGTCGATGACTTCCGTTAACGACGCGTTTCCGAACCCTCACAGCGGCAGTCGGTGACGCGGGGCGACGCGGCACAGCCTTAGATGAAGGACATGAACGTCGTCCGCGATCCATCCATGCGCCCGGTCGGTGAGCTGTTGCGCGGACCGGCACTGACCTGCACGCCCCAAGCAACTGCCGCCGACGCCGCCCGCGCCATGACATCCGCGAGCCGCCGCTACGTACTCGTTCCACTCGGCGACGGCCGGCTCGGCATCTTCACGGACGGAGACCTGCGCCGGCGGGTCGTCGCTGCCGGGCTTGGTACGACAACTCCCATCGCCGAGGTGATGACCACCCCCGTGCAGACGGCGACCGCCGACAGACTGGGCGCGGACGTGCTGCTCGACATGCTCGAACGTGGCATCCGGCACCTACCGATATTGTCCGAACGCGGGGACGTCTTGGGTGTGGTCGAGGACGCCGACCTGTTTGCTACCGCTACTCGGAGCGGATTCCTACTGCGAGGCAGCATTTCCCGCGCGGCCGATGCGGACGAACTGGTGGCTGCGACGGCGCGGATACCGGAGCTCGTGGTCGGACTGTGGCGAGCGCGAATAGCGGCGCTCGACGTCAGCGCCATCACGTCGGTGATCATGGACGCCACTGTCACCCGCGCTGCCATTCTGCTCGCGGATTCAGGGTCCACCTGGCTCTCTCTCGGCAGTATCGCCCGCCGCGAAGCCATGCCGAGCTCCGACGTCGACAGCGCCCTGATCTGGGCAGACGGCAATCCGGAACGGCAGGCTCGCGAACTCGGGTACGGAAATCGGGTGCATGCACTGTTGGAACGCTGCGGGCTCCCTTCGGACGCCAACGGGGCGATTGCGTCGAGTTCGAGGTTCGCTCGTTCCGAATCCGATTGGCTGCGCGGGCTGGAAGGCTGGCTCGCTGATCCGTACGCCGATCAGGGCGTAGTCATGGTGTCGCTGCTCGCCGACAGCCGCGTCGCGTTCGGCCACAACCGGCTCGCCCTGTCCCCCGCCGTCTTCGAGCGACTGGGTCCGGACTCACTGCGATTGCTGCTGAAGGACGCCGTCGAAGGCAAGGCCCGGATGCACTCGCTTCGCGAACGACTCACCCGCCGAGCCAATACTGTCGACATCAAAGCGCAGGGCGTCATGCCGATCGTGAACATCGCGCGCTGGGCCGGGCTGGCGGCCGGCTGCACCGACCCGTCCACCGCGGTTCGGTTGCGAACTGCAGCCGGCGCTGGGGTATTGCCGGACGACGACGCAGCAGTGCTCGCGGAGTCGTTCGACGCGCTGGCCCAGATCCGGCTGCGGCACCAGTGCGAGCAGATCGACCGCGGCGAAACTCCGACCGACGTCACCCAACTGGACTCCCTGACACCGCTGCATCGGAGCCTGCTCGCGAGTGCGGTTCGCGAGATCGCCGGGGTGCAGCGCAAACTCGCCTACGCGGGACCACCCGCATGACGGAACTGACCGCCACACAGCGGCACGCGGTCCGTCAGACCGTGGCCGCCGAACGGCTCGAGGGATGGCAGCCACACCGCGAAATCCTGACCGATCTGAATGAACTGGCCACCGGCACACTCACGTACGAGGACTACATCGAACGTCACCGCCGAGACGCCGCCGCTCGACCGGTCCCGCACCGGCGACGACGAATAGCGCTACCCCGCCCGTACCTGGTCACGGGAACCACTGTGCTGCGCAACAACTTCGGATTTCGGGACTCTGCCCAACTGCGGGACGTCGAGTTCGCCGCGACGGCAGCCCGGCTGCTACAGGCCCACCTTCGGCCCGTACCGTCGCCACGATTGGTGGACGCCGACCATATCTTCGGGCTGCACCGGCATGTTTTCGGCGACGTATTCGGCTGGGCGGGGCAACAACGCATCGTCGATATCACCAAGAACGGCGACACCTTCGCACCACTCGGGGCGATCGGCCGCTACCTGCGTGAGGTCGAGATCGCGGTAGCCGCGACGGACTGGCATCGCGTCGACCGGGGCCGCCTCGCGTACGCATTGGCAACCGTCTACGTCACCTACAACCATGCGCATCCCTTTCGTGAGGGCAACGGCCGCACCGGCACCCTGCTGCTGCACCAGCTCACCAGATCGACCAGATTCCTCCTGGACCTGTCGAGCATCGATGCGGCGGAATGGGTTGCCAGCTCGCAAGACTCGGCCCCATTCCGCCGCACCGGCGCACCGTCGCCGCGCCCGCTGATCCCGCTGCTGCGACGCGCGCTCGTGGACCGCCGTGATGGAAGGATGGTGTGATGACCACTACCGGAGCGGGCCGTCCGAGGCTGTCGACACGCAAGCGTCCCGGAGCAACTGCACGCGACGAGATTCTGGATGCGGCGGCCGAATTCTTCACAACCGGCGGGTTCACCACCACATCGACGCGGATGATCGCCGATGCGGTGGGCATCAGACAGGCATCTCTCTATCACCACTTCGCGAACAAGGAAGACCTGCTGGCAGCACTGCTCGTAGAGACGGTCACCTCCCCCGTCGCATTCGCACAGCAACTATCGGAGAGTGAGGAACCTGCCACCGTGCGTATGTACGCCCTGACATGGTTCGACGCCCATCAACTGGCGACCTCGCGATGGAATCTCGGCGCCCTGTACCTACTACCTGAGCTGCGAACCGAACGGTTCGAGCCGTTCCGCGCCCAACGCAGGATACTCATGGACCTCTACACCGAATTCGCCGAGGACGCGCTGGTTCAGATCGATCCACGGCGCGATGTCGACATCCGTACCGCTCAGTTGCCGTTCCGTCTCGTCGAGACCGTGATCAACACAAGGTCGGACGTCGAGGCGGAAAGCGCCGGCACCCCACCGTCTCCCGACGTTATCGCGGACGCGGCAATGAGGGTCCTGGGGTGGACGGGATCTATCGATGAACTCACTTCTCGCACGACGACACTGATCGCTGAGTACGCAGAACGATAGCGCGGAGACGTTCCCCATCTCGCTACTGACCAAAAGTGAAGCGCAGGTTTTGATTGATGAGTTCGTTCACGCTGCCATTCGGTGGACCAGCGAAATCGAAGCGGATTCGTGCATCTGGGCGGGACGGCCAGATCGAGGTCCATACGACGAGATCCGGTTCGATGGCTTCTGCGATCGTGGGTCGCAGCTCGTCGTCGTGCAGGATGAGCCACGGACGCGCGGGGTCACGATCAGGACTAACGAGAGCTTCGTAGACGATGTGACGCGGCGGTGGTTGGGTGCGACATCGGCTGGCAATTTCAGGCATGACGAACTGTAGCTAGGCTCCGATGTATCCGGTCGCGGGGTTGATCTGGAGGAGGAAGTCGCGGATCGACTCGCGATGCTCGTCAATCGTGGCGGGCTCAAGTGCAGCGGTTGGTGAGTTCGCTAGGTCCAGAACGCTGCCATAGGCCACGTGCCGAGAGCTTGAAAATCCGTACCCTTTGTTCGGTCCGGATTCCCAGTCGTAGTCACATGCGCCCGGTTCGTCTGGACGAAGCGTCACTGTGGAGATCTCCCAGTCGACAGTCAAGGCGAACGGCCCATTATCTGCAGTCGGACGGCTGTCACCCGCCAACTCGTCGCGTTCCTCGGTATTCATCATCCGAGCCTGTCACAAGAGTGCACACTGGTCTCCCGAATTATCTCGACCGCAGCGCCTCTCACCTCCGTAAATCGCCTAAGAATGACCACACTTCAGAACGGCGGTGGATCATCCCCGTAATCAACAGGCTTCCGCCCACGCACCACAACCACACGCCCCACCACCCTCGCACGCACCCGCATCAACCGCTGCAACAGCCGAGTCCGCTTCCGAACTTCCAGCCGCCGCTCTTGCCGCGCCAACTTTTCGAGCCGAACATCCATCCGCGCACGCCGACGACGGCGTTCACCCCGGATCCGGGCAGGCTTGTTCTCCAACCTCGTACGCCTCCTGGGCCCACCCTCCGGCGGGATCGGATCCGGTATCTCCGCCAACAATCCCGCCGCCCGGGTCCGGTAACAATGCCCCGTCGGAGAAACCAGGCCAACCGTCCGATCGGAGTTCGGGGTATGCAACCAATGCCCGGAATGCTTGAGCCGATGATGATTCCGGCAATACGCCGACAGATTCGACGCGGTCGTCTTCCCGCCGCGAGCAGGATCGGCGTGATCGAACGGCACCAGATGGTCGAGGTCGCAATTCCACGCCGGGACATCGCAGTGCAACCACTGACAACTCCCCGCCGCCGCCCGCAGCCACGTATCGAGTGCCGTGCCGGGGCGGTAGACGAACGCCGATGCCGGGACTTCCTCTGCCGGCACTCGCACCTCCTTGACGATGGCGTCCTTCGCGATGTCCCGCGCGTGCTCGGCACTGATCGCCCCGTACCCGTCCAGATGCGCCGGTTCATCGCCGCCGGGAGTGCCACAGCCACCACCCTGGAACGTCGACTCCGTCATCACCACAACCACCAACGGACGACGCACCACCGTCAATCCACTACGGTCCTGCGGGCAATCAACTCTTCCGCAGTCACACGGCAACACCGCCGAACCATCCAGCAACGCACCCAACGCATCCGCCCGACGCTGCTCGTACGTCCGCGAATCATGTCGGCACACCGAGAGAGCCAACTCTCGCAACCGGCCGTCGAACAGTCGGGCTTGTTCCGCCGGGATACTTCCCACGATCCGGGCCATCCCGTCCTCCATCGCACTGACCCCGACAAACCTCTCCGCCAACGCACGCCGTCGCCGCTCCCGCATCCCTTCCGGATCCACCCGCGCCACGATCCGATCGATCACGCCCGTCAACCGCCGACCCGTCAACCCCGTCCCACCATCCACAGCCGGAGCCAAGATTTGTTCCAGGACAACGCGTTCCACCTCGTCGATCAACTCCTCCGAGACGTTCGCGGTCGCGGATTCGATCAAGGAGACCCGATAGAGATCCAATTCTCCGCGCGCCATCGCCGCCCGGGTGCGGTGCAGACGGGTTTTCAACGCGAATCCGAGTCCGATAAGTTTCCCGGCGCCGGCACGCCCCATCGTGAGCACCGCGCCGATTTCCGATTCCGCCAATTCGTGCGCTGTGGACGACCAGGTGCCGGTGGCGGTGCGCTCGGCACTACGCCGGGTGAAGAACTCCGCGACCGCAGCAAGTTTGCGTTCCACCAACTTCGCTTCACAGGAATGCAGGTCGGAGATGAGATCGATGAGGGCGCAATCGGATTCGGTACCGGTCAGCGGTGCTGACAGGCCGTAGTTTCCCACCCCCGACTCGAACATTCCTCCACCGTATTCGAAACTATGTTCGGAGACAATGGCCACAGCAAAGTGGTCGGAAAAGTCCGAATATTGGTGAAACATTGAGGGCTGCCTGCTTTTTGGGTCAGATTCCCCGCACTTGAAGCTACACCTCAGATTCGTTTTCGTCGGCGGTATCAGCTGCATCTGCCCGCATCCGTCGGATAAGTCGAACCGTCAGCACCACGAGGGCTACCAGCACTAGCGCCAGCAGAATGCCGAGATCGGAAACCTTCTCTGCCACATTGCCGGCGGCGACTTGCAGTGAGAACTGCTCATCGACGCCCATCAGTGCGCCGAGATTCGCCGTTCCGTCGGTGAACAAAAACAGCATCCCGATGGCTATGAACAGCAACCCTGAGATCAGCGATGTTGTATGCGTGGTCAGCGGACCGATCTTTATCGACCGCCCTCGAAGCCAGCTTCGCCGACCGAGATCGAAGCGGTCCCACACCAGGGCAAGCAGGAACAACGGCATCGCCATTCCCAAGGCGTACAACGCCATCAGAACCGCGCCGTACCCCGCTGAACCACCGGAAACTGCAACAGTGAGAACACCGCCAAGCAACGGGCCTGAGCAGAATCCCGCAAACCCGTACACCGCGCCGAGCACAAAGACCGACACTGAACCCGACACCGTGATCGACTGCGACGCTCGTTGGGCCGGCGCGAAGGCAAAGCCTTTTCCCAGAACTGCAAGAACACCGAGGACGATCAGAACGACGCCGCTGATCAGGGTTATGAGCGTCCGGTGCTCGACCAGGACGGACCCCATCATGCCGAGTCCCGCACCGAGCGGCATGAGGACGGTAGCCAGACCTGCGTAAAAGAGAGCGGTCCTCATCGCGAGGCGTCCGATCCCGTCGAACGCGTAGGCAAAGAATGACGGCAGCAACAGTGCCGAGCAGGGGCTGACCAGCGAAAGCAGGCCGCCGAAGAAGGCTCCGACCAATCCGATATTCGTCATTAGCCGCTAGAATCCCGCAGCCCGATCAATTACCTGTTCGAAGGTCGTCAGAGGTTGCGCTCCGAGGACGGGAGTGCCGTTGACGATAAACGACGGAGTGCTCGAAATGCCGATCATCTTGGCTTCGTACATGTCTCGCGAAATCGCTTCGTCAAATTTCGAACTTGCGGCATCAGCGTGGAATTGCTGGAGATCGGGTACACCGGCCTTGGCGGCAATGTCATGGAGTGTTGCCGCGGCGAGGTCGGGGTGCCCTCGATCAGGGGCCTGCGAATACAAGGCCGAGTTGTACTCCCAGAACTTGCCCTGGGCGGCCGCAGCGCGACCGGCCCGCGCTGCCGCAGTTGATTGTTCACCAAAGATCGGCAGATCGCGCCATTCCATTCGCAATACGCCATCGTTGACGTACTTCTCGATCAGCGCGGGCTCAGTGTCGCGACTGAACTTCGCACAGAATGGGCATCGATAGTCGGAATACACCACGAGCGAAACTGGCGCGTCCACGGAGCCGACGGCCAGCGGGTCGCCGCTGATACGTCGTGAGTGATCTCCGGCGGGACCCACCTTGGCCACAGCCGGCGGTGTCAATTCGCCTGATTTTTCTTCACCGTTGTTGCCGATCACGAGCACCGTGCCGAGCACGACAGCCACCACTGCCAGGATTCCGATCAACCAGAATTCTCGACGGATTCCAGGCTTTTTGCGTGTTGCTCCCACGGATAACCTCTCGACCTGACTGGCATGTACGCACGCTTAACTACTATCAAGGATAGTAGTACAACTACTAAGCTACTTAGTAGTTGGCGAAGGCGCCATCCACCGCCGGAGAGGACTCCATGCCCGCCCCAGATTCCCCGCAGAACGCCGTTACCGAACGAAAATTTCGTACCCGATCCCACTGGCTGCGCGCCGCTGTCGCGGGAGCGGCGACGGCACTCATCGTCGGGATTCCCACTGATATCGTCGATACAGCCCTGTTCAGCAGAGAGATCCCTGTTCGCTGGTGGGAGTACCCGGTCTTCGGTGCGACTGTGCTGCTTACCGCTGCCTGGTTCGGAATCCAAGCGCCACAGCGCAGTGAAGAACGCCCAACCAAGACGTACGCAGGGGTTGCGCTCGCGTTGTTCGCAGTCGGCTGTCCGGTATGCAACAAACTCGTCGTCGCGGCGCTCGGAGTTTCTGGGGCACTCGGGATCTGGGCGCCAATTCAGCCCATACTCGCAGTGGTTTCGCTTATCCTACTCACCGTGGCCGTAACCTATCGGTGGCGCCGACGCGATTGCTCTGACGACACATGCACAACTGACCTGGCCACCGTCAGGTGAGACAGAAAAGGGCAACCGAGCCGAAACCCACTGCGATGACAAGAAACAACGGCAATGCCGATAGCAGTGCACCCACGGGATAGTCGACGGCAGACGAAACATGTCCTCGCTCCGGCATCGCGTCGAGCCAATGAATCCGATCCGATACTGCTGTCGGCGAACGGAATGTCTTGCCCAGCGGATCATGCCGACTATCGACGCGACGCCCGGATGACCGCACCAACGCAGATCGAACTGCCTCGGCCCCAAATTCGCGGGCGGCATGACGATCTGCCGCCAGTTCCGTCAGAACACGAAGCCAATCAGGCGCTTGTCGGCACAACGGAACGAACGGTAGTGCTGCACTGAGAATTTCGGCAAACAACACCAACTGATGGTGCCTGCCACGTAAATGCGCACGCTCGTGCCCAAGTATTGCCCGCTGCTGTTGCGGCGTAAGAGCAGACAACCCGTCGGTCGCAACGACGACGCCCCGACCGGTTGCGATACTGTATGCCGCCGGGCGGTCACTCTTCAGCCACAGTGTTTCCGATACACCATCGCGAGATGTTTTATGGCACACCAATTTCAGCATCGCCAGGTGCTGAGCAGTGTGCTGTCGGTGGCGTGAGACCAACGTGAATCCAATGAATCCGATCCGAAGTACAAGCGCGATCGCCGCTGAAACAAGGGCCAGTTGCGCGAAGGGCATCCACGCAAGTTGATCGTCGTTCTGCAGTGACTCGGCGCAGGTCAGTACCAGTGATCGCAGGCGCGGCATGTACTGCCCCGGCCGTGTTACCAGCGCGACCGGGGTCGCTACCAGCGTAAGTACAAAAAGAACCAGCGAGATCGTCCAAGCCGAGAGCGCGAGGCTCGGGTTGCGGGTGGGTGACAGCAACGGTCGGAGATAGCGCGGTGCCGTGACGCCGATGACGAGCGCGGCCGCGCACAGGCTTGCAGCGAGAATCACTTGTGCTTCGACGTTCTGCGCGCCGCGCGGCGAAGAATCTTGGATTCTTCGTCGCTCGCCGACCTGGCGAAGTGCAGCATGACCTGTTCAGCATTCCCGCTGGAGCGGAGCACTTCGCGGAGCAGTTCGACAGCCTGCTCCTCCCGTGACCGACTGGCGCGGTAACGGTACGCACGTCCGTTCCGCTCACGGGTCACCATGTGCTTGGAGTGCAAGTTATCCAGAACCGTCATCACGGTGGTGTACGCAAGTGGACGAGGAGGCGTGAGTCGGTCCATCACGTCTCGGACTCGGAGTGCCGAGTCCGCTCCCCACAGCACCTCCATGACTGCTGCCTCGAGGTCACCCAATCCGATCACAGCTGGCACCATTTCCGTCTCGAGTTCCCTAACGGAGCCATGCTATCGGGAATTGAACAACCGCCAGTCGCACAGCCCGATCGGCCACCCCCTAGTCGGCGCTTTCTCGACAGGACGCGCCACTCGGCAGAGCCGAGAAATCATTTCAACGGATGCAGACGAGCATTTCCTGAGCATCCATCTCGAAGTCGTAGTCCGCCGCGACGATCTCGGTTTCGACCCCTTCGGCATGCAGCACCTTCCGGAGCTCATCAAGATGCTCATATCGCTGGTGGGTGACATGGGAGACCAAGGGAAAGATCCGTATCTCTTTCCGCGCCACTCGGAGCAGTTCACGAACGAACTGCAGGTGAGTCGCTTGGTCGAACCGATCACCATAGGTGAATAGGAGGTGTGACGACAGGACCAGATCGAAGGAACGGTCATCGAACGGCAGATCAGGAAGTGCGGCAGCAACATACGAGTCAGGATTCTCCGCCACATCCCTGACGAAGTCCTCAGACGCCTGCAGTCGATGACTCAGATGGTGATCGGCATCGGTGAAGAATTGGCCAGCGAATTGTTCGGGATTCGCTTGGACGTACTGGTTACCGCGAACAGCCTCGGCTCGCGCATTCGCCACGGTTCGGGCCATATCGCCATATGCCACATCGCAGGCCGTCACGGCAGTTCCACGCTCTCTGGCAACGGCACTGAACGACGCGGCGCCTGCCGGGCAATCCAGAATTGTGCCGGCAAGATCGGCATCGGTGATGGCGAACATCGCGACATATTCGACGAAGGATCTGGAGGTGACAAGCATGTCGCCGATTCCGGAATTGATCATAGGTTTCTCTCGAGCGTTCACAACCGTGAGACTAGCCTCGCTCGTGGCAGCATGAGCTCATGCCAGTCATCGAGTCGAGTGTCGAGATCCCGGTAAGCGCTCAGATCGCCTTCGCTGTCTCTCAAACCACAGGAACGACTCGATTGCTGTGGGATCCGTTCATTGCGTCGCAAAGTTTTCTGGACGGAGCCGACGAACCCGCGCGTGGTGTTCGGACCCTGACCCACCACCATTGGCATCTGAAAATGATCAGCCAATACGTGTCTTTCAATCCTCCTACCAATGTCGGGATGAAGATGATCGAGGGACCATGGTTTCTCGAAAATCTAGCCGCCGGATGGCGCTTCGTACCCGTGGACGGCGATCCCGACAGAACTGTCGCGACGTGGCGTTATAGCTTCACGTGTCGTCCGAAATGGCTCGCTCCCATCGCTGAAACGATCGGAGTGCGAGTGCTCGGCCGCGATATCGACAAACGCATAAGCGGATTCGCGAACGGCTGCTCGAATCCCGAGGTTCTCGCCACACTCGAACGCTAGCCCGACGAACACAGCGGCGGCGGGGGCCGCTTCTGCAACCACCGCCGCCACACCGACCATGGTCAACCCCAACGGACCTAGGGATTGAAGGTCAGAAACCTAGCCGGATTACCGACTCGGGAAAATCACCAGCCGCGCTCAGCGAGACGGTGACCGACGGGCAGCTCGTCGACGTTGATGCCGACCATAGCTTCGCCCAGTCCGCGAGAAACCTTGGCGAGCACGTCCGGGTCGTCGAAGAAGGTGGTGGCCTTGACGATTGCCTCGGCGCGCTGCTGCGGGTTACCCGACTTGAAGATTCCCGAACCGACGAAC
>NZ_JASHKR010000105.1 GCF_030056815.1 Rhodococcus sp. IEGM 1379
CCTCATGCGACAAACCGGGCCGGTGGACTGTTAGTGTTCTGCCACACATGGTGTCTACGTGGCCCCATACGACCTGCACAGCTCATATCGTGCAAGTTCCCGAACCTCAAAACTACTAACGGGTAGGAGTCACAGCATGGCGGAACGCTCAGGGCCGAGCCGGATACTTCCTTGCATTCTGGTGGGCCTCGGCGCCTTCCTCTTGGCCATCGCCGTCCTCATTCCTACTTACATGGTAGGAAAGCTGGAGAAGACGCCACTCGACCTCGAGGTGACCACCATTGCCACGGGCAACGGCAGCGTCCTCAACTCGGCGGCACTGCTCGCCGGTAAGGCACAGGTCGACAAGAACGTACCGATCGTCGCTCAGCGCTACGTCACGACGCAGGATCCTTCCAACGCCGACGACATCACGGTCCAAGCCGGCCAGACGGTCATCCGCACCGACAAGCAGGGCGACAGCGGACTTTTGACTGCATCCGTTGACACGGTCACGCTCGATCGCGTCAGCTCCATGCCGACCAACGACCCGGCCGGAACGATTCAGACCGACCCCGGTCAGCCTGCACAGGAACTTTCCCGCGACGGATTGCAGTACAAGTTCCCGTTCAACACGGAGAAGAAGACCTACCCGTACTTCGACCTCAATGCTCGCGCCACTCAGGACATCGACTTCGTCGAAGAGACCGAGATCAACGGCATGAAGGTCTACCACTTCACGCAGACGGTCGAACCTGTCGATCTGTCGAAGGTCGTCAACTCCCCCACGAACAAGCTGACGCTGCCTGCCGACACCTGGGGCGTACCGGGCGGCGAAACCCCCATCACGATGACGCGTTGGTACACCAACGTCCGTGACCTGTGGGTCGAGCCCAAGACTGGCGTCATCGTCAAGGGCCAGGAGCAGCTGCATCAGTACTACGGCCGCAACAAGAACTCGGTCGACGTCGACGTCCTGAACGTCACGCTTCCCTTCGACGAAGCAACCATCGAGTACCAGATCGGGCAGGCCAAGGACGGCATGGATCTGCTCAACCTCGTCGGTCGTACCGTTCCGATCATCGCCGGCATCCTCGGCGCAATCGCACTGATCGCCGGTATCTTCCTCGGTGTGCGCGGCGGCAAGGGTGGAACCCCGGCGCCAGCGCATGGTGGCGGCAACCCGGCTCCGAGCGGACAGCGTCCCGCCAGCCCCGCTCCCGGCGAGCACGACTGGACCACCGACGACACTCAGGTGATCCCGCGTCCGGATCTTCGCAAGGACTGAGAGTTTCGCCAGTGAAGCTGGCACCCGTTGTATGAAGTAGGCACCCCTTCCACGCACGTCGGAAGGGGTGCCTACTTGTTGTAGAGGGTGCTAGCTCGCGCTCACACTCGCACGATCGGCACTCCGTACCGCTGCTGTCGCCACGGCAACCGCTGTCACCGACGCGACTACCACCGCAGTCCCGATCAACTCTCCCGGCGTCTCGGCCCACACCAGCATCACGGTGCCTTCGACGACAAGCCCGATCCACGCCAGTACGGCAACCCTCGTGCGTTCCGACGCGATTGCCGCGAGCAGAGCGCACTGCAACACCGCCAGCACCGCACCGTGCAGGGCGAAGGCCCACAGCATCGACGCCACGGGCGCGTAATCGTCGCCCACGAGCACCGGCACCAACGGACCTGCGATTGCCGCGCCCAGCACCAGAGTTGCGCCGACTCCGACGAGCACGGCCAGCGCAGTCCGCACAGCGCGGGCCGACTGCGCTGGATTTGCCATCTTCGGATACAGGACGACGCCGACCGCTTGTGGCAGCCAGAACGCCGCTTTGGTTGCCACCGCGCCCAGGGCGTAGATACCGGCGTCGTATTCGCTCAGGACCACACGGACGATCAGCAGGTCCAGCGACGACAACGCGATCAGCGCAAGTTGGACCTGCGAGGCCGCGAGCACGGACGTAACACCGATACGGACAGGCTGATGCTCACTCTGCACTGCGGTTCGGTCGAGAATCCGAACTACCGCCACTAACAATGCCGTTCCGGCCGCACCGGCGACCAGCGCCCCGGAGGCTGTACCACCGAAGGCCAGAACTAACACTGCCGGAACAACTTTCATTACTCCGGCGCCCGCAAGCACGGCGCTGAGTGCACCGAACCGGCCGCGCCCCTGCAACAATCCCTGTTCCGTAGCCAGCAACACCAGCATCGGAGCTGTCACCAAAGCCGAAAACGCTGCCACAATTCCGGTATCGAGAAGCCAGGCCATCGCGGGAGTGAGCACCACGGCAAGAACGGCAACGATTGCCGCGCATCGATAACCCAACGACCGCAAGGCTTCTGCACTCTTGCCTCGTACGGCCTCACGGGCGACCACTGTCTGCAACGCCAAGGCCGGGACTGCCAGGACCAACTGCGCGGCCAGGAGACTTGCGAATTCGCCGTACCCGGCAGGGCCCAACCATCTACTCGCCAACCACGCAAGCAGGTACGCAGCCACATTCGCAGTCATGGAACCGGCCATCACCATGCTGACCCCTGCTGCAGCAGAACGGTCGAGGGGTTGGCGCGCCATGCGACCAATGATGCACCACGTATCGTGCGCGTCATGACAGTGCAGCCGAAACGCGACAGCTTCGTAGCGGCGGTGTACAGCTTGGCACTGTCGGCCTTGATCCTCGGGCCACTGTTCGGCTCCGGCTACCTTCTGCTGCGCGACGCCGTCAGCACCCCACGGTCGTACCTCACGGACTCCGCTCTCGGACTCACCGACGCAGCCGCACGTGCTGTGCCTCAAGACGCTCTCATTGCGGCACTGAGCACAGTCGTCGACGGCGGATTGGTAGTGAAAGCCCTGTTGTTCGCCGCACTCTGGCTGGCTGGTTGGGGCGCGGCACGCATGGTCGCGGTACTCCTACCGACAGCTGGACTGGGACCACAGTTGGTGGCGTCGACAGTCATATTATGGAACCCGTACGTCGCCGAGCGTCTGCTGCAAGGACATTGGAGCCTGCTGGCGGGTTACGGCGCGTTGCCGTGGATCGTGTGCGCCGGCATCGGGGTACGACGGGAGATTCCCGGTTCCTGGTGGGCACTGGCAGCAGCTTTGGCGTTTGCCGGTCTGACGCCTACCGGCGCACTCCTGGGATTGACGACGGCAGTGGTGGTGGTTGCCTCACCCGGCGGGCAATCACCGGTGCTGCGACGCCTGAGCGGGGTGGGCGCGCTCTTTCTGATCGCGGCGTCGCCGTGGCTGACTGCAACACTTCTGTCCGAAAGCGTCGGCGACGGCTCCGACCCTGCCGGGGTGGCAGCGTTCGCCGCCCGCGCGGAACCCGGACTCGGAACACTGGGCAGCCTCGCCGGGTTGGGTGGCGTCTGGAATTCGGCTGCGGTTCCGGCCACGCGCGCAACACTCTTCGCCCTGGTCGGGACCGTTCTGCTCCTGATCCTGGTGCTCAGCGGCATCCCGGCGCTGTGGCGGCGGCGTCGTAATCCGGTTATTGCCGCTCTGGGACTCCTGGCCCTCGCCGCCGTGCTCGTTCCGGCTTTGGGGGCGACGCCGTGGGGACTCGATGTGGGCCGCTGGTCTGTCGAATCCTTTTCGGGCGCAGGACTGCTCCGAGACTCACAGAAGTGGGTGGCTCTGGCAGCGCCCTTCTACGCATTGTCCGCAGCTGCCGCCGTGATGTGGGCGCAACAGCGCTTTCCCCTGCCCAGACCGTCGTGGTCGATCGCTGCCGTAGTCGTCACGATCCTGGCACTGCCCGATCTGGTCTGGGGCGTCGGCGGGGCACTGAAACCTGTGACCTACCCACAGTCCTGGACCACCGTATCCGAGCAGTTGAAAGGCGAGCAGTTGAAAGGCGGGCAACTGAGAGCCGAATCCGGTGATGTGGCAGTACTTCCCGCCGGGATGTTCCGCGCCTTCACGTACAGCGGAGACGCTCCGGTTCTCGATCCGGCGCCGCGCTTCCTCCCCCTCGACGTCCCGCAAACAGGGCGACTGATAGTCGCCGGTGGAACTGTCGGTGGAGAAGGAACTCGCGCCGGCCAGGTCGAGAATCTCTTGCTTTCCGGCGGCGGAAGCGCCGAGTTGGCTGCACTCGGCATCGGATGGGTAGTGGTGGAACGGGATACACCAGGCCAATTCGACGAGTCTTCACTGCACGATCTGGAGAAGGTCTTCGCCGACAACTATCTGGAACTTTATCGAGTACCCGGAGATATTGCCGTGCACCAAGCTTCGAGCATCGCGCGCGCCTCCGTCATCATCGCCCACCTGGCCTGGGTTCTGATGGGGATAGTTGCACTGCTGTCAATCGGATTGCACAAGAAAAGAATTCGACTCGCGCGGCGCAACCAAACCTGAGACCCTTTTCCCGTCCACCGTGGCGGTCAATACTTCGAACACCCCGGTTCCGGTTTGCTCCCAAGAGAATTCGCCGGACCATACCCGTGCCTTCTCACCGAGAAGCGTTCGAAGTTCGTGATCGCGCAATAGAATTCCGGCTGCCTCGGTCAGTTCTGCCACGTCGGCGTCACCGACGCTTTCGCCGCCCACCAGAAGGCCGGTCACCCCGTCGACGATCGAATCCGTCAAACCTTTGGAACTGCGATATCCAATGGTCGGCGCACCGTGCTGCGCAGCCTCGATGACAGCCAACCCCCATCCTTCTTTACGCGAAGGCATGAGGTGAATCCACGACTGCGCCAACAGTTCATGCTTGCGCGCCTCGTCGACATGTCCGTAGAACGTCACCGCGTCGTCGATACCCAACTCGGCAGCACGATCACGCAGGTTCTGCTCCCACCAGCCGCCGCCGATGACGTCGAGATGGACATCCGGAACCGAAGGTCGTAGTACTGCAACAGCTTCGAGCGCATCCTCGATCTGCTTGTGCGGCACCAGACGCGAGAGCACCGACATGGTCGGGCGAGATGCCCGGGTGATCGAACCACCCGCGTCGACGCCCATCGGAAGACGATCAGCCCCGTTGCGTACCACGGCAATTCGACTGCGATCCACGCCCAGATCCGCCAACTCTTCGGCCGAAGGCAGTGACACGGTCAGATACTGACTGCTCCGGTGCGTCCGCGGAGACAACCGGGATTCCACCCACCAGCCGATCCGGCCGACGAATTTGCCGGCAACCGGCCACTGTTCGCGATGGCAGTGATGAACCAGCAGAGTGACCGGTGCGCCGGTCACCATCTTCGAGAAGAAAGGGATCCCGTTCTGCGTGTCGATGACAGCGTCGGGACGAATGCCTTTGAGCGAACCGAACCCGAGTCGACCGGCAGCAATCGCGACCAGTGCCCGCGGATACACGCTGAAGCGTCCACCGGAACGACTGATGGTGATGCCGTCGCGGTTCTCGGACGCCGGAGCACCGGGATACGACGCCGTCCGCAACGTCACCTGGATTCCGCGCGCGGCCAACTGGGTTCCGACCTGCTCGAGGTACCGCTCACTTCCGCCGCCTTGCGGGTGCCCGGTGTCGCGCCAACAGAGCAACAGAACCTCACGCACGTGCGTTACTCCTACGAGTTCGTACTTGTGACCGCAGCGGGTGCGTGTGGTCTTGCGGGGGATGCCCACCATGACCGGTTGGTAACCCTGCGAAACACCCTAACTGTTTCTGCGTCCGCATTGCCTCGCTCAGTGGACACTGGAATCGACGGTATTCGTGGACTGAGCGCACCAGTCGCTAAAGTTGCTTTCCGTGACCAAGCCCGCAGTGACCCGCATTTTCGGCCGACGGGCAACCCTCAAACGATCCGTCGGCTTGCTCAGCGACTTCCGTCATGAGCAAAGCGCACCCGATATCTTCTACGGCGCACTGGCCCGCGACTCGGTCGAATTGATCTCGGACCTGCACGAAGGTCACACCGGTCAGTCCTTGGACGGGTTGACGGTTCTCGATGTCGGCGGCGGTCCCGGCTACTTCGCGGAGGTATTCCAAGCCGCCGGCGCCCGCTACATTCCCGTCGAACCCGATCCGTCGGAGATGCACGCAGCCGGCTTGACCGTCGGCGGCGCTGTTCGCGGATCCGGCCTGGCACTGCCGTTTCTGGACTCGTCCGTGGACATCTGTTTTTCGTCGAATGTGGCCGAACACGTCAGTGCCCCCTGGTTGATGGCCGAGGAAATGTTGCGCGTCACCAAACCCGGCGGGCTGATGGTCCTCTCGTACACCCTGTGGTGGGGGCCGTTCGGTGGCCACGAGACTGGACCCTGGCACGCCTTCGGCGGTGAATATGCGGCCCGGCGCTATCTCCGCACCACCGGCCGCGAACCCAAGAACAGATTCGGCACGTCATTGTTCAAAGTCGGTGCCACCGACGGATTACGCTGGGCCCGTGGAACACACCGAGGCGAACTACTCGCCGCAATCCCCCGCTATCACCCGTCGTGGGCTTGGTGGATGGTCCGTGTTCCGGGCCTTCGGGAGTTCCTGGTGAGCAACCTCGTCGTGGTTCTCGAAAAGAAATAACGTGCGCCTCGCACTCGATATCGGTGGCACCAAGATGGCTGCCGGCGTCGTACGGGAGGACGGAAGAGTCCCCGAGGTCGAGACCGTGCCAACTCCCGACACCGACACCTGGGCTACCTGCGCAGCGCTATTGCGGAGAGTTGCCAACGGTAGAAAAGTCGACGCTGTCGGGATCGCCTGCGCCGGCCCGGTCGACACCGTCGGCGGCCGCGTAGCGCCCATTAACATCAGCGAGTGGGCCCGAGGGTTCCCGCTGGTCGAAGCCATCGAAGCGCTTTTTCCCGGTGCCCGAACCGCTCTTGCGATGGACGGTGCCGCTGCCGCGCTGGCCGAGCATCATCACGGCGCTGGACGCGGAACCCCGAACTTGCTGAGCCTGGTCGTCTCGACCGGTATCGGCGGAGGGGTGGTTCTGGGCGGAAAAATCGCCTCCGGTCGCACCGGCAATGCCGGTCACATCGGGCACCTCGTAGTTCCAGGCTCAGACGAATCGTGCACTTGCGGGGGCGTCGGCTGCCTCGAGACTGTCGCGAGCGGTCCGTCGGCCGTTCGGTGGGCAAGAACTCGGGGGTGGACCGGCAGCACCGGACTCGATCTTGCCGAGGACGCGCAAGGAGGCTATCCCGTAGCGACCGCCGCGCTTGAGCGAGCGGGCCACGCCTTGGGGATTGCGATCGCGTCTGCCGCGGCCCTGCTGGATGTGAACCTTGCCGTCCTGGGCGGCGGGTTCTCCCAGGCCGGCCCACCGCTGTGGGTCCCGCTCCTCGAATCGGCTGCCCGACATGCCCGATTGTCATTCGTCTCCGACCTGAGCATCGTGCCCGCTCAACTCGGGACTGCCGGAACTCTGACGGGCGCCGGACTTCTGTCCCTCGACGTCGACATCTGACACGCGTTCCTTCTCGACAAATCTGCAGCAAGTCCCGGTAAACAGGTGCCACTTGTTCACAATTTCTGTAACGTGTTTTAGTGTTCTGACTCACAACATTGCAGACTTGGCACGCGACACCTACGGGAAGGAGGTGACCATGAGCTCCGACGTCTCCTCGGCCAATGATGCCGAACATCACGCTCAGGTTGCCCGACCTAGTGATTCCCAGCGAAACACCGAGGACTTGCGCGAGCGACTCGAACGATGGATGGCCGGCAAAGTCCCGGCCGGATCCGTCGTCACCGTCGCCGACGTCACCCTTCCTTCGGCCAACGGCATGTCCAGCGAAACGATCCTGTTCGACGCCACTTGGGACGGGGAGCACCACCCGCTCGTTGCCCGCGTCGCACCGGCCCAGAGCACGATGCCGGTATTTCCTACCTACGACCTCGAATCCCAGTTCCGCACGATGGCGCAGGTACGGGAGCATTCCGACGTCCCCGTTCCGTCCGTCTACTGGTCCGAATCCGATTCCGAGGCGCTCGGTGCGCCGTTCTTCGTGATGGAGCGGATCACCGGTCAGGTTCCGCCTGACGTCATGCCGTACAACTTCGGTTCGTGGGTTTCCGAGGCGACACCAGCGCAACGCCGGACACTTCAGGACAAGTCCGTAGACCTGCTCGCCCAACTGCACGGCATCGAGAAGCCGCTGCAGCGATTCGACTTTCTACAACTCCCGGGCTCGGGTCCGACTGCCCGAGAAGCATTCTCCGCACACATCGCCGATCAACGAAGCTTCTACGAGTGGACGGTTGCCGACGGAGTCCGTTCTCCGCTGATCGAACGGTGCTTGGACTGGATCGAAGCCAACAACCCGGCTGACGACTCCCCGGCCGTCCTGTGTTGGGGCGATTCCCGCATCGGCAACGTCATGTATCAGGACTTCGAACCCGTCGCCGTACTCGACTGGGAGATGGCCACGCTGGGGCCCCGCGAGATGGACCTGGCGTGGATGGTGTTTCTACACCGGTTCTTCGAAGACATCGCCGGCCTCGCCAATCTGCCCGGGCTACCCGACTTCCTTCGTATCCAGGACGTCGCCACAACCTACGCCGAACTCACCGGATACACCCCCGCCGACCTGAAGTACTACGTCACCTACGCAGCCTTGCGACACGCCACGGTGATGTATCGGATCCAAGCCCGCGCCATTGCTTTCGGCCAAGCCGAGACACCTGCCGATCCGGACGACATGATCATGCACAGGGCGTCCCTCACCGCGATGCTCGACGGCACCTACTGGGAGAGGCTGAACTGAACATGTTGTCACCGATGGACGATTTCCCCATTCACCAGATCGCCGAGCCTGTCCGCCACGTCGCCACCTCGGACCGAAACTTCTACGACCGTTACTACTTCAACTGTTACCCCACCGATGATCGGGAAACATTTCTCATCGTCGGACTGGGCCAGTACCCCAATCTCGGTGTCATGGATGCCTTTGCGGTTTTGCGTCACGGTGAGCACCACATCGTGGCCCGCATGTCGAAGGCTCTCGGGGCCGACCGCACCGACACCACCGTCGGACCACTGCGCATCGAAGTACTCGAAGGCCTGCAGAAACTCCGCGTCGTGCTCGAACCTGGTGAGGAATACGCTCTCTCCTTCGATATCACCTTCGACGCCACCATACCGGCAGCCTTGGAGCCCAAGCACTTTCGACGCCAACTTGAACGCGTCACGTTCGACACGTCCCGATTCCTGCAAACCGGAACCTGGACGGGGCAACTCACCGTCGACGGCGAAGAGATTCCCGTCGACCCGACAATCTGGCGCGGAAACCGCGACCGTTCCTGGGGCGTGCGTCCCGTCGGCGAAGCAGAACCTGCCGGCCGACGCGCTGTCGACGGGATCCAGAACTTCTTCTGGATCTATGGCGTCATGCAGTTCGACGAGTTCACGATCTCCGTCATCATGCAGGAAGACGAGCAGGGCCGACGCATTGTCGAGGAAGCGATGCGTGTGTGGCCCGACAAAGACCGTGAACCCGAATGGCTCGGCCGCCCCGAACACGTACTGACCTTCTGCCCCGCCACCCGCGACGTCACCGGTGCCACCATCACCTTCCACCGCCCAGGTGGTGAGATATTGACCGTCGACTGTGAACTGTTGCTGCCCAACTACATCGGCATCGGCACCGGCTACGGACTCGAGCAAGACTGGCGCCACGGCATGTGGCAAGGCGAACTGGTGGTCCAAGGCCTGCGACACAAGGTCCACGAATTCGAACCACTACAACGCATGTTCTCCCCCGTAGACAACCTCAGCAAGTTCCATCTCACCGAGGGTGATCAAACCTTCGACGGCACCGGACTTTTCGAAGTCGCTGCCATCGGACCCCACGAGCGTTACGGCTTCACCAGTTTCACCGATACGGCCCCAGAGCCTGCGGCCGACAACACCGAGGAATGAATTGATGACTGACTACGACAAGCTCTACATCGGCGGAGCGTGGGTGGCACCGTCCACCGACCAGGTTCTCGAAGTGTTCTCCCCGGCAACGGAAGAGCGCGTCGGCAGCTGTCCCGTTGCTGCCCCCGCAGACATCGACGCAGCAATCTCCGCTGCCCGCAACGCTTTCGACAACGGCCCGTGGGGCAAGACCACACCCTCCGAGCGCGGTGCGATCCTCGCCAAGGCCGCCAAGCTCATCGAAGAGCGCAGCGCCGATATCAACCAGCTCATCTCCGACGAGATGGGCCAGCCGCCCTCGATGGTCGGCATGATGCAGCAGACCCCGTCCTTGGCAACGCTCGGCTTCTACTCCGAACTCGCCGACAAGTTCGCGTGGGAAGAGAAGCGCACCGGCCTCTTCGGGCAGACCAAGGTCACCCGTGAGCCCGTCGGCGTCGTCGCGGCTGTTCTCGCCTGGAATGTTCCGCTGTTCCTTGCGATCAACAAGCTCGCTCCCGCTCTGCTCGCAGGCTGCGCCGTCCTGCTCAAGCCCGCGCCCGAGTCCCCACTCTCCGTCCACGTCATCGCCGAGATCTTCACCGAGGCAGGCGTTCCCGAAGGCATCATCTCTGTGCTTCCCGGCGGCGCCGAGACCGGCGAATACCTGGTCTCGCACTCCGACATCGACAAGATCACCTTCACCGGTTCCAGTGCCATCGGCCGCAAGATCGGTGCCATCGCCGCGCAGAACCTCAAGCGTTGCTCCCTCGAACTCGGTGGCAAGTCCGCCGCGATCATCCTCGAGGACGCCGACATCGCTGCGGGCATGCCGATGCTCGTCATGTCCGGCCTGATGAACACCGGCCAGGCTTGCGTCGCACAGACCCGAATCCTCGCTCCCCGTTCACGTTACGACGAGGTCATCGAGGGAATGAAGACCGCTGCCGGATACATGACCGTCGGAGATCCTTCCGATCCGGCATCGCAGTTGGGTCCGCTGATCTCCGAGAAGCAGCGTGAGCGCGTCGAGGCATACATCGCCAAGGGCAAGGAAGAGGGCGCACGCGTCGTACTCGGTGGTGGACGTCCCGCCGGCCTGGACAAGGGCTGGTACGTCGAGCCCACCATCTTCGCTGACGTCGACAACTCCATGACCATCGCCCGTGAAGAGATCTTCGGACCCGTCCTCTCGGTGATTCCGTACGACTCCGAGGACGAGGCCATCAAAATCGCCAACGACTCCGACTACGGCCTCGCCGGTTCCGTCTGGACCACCGACATCGAGCACGGCCTCGAAGTTGCCGCGCAGATTCGCACCGGTACCTACGCGATCAACTGGTACGCCTTCGATCCCGGATCACCGTTCGGTGGTTACAAGAACTCCGGTATCGGACGCGAGAACGGACCTGAGGGCCTCGAAGCCTTCTGCGAGACCAAGTCCGTGCTCATGCCCCCCGGCTACGTGGGCTGATCTTGACTTGAGCTAGCACCCTTTGTGCACAGTGAGCACCCCTTCCCGCAAGACGGAAGGGGTGCTCACTTCATGAAAAGAGTGCTCGCTTACAGCAATTGCTAAGTTCCGCCCGGTACCGTCGATATCGAATCCGTCGTCTGACAGAAGGACAATCCATATGCTCACCAATGCAATCAACGCCTTCCTTGCAATCTGGGGCAGCGCCTCCATCGGCAGCAGCGGGTACCAGATCCCGCCAGGCACCCTCCCCTTCGGTTCCTGACTCCCAGCGTCCCCGCACAAAACCGTCGCCACCCGCCTAGCCTGAGGATCGTGAGCACCGATACCGATGCGAAAGCGTCCGGCGACGAAAGCACCACCACCGTCGTACTGGCTTTTGCCGCAAACGCTCTGATCGCCGCGGCAAAAACAGCTGCCGCGATCATCACCGGATCAGCGTCGATGGTCGCCGAGGCCACCCACTCGTGGGCCGATACCGGCAACGAGGTGCTGCTCCTCATCGCCAACAAGCGATCGAAGCGAGTCCCGGACCGCGAACATCCACTCGGATACGGCCGCGAGGCCTACATCTGGTCGATGTTCGCGGCCCTCGGACTCTTCGCCCTCGGCGCCGGAGTGTCGATCACCCACGGAATCCAGGAACTGTTCAATTCCGAACCGGCCACCGACTTCGGTGTTGCCTACGCAGTTCTCGGGGTCTCGTTCATCCTCGAAGGCATCTCGTTCCGACAGGCATACAGACAACTTCGCAGTGAAGCCACAGCAGTCAATCGCGACGTACTTGTCCAGGCCCTCAACACTTCCGATCCCACGACCCGGGCCGTGTTCGCCGAAGATGCTGCGGCACTGATCGGTTTGATCATCGCATTTGTCGGCGTCCTGCTCCACCAGATCACCGGCTCACCGATTCCCGACGCCCTCGGATCCATCTGCGTCGGCATCCTTCTCGGTGTGATCGCGGTTATCCTGATCGACCGCAATCGCCGGTTCCTGGTTGGCGAAGAAGCATCGCCGACGCTCCGCGCCGCCGGCATCGAAGCACTCACCGCGCTTCCCGACATCAACCGAATCACGTTCCTGCGCATGGAATACCTTGGTCCGCGGCAGGTGTACCTGGTTGCCAGTGTCGACCTGGTCGGCGACTACGCAGAATCGCGAGTCGCCCACACCTTGCGAGAACTCGAGCACACACTCGAGCACAGTCCGCGCGTCGTACGGGCGATCCTGACGCTTTCGACGCCTGAAGAACCGTCCATCGTGGCCTGAGCTAGCACCCTCTGCGCACAGTGAGCACCCCTTCCCGCACGGCGGAAGGGGTGCTCACTTCGCGAAAGGGGTGCTCATTCCCCAATTGTCGAGCCTGCCGCGAGCCTGAACATCCAATGCCCCGGATACTCTCGATTGATGCGCGCACTAGTCGTCGTCCTGGCGGTTCTCGGATTTGTCGTCGGAGGAATTCCCTTGCTGGCCGTTCTGATCGACGCAATGACCAGTTCGGACCAGACAATCGTGTACCAGGGAGGATACGCACCGCTAACTGGTGTGCAGATGAGTCAGGATTACGAATCGTCGCTGAACCTCTACTTCGATTCTCGATCCAATGCGTCGAGAAATTGGTTCCTACTTGCCAGTTTCCCGTTCCTCGGAGCAGCATTGGGCGCTCTCACTGCCGTACTGCTGGGCCGTCGAGGATGGCACCTGACGAGAGCCTGAACAGACGCCAGTGGCCGCCCCACCGTCGAAACGAAGGGGCGGCCACCGACAAACAAGTTCAGATATACATCGCCGGATCGATGTAGCTGTTCGGATCCACCAACTTCTCCGTGGTGGTGCGCGGACGCGCCACTGCGGGAATTCCGGTTGCAATGGAATCTGCCGGAACATCGCGTGTCACAACGGCATTGGCGCCGATAGCGCTGCCTTCACCGATGACGACGGGGCCGAGGATCTTGGCACCCGCACCGACGGTGACGCGGTCTTCGAGCGTCGGGTGACGCTTGACCTGCTCGAGTGAACGACCACCGAGGGTGACCCCGTGATAGAGCATGACGTCGTTGCCGACCTCAGCGGTTTCCCCGATCACGACGCCCATGCCGTGGTCGATGAAGAACCGTCGGCCGATGGTGGCGCCGGGGTGAATCTCGATGCCGGTGGCAAACCGTGTCAGCTGCGACAGCACCCGGGCCGGACCGCGCAGTGCGGGCACCGCCCACATCCTGTGCGCAACTCGATGCGACCAGATGGCATGCAGCCCTGAGTAAACGAGCGCGTTCTCCGCGTTGCTGCGCGCGGCAGGATCCTGACCGCGCGCAGCCTGCAGGTCCTCGCGAAT
>NZ_JASHKR010000171.1 GCF_030056815.1 Rhodococcus sp. IEGM 1379
CCGACTTATCCGAAACCTCTGCGTCGATCAAGGTCTGCACGTCCGCGACGACCGCCGGAAGACGTGATTCCTGAAGCAAGGTTTCGTTCAGAGCTACAACCACTTTCGATCCCTTCATTCTGCACTGATGTTCATCAGGTCGGGCCCGAGACTATACGAAATCGAGCTCGTCGCGGTTACCGAGTATCCGATGGCACCGGCGAACTCTGTCGAGCCACCAGTCGCGGCGATCCGGCGTCGCGGCCAACGCCTCGAGCAGTGCCGGGTCAGGCTCGACCACACCTACAGACAAAGCACCCTCGATTGCTTTTCCGGTAACCGCGACATCCCGGACGAACAAACCGCCGGTGCCGAGTCCACACGCAAAAGGCAAGTCCGGCAAAGCCGCCGCAGCAGCCAACCCTGCAGACATCCCGACAGCCGTGTCGAGCGCACTGGAGACCACTACCGGTACTCCGTACTCCGCTAGCTGCGCCGAGAGCGCCACCACGGCCCGCATACCGCCCAGCGGGGGCACCTTCACCACTGCCACATCGGCTCCCCCGGCGCGCACCACCCGCAGCGGATCTTCGGCGCGCCTGATGCTCTCGTCCGCAGCGATCCGCACGCCGGTTCCCGCAGCGCGTACCCGGACCAGTTCTTCGACGCTCGCACACGGCTGCTCCGCGTACTCGAGATCTCCGTCTTCGGTCAGCGCCCGCAACGCAGTAACAGCCTCGTCGACGCTCCAACCACCGTTGGCGTCGACGCGCACGTTCGGGATGTGTCGACGAACGGCGTTCACCCGGGCAATGTCGTCCGCCAAGGACTGACTTTTTTCGGCGACCTTGATCTTGGCCGTGAGAGAGCCGGGGAAACGCTCCAGAAGTTCCGGTACCGCAGACGCGTCGATCGCGGGAACCGTCGCGTTGACCGGGACCGAAGTGCGGAGCGCCGGCGGCGGACCCAACCACGCCGCCTCGATCCCCGCTCGCAGCCAGTGGGCTGCCTCCTCGTCGTCGTACTCGACAAACGGCGCGAACTCGCCCCATCCGGCCGGGCCACGAAGAAGCAGTGCCTCACGCGTCGTGATCCCCCGAAAGCGCACGCGCATGGGCAGAGCAACCACGACGGCATCGGCAATCAGGTCATCGAACGACGGGAGCATGTCAGGGTTGCCCAGGCAGGAGTTCGATCATGAGCGCCTCACCGTCCGCCAGGAGCTTCCCGTCGAGGTCGGTCAGACGCGCGCTGACGAATGTCTTGCGGCCTTCCACTCGGTCCACCTTTCCCTCGATCACCAGTTGCGTGTTCAGCGGAGTGATCGCGCGGTAGTTGATGTGGAGGTAGCCGGTTCGGGAGATCGGACGGCCGCCCGCGTGGACGGTCATTCCGAAGATGTCGTCGAACAGCAGTGGCAAGACGCCGCCGTGAGCTGCCCCGTTGCCGCCCAGGTGGTAGCGCCGGAACACGCCGGTACTGCGAACAACTCCGTTGTCGAACTTCTCGACCATCCACGGCAGCATGAGGAGACTGCCGCGGCCCGGCAGCTGGATGTTCGACCCAGCAGGCGACGAACCTTCGGGAACCTCGTACGGCGTCAGGCGATCTGCCAGTTCCTCGGCCTGGGTGGCGATCTCGGCAAGCACGTCATCGGGCACGTTCGTGGACACTGCCAGGTCCTGAAGCCGTCGCATCGCCTCGACGAAACGCCCGAAGTCCGGACCTGCGGGAGTGTGTCGGAACATCGGGAATCCACCCCGACCCTCGTCGTCTCCGACGATCTCCGTATCCTCTGCTGTGTGTTCGCTCATGACCTGCACGTTAGCGCGCCCGAGAACAAGTTCTACTCCAGGTATCCGTTATTGCCGCCGAGTCTGCCTCTATGGTTGCTGAGGTGACCTTCAACCCGCAGCTCTGGCGCCCCGTTCCCGGATTCGAGAATCTCACCGACATCACGTACCACCGGCATGTCAGTCAAGGCACCGTTCGCGTTGCCTTCGACCGCCCCGAGGTACGGAATGCCTTCCGCCCTCACACCGTCGACGAGCTGTACCGAGCACTCGATCACGCCCGCATGACGTCCGACGTCGGCGCAGTGCTGCTCACCGGCAATGGTCCCAGCGAGAAGGACGGCGGCTGGGCCTTCTGCTCCGGCGGCGACCAGCGCATCCGTGGCCGCAGCGGCTACCAGTATGCGGAAGGTGACACGGCGGATACCGTCGACAAGGCTCGCGCCGGTCGTCTCCATATCCTCGAGGTCCAGCGTCTGATCCGCTTCATGCCGAAGGTTGTCATCTGCCTCGTCAACGGTTGGGCCGCCGGCGGTGGCCACAGCCTCCACGTCGTCTGCGATCTCACTCTCGCGAGCCGTGAACACGCACGCTTCAAGCAGACCGACGCCGACGTCGGAAGCTTCGACGGCGGCTACGGCAGCGCCT
>NZ_JASHKR010000106.1 GCF_030056815.1 Rhodococcus sp. IEGM 1379
GTTCTTCACCCATCCCAAGTCGGATCGGGCCAAGGACTTCCTCGGCAAGATCCTCGCGCACTGATCCGACCGCACTGTTCATACGTAAACAATTGAGAGGGTCTCCATGAAGATCAATCGTTCCGTCCGGTTCGGAATCGGAATCATGGCCATCGCGTTCGCGGCTACCGCCTGCGGTGGCAGCGAAAGCAGCAACACCGTCAGCGAGAATGCCGCCGACGGCAAGCTCACCGTCGGCATCAAGTTCGACCAGCCCGGACTCGGCCTGCGCAACGCAGACGGCACCTTCAGTGGCTTCGACGTCGAGGTTGCCCGGTACGTCGCAAACGAGCTCGGCGTCAAGCCCGAGAACATCACGTTCAAGGAATCACCGTCCGCCCAGCGTGAGACGTTGATCCAGAACGGTGAGGTCGACTACATCGTCGCCACCTACTCCATCACCGACGCTCGCAAGGAAAAGGTCAGCTTCGCCGGACCCTACTTCGTCGCCGGCCAGTCCTTGCTGGTCAAGGCCGATAACACCGACATCACGGGCCCTGAATCACTTAACGGCGGCAAGATCCTGTGCTCGGTAGCGGGCTCCACCCCCGCGCAGAAGGTCAAGGACACCTACGCCAAGGACGTCCAACTCCAGGAATTCGACACGTACTCGGCGTGCGTCGAAGCACTGCGCAACGGCGCGGTCGACGCCGTCACCACCGACGACATCATCCTGGCCGGCTACGCGGCGCAGTCTCCCGGCGAGTTCCGGATCGCCGGTGAGCCGTTCACGACCGAAAACTACGGAATCGGCTTGGCCAAGGATGATTCCGAGGGACGCGGCAAGATCAACGATGCCATCGAGAAGATGATCTCTTCCGGCGCTTGGGCAGCGGCATTCACCGAAACCGTCGGACCGTCGGGTTACCCGATGCCGGCACCGCCCACCGTCAATCGGTACTGAACCACCCGAGCAGTCCCCACTCCTGGTGCGGTTTCCTCATCCGGAAACCGCACCAGGGTAAGCACTTTCAACAACGACCCATGAACTGGGGAGACGGTAAGTGAAAATTCTCGACGAATACGGAAGCCAGATCCTCGAAGCGTTCTGGACCACGATCCAGCTCACGATCTTCTCGGCGATCGGCGCATTGATACTCGGCGTGATTATTGCCGCGATGCGAGTATCGCCCGTGCCTGTCGCCCGATTCCTCGGCACCGCCTATGTCACGATCTTCCGCAATACACCGCTCACACTGATCTTGCTGTTCTGTGTGTTCGGGTTGTCCCAGACACTCGGAGTGAATCTCGCGAGTAACAACTCCTCGACCTTCGTGATCGACAACAACTTTCGCCTCGCGGTTCTGGGTCTGAGCATCTACACAGCATCGTTTGTGTGCGAATCGATCCGCGCCGGAATCAACACTGTCAACGCGGGACAAGCCGAAGCCGGCCGGTCCCTCGGGTTGACCTTCGTACAGAACCTCCGACTCATCGTTCTTCCCCAGGCATTCCGCGCTGTGATCGCACCACTCGGCAGTGTCTTGATCGCCCTGACCAAGAACTCCACTGTCGCCGCCGTGATCGGCGTGTCCGAGGCATCGAAGTTGATGAAGGAGATCCTTGAAAACGAAGCCGCACTCTTCGTAACCGCAGGAATCTTTGCCGTCGGCTTTGTCATCCTGACCCTGCCGACAGGATTGCTGTTCGGCAAGCTGGCCAAGAAATTCGAGGTGTCACGATGAGCGACCGCGCAACAGTTCTCTACGACGCGCCCGGACCTAAGGCTCGCGTCATCTACCGCCTGATATCGGTCGCGGTGGCAATCGTGGCCCTCGCAGTCGCCTACGTCGTTTACCGGGCCCTCGAGGACAAGGATCAGTTGACCTCGGCCAAGTGGAATCCCTTCCTGCAGGCAGACGTCTGGACCACGTATCTGCTTCCCGGAATCAAAGGCACATTGGTAGCTGCTGCACTATCGATCGTATTTGCGCTGGTCCTCGGAGCGATTCTCGGCATCGGACGCTTGTCGGATCATCGCGTCGTGCGAATTATCAGCGGTGTCTTCGTCGAACTGTTCCGTGCGATTCCCGTTCTCCTGCTGATGATCTTCATGTACGCGGTTTTTGCCGAATACAAGGTTTTCAAACTCGATCTCCTTGCACTCGCTGCCGTGGTCGTGAGTTTGACGCTCTACAACGGGTCAGTGATCGCAGAGATCGTCCGCTCCGGAATCAACTCACTTCCCCGCGGTCAATCCGAAGCAGCCAAAGCCCTGGGTATGCGCAAGTCCCAGATCATGGCGACGATCCTTCTACCGCAAGCAGTCACCACGATGCTTCCGGCACTGATCTCCCAAATGGTTGTGGCGCTCAAGGACTCCGCACTTGGTTACATCATCGGCTACACCGAACTTGTCCGGCAGTCCACCCAGATCGGTGCTGCGTTCCGGAACTATCTGCCTGCCCTCATCGTGGCGGCAGTGATCATGATCATCCTGAACTCGACACTGACGTACCTCGCCACGAAGGTCGAGAAGCGCCTCCGTTCCGGAAAGCGAAAAGGCAAGGGCCCTATCGCTGCCCCGATCACAGCTGTGGGCGTCTCCGTTCCGGGTATGGATCTCACCGACCCCTGACCCCGGGCACGCCCAGAGTCAGGAGAAGCGGGGTGTGTCACCGAATTCGGTGACACACCCCGCTTTTTGTCAATTGGCAGCACTACGAATCTGCAGCTGCTGCCATCTCCGTCTTGACTACCTCGTACGACATACCTGCCGAATACCCTTTGCGCGCAAGCATGGCGACCAGCCGTCGCATCACCTTGTCGCGATCCTCGACAGGCTTGTTGCGCAGCTTCCGTCGCACCAACTCTGCAGCGCGCTCACGCTCATCCGCTGAGTCGATCTGAGAGAGCGCCTCAGACGCAATGTCCTGATCGACGCCTTTGAGCCTGAGTTCGACAGCGAGCGCCTTCTTGCCTTTGCCCGAATAGGTGTGGCGTGAGTGCACCCATTGATGTGCGAAGTCGGCGTCGTCGATCAGACCGATTTCTTGCAGTCGATCGAGCGCGCGAGTGATGATCTCCGTCTCGAATCCTCGGCTGATCAGCTTCTTTTCCAGCTCGGAACGGCTACGCGCCCGGTCGGTCAGGAGGCGTAGGCACGCATCTTTTGCCTGCGCCTCCGTACCACCTTCGGCACGCGGTTCACGCTCCCGACGCTGGCCATCTTCACCATGCTGGCCGCGCTCGCCGCGCCGCCCAGTCTGCGCGGATCGGGAGCGAGAACGTCGATAGCCGGCGTCCTCGCCACCATCACCGTCGATGAAATCCATGGCTGGACTCAGAAGTCAGCAGAAGCTTCATCGGTAGCGGTGACGTCTGCACCGATACCCAGCTTTTCCTTGATCTTCTTCTCGATCTCATCACGGATATCCGTGTTCTCCAGCAAGAACTTTCGAGCATTTTCCTTGCCCTGACCCAGCTGGTCACCTTCGTAGGTGTACCAGGATCCGGACTTGCGGATGAAGCCGTGCTCGACGCCCATGTCGATGAGCGAGCCTTCCTTGCTAATGCCCTGACCGTAAAGAATGTCGAACTCGGCCTGCTTGAACGGCGGAGCAACCTTGTTCTTGACTACCTTGACGCGGGTACGGTTGCCGACTGCGTCGGTGCCGTCCTTGAGCGTCTCGATGCGACGGATGTCCAGACGGACCGAAGCATAGAACTTCAAAGCCTTACCACCGGTGGTGGTTTCAGGCGAACCGAACATCACGCCGATCTTCTCGCGAAGCTGGTTGATGAAGATCACGGTGGTACCCGAGTTGCTCATGGCGCCGGTGATCTTTCGCAGGGCCTGGCTCATCAAACGGGCCTGGAGACCAACGTGACTGTCGCCCATTTCGCCTTCGATCTCGGCGCGGGGAACAAGTGCGGCCACGGAGTCGATGACGATGATGTCGAGGGCGCCGGAGCGAATCAGCATGTCTGTGATCTCGAGTGCCTGCTCACCGGTATCGGGCTGGGAGACCAGGAGCGCGTCGGTATCGACACCCAACTTGGCTGCGTAGTCCGGATCGAGTGCATGCTCGGCATCGATGAATGCAGCGATGCCGCCGTTTGCCTGAGCGTTGGCAACCGCGTGCAGAGCAACAGTGGTTTTACCCGAGGACTCCGGACCGTAGATCTCTACGACGCGTCCGCGAGGCAACCCGCCAATACCCAGCGCGACATCAAGCGCGATGGAACCGGTGGGGATGACTGCGATGGGCTGACGAACACCTTCACCCAGGCGCATCACCGAACCCTTGCCGAAGTTCTTGTCGATCTGCGCCAACGCGAGGTCGAGCGCCTTGTCCCGATCAGGTGCCTGTGGTGCCATCGTGATCCCCATCCTTAAAAGTCAGTCTCAGTGGTGTTGCGATCAGAGTAGAACCGGCCACCGACAAACTTTATGCTCGTCGTGCCGGCCTACCGAAATCCTGCAATCACGGAAGCGGCAGTTACCACTGAACACAGTCAGCATAGACGAACATTTGTTCGAACAACAGAGAAGGCTCGAACAACGCCGAAGAATCTAGCGACGGGAGAGCGGAACATCGAAGTCGGCGCACAACGCACGCCACACCTCACGAGGGTCCCAGCCGGCTTCGAGTGCCGCCTCCGCAGTCTGCCCACCCACACTCGTCATTACATGGTCGACCAGCATCGAGTCGCCTCGTACCTGCCCGAACTCTTCGCGTACCAGTTCATGAAATTCGGTCAATCGCACAGCCGCAACGGTAGTGCACGCAGAGCGCTTCGTGCACCAGATGAGATCAGGCCCGGACTCCCCCGGCAACAACCTCTCGGCACACGGCCACCGGGTCACGAACGTCGGATGCAGTCTTCGCCGCAGCGCGGGCCGCCTCGGCGAAGCTACTGTCCGCCAGGACCCGCAGGACGGCATCCCTGATCGACCCGGCATCAGCGGGCCGCACGATGACCGCACCGCCACCCCGAGCGGCGCGATTCGCCAACTCCCACTGATCTCCGCCGCCGGGAACGATCACCGTCGGCACCCCGGCCAACATGGCTTTGGCCAGCATTCCGTGGCCTCCCCCACACACCAGGACCGACGCATCACGGAGCATCACGTCCTGACGGCCGAGTCCGGCTCGAACCCACTCCGGATGCTGCCCGTCCGAGCCTTCCAGTACCGATGCGACCAACCGCACACCGGCACCTTCCAGACCGTCGACGGCAGCCTCGAGCATTCCCACCGCGCCGGTGTGCGCCGTCGACGGTGCCACCATGACCAACGGCTCCGAGCCCACCGACGGCTCCAGAATCTTCTCGGTCGGTTCCCACAACAACGGACCGACCAGATGGGCGTGTTCCGGCCAGTCCGGACGCGGAACTTCCAACGCGGGGAGCGTCGCGATCAACCTTGCGGCAGGGCCCGGATCAACTGCCGGAAGCCCCACGCTGACGCGCGCTTCGGAACGCTGTGCGAGTCCTTGCTTGATCGAGCGGCCCGTCGCAGCCCTCATCAAGGTATCGCGCAGTCGACCACGAAGCCCGACGCCCGGCGCGAGCCCACTACCGATGGGAGGCAAACCCCGAGACGGCGAATACAACGGATGCGGAGACAGCTCGACCCACGGAATCCCCAACTGCTCAGCGGCCAATCCGCCTCCGGCAGTGAGGATGTCGGAGACAACAAGGTCAGCGGAGACAGCTCTCAGATCCGGTAGCAGTTCCGTCGAGATATAGGCGGCCCGCCCGTGGATCCGAGCGCCGGCATCGAGGTCGTCGTCACCGGGCCGAGGAGCCAAACCCTTGAGTGGCTCGGTTTCCACTCCCGCCGCTCTGGCTGCGTCCACCCATCGCGAACCGGTGAACAGAATCGGCTCGTCGCCGGCTGCGATCAACGCCAGCGACAACGCTATTGCGGGAAAAGCATGACCCGGGTCCGGCCCGGCAACTACGGCTACACGCACTCGGACAGCGTGTCACATGCCACAGAGACCGGTCATACCGCCCGGATTGCCGTCTCCGCCGCCGGCAAGGCACGTTCACGATCGGAAGCCACCAAACCGATGCGCGTCCGGCGGTCCAGAATGTCGTCCACGTCGAGCGCACCTTCATGTGACACCGCAAAAGCGAGTTCGGCGACGCAGACGTCCAAGCCGGCCACAGCATCAAGGCCATGATCGCCTGTCGCCAACACTGTCTCGGCCTCGGTGCCGTAACGCGCGACAAGCGAAGCGGGAGCTGCGATCTTGTTCAATTCCGCCCGAGTCGCGGCACCCACGAGAGGCAAGTTCCGGGTTCGACAGGCGCTGGCATTCAGCCCGCCCACCTCGACGGCACAGTCGACGGCGTCCTGCGCCATCCGGCGGTAGGTGGTGAGTTTGCCGCCGACCACCGTGATCAGCCCACTCCCCGACCGGACCACCGCATGATTACGAGAGAGATCTGCTGTTGATCCGTCGCCGGTATCGAGCAACGGTCGCAACCCGGCAAACGTGCCCAGAATGTCGGAACGCGTCAGCGGCACTTCCAGAGCCGTATTCACCGTCTCGAGGAGGAAATCGATTTCAGAGTCGGATGCGGTCGGGACATCCGGGACGGGGCCGGGCGCCGCCTCATCGGTCAAACCGAGATAGACACGACCGAGCTGCGCCGGCAAAGCAAAGACAAAGCGATTGGTTTCGCCGGGAATCGGAACAGTCAGTGCCGCAGTGGGATTGCCCAGAGACTTCGCGTCGAGAACCAAGTGGGTGCCACGACTGGGCCGCAGCGTGATGCTGGAATCCACCTGATCCGCCCACACACCCGTTGCATTGATCACGGTCCGCGCACGCAAGAGGAATTCGGTTCCGGTCAACTCGTCCCGCAGAGTCGCGGACGTACCGGATACGTCGTAAGCCCCGACTCTGGTCAAGATTCGGGCGCCGTGCAGAGCCGCGGTGCGGGCGATGTTCACCACAAGACGAGCGTCGTCGATCAACTGGCCGTCGTACGCCGTGAGTGCGCCACGCAGATTCTCGCGGCGTACACTCGGCACCAATTCTCGGGCCCGGGACGCACTGACGGTGCGCGAACGAGGCAACACGGACGACGGCGTCCGCGCACTGGCTCTGAGTACGTCGCCGGCGAGAAATCCGGTGCGCACCAATGACTTTCCGAAGAACGATGTCTGCGGCAGAAGGGGAACAAGTTGCGGCATGGCACGCACGAGATGCGGCGCCGTCCTCGTCATGAGAATGCCGCGTTCAACCGCGCTCTCCCGCGCGATACCGACATTTCCCGACGCCAGGTACCGAAGACCACCGTGCGCGAGTTTGGAACTCCAGCGACTGGTACCGAATGCCACATCATGCTTGTCCACCAGAGCGACACTGAGTCCGCGTGTGACGGCGTCCAATGCCACTCCGACACCGGTGATACCACCGCCGATCACCAACACGTCCACGGAATCACCGTGCGCCAGTTCGTTCAACTCTCGCGTTCGTCGGGCAGCGTTGAGAGCCGACGATGCCGATTTCAGCGATGCCGACTCGGGCGCGGTTCGCTCGTATTCCACCATGCTCCTAGCGCGCCGATCCGGCGACGGGTGTCAGATATGCCGATATCGCACTGCGCATGTGCTCGACCGCCGCAGTACGTGAAAGTTGGCCCTCCATGGTCGGTGCCGAAATCACGACGGACTGCGCGATCAGCAACGTCATCGCCGCGATCTCACCGACATTTCCGTCGCGAATCGATCCGTCCCGCTGACCGGCGGCAACGACGGCGGTGAGTAATTCGAGAATCGACCGCTGGCTGGCACCGAGGCGGTCGACTATATAGGTGGTCAACAATTCCTGGTCGGCAACGCGAATCTTGACGAACAGCGGATGGTCCCGGATCTGGGACACGACATCGACTACCGCCGCGACCAACTGAGTCCTGGCGCTGCCGGTATCGATCATTTCGGGGAGGGCTGCGCGGATCTCACGTGTGAGCAGGTCCGCGACCACCGCACGCGTATCGGGCCACCTCCGATAGACCGTAGGCCTACTGACACCGGCGCGACGGGAGATCTCGGCCAACGTCGTCCGCTGCATCCCGAAATCGAGCACGCACGATCGCGCAGCATCAAGAATCAGATCGTCGATCTCGCGACTGGAAGTGCGCTGACCGTCGCCCTGTCGCTCAAGGACACGGTCATCTGCGTTACGGATTGCCATCGTCTGTAACACGGTACCGGACTCCCCGGATAAAGCGCACCGGACACGTGTCAGAAATAGTACAACTCGAAACCGACCGCTCTGGTCGCGTCGAAACCCGGTTTGGGCCCGGACACCATGTCGATCTGGGCCTGGGCTTGTTCCCGAACCGGCGTGTCGCTGAGTGCGGCCAGATACCGAGCGTGTTCCGACAGCGAATCCACCGCCCGGTCCACTGTGTCCGTGACGTCGACGCAATGAGTCGGCGTCATCGAATTGACGGCCACCCACCGCACTCCGGTCCACGGCGCGAGTCCGTCGGCCGACAGTTCCGGGAAGATCCATTGATTGGCCGCATCGGAGGTGGCATCGAGAACACTGATCCCCAGGGCGCGATGATCAGCGCTGTTGAGATATCCCGGACCCCAGGTATGCGAGAAGTTCATGGTCACCACCAACTCCGGACGATGCCGGCGAATCGCTGCTGCCAATTCCGAACGCAATTCGAGGCCCTCGGCCAATCGGCCGTCCGGAAGTCCGAGGAACTCGACCTCCGAAACTCCGACCACTGCAGCCGACCGACGCTCTTCGTCCTCGCGAATCGGTCCGGACTCTGCCGGCGCGAGTCCCGCGATGCCTGCTTCTCCACTGGTCGCCAGGACATACCGGATGTCCTTGCCCAGATCCGTCCACCGCGCCACCGCAGCGGCGGCTCCGTACTCGATGTCGTCGGGATGCGCCACGATGACCACGGCGCGGTGCCAGTCCTCCGGGAAAAGGTCCATACCGCCTTATCTTGCCTGTCACATACGCGAAGCGGGTGAATTCTCGTCATTGCCTGACATCGCCTTGACGAGAAAATAGATCCCGAAGCCCACAGCGCCGATGACCAGCACCCAGAACAAGCCCTTGATCAACGTTCCGACCACTGCGAGCGCAACCCACACCAGCACAACTGCCAACACGATCTTCCAAAACATGATCTACCTCCGCTTGCCGTATCGCGGACCCACCTGCTGAAGTCCGTGAGACCAGCCTGACACGTTCGAGCCGACAAAGCAGCAGCTCACCGGCAAGATCAGGAAAAGATCAGGGTTCACCCCGAGCCACCCCCAGCAGACTGGGCATGCGTCTAACCCGACTCCGGGACCCGCTGACGTAAACTCGCGACGTTCCATCCAGTAGGCCTAAGGAGCACGTCCGCAGTGTCCACCTCTCGTTTCCCTGCCCGCGATCTCGCACACGTCGCGGTCTTCGCAGCGCTCATCATCGCGTTGGGCCTGCCTGGCGCCATCAACATCGGAATCTCCGGAGTGCCGATCACCCTTCAGTCACTGGGCGTGATGATGGCCGGCGCACTCCTCGGCCCGCGTAAAGCGGTACTCGCAGTCCTCACCGTGATCGCACTGGGCCTGGTCGGATTGCCGGTCCTCGCCGGCGGTCGGACCGCGCTGGTTTCGCTGTCGAGTCCCACGGCCGGGTTCTTGATCGGCTGGATACCCGCAGCATTCCTCATCGGCTGGCTGACAACCAAGATGCTTCCCAAGTATCGAATTGTCCCCGGAATCGGAATCAACATCCTCGGCGGTGTCGTAGTTCTCTACGTATTCGGTATCGGCGGGATGATGATTCGCGGACACATGAGTTTCCTCGCCGCCTGGACCGCCAATGCTGCCTTTATCCCGCTTGACGCTGCCAAAGCCGTCGTCACTGCCGTGGTCGCGTCGCAGGTTCACCGCGCCTACCCGGCGTTGCTGCGTGACACCGTCACGTCACGCTCGAAAACTGCTCTGGCGAACTGAATCTCCATGAGCGAGATCATCTTCGAAGGTGTCGGTCACAGTTTCGGTGAACGCACCGTGCTCGACCGTGTCGATCTGACATTGACCGAGCAGCGCATCGGAATCGTCGGCGCCAACGGAAGCGGAAAATCAACGCTGGCCCGCATGATCAACGGATTGGTAGTTCCGGCAACGGGTTCGGTGCGTATCGACGGTTTGGATACCGCAAAGAAGGGCCGAGATGTGCGCAAGCGCGTCGGATTCGTCTTTACCGACCCCAACCATCAGATCGTCATGCCGACGGTCGCCGAAGACATCGAATTCTCGTTGCGCCGCAACGGCCTGAGCAAACCCGAGCGGGCTGCCAAGGTCACGTCAGTTCTGAGCCGTTTCGGCTTGGACGGTCACGCCGACCATCCCACTCACCAACTGTCCGGCGGACAGAAGCAACTTCTTGCGCTCGCGGCCATCATGGTGACCGAGCCGAAAGTACTGGTGGCAGACGAGCCCACCACTTTGCTCGATCTCCGCAACTCGAGACTCATCAGCGATATTTTCGCGTCACTCGAGCAGCAATTGATCGTCGTGACCCACCAGCTCGATCTCATCAGTTCGTTCGACCGAGTTCTGGTCATCGATCAAGGACTCGTCGTAGCCGACGGTCCGCCCGCGGATTCCATCGATTTCTACCGTTCCCTCGTCGCATGACCACCCTTGGTCATTACCGCCCGGGAACGTCGATTCTCCATCGGACACGACCCGGACTCAAACTTCTCGCACTCATCCTCGCGATCATTGCCGTCTCGGTATTCGTCCGCGCCCCTTGGCAATTGATTCCGCCCACGCTGATCGTCGTTGCGCTCTACATTGCCGCTCGAATTCCCGTGCGAACTGCGATCACTCAGCTGCGCCCCGCACTGTGGATGATCGTGTTCATCGGCGGATTCCAGATACTGTTCGCCGGCTGGGAACGAGCCGTCCTCATCTGTGGCGTACTCGTACTCTCGATCGCCCTTGCAGCGCTCATGGGACTGACCACCCGAATCTCGGAAATGCTCGACGCGATTACCGGGTTCCTCATGCCGCTGAGACGATTCGGGGTCAACCCGGAGAGAATCGCACTGCTCCTCGCCATGACGATTCGCTGCATACCGCTGATGTTCGACGTCATCACCCAGGTATCGGAAGCCCGGAAAGCCCGCGGACTCGGCTTCTCGCTCCGGTCATTCGCGGTACCCGTCATCATCGGGACGCTCATGACCGCCGACGCCATGGGTGAAGCTCTCGCTGCTCGCGGCGCCGACGACTGAACTTTCCCGGTTCTCCGCGAACTTCAGCCGTACTTGCGGGTGATCTCGTCGACCTCGCCGATAGCGTCGGCCAAGCTGGAGAGTCGCTCCGCAGCCTGGTGGAGCGCCGAAAGTTCACGGTTGAACCCCACCAGCGCCGAAGGCGTGTGCGGCGCTGTGAGAGTGGCTGCCGAGTTGACCAGATCTTCGTATTGATCCAGCCCTGCCTGCAATTCGTGCATCGCACCATTGATCGTCGGATCGAGCGTTTCGGCAACCTTAGGAGTCGCCTTCACTGCCCGCTCCATCGCAACGATGTCCGACGACACTGCGAACATCGCTCGTATCGCAGAATCCGCCGTGAGCGTGATCTCGTCCAACTCCGCAGGATCGATGGTGTCGGCGCGTCGGAGTACACCGAGAATCTCGAACAACGACGTCTCGGCGCCGACGAGCCTCGACATCGGGATGAAAGCACGCGACGACGACGGTGGCAGGCGTCGACGTATCGGAGCCGACGGCGGCGGTCCCGCGTTCATCGACCGATACCGCCCGAGCGCAACTACCGCCGGGACGGCAAAGAGTGCAGCTCCCCCACCAGCAACAACCATGGACCACTCCGGAGCAGATGCCACGGCAAGACCAGCCGTTCCGATCACTGTGCCGCCGGAAATGAAGCCCCAACGTTGGGCCCGACGCCTCGCACGGCCGCGTTTGCGTTCGAACTTGGCCCGAGGGTCCTGCCAACGCCGTGCAGCCTCGGCAGCGGACAAGCCGACTTCCCGGAGCGAATCGGCGGTTCGTCCGAGCGCCCCGAAGGCACCGGTCACTGAAACAGGGACGGCCGACCGGAACTCTCGCTCAGGTCGGCCACCACGTGAAGAAAACATCAGAACATCAATCGTGTGTTGTTGTCGGTCTACTGCCCGGTCGTGCCGGCTGCGGGAGGCTGCTTTTCGATAGATGTCGGAGCGGGAGTTGCAGCGGCGCCACCGGACGGCAATGCCTCGCCCTTCATGGACGCGCGGATCTGCTCGAGGCGGCTGTGGCCGGCCATCTGCACGCTGGCCTGCTGAACCTCCATCATGCGACCTGAAACCGAGTTCTGTGCCAGTTCCGCTGAACCGAGCGCATTTGCGTAGCGACGCTCAATCTTGTCGCGCACGGCATCGAGGCTGGGGGTGTTACCGGGAGCCGAAAGCGTGCTGTCCATGGAGCGCAGCGACTCGCTGACCCGTTCCTGCATCTTGGCCTGCTCGAGCTGGCTGAGCAGCTTCGTGCGCTCGGCAACCTTTGCCTGCAGTGTCATCGCATTCTGCTCGACGGCCTTCTTGGCCTGCGCAGCAGCCTGCAGCGACTGGTCGTGAAGTGCCTTGAGGTCCTCGACACCTTGCTCGGCGGTCACGAGCTGTGCGGCGAAAGCCTCAGCAGCGTTGGTGTACTGGATCGCTTTATCGTTATCGCCGGCAGCGGCAGCCTGATCCGCGAGGTTGACAGCCTGGCGCGCATTCGCATTGAGCTTCTCGACCTCGTCGAGCTGGCGACTGAGCTTCATCTCGAGTTGACGCTGGTTGCCGATCACCGACGCGGCCTGCTGGGACAGCGCCTGGTGCTGACGCTGCGCGTCCTCGATCGCCTGCTGGATCTGAACCTTCGGATCGGCGTTCTCGTCGATCTTCGAGTTGAAGAGCGCCATCAGGTACTTCCAGCCCTTGACGAAAGGATTAGCCATGGGTTTGATCCTGCCTCCATCTGATGCGCCGCGCTCTGCGCGACCCGGTGAGCGACCGTCGCACACCGTAACAAGGGCTGCGCCCCAACTGCCGTGACCTGTACTGCCGTGACCTGTACTGCCGTAACTCTGAACTTTGTGTCCCCGCCTCGAAAAAACTGGCGGTTACGTACAAAACCTATCGGTTGGGACCGGCAGTGGCTATGCAGCGGCCAACCTGCGCGCGTTGGGTGCCGGAATAACAACTCGAGTATCGCGGGCGATGGTCGGGGAACCGGATGCCGACGCACTCGCACCGGGAGACGTCAAACCGGAATTGGGGGCTGGCCGACCGATGGCCGGAGCGGTCTTCTTGGTGGCCAACGTTTCGCTGACATCGACCAGAACGTCCGATAAGGGCACGGCGAGTGCATCGCAGATCGCGGCCAGCAGTTCACTGGACGCTTCCTTACGTCCACGTTCCACCTCGGACAGGTAGCCCAAGCTCACGCGCGCACTGTTCGACACCTCACGTAGCGTGCGACTCTGCGAAACGCGCGTACGCCGGAGACTGTCACCGATTGCCTCACGCAATAGCA
>NZ_JASHKR010000107.1 GCF_030056815.1 Rhodococcus sp. IEGM 1379
TCTTGAGTGGGCTGCGGAGCAGGCTTCGGGCTGATCCGAGGCCGCGGACGTCGTGAGCCATTCCGTTGTCGTCGAACACCCAGGTGACGGTGTCGCCGACGTTCACGGTGATCGAAGCGGGGGAGTAGGCCATTCCGGTGACGGTGACTACCGGACCGCTCACCGTGGTTTCGGGGGTGGGCGGAGTGGAATCCGTGGTGGAACTGCACCCGACGAGACCGAGGGCGAGGACAAGTCCTGCGATCATCGGGCGTAAACGTGATTTCATGATTTCGAGGGTAGCGACTGACGAGTGAAGGGTTCCGGCATGCGTGGGTACTACACGGTTGATCAGGTGCGAGATGCCGAGGCTCCACTACTGGCGACGTTGCCCGACGGCGTGTTGATGCGTCGCGCCGCCTTTGGGCTGGCGCGAGTCGTTGCCGACGAATTACGTGTGCATACAGGCTCACTCACGTATCGGTCGGTGACGCTCCTGGTCGGTAGTGGCGATAACGGGGGTGATGCTCTCTGGGCGGGCGCATATCTGCGTAAGCGAGGAGTCGTTGTTCGAGCAATCCTGTTGGACCCGGCGCGAGCCCACAAGCAGGGCCTCGACGCTTTTCTTCGGGCCGGTGGGCGGGTGGCCACGGACCTCGGTGAGCCGGATCTGGTCGTTGACGGGATTGTCGGTATCTCGGGCCGCGGTGCGCTGCGGCCGGATGCTGCCGCTGTGGTGGCGCAGGTCCGTTGCCCGATCGTGGCGGTCGATCTGCCCAGCGGCGTCGACGCGAATACCGGTGCCGTCTGCGGGCCTGCGGTGACGGCTGCGGTGACGGTGACGTTCGGCGCTCTCAAACCGGTACATGTATTGGCGTCGCCGCGGTGTGGGCGAGTGGAGTTGATCGATATCGGACTCGATCTCGGGGAGCCGGATTTCCAGTCTCTGGAGCCTTCGGAAGTCGGGGCACTCTGGCCTGTTCCAGGGCCAGGCGACGACAAGTATTCGCAAGGCGTTGTGGGCGTCATCGCGGGTAGCGACAGGTATCCGGGGGCCGGGGTGTTGTGCACGGGGGCCGCGGTGACGTCGACATCCGGTTTGGTGCGATTTGCCGGTCCCGGGGCATCCGAGGTGTTGTCACGATTTCCCGAGGTGGTTGCAAGCAACACCTTCGAGGAGGCGGGCCGGGTGCAGGCCTGGGTGGTCGGACCCGGGATGGGAACCGACGCCGGCGCGGCGGCTTTGCTCGAGTTGGTGCTCGCGACGGATGTTCCGGTGGTTGTTGATGCCGACGGGTTGACGCTGCTGGCCCAGGATCCGGATCTGGTCCGCCGGCGCGCCGCGCCGACACTGTTGACTCCGCATGCGGGTGAGTTCGCGCGGTTGGCCGGCAGAGAGGTCGGCGCGGATCGGGTGAGCGCCACGAGGGAATTGGCGTCGGATCTCGGTGTGAGTGTGCTGCTCAAGGGACATACGACGGTGATCGCAGATCTCGATGGACGGGTTCTGGTCAGTGATGCGGGTGGTTCGTGGGCGTCGACGGCTGGATCGGGTGACGTTTTGTCCGGAGTGATCGGTGCGCTGCTGGCTTCTGGACTCACGCCACTCGAGGCTGCTGCGGTGGGGGCGAGGGCTCACGCTCTCGCCGCGAATCTGGCGGCGGCCGGCGGAATGGCTGACGTCGCGGGCGCCCCGATTTCCGCATCTCCGCTGCTCGGAAGGGTGCGGGACGCGGTGCGGGTGCTTCGCAGTTTTGCCCGAGAGTGAGTGATCTCAAACCCGAATTGGCGTCCGAATTTGTGAGGGTGGCAGGATTGCTGCCATGAAGCTTGCCGAGGGAAGAGCGCCGAAAGACCCATCTGAACGGGAATCGGCAAGCGCCGGAGCATCGGTGAGCCCTCAGACCGAAGCGGTGGTAGACCTCGACGCCATTGCCCACAACGTGCGCATTCTCTGCGAGTTCGCGGGCGATGCGGCGCTCATGGCGGTCATCAAAGCGGACGGCTACAACCACGGTGCCGTCGCTGTTGCTCGCACTGCGCTCGCTGCCGGTGCACGCGAACTCGGTGTCACGACAATCCCGGAGGCATTGGTTCTCCGGGAAGCGGGAATCACCGCGCCGATATTGGCGTGGTTGCATGGCGTCGACGCGGATTTTGCTGCCGCCATCGCTGCGGATGTGGAGATCGGTGTGTCGTCACCCCGGCATCTTGCTGCGGTTGTGCGCGCCGCCCGTGGCCTCGGACGTACTGCGACGGTGACATTGAAGGTCGATACCGGCCTCAATCGCAACGGTGTGTCGCAGACGGATTGGCCGCAGGTGCTCACCGATCTGGTGGTAGCCCGCGACGAAGGCACTATCCGGTTGCGCGGCGTGTTCTCACATCTGGCGCATTCGGACGAGCCGCATCACGACGTCATCGACCTGCAGAAGCAGCGTTTGATCGATGCCGTCGCAGATGTGCGGGCTCACGGATTCGAGCCCGAGGTTGTGCATCTTTCCAACTCGGCAGCTACGGTTACCCGCCCTGACCTGCAATTTGACATGGTTCGGCCGGGAATTGCGATATATGGATTGTCGCCAGTGCCTGAACTGGGCGATTTCGGTCTCAGACCGGCTATGACGTTGCGAGCGAAGGTGATCTTGGTGAAGAAGGTAGCCGCCGGTGAGGGGGTTTCCTATGGACACCTCTGGACGGCACCGCACGACACCACTCTGGCGCTCCTGCCCGTCGGATATGCGGACGGGCTTCCGCGTTCGTTGAGCGGGCGTTTCGAGGTGCAGCTCGGCGGGAAGCGTCGGCGCGCTGTCGGACGGATCTGCATGGATCAGGTGATGGTCGACATCGGACCCGACGGCGACGGCGTTCGGGAAGGCGATACCGCGATCTTCTTCGGAAACGGCGATCAGGGTGAACCCAACGCACAGGCGTGGGCGGAAGCCTTGGACACCATCCACTACGAGGTCGTGACCGGCTTACGCGGGCGAACTGTGCGTACCTACATCGGTGGGGAGAGTTCATTATGAAGACTGCAGGACGAATGAGCATTCTCGGCGGACTACTCAGCGCGGTTGCGCTGGGTTCGATGGCCGGTCTCAATGCACTCAAGACAGCGACGCGGCCCGGTCGGGAGATCTACGCCGACGAAGACTTCGATCTGATGACCCGTGATCGTTCGAGCGTTGTACGCACCGAGGACGGGGTTGACCTGGCAGTACGTGAGGTCGGTCCGGATGACGCGCCACTCACCGTCGTTTTTGTTCACGGATATTGCCTGAGCGCCTTCTCGTGGCACTTTCAGCGCCGACAGCTCGCCGAGCGGTGGGGCGACGACGTCCGCATGGTGTTCTACGACCAGCGTGGACACGGCGATTCGGGTAAGTCGAAGGCTGCGAACTGTACGGTCTCGCAACTCGGTCGTGACCTCGCGACAGTCGTCGAAGCGAAGGTGCCGACGGGACCGGTTGTGCTGGTCGGGCATTCGATGGGCGGCATGACCATCCTCGCTCTTGCCGGTCAACGCCCGGAATGGTTCGAAGGCGGACGTGTGGTCGGCGTCGGATTGGTATCCACGACGGCAGCCGGTCTCGCAGAAACCGGACTAACTCGCAATCTGCAGAATCCGATCATCGATGGTTTCCGGTTGGCTGTTCGGACATCCCCCGGCGTCGTACAGCATGCGCGAGGCGCCGCTCGGGTGCTCATCACACCGATCCTGCGGGCAGCGTCGTACGGCACCGATGTCAGTCCACGTCTGCACGAACTGTCCGACGGAATGCTCGACCGCACGTCGGTGGTGACCATCGTCAACTTCCTGCAGACATTGGAATTGCACGACGAGAGCGGTTCGCTCCCCGTTCTGGCGCACACGCCGGCCGTGGTGATCTGCGGTGATCAGGACATGATGATTCCGTTTTCCAGTTCCAAGCGATTGGCCGCCGCCCTCCCGGACTCCGAACTGGTTCGTGTCCGCGGCGCGGGGCACCTGGTCCAACTCGAGTTTCCGGCCATCGTCACTGACGCGATCGAGCACCTCGTCTCGCGTACCCGTACCGAAGTGAGGTCCGATGTCGGCTGAGACTCTGCCTGAATCGGGAACAGTGACCTTGGCGACGACGGAAGACACCGAGGCATTCGGACGTCTGATCGCCTCCGGACTCGTCGCCGGTGATCTTGTGGTTCTCGACGGTCCACTCGGCGCCGGAAAGACCGCTCTGACCCGCGGTATCGGTGCGGGACTGGGCGTACAAGGTCGGGTGACGTCGCCGACGTTCGTGATTGCGCGTGAGCATCGCCCGGGGGACCGCCCCGGCGGCGCACAGCCGGTCGGGATGATTCACGTCGACGCCTACCGCCTTGGCGACAGTGGCCCACATGCCCTCGACGAGCTCGATGCCCTCGACCTGGACACCGACCTCACCGACGCCGTGATCGTGGTCGAATGGGGCGCCGACGTCGTGGAGCGACTGGTCGAGCGTCACCTACGGGTGCAACTTCACCGCGAACCTGAGTCGGATGTGCGGACGGCTAGTTGGTCGTGGACGTCGTGACACTCCTCCCGGCCCGAAAGTAGTTGCTCACGTGCGAGTACTCTGAGATATCGTGCTTGTTCTCGCGATTGATACTTCTACTCCGGCTGTGACTGCCGGAGTTGTACTCCTGTCGGCGTCCGACGCATCTTCACCCTCGGGGTCCGTCGAGGTGGAGACCCTTGCCGTTCGAGTGACCGTGAACGCCCGTGCTCATGCCGAGGTGCTCACCCCTCATGTCCTCGAATGCCTGGCCGAGGCTTCGATCACACCGGCCGACCTGGGCGGCGTTGTGGTGGGCGTCGGTCCGGGCCCGTATACGGGTTTGCGGGTCGGGATGGCGACCGGTGCCGCGTTCGCTGACGCCTTGGGCATCCCCGTTTACGGTGTGTGCAGCCTGGACGCTATTGCCGCGGCCGTCGAGACCGCAGAAAACCTACTGGTCGTGACCGATGCGCGTCGACGCGAAATCTATTGGGCGCGTTACGACAAGGGCGTGCGCATCGAGGGGCCTGAGGTGAGTTCCCCAGGTGACGTGGAGGCATCGCCGTCGACGCGTATCGCCGGATCCGCTTCGCACGTAGACCTTTTCGATTTGCGGGTAGTGCCGGCGGAGACGCCGTCGCCGGCAGGACTGGTCACGGCCGCGGCCGCAGAGATTCTGGCTGGTTCGATTCCGGAACTGCTCGAGCCGTTGTACCTACGGCGCCCCGACGCCAAAACGTTGGCGGAACGCGGATTATGAGTTTCACCATCGCGTCGATGACGGTGGGTGACGCCGAGCGGTGTGCGGAATTGGAACGTGCTCTCTTCGCGGGGGACGGGCCGTGGAGCACTCAGGCCTTTGTCTCCGAATTGGCAGGATCCCACAATCACTACTTCGTGGCCCGTGAGCCGAGTGGCCATGTCCTCGGGTATGCCGGAGTCGCTTTGTTGGGTGCACCGCCCAACATCGAGGCCGAAGTGCACACCATCGGAACGGATCCGAGTGCACAGCGTCGCGGTATCGGCGGTGCGCTTCTCGATGCGCTCTTGGTGCTCGCGGACGAGCGGAGAGCAGAAGTGTTCCTGGAAGTGCGCACCGACAACGAACCGGCAATCGCTCTGTACCGGCGAGAGGGATTCGAGATCGTCGGAACCCGAAAGAAGTACTACCAGCCCAGTGGGGCAGATGCGTACACGATGCGGCGCCCGGCCGCGGGTGTCCGCGAGAATGAGGAGCAGCAAGCATGATCGTCATGGGTGTCGAAAGCTCGTGCGACGAAACGGGAATCGGTATCGTTCGGTGGAACGGTGACGGAACCTGCACGTTGTTGGCGGACGAAGTGGCGTCGAGTGTGGATCAGCACGCCCGCTACGGCGGTGTGGTGCCGGAGGTGGCGTCGCGCGCACATCTCGAGGCCATTGTCCCGACCATGCGACGCGCTCTGGCAGTCGCGGCTATCGACAAGCCCGACGCGTTGGCTGTGACGATCGGGCCCGGCCTGGCCGGAGCGCTGTTGGTGGGCGTAGCCGCAGCCAAAGCGTATGCGGCAGCGTGGAACATCCCGTTTTACGCGGTCAATCACCTCGGTGGACACGTGTCGGTGGATACGCTCGAACACGGACCGTTGCCGTCGTGTGTGGCACTGCTGGTCTCCGGTGGGCATACGCATCTACTTCACGTCGAGGATCTGGGTAAGCCGATCGTCGAACTCGGAACAACCGTCGACGACGCTGCCGGTGAAGCGTTCGACAAGGTCGCGCGGCTTCTCGGTCTCGGATTCCCCGGTGGCCCGGCGTTGGATGCCGCTGCGCAGAAGGGTGATCCGAAAGCGATTGCGTTCCCTCGCGGCATGACCGGCTCCCGTGACTCCCGGCACGACTTCTCGTTCTCCGGGCTCAAGACGTCAGTTGCGCGGTATGTCGAGTCCAAACAACGTGCAGACGAAGCTATTTCGATTCCGGACATCGCGGCGTCCTTCCAGGAAGCTGTCGCCGACGTCCTGACGATGAAGGCGGTTCGAGCGGCCAAGGACGTAGGCGTGGACACTCTCGTTCTCGGCGGCGGCGCTACCGCGAACTCTCGGATTCGCAGCCTCGCCGAAGAGCGTTGCGCCGAAGCTGGTCTGACGCTGCGTATCCCGAAGCCGCGACTCTGCACTGACAACGGCGTGATGATTGCTTCCCTGGCGGCACACCTGATCGGTGCCGGGGCCGGCCCGTCCGAACTGAGCGTGGCAACCGACCCGGGCTTGTCGGTCTCGGTCAGCCAAGTCCTGCGCTGAGATCAGCCGGCCGGGGTCAGTTCCCGGTCGGTGCCGGAAGGCGGCGCAGCGGCTGGAGTGGTGGTCGGTGCGATTGGTGTGGCGGTGTCTTCCTCTGCCGGTGTGGTTTCGGGAGTCTTGTCGTTTCCGGGGCTTAGCTCGGGCGGCGCGATGGGTGCATTCGCGCCGGGTTGCGGCCACCAGGCCGGTGGATCGGGCAGCGTGATGCCGGGGATTGTCGGCCAAGTCGGCGGTGTGGTCGTGGGCACGGTAGTGGTCGGTGCAGTAGTGGTGGGCACCGTAGTGGTGGGCACCGTAGTGGTCGGATCGGTTGTGACCGTCGACGTATCGGGTAACGCAGTGGTGGGAAGCGGCGCCGGCGGCAACGTGTACTGGTGTGTCGGGTAGCGCTGTGTCAGCGGGTAGCTGTAAGTCGGGTCCGCTTGTACGGCAGCAGAAGGCAACGGATCATTGGACGGAATCACTGTCGAACCGACGCTCGGATTGATTTCAGTGGTCGTGCGAGACGTGGTGGACCCGGTGCCGGCCGGTGAAATCGGAGTATCGTCCGTCGGCACCAATTCCTTGGCGCCGTAACCGAATACGAGACCACCTACCACCAGGGCGCCGATCAATGCGCCGGACGCCCGCACTGCCGTTCCCGTCCGTTCGGTGCCGTCGGGTGTGGACAAGGGGTAGCGCAACGACGTTACCGAATCAGCAAGTAGTGCAGCACCTTTGGCGGCAGTGGCCTCGGGCTCGTCGAGTTCGACGATGGGGAGATTCACGGCGTCGGCAATTGCCGAAGTGACGACCGGGATGTGCGCGCCGCCGCCGACGAGGACTACGGCCTCGACGGTTCGGGGTGCGTCGGCCAGGACGCCGCTGATGAAGGTGACGGCGCGGGCGATGTCCGGGGCGATGATGTCCTCGAACTGGGTGCGGGTGACCATTATCGGTTTCAGCGGCAGGTCGACGGTGACGCTGCGCACGGTGGACAGCTGTTCCTTGGCGACGTGGCAGCGGGACACGAGAAGTGCGGCGTCGGCGTACCGGCCGAGGTGCTGAGCCGCTGTTTCGGTGACAAAATCGACGAGGGCGCGATCGATACCGGCGCCGGTGAGAACGTCGGTACGTTCGGCAGCGAGAACCTCGCCGCTGTGGTCCACGATGGAGACGGCCAGGCCGTGATCACCGAGGTCGATATGGGCAGTTGTGCTGTACCGCTCTATCTTTCCGGTTTCGGCGAGATAGGCGTGCACTGCGGCAGGTTCGGGGATGAGTCGAACAAGATCTGACGAGCGAGAGAGCGCGGAACGGATGCTCGCGAGTTGTTCGTCCGTGCGGTAGGCGACTCCGATGGACCGCGGCGCTGCAGTTCGATCCGAGACCTGAGTAGTCATCAGTTTGATCGATGCGCGCACGAGGTCGCCGACATTGGTGTGAACCTGATCGGCAGAGACGAACCGTACTTCAGCTGTCAATCTGCCCGGTACGGCAGAAGCGGGATCGGTATCGACGAGTGCGGAGTAGACGCCCGACGACCCGGTGGAGATTCCCAGTGAACAACTCATCTTGCACCTCCTCGCAGGTGTTCCTGTGACAGCATTTCGGCCGCCGTTACATGAACGTTACAGAACGATCGTGACGATTGCTCAGTACTTTCTTGTAAGAAGGTGAGATTTTCGGACCGAAAGGGTGGTTTTACCAGCAGGATTGTCGATTATTGATCTATGCGAAAAAAAGTCGGATCCAGCGCGATAGATACGCGTCGACGGCGTAAGTTGATCGCCGGTGCCCTGCTGCGTCCGACGTTGACGGTGTTCGCCCTGGGAAGTGCGTACTTCCTGTTGCCGTGGCCCGACGCGCATACCGGCGGGGCATTTGCCTTGTTGATCTTCGGCGGGATCGTGGTGCTGGGCGTCACCGCCTGGCAGATCAAACGAATCCTGGATTCCGACGTACCCGCGTTGCAGGCCGTCGAGATGGCGTCGGTCGTAGTACCGACTTACCTTTTGGTCGTCGCGATGACCTACTTCGCGGTGGAGCGCGCCGACCCGGCTAGTTTCACCGAGCCGCTGTCGAGAATGGCGGCGCTGTATTTCTCACTGACAGTCTTCTCGACGGTGGGCTTCGGAGACATCGCAGCACAAACCGATCTGGCCCGGGCATTGGTGTCTCTGCAGATCGTGTGCAATCTGGTGCTGATCGGGTTCGGAGTCCGGTTTGTCGTCGCTGCTGTGTCCTGGTCCAAGGAACACCGGGTCCGAGGATCACAGGACACAGCAGGAGTGACGGACGAACCTAGCGAATGACGGGCACCAGCAATTCGACGTTCTGATCGACGCCCCCGCCGGTCAGTGCGGGATCGCGGTGAATGTCGTTGAAGGACAGTTCGCGGTACAGCGATGCCAGGCCCTCGGGTGACTTGTTGCTGTGATCGACGGAGTACGGGCTCTCGGCTTCGAACAGGGTCGCAAGGAGCGAGACCGTGCCGTCGCGGTTGTCCGCGATCTCGATGATCCGGCCGAGTTGCGGGAAGTCGATGTGAGAGGCCGTGTTGATCTCCCAGAATCCCTGCTCGGGCGTGGTGCCGGGCTGTGGGGTGATCTTGTTTTCGTGGGTGTGGCCGTTGACCCAGGCGAGCACGTTGGGGAAGCGGTGCAGCAGGTCGAGAAGTTGTGAACCACCGAATCGCGGTTCCAGGATGTTCTCGGGGTCGGGGATGAGATTGTCCATCGTGTCGCTCGTGTGGTGGCTGAACAGAACGAAGTACGTATCGTCCCGGGCCTGGGTGACGCGCGAACCGGCAGGGTCGTAGAAAGTGCTGCTGCCGCCGCGAAGGGTGTCTTCGATCCAACGGAACTGAGCGGCGCCCAGAGATCCTTCGACGAGTCCGGCACGGTTAGTGGAATCCATGCTGATTCCGACGACGCCGGGAGCGATTTCGAACGAGTAGTAGCCGATGCCGGTGTGACCGGCGTCGGGCGCAAATCCGTGTCCGACAGGTCCGGGGCCGGTGTGTTTCGGTTCGAGATGGGCCGCGATGAACTGCTTGGGGGTGAATGGCGTGCGAGCCGGGTCGGGTGTGACCTGACGCGGCGGCGTCGTGAAGGCCGACAGGATCCCGGGAATCGCGCTCGGATCGAACTTGGTCGCGATGTCGATCTGCTTCGCCTGCTCCGGAGTGCCGGGCACCTCGAACTTCAGTGAACCGGTGTACATCGACTCGAGTGGTGGGATGCCGCTGGGCACGGTGCCGGACACCGAATCGTCGTGGTTGCCGAACACGCAGTACCAGGGTGTGTTGAGGCCGGGACTGGTGATCGGGGTGAACGCGGCACCGAAGAAATTGGGGATCTCCGGGAAACCGGCCTTCTTGTACATGTCGAGCATCGGGGATTCAGGGTTCCAGTACAGGTTGGCCCCGGAGTTCTGGACGCCTTCGTAACGGTCCTTGGCGCCGGTGTTCGCAACCACGGTGCCGCCGTTGAGTGCAGTGAGGAACCAGTCGAGTTCGGCATGTTCCTTGTTGTCCGTGTTGTCGCCTGTGGTGACGACGGCGTCGAACGGACGTGCCGTATGCGGACCACACGCGAGGGAATTGACGCGCCGGACAAGGGAAATCAGACCGTGCGCGGTCAGGGTCTCCTGCGGGCGGAACGCCGAACCCGTGAACTGGTGCACGTACTCGAACCGCATCGGCGACTGAGCGTCGACGATATGGACGTCCGTCAGTTGCACGATCGAGGCCAGGGGAGTGCGACGGTCTTCGCGCCCGGATTTGGGTTCTGCGAGTTCGCCGCGGACGATGTTCGCCCAGGCGGGACCGGCTTCGAGCTTGCGGTAGCCGCTGCTGCCGATCGGTGTTGCCACAGCTTCGAGAGTGGTGCCGGCGCCCGATGTGGGGAGCGGCGCCGCTCCGGCGTATTGCAGTCCCCAAGGCTTGCCCAGTCCGACGGCGCCTACGGCACCGAGTCCGGCAAAGGTCAGGAAACTACGGCGATTGATGTTCGTCACGCATGAACAATAGGTGAACGAACAGTGTGGGCGTCCGATTTCGCCCAGGACGTAACAGAAAAAGTGTGCCCAGTCCTTGAGGGTTGGCACTCTCACGTATAGAGTGCCAATTGGCGCTGATCGAGTTCCGGCTCCCGCGACGACGGAACTCAGGACGTGCCGTAAACGGTAAATCAAACAGCGGTTCGAGGATTGCCTCGGACGCACATACCCCAAAGTGGAGGGCTCATCGTGGCGAGCGTCAACATCAAGCCGCTCGAGGACAAGATCCTCGTCCAGGCCAACGAGGCTGAAACGACGACGGCTTCCGGCCTGGTCATTCCTGACACAGCCAAGGAAAAGCCCCAGGAGGGCACCGTCGTTGCAGTCGGCGAAGGCCGCGTCAACGAGCAGGGCAACCGCATCCCGGTCGACGTCAAGGAGGGTGACACGGTCATCTACTCCAAGTACGGCGGAACCGAGATCAAGTACGCCGGCCAGGAGTACCTGATTCTGTCGGCACGCGACGTGCTGGCTGTCGTCTCCAAGTAAGACATACGTGATCCGCCCCGGAGTCCACACAGGATCCCGGGGCGGAGTGCGTTCACGCGCAGCGTCCCTAGAATTCAGGAGCAGGCAGAACAGATGGCAAAGCAAATTGCGTTCAACGAGACCGCACGGCGCGCTCTCGAAGCTGGTGTCGACAAGCTCGCCGACGCCGTCAAGGTCACCTTGGGCCCGCGTGGACGCCACGTTGTGCTCGCCAAGGCTTTCGGCGGACCGACCGTCACCAACGACGGTGTGAGCATCGCCCGTGAGATCGACCTCGAAGATCCCTTCGAGAACCTCGGTGCGCAGCTCGTCAAGAGCGTCGCTACCAAGACCAACGATGTTGCCGGCGACGGCACCACCACCGCCACCGTGCTCGCTCAGGCGATCGTGCGCGGCGGACTGAAGAACATTGCCGCGGGTGCAAACCCGATGGCACTCGGCGTCGGCATCAATGCTGCCGCTGACAAGGTTGTCGAGGCACTCATCGCCGCGGCCACCCCGGTCGAGGGCCAGAAGTCGATCGCTCAGGTTGCCACCGTTTCTTCGCGTGACGAAGAAATCGGCAACATGGTTGGCGAAGCACTTACCCGCGTCGGCACCGACGGTGTGGTGACGATCGAGGAATCCTCCACTGTCGCTACTGAACTCGTTGTCACCGAAGGTGTGCAGTTCGACAAGGGCTACCTCTCGCCCTACTTCGTCACCGACATGGACACACAGAAGGCTGTGTACGAAGACGTACTCATCCTCCTGTTCCGCGAGAAGATCTCGTCACTTCCCGACTTCCTCCCGCTGCTCGAGAAGGTTGCCGAATCCGGCAAGCCGCTCTTGATCATCGCCGAAGACGTCGAAGGTGAAGTTCTCTCCACCCTCGTGGTGAACTCCATCCGTAAGACCATCAAGGCCGTTGCCGTCAAGGCACCGTTCTTCGGTGATCGTCGCAAGGCGTTCCTCGACGACCTCGCCGTCGTCACCGCCGGCACGGTCATCAACACCGACGTGGGCCTCTCCCTCAAGGAAGCCGGGCTCGAGTTGCTCGGTGGCGCACGCCGCGTCGTCGTCACCAAGGACGAGACCATCATCGTCGACGGTGCCGGCACCGACGAGGACATCGCTACCCGCGTCGCACAGTTGCGTCGCGAGATCGAGAACACCGATTCGGATTGGGATCGCGAGAAGCTCGAAGAGCGTCTGGCGAAGCTGTCCGGCGGCGTCGCGGTCATCAAGGTCGGCGCAGCCACCGAGACCGAGCTCAAGGAACGTAAGTTCCGCGTCGAGGATGCGGTCAACGCAGCCAAGGCAGCTGTCGCCGAGGGCATCGTCCCCGGCGGTGGATCGGCACTGGTTCAGGCCGGCACCGAGCTCATCGGCAACCTCGGCTTCACCGGCGACGAGGCCACCGGCGTTGCCGTTGTCCGCGCAGCCCTGAACGCTCCGTTGTTCTGGATCTCCACCAACGCCGGCGTCGACGGTTCCGTCGTCGTCAGCAAGGTTGCCGATCTCCCCAAGGGTCACGGCTTCAACGCTGCGACCTTGACCTACGGCGACTTGCTCGCCGACGGCGTCATCGACCCCGTCAAGGTCACCCGTTCGGCAGTGGTCAACGCCGCTTCCGTCGCTCGGATGATCCTGACCACCGAGAGCGCAATCGTCGAGAAGCCGGTCGACGCAGTAGCTGACACCGGACACGGTCACAGCCACTAGTTCTTCGGCTTCACGAAAAGGGGATCCCCCAACCTGCTATCGGTTGGGGGATCCCCTTTTTTCGATCGTTCTTCAGATGAGCGGGATAATCGCGAACGGTTGGCTCGTCGGCTGCAGCGATCCACCGGGCGGTTCTACCGTGAACGCCAACTTCGTGTTGGTTCCGATGCCGTCGAGGACAACCTGAGTGGCGGGTTTGACGTCGGCTGGTGACATGGTGCCCGCCGGCGTCATGGTGGTGTCGTTCTCGACGAGCCACATCTGGTAGACCTTGTCCGCGCTCGGGGGAGTGACGTTGTTCAT
>NZ_JASHKR010000229.1 GCF_030056815.1 Rhodococcus sp. IEGM 1379
GTACTGCTGTGCAGTTGACGGCGAATGTGTCTCCGCTGGGCAATGTGGGTACGGTGCAGTTCTTCGAGGGCACTGTCCCGTTGGGTGCTGCAGTGAATGTGGTCAATGGTGTTGCTGTTCTTGATCACGTCTTTACGACAACGGGCAATCACACGGTCACTGCAGTGTTCAGTGGTGGTTTGGGTGTGAAGACGTCGATCT
>NZ_JASHKR010000230.1 GCF_030056815.1 Rhodococcus sp. IEGM 1379
GTAGTTCGGTGCAAATTACCTTTGGCTGTATCACCCACGGTTTGTGCACGCTCGGTGACGAGAGTTTTTCCTCATCGCACAATTCTTCCGAAATCGACGGTCCAGTAAAGTCTTCCGCCAAAATTCTGATCTGCGCCATGCACGCATGAAAATCGGCCGGGTGGCTCTACCGGTTGAGCTGTCGGTACGACGTTGTTCTT
>NZ_JASHKR010000172.1 GCF_030056815.1 Rhodococcus sp. IEGM 1379
TGCTCGAGCTCGTCGATGCGTCGGCGCAGCTCCTCGACGTCCACAACCGATTCGCAGGTGCGAAGGGTGGTGTCGAGCGCGTTCAGGTCTGCAATTACGTCAGGATGCACGGTTCTCAAGGCTACCGGGTGGCCCTGACAGCTCTGTCGCCTATCACCCTTCTGATCAGCGCGACGCGAACCCTTGCGATCCATCTTGCGAAAGCACCTACTGGAAAGGAAACAATCCGTACTCGCGAAAGGCATCCCGGAGATGACCGTCACCGATGAATATCTAAAGAACAATGCCGCCTATGCGGAGCAATTCTCCGGGCCGCTCCCTCTGCCGCCCAGCAAGCACGTCGCAGTTCTGGCCTGCATGGATGCCCGTCTCGACGTGTATCGAATGCTCGGCATCAACGAAGGTGAATCACACGTCATCCGCAACGCGGGCGGTGTGGTCACCGACGACGAAATCCGCTCACTGGCGATCAGCCAACGACTCCTCGGCACTACTGAGATCATTCTCATCCACCACACAGACTGCGGGATGCTGACGTTCACCGACGACGCCTTCAAACGTTCCATCCAGGACGAAACCGGAATCAAGCCGAATTGGTCCGCCGAGTCCTTCCCCGACGTGGAAGAAGATGTCCGTCAATCCCTGCGACGCATCGAGAGCAGTCCGTTCATCACCGCGACGACCTCCCTTCGAGGTTTTGTCTTCGACGTCGCTACCGGAAAGCTGAACGAAGTCACCCCTGGCTGAGGCGGTAAGTTGTCTACCCGTGACCGATCTTGCTTCCGACCTTGCTCTGGCCCTCCGTATCGCGGACGAAGCTGACGCGATCACTCGCGCCCGCTTCGGCGCACTCGATCTGCGGGTGGACGACAAGCCCGACCTCACGCCCGTATCCGACGCCGACCTCGCGGTCGAGCGGGCCGTGCGCGCGACTCTTGCGGAACAACGGCCCGGCGACGCCGTCCTCGGTGAAGAGTTCGGCGGCGACGCGATCTTCGAAGGTCGGCAGTGGGTGGTCGATCCGATCGACGGCACCAAGAACTTCGTGCGCAACGTCCCCGTCTGGGCAACATTGATCAGTTTGCTCGAGGACGGTGTACCGGTCGTGGGGGTCGTCAGCGCACCGGCCCTGAACCGGCGCTGGTGGGCAGCAACAGGTTTGGGCGCCTTCACGTCGTATGACGGCGCCGATGCTCGCCGCATCCAAGTCTCTGCCGTCGACCGTAGCGAATCTTCGAGCCTGAGTTTTTCGAGCCTGTCCGGATGGAAGGACCGCGGTATCCGCGACCAGTTCATCGAACTCACCGACCACGTCTGGCGAGTCCGCGGCTACGGCGACTTCTTCTCCTACTGCCTCGTTGCAGAAGGCGCAGTGGACATCGCTGCCGAACCTGAAGTCTCACTCTGGGATCTCGCAGCCTTGGACGTACTGGTTCGCGAAGCCGGTGGCATGTTCACCGACTTGGGCGGCGGCGCCGGCCCACACGGTGGCAGTGCCGTCGCGACCAACGGTTTGCTGCACGAGGATGTGCTGGCGCGCTTGCGGTAGCAAAATTTTGAGCGGTCCGCAAGGGCCCGCGGGAGGGTGCGCGACGGGTCCGCAAGCAGGATTCGGCAGGTCCGTCATCCCCGAACACTGGAAGTAGTCGATCACGTACTACTTCCAGGAGCATGATGAACCGGATTTCCAGGCGCACAATCCTGTGGGGCTTTGCAGCCGCACCGCTCGGACTCGCGCTGGGTTGCACTGCCGGTCCGAAATCGCAAGGTGCGGAACCAGGCACATCACGTCCCCTCCCTGTCCCTCCGCTGGCACCGTCAACCGTCGACGGTTCGGGCGTACGCCACTTCACACTCAGCGCCGGCGCGGGGACCACAGAATTTGTCGCCGGAAAACTCACGGATACCTGGGGATTCAACGGCTCGGTCCTCGGACCGACTATTCGGGCAAAACGTGGAGAGTCGGTGGCATTCACCATCGACAACACACTCGACGAGCCGACGACCGTGCACTGGCACGGCATGCACCTCCCCGCCAAGTTCGACGGCGGACCGCACCAGACCATCGAGGCAGGCGGGCGCTGGGAGCCCGCGTGGACAATCGATCAACCCGCATCGACGCTCTGGTACCACCCACATCCACACGGTGCCACCGAACGGCACGTCATGCGAGGCCTGGCCGGTCTGTTCCTGATCGACGACGCCGAGACCGATTCCCTCGACATCCCGAAAACTTATGGAGTCGACGATGTTCCGATCGTCATTCAGGATCGACGATTCACCGCTACCGGCGCCTTCGACGAATCCGACCCGACGGACGTCGGACTGCTCGGCGACACCATTGTCACCAACGG
>NZ_JASHKR010000108.1 GCF_030056815.1 Rhodococcus sp. IEGM 1379
AACCGCCTTATCGAACTTCAGATGGAAGGGGCTGTGGGTTAGTGACCACGCCAGACAGTGCAGTTGGAAACACCACGGGTGTTATCGGGGCAGTTGCAGGGGAAAACCCGGCCGCTCCAGTCAAGCGAGCATCTACAGGCTCACCCATTACCAACAAGGGTGAAGCATTCGCGTCGTACGACGTCAATGCATTCGAGGTTCCCGGCGGACGCGACGAGATCTGGCGGTTCACCCCGCTGCGTCGTCTGCGCGGCCTGCACGACGGCAGTGCTGTTGCCAACGCGGCAGTCACCGTCGACATCGAGGCTGGTGCCGACGTCACTGTCGAGACCGTCGGTCGCGACGACGAGCGTCTGGGCAAGGCCGGCGTTCCTGCCGATCGTATTGCGGCACAGGCGTACTCGAGCTTCGAAGCGGCAACGGTCATTTCCGTTGGCGCCGAAACCGAGGTCGAGAAGCCGGTAGTCGTCACCATGACGGGCCCCGGCATCGGCAAGGTCGCCTACGGACACACGCAGATTCGTCTGGCTCAGTTCGCCAAGGCAACGGTCATCATCGATCAGCGTGGCAGCGGAACCTTCGCGGAGAACGTCGAATTCGTTCTCGGTGACAGTGCACGCCTGACCGTCGTCGCTGTTCAGGATTGGGCTGAAGACGCCGTCCACGTGACGTCGCATCACGCTCGGCTGAGCCGTGACGCCGTTCTTCGCCACACTTCGATCAGCCTCGGCGGCGACCTCGTTCGCCTGTCGGCCACGGTCAAGTACGACGGACCCGGCGGCGACGCCGAACTGCTCGGCGTGTACTTCGCCGACGACGGTCAGCATCTCGAACAGCGTCTGCTCGTGGATCATTCGCAGCCCAACTGCAAGTCCAACGTGGTCTACAAGGGTGCGCTGCAGGGCGATCCCAACTCGAGCAAGCCCGATGCGCACACGGTGTGGATCGGCGACGTTCTGATTCGTGCGGCAGCCGAAGGCACCGACACCTTCGAGCTCAACCGCAACCTGGTTCTCACCGACGGCGCCCGCGCCGATTCGGTGCCGAACCTCGAAATCGAGACCGGTGAAATCGTCGGAGCCGGGCACGCAAGTGCCACCGGACGTTTCGACGACGAGCAGCTGTTCTACCTGCGTGCTCGCGGTATCCCGGAGGATCAGGCGCGTCGTCTGGTCGTGCGTGGGTTCTTCCACGAAATCATCAACAAGATCGCTGTTCCCGAGGTGCGCGATCGCCTCGAAGCCGCGGTCGAAGCCGAACTCGCCGCTGTCGGCTCCTGACCGCGCTGCCGGGTCGGCTCCTGACCGCGCTGCCGGGTCGGCTCGGACTACCCAGCCGCTTTCTCATCTTGAAGGAATTTCATGTCTACCAGTGAAAACACCAACTCCGTCCTCGAGGTTCGTGACCTGCACGTCCAGGTCGCCAACACCGACGCCAACGCTGAGCCGATCCAGATCCTCACGGGCGTGAACCTGACGGTTCGCTCCGGCGAGACTCACGCCATCATGGGCCCCAACGGCTCCGGCAAGTCCACGCTGTCCTACGCAATCGCCGGCCACCCCAAGTACCAGGTGACCTCCGGTTCCATCACCCTCAACGGTGAAGACGTCCTCGCGATGAGCGTCGACGAGCGTGCACGCGCCGGCCTGTTCCTGGCAATGCAGTACCCCGTCGAGGTTCCCGGCGTCTCCATGTCCAACTTCCTGCGCACCGCTGCTACTGCAGTGCGCGGCGAGGCTCCCAAGCTTCGCCACTGGGTCAAGGAAGTCAAGGAATCGCTGGCCGAGCTCGAAATCGATCCTTCGTTCATCGAGCGTTCCGTCAACGAAGGCTTCTCCGGCGGCGAGAAGAAGCGCCACGAGATCCTTCAGCTGGGCATGCTCAAGCCGAAGATCGCGATCCTCGACGAGACCGACTCCGGCCTCGACGTCGACGCATTGCGTACTGTTTCCGAGGGTGTCAACCGCTACAAGGAGCGCGAGAACGGCGGCGTTCTGCTGATCACCCACTACACGCGCATCCTGCGTTACATCGCTCCCGACTTCGTCCACGTGTTTGTCGGCGGCCGCATCGTCGAGTCCGGTGGACCGGAACTCGCTGACGAGCTCGAGACCAACGGCTACGTTCGTTTCACCGCGGACGCTTCAGCAACTACAGACGCTTCAGTAACGCAAGGAGCATAAGCGCGATGACCACCTCGGTGCGTGCGCTCGACGTCACCAGGATTCGGAAAGACTTCCCGATCCTGGGGCGTACCGTGCGCGACGGAAAGCCCTTGGTGTACTTGGATTCCGGTGCGACTTCGCAGCGGCCTCTCCAGGTACTCGACGCCGAGCGGGAATTCCTCACCACGTGTAATGCGGCCGTCCACCGAGGTGCTCATCAGCTGGCCGAAGAAGCCACCGATGCGTACGAAGACGCACGGACTCTGATCGCAGAGTTCGTCGGTGCAGAATCCGATGAACTGGCTTTCACGAAGAACGCCACCGAGGCACTGAACTTGGTGACGTACGTTCTCGGTGACGACCGGTTCGACCGGCATGTCGGACCCGGCGACGAAATTGTCATCACCGAACTTGAACATCACGCCAATCTTGTTCCGTGGCAGGAACTTGCGCGGCGTACCGGTGCAACGCTGAAGTGGTTCGGCATCACGGACGACGGACGGATCGATCTCGACTCGCTCGAGCTCACCCCGGCCGTCAAGGTCGTGGCGTTCACCCATCAGTCCAACGTGACCGGTGCGGTCGCTCCGGTGGAAGAGTTGGTCCGTCGGGCGCGTGCTGTGGGTGCGCTGGTAGTTCTCGATGCGTGCCAGTCTGTGCCACACATGGCAGTCGACTTCCACGCTCTGGATGTTGACTTCGCGGCGTTCTCGGGCCATAAGATGCTCGGCCCCACCGGAATCGGCGTTCTGTACGGCAAGGCTTCGTTGCTGTCCGAGATCCCTCCGTTCATCACGGGTGGATCGATGATCGAAACCGTCACGATGGAAGCCAGCACGTATGCGCCGGCGCCGCAACGGTTCGAAGCCGGAACGCAGATGACCTCCCAGGTTGTCGGTCTCGGTGCCGCAGTGCGCTACTTGAACGACATCGGAATGGATGCCGTTGCGGCACACGAACATGTGCTGGTCGAAGCGGCGTTGGAGAAGCTGTCGACCATCGCGGGTCTCCAGATCGTGGGTCCGAAGACCGCTGAGAATCGCGGCGGCGCAATTTCGTTCGTCGTCGACGGCATTCATGCCCACGATCTCGGTCAGATCCTCGACGACGACGGCGTTGCCATTCGCGTCGGACACCATTGCGCGTGGCCGCTGCATCGACGCCTCGGTGTGCAGGCAACCGCCCGAGCGTCGTTCGCTCTGTACAACACTGTCGATGAAATCGACGTGCTTGTCAGTGCGATCAAGCGCGCGCAGGAATTTTTCGGTGTCACAGGGGAGTTGAGCTGAAGTATGCGTATGGAGCAGATGTACCAGGAAGTGATCCTCGATCACTACAAACATCCACACGGCCGCGGTTTGCGTGAACCGTTCGGTGCCGAAGTTCATCACGTTAACCCCACCTGCGGCGACGAGGTAACCCTTCGGGTGCATATCGCGGATGACGGAAGTGTCGCCGACGTGTCCTACGACGGGCAGGGCTGTTCGATCAGCCAGGCGTCGACGTCGGTACTCAACGATCTCGTGATCGGCATGCAGGTTACCGACGCGCTCGATACCGTCACCGCGTTCAGCGAGATGGTCAGCAGTCGCGGCAAGGTAGAGGGCGACGAGGATGTACTCGGCGACGGTATTGCTTTTGCCGGAGTTTCGAAGTACCCGGCACGCGTGAAGTGCGCGTTGCTCGGATGGATGGCGTTCAAGGATGCAGTCGTTCAGATAGTGGACGGCAAAACTGAATTGGTCGACACGACTAAAGGACAGGGATAATGACCGAGACACAATCAGAGCAGGCGTCCGAGGTGACTGCACCGGTCAACCCGAACCCCGATTCCACGGCGGAATACGGTGGCGCCCAGGGTACCGGTACCGTCCCGTCGCCGGAGCGCCTCGACGAACTCGAAGAAGCGATGCGCGACGTCGTGGACCCCGAACTGGGTATCAACGTCGTTGATCTCGGTCTGGTCTACGGACTGTACGAGGACGACGGAATTGTCACCGTCGACATGACTTTGACGTCGGCAGCATGTCCTCTGACGGATGTCATCGAGGATCAGGCGCGCGGCGCATTGGTGCGAAGCGACCTGTGCACGGACATGAAGATCAACTGGGTGTGGCTGCCGCCGTGGGGCCCGGACAAGATCACCGAAGACGGCCGCGAGCAGCTCCGCGCTTTGGGTTTCACTGTCTGACGGAAGTTCATTCCTGCACGGACATCTTTGACAGCGAACGCCGGTACCTGATCCAGGTGCCGGCGTTTGGCGTTTTGTCCGGTAACGCCGCTATTTGATTGTGCGATAAATACCATTGAAGCGCTATGTCCGTCTAGTGACGTACGTCCCGAGGGAGATTTGTGTGAAACGCAGTCCCGGTCGAAGAAGCGGTTTCGGAACACCACCCGATCGCCAGGTACCTCGATCGAGCGAACTGTGCGCGCTCACTCCGTTTCAGCAGACAATCTTCGATTCACAGCAACGCCGACCCGAGATCGCGCTGTGCGTCAGTCACTACGTCGATGTGGCAGGGACACTCGATCTTGCGATCCTGCGAGCGTCGATCGCGCAGTCCGGCCGCGAATTCGGCTCAGACCTGACCTTGCAGATATCGAACGGTGTCGTGGTGACCCGGATCGGCAAGGACAGGCTGGACCGTATCGACGTCATCGATCTGCGCGGCGAATCAGACTCGGAAACAGCCGCACACAACTGGATGCGCAGCGAATCCGTCCGCCCCCTTGATCTTCTGTCAGATCCGCTTGCCGGCAGCGCAGTTCTGGTGATCGGCGAGGCGCGCTGGTTGTGGTACACCCGAATCCACCAGATCGTGCTCGACGGGGCCGGAGCGCGTTCGATGACCGCCCGCGCGGCCGAGGTCTACACAGCCATGGTTCGCAGCACACCAGTTCCATTGACTTCGGCAGAGTCGGTGCACTCGATGACCGATACCGAACAGGGGTATCGCGGGTCGACGCGATGGGACGCCGACCGGCAGTACTGGGATGCGAAGCTCGCGGGCGCTCCGGCGCGAACCTCGTTGGCTGAGCCTGGTGTGTCTACTGGCGCGAAGCCGCTGGTTAGATCGGCCACTGTGCCGCCCGGTGTGACCGCGTCGCTGGTGCATCTCGCGGAATCACAGAATGTCACTTTGTCGACCGTCGTGACTGCGTCGTTCGCGATGTACCTTGCGCGGATGACGGGTTCCGACGACGTAATTCTTCGTCTTCCGGTCCCCGTGAGGACGACGCACACCGTCCGACGGTCGGGCGGAACGATGTCGAATATTGTTCCCTTACGGCTGATCGTCGATCCTCGCGTCGGTGTCGACGAGTTGTTGCGGGCGGTCAAGTTCGAATTGGTGGGTGCGCTGCGTCATCAGAAGTACCGGGACCAGCGGCTACATTATGGGCCGGTACTCACTTTGAATCTGTTTCCAGTTGTACTCACCGTCGGTGATGCGCAGGGTGTCCTGCACTGCTTCTCGGCCGGACCTGTCGAGGATCTGGAAGTCGCGGTGAGCCAGGTTTCGCGGGACGGGGAACTTCGGATCGGTTTTGCGGCCAACCCTGATGTGTATACGGGCGAATCGCTGACTGTCCATCATCGACGGTTCCTTGATTTCCTCGAACTATTCAGTGCCACAGAACCGCGGACCCAGTTGGTGGACGTCGATCCGCGAACCGGGACGGTCTGGGGTTCAGCCGTTCGGCACTCGCGCAATCTGGCCTACTGGAGCACCCTGCTGGCGTCACCGGCGCCGGAACTAGGACTGCTCGCCGCGCCTGTCGGTGAGCGTTCGTCAGCAGAGATCATGATCGACCCGGAGCTGTACCGAGGGCTCGAAGCGTTGGCGGATTCGATGTGTACCAGCATGTTCGTGCTGTTGCAGGCGGCAGTAGCGGGTCTCTTGCGGCGGATGGGTTCGGCGTCGGAAATTTCGATCGGGATCTCGGTTCGCGGCTACGGAGCAACGACCGCGGACGAATTTGTGTCGATGTTTGCGAACCAACTTGTGCTCCGATCCGCGGTGGACACGAATGTGAGCCTGGCCCGACTGATCGAGCAGATGGACGATGTCATCGTCGACGCCTTGATCCATGCGGATATTCGCTTGTCCGCAGTGATGGCAAATGTGGGGGACGGGCGTTCGGTCGACGCCGGTCCACCGTTCCGGGTTCTGGTGTCCGCCCAGGATCCTATCGATGCACACCCGCAGTTTCCCGAGGTTATGGTCGGAATTCCGGTCGGATTCGACCTCGCAGCCATGCCGGAAGTATATGTGGCGCTGCCAATTCCGCAGCAAAATTCCGATCGATTTGTGCAACCGATCATTGGATTCTTCGATTGCCTGGCGTCGCCGCAGCAGGTCGACGGTCTCGCATTTCGATTTGTTCGCGTCCTTCGAGCGATGGTCGACAACTCGCATACTTCGCTCGGCTCCGTCGATCTCCTGCGTCCGGACGAGCGGAAAGAACTGATGGCTGCGACGCAGCCGAACCCTGTGAGCGGGGACCTCTCGGAGCGATTTGTACAGGTTGCGCTGGAGAATCCGGACACAATCGCGGTGTCGTCTGGTGCCGATCGGATCACATATGCAGAACTGTTCGAGAGGTCGAACAGGCTGGCGCACAAGCTGATCGGGATGGGGGTCGAGGCAGAGGCTCTGGTTGGAATTCGCCTGGCGGGGTCGGTGAACTCGGTTGTCGCGATCATTGCCGTTCTCGAAGCCGGGGGAGCGTACTTCCTTCTCGATGGCAGTGGACCCGCACTGCGGCAGGACTTTGTGCTGTGCGATGCGCAACCGCATTTCGTCATTGCTGATTCCGAAATTTCCGGCCAGATTGTCGTGAGTACCGACGCGGAGGGTTATTCGTCGGAGCGTCCGCACCACGCGGATCGGCGCGATGCGAATGCTCTTGCGTACATCCAGTACTCGGGTCGCTCGTACGGATTGAGCGTGACACATGGCGCCGCGATTGCGTCAGGGTCAGCTGGAATCTGGGGCGCTTTGTTGCACGGCCGAACGCTGATCCCCAGCAACGACTTCCATTATCCTGGCGGATTTCCGCCGGTTCGCGGTCACTCCGTCTATGTTCTGGACGACCACTTGTCGCCGGTGCCGATCGGGGTTCCAGGGGAGATCTACGTCATCGACGGCCACCTGCCGCGCGGATATCTCCGCAGACCAGGAAGAACGGCGGTCGATTTCGTGGCCGATCCGTTCAATCGTGACGGGCGGCGCCTGTACCGCACCAGCGAACGCGGTCGTTGGACTGCGACGGGGCAACTCGAGTATCTGGAATATGGCGCGCGCACAGCATCGGTCAGAGGCGTCCGCATCGAACTCGGCGAGATCGATGCCGTGATGACTGCGCTACGTGGGATCGAAGATTCCATCACCGTTGTGGTGCCCACTCCGGCGGGTGGGGCCGTGATCACCTATGTCAGAAGCGCACAGACCGGTAGTTCGGAGTCCGTCGTTGACCTCGACGCGCTAGCGGTACACGCAATGGATCATCTGCCGTCGTACATGGTTCCTGACGGCTACCTCATCGTGGATTCGTTTCCCACCGGCGTCGACGGAAACATCGACATTGCTGCCCTTCCATCGCCGATTCTTGCGCCCACACCGGCGATCAGGCGCGTTTCCGGCTCTTCTCAGCGTTAGATTTTGCTTCGTCGACGCTGCGCTGCAAGGCAGCCACGAGGTCGACGACGTCGGCGTCCTCACCACCTTGATCGACTTCGGCAGCAGGTATGACCCTCTTGCCTCCATTTTCGATCATCTCGTCGAGCAGTCCGCGAAGTTGAAGTTGATAGTCGTCGGTGAATTCGGTCGGATCAAAATCGCCCGCCATACTCTCTACCAGGGTCTGGGCCATCTTCAGTTCCTTGTCCTTCGGCTTTTCCACGCCGTCGAGTGACGGGAACTCCGCGGCGCGCACCTCGTCGGGCCACAGCAACGTCTGGATAACCAGTACTCCGTCGCGGGCGCGCATCGCGGCAAGTCGAGTCTTCTGCCGCAAGGTGAAGTGAACGAGCGCAGTACGGTCGCTCTCCGCCAGTACCGTCGAGAGAAGTACATAGGCTTTCGGAGATGCCGAATCCGGTTCGAGGAAGTAACTCTTCTCGAAGAGGACAGGATCGATTTGATCGTTCGGAATAAATTCGAGCACGGGGATTTCATGCTTTTCGGCTGCCGGCAGCTTGGTGAAATCCTCGTCGGTGAGGATTACACGTGAGCCGTCTTCAGCGTCGTACGCCTTGTCGATATCAGCGAATTGGACGGTGTTTCCGCACTCCGAGCACACACGGTTGTATTTGATCCGGCCGCCGTCCTTGGCGTGGACCTGGTGAAACTTGATGTCGTGGTCTTCGGTCGCGGAATACACCTTGACCGGAACATTGACCAGACCGAACGCTATCGAGCCTTTCCAAATCGAGCGCATGGTTTCCATGATGGTCGCTGCGGGCCGATTGCGCGAGAGAAACCTCAGGTTTGCGGCATTGATTTCGGGTACTTGCATTGGATGAGAATTTTCACCGATGCTCGAGTTTTCGCACTAGCGGCAGCGGTGTGCTGCGTTCCAGCGCTACTTGCTCCGGGGCCTGCTGCCGCTGATGACGCGCGCACACTCACCATCACGGTGCACTCCGATGCGATGAATCGCGACATCCCACTCGAAGTAATCCTCCCGGCCGATATAAGCGAAGCGCGGCCGACGCTCTATCTTCTCAACGGCGCCGGCGGCGGGGAGGACAGTGCGACGTGGGAAGCGCGCACCGATGTTCTGGGATTCTTCGCTGACAAGAACGTCAATGTCGTGACGCCGATGGAAGGTGCGTTCAGCTATTACACCGACTGGCAGAAGGACGATCCGGTGCTGGGCCGAAATAAATGGCAGACCTTCCTCACTCAGGAGCTTCCGCCGGCGATCGATGCGCAATTCGGCACTACCGGAGTCAATGCCATCGCCGCGATTTCGATGACGGCGACATCTGTTCTCAATCTTGCGATCGCAGCACCTGGGTTGTATCGGAGCGTCGGCGCGTACAGCGGTTGCGCTGAGACGAGTACACAGCCAGGGCAGGATTACGTCAGGCTTGTTGTCGGAGCGCGAGGTGGCGCCGACCCCATCAACATGTGGGGGCCCTATGACGGACCGGGTTGGCGTGAAAACGATCCCGTGGTCAATGCCGAGAAACTCCGTGGCACGGAACTCTACATTTCCAGCGGAACCGGCCTACCCGGTCCGTACGAGACTCTTGCTGGTCCGGGCATCGACGGCAATGTCGGAACTCTTGCGGGTCAGATTGCTGTCGGCGGTGTCATCGAGGCCGCAGTCGACGGATGCACGCACACGTTGGCTGATCGACTGAATTTCCTGTCAATCCCAGTCACCGTCGATTTTCGACCTACCGGAACCCACTCATGGGGCTACTGGCAGGACGATCTGCACAATTCATGGCCGATGATTGCGCGTTCGATCGGTGCCTGATCGCCAGGGCGGCCGTGCAGCGGAATTACATCGAGAGGAGCCGAAGTGCCAAGGCGGCTACGGAGAGAAGGCACAGCATGGCCGGTGGCGCGATCTGGTGATCGTTTGCCTTGAGGTGGGCGACGACTGCGCCGACGAAGTACAGGATCAGTCCGATTGCGGCGGCGATTCCAATCGCGGGGATCCACAACCCGACCAGCAGTCCGATGACTCCGGCCAACTTGATCAGTCCGAGTTGCGGGATCCGATCTTCAGGAACGCCGAGCCCGGTCAAGCTCGCGACCAGCTTCTCTTCTCGGGTGAGATCGAGGTAGGCGGAACCAGCGAGGGTTGCGGTCAGGATCGCCGCGATAACGACATATGCGATGAACATGGTCTGGCTCCAACGGTAGATGCGGGATGATCGTTGAGAACTATAAACGATTTATTCAGATCTATAATTTTGTCGCTGATACGGTAGGCGCATGTCAGCAGTATCTGAATCCGCGAACCTCACCGATCGACTCGGGTTCCTCCTGGCCACGCGTGGTGATGCCACCAAGGCGCGGATACAGATTGCGATGGGCGCTGTGAACCTGCCGCCACGCCACGCCATGACGTTGATGCACTTGCGTGACGGACCGAGGAGTCAGCGCGAGATCGCGGACATTCTCGAGATCGACCCGAGCCAGCTCGTCGCGATCCTCAACGACCTCGAGTGCAGCGGACAGTTGGAGCGTCGCCGCGATCCGATCGACCGCCGTCGTCACATCGTGGAATTAGCCGAGGCCGGTGCGGCAACACTTGAAGCCATGCAGTCAGCACTCGACGAAGCTGAGCGCGAACTGTTTTCCGGACTGTCAGAAGCCGATCGGGTGTTGCTGCGCGACTTGCTCAATCGGGTATCTGTGACCGTCGAACATGGCGACTGTGCCGGCGACTGACTAGGCCGACACCGCGAGTGGGATGACTACTGGTTCAATCCTGGTCGACGGGGTTCGTCCGGCGAAAGGGTGCCGCCATCAGAGTTTTCCGCACCCGCCGCGGCGAGGAAGCCATGATCGATACCATCACCTTCGCTGTGGCGGCCGCGTCGCGGCGATCGGACAGATAGGCCCGTTGCTGATCGGCGGGAAGTGCGAAGAACTTCGCGAAAAACGCTTCGACGTCATCGGGATCGAGGGTGAGAAGCGCATTCAGGCCGACTCGGCGCAGCGCGGCGACGCCCCTCGCAGAATACGGCCAGAGTTCACGTTGCGGATCGCCTCCGTGTGCAATCGCCGACGCTGCAAGGTCAGCTTCATTCAAGGCGGCCCCGACGCTGTAGCCGGTGCCCGGATGCGTCAGGCCGCCGCGTGCACCGAACCGGAAAATCGTTCCGCGTTGTCCTGGTGGTGGTTCGACGCTGAATCGGACGCGTTCGACCGCGGAGTCTTCCGGTGCGATCGCTCCGCGATTGTCGAGTCGGATGTGCAATCGACGTTTCAGTTCGCTTAGCGGGATCGGCGGCCGACCCACCAGACAGGTTTCCTCGAGCAGCATCCGTTCGGAGTCGAGCGGAACGGCGTAGAGGAACGACGGTTGATCGCCGGCGTGAGTTCCGTTGTCTTGGCGCCAGTCCATGAACCAGGCGTCGTTGCCATCGAGCGCCGGTTCGGCGGTGGCCCGGTTCACGACGATTCCGAACGCGGTCTGTTGCGCCGATCGGGGAGTGATCGTGGTGCCTCGGGCATCGACAACGACTGAGCCAACGACGTGTGTGCCGTCAGCGCAGAAAACAGAATCACGGGTGAGATGAATGGCTTTGGTAGCGATGAACTGCAGTGATGAGTCTGACAGTAATGATTGCAGCAATGATGTATTCAATACGCAATATGTGCGATTTAGGGTAGTAGCACCTTCGGCCCACACCGACGGACGTTCGATACGGGTCGACGCCACCTCGGACGGCAACCAAGCTGGGAGTTCGTCCTCCCACGCCGCATAGGTCGCGGTCCATGTCCGCGAGGGATGCGGATCAACCAGAATCACCGACAGATCGTGAGTGATGCATCGCGTCGCCAAAGCCCGGCCGGCCGGGCCGCCGCCCACGATCACGACGTCGGCGGTCTGGATTCGGGATGTCATCCGTCCACAATTGCATTGATCGTCGCCAAGTCTCACTGTTAGCGGATTCACACGCTGCTGGTCGGCAGAGGCGATTCCTCACGGTAAAATTGAAAGTTCTTGTGTCTGCCGTCAGGCATCTTTCACCCGTAGTAGCCATTTTCTGAGGAGTTCTGCTTGATTACCGCCACTGACCTCGAAGTTCGTGCCGGTGTCCGCACCCTTCTCACGGCACCCGGCCCGTCCCTGCGCATTCAGCCCGGTGACCGCATCGGTTTGGTTGGCCGTAACGGCGCCGGCAAGACCACGACGCTGCGTCTCCTCGCCGGTGAAGGCGAGCCGTATGCGGGCAAGGTCGTTCGCACCGGTGACCTCGGGTACCTCCCTCAGGACCCCAAAGAGGGCGACCTGAGCATTCTCGCCAAGGATCGTGTTCTGTCCGCTCGCGGACTCGACACGATGCTTCGCGACATGGAGAAGCAGCAGATCCTGATGGGCGAGGTCATGGACCAGGCCGAGCAGGACAAGGCCGTCAAGAAGTACGGACAGCTCGAAGATCGTTTCTCCGCACTCGGAGGCTACGAGGCCGAAAGCGAAGCTGCCCGCATCACCAACAGCCTCGGACTCGAAGACCGCATCCTCGACCAGCCGCTCAGCACCCTGTCCGGTGGTCAGCGTCGACGCGTCGAATTGGCACGCATCCTCTTCGCCGCATCAGATGGCAGCGGTGCGCGCTCCGATACGACCCTGCTTCTCGACGAGCCCACCAACCACCTCGACGCAGACTCCATCACGTGGCTTCGCGGATTCCTCCAGAACCACGAGGGCGGCCTCGTGGTCATCAGTCACGATGTGGACTTGCTCAACGACGTCGTCAACCGCGTCTGGTTCCTCGATGCCGTGCGCAGCGAAGCCGACATCTACAACATGAACTGGAAGAAGTACCTCGACGCCCGCGCGACGGACGAGCAGCGTCGTCGTCGTGAGCGCGCCAACGCCGAGAAGAAGGCCGGCGTTCTGCGCATCCAGGCAGCCAAGATGGGCGCCAAGGCAACCAAGGCTGTTGCCGCGCAGAACATGGCGAAGCGTGCCGACAAGCTGATGGCCAACCTCGACGCCGAACGTGTCTCCGACAAGGTTGCGCGAATTCGGTTCCCCGAGCCTGCGCCGTGTGGCAAGACCCCGCTCATGGGTAAGAACCTGACCAAGGTTTACGGCTCACTCGAAATCTTTACCGGCGTCGACCTCGCCATCGACCGTGGGTCGCGCGTCGTCATCCTCGGCCTCAACGGTGCGGGTAAGACCACGCTGCTGCGCATCCTCGCCGAAGCCGAGAAGGCTGATGCCGGCGAGCTCATCGCGGGTCACGGTTTGAAGGTCGGCTACTTCGCTCAGGAG
>NZ_JASHKR010000109.1 GCF_030056815.1 Rhodococcus sp. IEGM 1379
CAGCCCACTCATTCACCGGTATTCACCATTCTAGCCACTAACTGAACGGTATTGGCGCTAACCCCAATCCACTGCCGGTGTCAGCAGCGCTCGGGCCGCGCACAAAACGCTCGAACATCGACTTCCGGATTGATTTGTCGATCAGTGTTCCGTTGTCGTCGACGACTATGGTGGCGGCGCCGGCACTCTTACCGGGACTTACGGCGACATTGATGCGACTGGCGCATCCGTGCCTGACCGAGTTGGTTATCGCGTTGGCCAGCACCAACCGGATGCCGGCGGGGAAAGCCTGAACGGTCAAACTTTCAGGGCCGTCCAGGGTGATTGTCGTGCCGCTGTGCGTTCGGCCGGCTTCGTCGACGACTCGGTCGGCTATTTCCACCAGATCGACGCAGGCGTAGTCCGCGGTATCCGCGACCTCTCCGAGGGCGAGAGTCTCGAGATCGGTGAGAGTGCGCTCGATCTGTAGCTGCGACTCCAGAAGTTCGGCGGCAAGGTCGCGTCGCTGAGCGTCGGTGAGTTTCAGTGTCGCAAGAACTTCCAGGTCTGTGCGCATTGCTGTGAGAGGGGTACGCAATTCATGGGCGGATACACGGGCGAAATCGCGGGCTGACTCCAGTGCCCGCTCGGTTCGGCTGCGATCGAGTTCGATTCGGCTGAGCATGCTGTGTATCGCGTCGGAGAGTTCTTCGGCCTCGCGGGTGCCACGCACCGACGGGGCGTGGCGGGACAGCCCTTCGATATCGAGGTTGTTGCCGATCGAACTGGTTGTCTTCGTCAATTCCTGAAGAGGACGCACGGCACAGCCGGTGAGAATCCACCCGAGCCCCGCCGCGACCAGTATCGCGATTGCAGCTGCAGCAGAAACTTGGAATGTTTGTTCTCGAATTGCCTGTGTCAGAGGATCTTCGGGCACGCTGACGGCCAACGCCACTCCGCTCTCGCCGGGGAGGACGACGTCACGAGTGCGGATGTCGGTAAGTGGCTGTAAAACGGTACCTGGGGAGATGACGGCCGGCGTAGATGCAACAGTTGGTTCTTCGGTTCGAATCGCATATGTCGAATCCGCAGCTATCCCGAGCGTAACGGAATTGAGGGTGCGGTCCAGTTGCTCGGAGCCGTTGACGCGCAAGAACACTACGAACGCGATACCGATTGCGGCAATCACGATACCGGCCGCCAAGCCGGAAGCGATCGCAACTCGCATCTGTAATGACAATGGCCGCTTCATCGTTCGGTCCGCAGAACGAAACCGACGCCGCGAACGGTATGGATCAGTCGAGGCGTGCCGTCCACTTCCAGTTTCTTGCGCAGGTACGTGACAAAGACGTCCACGACATTGGTATCGGCGGCAAAATCGTAGCCCCACACCAGCCGAAGAAGTTGCGGCCGGCTCAGTACCACTCCGGTATGTTCGGCGAGAACAGCAAGCAGATCGAATTCCCTTTTGGTCAGTTCGATTCTTGTGCTGCCGACGTACGCGCGGTGACCGGGCAGATCGACGGTAAGTGGCCCCACCGAAATCGGCCGGCTGGTCTTCGGCTCGGTATGTGCCGTGCGTCGCAACAACGCCCGAAGCCTGGCGACCAATTCGCCCAACTCGAACGGCTTGGTGAGATAGTCGTCGGCACCGGCCTCGAGACCTGCGATGCGATCGCCAACCGAACTGCGTGCGCTGAGAACGCAGATCGGCACCTCGTTGCCGATGGCGCGCAAGACAGTGACCACCCCGACACCGTCGAGGCCGGGCATGTTGACGTCGAGAACGATTGCCGACGGGCACCGCTTGCTCACGGCGGTGAGTGCAGACCGACCGTCTACTGCGGTGTCGGTATCGAATCCCGATAGGCGCAGTCCGCGTTCGAGGGAGGCCAGAACCTTGGTGTCGTCGTCCACGATCAGGATGCGTTCGGATGTGCTCACCAGGCCATAGTGCCACCGGATTCCGGCGCTTCGGCTCGCCGGTGCATCAGGGCATTGCATTCTCATCAAACCCTAAGAAATCGCTAACGGATCAGCAGTATCGGCTCCCTAACGTCGGTACTCGGATGCAGACAGCGCCCAAATGAACGACAGGAGTGAACGATGACACGAACGACGGCCAAGGGAACGCGGGCCCGACGAATTGCTGTAGCGGCAGCGTCGATAGCAGTGCTGGGAGCGGCAGTTGTTCCGGGTATCGCCTGGGCTTCCGATCCGATCTCCGAAAGTTCGCCGGTGGTGCTGAGCACTGGCAGCGTGCCCGGTCCGGTTGAAGCGGGGGTGGCCACCACGTGTAGTCAGGTCGCTCCGATCTCGGGCGAGGAACTTCACAAGCTGATCGAGGAAGGGCAGATAGCGTTCGACGCGGAACCGGCGGTAGTGCTGGCGGGGGATGTGTCTGTAGTCGACATGAGGACGACGCCGGGTGGGTCTGTGCCGGCCGTCGAGATTGGTGAGGCAGTTTCCATCGGTGAGGCCGTTCCGAGCGGTGAGGCGATAGCTGTTTTAGAGGCATCGCCGGGCGTAGCTGTCACGATCGCCTGCACCGTCGACGAGTGATACTGCTGATGAAAGTAGCTACGTAGCAATTCCTTTGAGCCGGAATGGTGCGGCCGTGCCGAAATGAGGAAAGTCTGTCGGTGGCACTTGCTACGTTCTGGAGCGGCCCCGACGCACGTGTCGGGGCGCGCTTCGGAAGGTGTTGTGCGTCATGGTTATGGGTCCTACCCACGCAATGTCCGGTGCTGCCGTTGGTCTGGTGGTTGCCGAACTCTTGCCGCTCGATTGGGGTGGCCCCACCTCCACTGCCGAGACTCTGACCTTTGCCGGGGTCTGTGCGGGCGCTGCGCTGCTTCCGGATCTGGACACCGGTCAATCGACTGTCGCGCGGTCGTTCGGGCCGATCAGCAAGGCTCTTGCGCAGGGCGTCGACGCCGTATCGGTGGCGTTCTACCGCCTCACAAAAGGCAAGAAGGACGGTAAGCGTCGCGGCGGGCACCGGACGCTCACGCACACCGCGCTGTTCGCGGCCGGCCTGGGCGCCGGAGTGTCAGCGTTGGTCGTGCAGTTCGGAAAGCCCGCGATCATCATCACCTTGTTCTTCTGTTTGGGGCTCGCGATCCGCGGATTGGCGGGTGACTTCGCGAAGGAGAAGGGCTGGCTGATCGTGTCAGCGATGGCCTTGGCTCTGTCCGCGCTGACGTGGCAGTGGTATCCGAGCGAGGCGGGATCCACCGGATTGGGGGTCGCGGTCGCATTGGGTTGTGCGACGCATTGCCTCGGGGATGCAATCACCAAGGAAGGCGTTCCGTTCCTTGCGCCGCTCATTCCGTTGGGTGGTAAACGCTGGTGGGAGCAGCGACTGCCATCGTTTCTCTCGATCCGTGCCGGCGGCAACGTCGAGAAAATTCTGATCGGCCCAGCGCTCACGCTCTTGACAGTGTGGCTGATCGTCGGTGCTTTCGATGGTGCGCCGGAGGCGATCTATGCGGTGTTCGCTTCGTAAGTTTCATAACGATTATTACGGAACCACTGGCATCGTAATCGAATCTGTTCTACGTTCGTCCTGACGTAGACCGAGTCGGCAGAGGCGAGTGGACAGTGACGCAAGAAGATGTGGTGCAAGAGAAGTCCGGTTCGGTGAGCAGGCGCGGATTCCTCGCGGCCGGAGCCGGGGCCGTTGCAGTTGCCGGGATGTCCTGGGCGCCGGCCGGTGCGGTGCCGTGGGGTCCGCAATCCACGCTGGTTTCGCCGCCCGAGTTTCCGGCCGGAATTCCGTTGTCTCAGCAGGCCTACGCCAACTGGTCCAAGGAAATTGTTCTCGACAGCGTCTGGACGGCAACCGCTCGAAGTGCGGATGACGTAGTGATTCTGTCGAACTGGGCGCACGAGCATGGATATACCGTGCGAGCGCGCGGCACTATGCACGGGTGGAGTCCGCTGACGGTTGTTCCGGGTGCGCCGGTCGATCGTGTGCTGCTGGTGGACACCATGGTCCATCTGAATTCCGTTGCGGTGCAGCACGGCACGCCGTCAACCGTCACAGCGGGTGCGGGTGCCAGCATCGAGAAGATACTTGCGGCGCTTCAAGATCAGGGGCTCGGTTGGGCCAATGCCCCGGCCATCGGTGAGCTGTCCATCGCGGGCGCCCTCGCGATCGGCGCCCACGGCGCTACGTACCCGGCTGCCGGGGAGACGATTACGCCAGGTCAGTCGTACGGATCTCTGAGCAATCTCATCACAGCCATGACAGTGGTGGCCTGGGACGCATCCGAGAACAGTTACCAGTTGCGCGAATTCAAGCGATCCGACTTCGAGAGCACAGCATTTCTGACCCACCTCGGACGTACCTTCGTGACCTCTGTGACGCTGCAGGCCGGCGAGAACTACCGGTTGCGGTGCCAGAGTTTTACCGACATCACCTGGCAGGAGCTTTTCGCGCCGCCGGGCTCACCGGGGCGGACATACGAGAGCTTTGTCGAAGCATCCGGACGCGTCGAGGCCATCTGGTTTCCGTTCACAGCGACGCCGTGGCTGAAAGTCTGGACACCGACGCCCGTCAAGCCGCCCGAGTCGAGGGAAGTGCACGGGCCGTACAACTACTTCTTCTCCGACGCGCTCCCCGAAGCAGTTACCACCCCGCTGGGGTTGGTGGCCAAGGGATTACAGGCAGCTACACCGCTGTTCGGAGCTTCGCAGTTCGGTGCCGTCGCAGCTGGACTCGTGCTCACTGATACCGACGACCTGTGGGGTTGGTCCAAGGACGTCTTGTTCTACCTGCGGCACACGACGTTGCGTGTCGTCGCCGGCGGAGGGGCCGTCATCACCAAGCGGTCCAACATCGCCCGCGTTGTCCACGAGATGACGAGTTGGCTGAATGAGCGGATGACGCATTACGCCTCGTTGGGGCAGTACCCCGTCAACATGCCATTCGAAGTGCGACTGTGCGGCGTCGACAATGATGACGAAGTCCTGGTTGACAGTGCCGGAGTGCCTGATCTCTCCGCAGTTCGGCCCCGCGCAGATCGTGATGATTGGGACACCGCGATCTGGATGAATGTGGTGTCGATTCCCGGCACGCGGGGGCTGTCGGCATTCCTTCGTGAGATGGAAAAGTGGATGGTCGCGAATTACTCCGGGGATTACGCCATCTTCCGGCCGGAGTGGTCGAAGGGGTGGGCATTCACCAACGATGCGGCATATCAGGACGACGAATTCCTTTCTCGCACAATACCTGCCACCTTCCGTGCCGGTGGAGACGGGAACTGGGACTTCGCACTGGGGACTTTCGACAAATACGACCCGCACCGAGTCTTCAGCAACACCTTCATCGACCGATTCATGCCCTGAATCTGGTGTGAAATGACTGTTGCCCAGCTCGATGAAGAGCTGGGCAACAGTCAGAAGATGTTGTGTCAGTTGCTTTCTGTAGCGACAGGATTCTTGTCGATAACACCATGATCGAAACGACTGCCGTCGAAGATCACGTCGAAAGCCTTGCCGAAACCGACAACGTAGCGCCCCTGTTGCGGAGTGAGGCGGAAGAGATGGAAGTCCAAGGTTCGAAGCAGGTCAACCATCTTGGCGTTCGTGCGTGCCCCGAGCTTCTCGAACGCGGCATCGTGTCCTTCTTCCGCGCACTCTATGACGGTGCAGGCGAAGCGGGCTCGTTCGATGTCGAAGAGATTGACAGATTCGCTCTCGCCCCCGTAAATCAGGACACAGGCAGTCTCGGCATTGTGCAGGTAGGTGTAGTGATCGGCGATCTCGCTCACGTAGACGTAGAGCGAATCCTCGGGAATGGCAAAAGGAACGATCGACAGAAACGGCTCACCGTTCTCGTCCTTCGTCGAGATGACAACAGTTTTGCGCTCGGCGAGAAAGGTGCGGTAGGCATCCAGAGACTTTTCGTGTTCTGCATCGGACAGCATTAGTGCGCCTCGGGTGTGTACATCGGGATGGCGGTCTCGGCGACATTCCATTGCCGTCGAACCAAGTGGATTCGGGGGCGGGCGGTGAGGGGATGCTCTTCCACCTCGGCTTCCATGCCGTGGACGCCACGAATCAGATCGGGAGTCAGTACCTCACCGGGCGTTCCCTCGGCGACAACCTGCCCCGATGCCAGAGCGACGATGCGATCGCTGAGCGTCGACGCCTGATTGAGGTCGCGCAGCACCATCAACACGGCAATTCCCAACGTGCGGTTCAGCGATGTGACCACCTCGAGAACTTCGTGTTGAAAGCGCTGTCTCGCTCGCAGTCATCGATGCGAGAATTTATCGGCTTCGGCTTGCTTGTCGGAGGCTTCGCCCAACACTCCGACGGCAAACTCGAGATCGCCGAAGCTGTCGGTCTCGAGGAATGCCGCGGGCGTGGTGGCGCCGGCCAAGCTGGCCTCGATCGTGCTGCGCGAGGTCTCCGCTGCAATCACCAGATCGGGGGAGAGCTTGATGATCCGTTCCACATCGGGAGCCATCGTCGAGCCGATGCGCGGCACATCGTTGAGAGCAGCGGGAAGCTGTTGCGTCGTCGTGGAAGGAATACCGGCGACCGGAATTTCCAGCAAGGTGAGAACCTCGGCCAGCGGAACAGATTCTGCTACAAGGTTTTCGGTGGGTTTATGGAGAACGGGGCGACCAACGCATCAACTGCGGCGGCGCTCGCTGCCGAGGATGTGGTCTCGGATGCTGCTGTGGTTTCCGCTGAGACGGAAGGGTCTGTGGAGCAAGCGGTTGCCCCGCCGACTAGAGCCAGACTGACAAGTAGGGAGTGCTCGCTTCGAGAAGACAAGGCCGCCGTTCGACTCCCGAGAGTCGAACGGCGGCCTTGTCTTCGGTGGTTACTACTTGCCGAGCTTTACCTGCAGATCGTCGAGAACCAGGCCGGCACCTGTCGGACCGAGGCCCAAGAACCAGGTCTCGTCGCTCACCTCGGTGGCGCGACCTTCCTTGACGGCATTCATGCTGGCCCACAATGGCCCGGCGACCACGGTTGCCTGGCCGGTATCGGCTGGTTTTCCGTAGCTGGAGTAGAAGATTCGATCCCCCTCGGCCTCGGTGATGGTTTCCGGGCTGACCTCGACTGCGAGTTCGTCGATGTCCTGAACGGCCGGGCGGGGGAGCCCGACGTCCTTCAGGATGACGCCGATGAAGGACAAGTTGCCGTAGAGGCGCAACTTGCCGGACATGAAGCGCACCAAGGAGATAGTCGGTGAACCGTCGATCGACTCACGAACCTGATCGGCATGTGTCTGGTAGTCGTTGAGGACCTGTTCGGCCTTCGTTTCCTCGCCCAGTGCGTCGCCGGCAAGGAGGAAGTTTTCCTTCCACGGGAACCCCGGACGGATGCTGAACACTGTCGGCGCGATCGCGGACAGTTGTGGGTACAGCTTGTCCTGGCGCAACTTGCTGCCGAGAATCAGATCGGGCTTCAGTGCGGTGATGGCCTCGAGATTGAGATTGTTGGTTGTGCCCACATCGGGGACACCCACCAGCTTGTCGGCGAGGTACGACGGCTGACCCGCCGCGCTTTCCGGGCTTGCCATACCTACCGGGGTGATTCCGAGCGAAAGAACTTCATCCAATTCGCCGCTGTCGAGGACGATGACGCGCGACGGCTTGGTATTGAGGGTGGTCTCACCCAGTGCGTGTTTGACGGTGCGAGGGAATTCCCCGGGTGCAGCGTCACTGCCGAGCTTCGCCGTTTCGGAGTCCGCGGTGCTGAACAGTTGGCCGCCGGTTGCGACGTCGGTATTTCCGTTCGCGTTGCTTCCGGCGTCGCTATTTCCGCAGGCTGTCGTAGCAAAGAGCGTCGCCAGTGCGACTATGGCGATTCGGACCGACGTGCGGGTCCGCTGGGGCGAGCGTGGGTGCATTAGGTCAGGCTACCCTGGTTAATTCGCACACTTTCGATGAGGTTCTGATGTCCGAAAGTTCTCGCACAGCGGGACACGCTGCGCAATTCGAACTCGACCGGTCGGTCAACGTGTTAGCTTCGCGAAAGACCTGTACCGGTACGTGAAGACATGTGTAGTGAGGAAGCCGATGACCCTGAACATTGCCGACCTGTTCGAGGCCGTTGCCGATGCGATTCCCGATCGCACGCCGCTGATTTTCGAAGATCAGCGCCTCAGTTATGGGGAACTCGAAATGCGGGCCAACCGATTGGCTCATCACCTCCGGTCCGTCGGAGTCGGACCCGGGCAACACGTCGGAATCCATATGCGGAACTGCGTCGAATACGTCGAGGCACTCATTGCCTGCATGAAGATCCGGGCCGTTCCGATCAACGTCAACTTTCGCTACACCGGCGCCGAGCTTGTTTACGTTTACACCAATTCGAAGATGGTCGCGCTTCTGGTCGAGAGCGAATTCGCGCCCCTCGCACGGGCAGTCGTCCCGCAATGTCCCGAGATTCGGCACATTCTCACCGTGGGTGACGAATACGAGAGTGCGTTGGCTGTGCAGTCCGACGCACGACATTTCGGCGTCCGATCCAATGACGACCACTTCATCATCTACACCGGTGGTACGACCGGCATGCCCAAGGGAGTTGTCTGGCGGCACGAGGACTTCTTCTTCGCTGCACTGTCCGGCGCCAACCTCAGTGGGCCGCCGCGTCGCACCCTCGAAGAAGTGGTCGAGGCAGCAGTTGCGAACACGAATCCGACTGTATTGCTGCTCATTCCGCCGCTCATGCACGGCGCCGCCATCCTCTCGCTGCTCACAGCCTTCCTCATGGGTGCTCCGCGAGTGCTTACCCACTCCTTCGATCCGATGGAAGTCCTGAGGTTGGTCGAGGCCGAGAAGATCACCGGCATCACGGTCGTCGGCGACGCGATCGCACGGCCTATCGCTGACGCAATGGCAGCAAGTGAAGGAAAGTATGATCTTTCGACGCTCAAGCTGATCGGCTCCGGCGGTGCGCTATTCTCGCCGAACCTCAAGGAAGAGTTGAAGACTCGACTCCCCGGTCTGGTTGTCAAAGACGCGTTCGGAGCCTCCGAATCCGGCAACGACGGCGTCGTTGAATTCAGCGAAGACGGAACAAAACGAATTCGCTCCAACCCCAACATGATCCTGGTCGACGACGAATTCCGCCGTATCGAACCCGGATCCGACGAAGTCGGCTTCATCGCCAGGGCTGGACATGTACCCGTCGCCTACTTCGACGATCCCGAAAAATCCGCCGCCACCTTCCCCGTCGTCGACGGCATCCGGATGGCAGTGCTCGGCGACATGGGCACGATAGAAAAAGACGGCTCGATCGTGCTTCTCGGCCGCGGTTCCATGTGCATCAACTCCGGCGGGGAGAAGATTTACCCCGAAGAAGTGGAGCAGGCACTGAAAACCCATCCGGCGGTTTTCGACGCTCTGGTTGCCGGCGCACCCGATACGCGATTCGGTGAAAAAGTTGCGGCTGTCGTTCAGGTCCGGCCGGGCTTCGAAGATGTGGAACTGGACGCGCTGTCCGAGCATTGCCGTATTCACGTTGCGGGGTACAAGATTCCGCGTTCCATAGTTCTGGTTCCGGCAATCCTGCGCTCACCGAGCGGTAAAGCCGACTACCGCTGGGCTAAGGAAACCCTCGCCGGGGTGTAACTGCTGCCCAGGAGCTGGTGAAGTACCACTGCATCGAGTGACGGAGTTTGGGAGTCGCGTACGGCTGAGAATAATGCGAGTACCGGTCATGTGTTTGTAGTTCGAGGCCGACTCGAATCGGTGGACTGGGATGCTGCCGTTGTGTCTACGAGCGGTAGCTTCCAGCCACGCGAGCACTGGTGGCCGGTGCTCGGACTCACTGGACCGGTAGTCCAGGCGCCGCCGGGCGCCGGGCGAGTTCGGTCGTTTCCACAGGCTGGGCAGCCAGTCTGGCTGTTGAACGTAGCGTCTCGAATATCAGTGCAGTGGCTGGTCGAAGGCATGTACGAGGTCCTCGAGACGATTGCGGCAGCTGGAATTCAGACCGGTGGAAGCCGAGTCAAACCGCTTGTTGCGTTGCCGACCTTCGGAGTCGGTTTGGGCGGGCAGGGGATGGTCCGGGGCGATGTCATCAAGGCATTGATCGAGGCTGCGATGCTGTGCGCAGACAAGTACGACTTCGATATCGCGTTTGTTGTCGCCAACGCTGCTGACTATGCCGCCTACCAATCGGTTCGGCGCGGCTACCTGCGCAATGCCGGTGTGCCGGTGCATGTTCAGGAACTTTCCGACAAGATGCAGGCGGGAGATGTCTCACTGCTATTGGGTGCCGGAGTCAGCATTCCTGCAGGCTTGCCGACGTGGGACGAACTTCTCGAGGAGATTCGAAGTGATGTACTTCCTGCGGTGAGTGCCGAGGACTTTGCCCGCTTAGGGGTTTTGGATCGCGCGCAACTGTTATCGAAGTCCATGGAGAAGGACGACCTAGGCAAGCGCGTTGCCGAGTTGACGGGCGGAGGAGTCGAGCCGTCGATGGCGCACTGCCTGTTGGCGACCCTTGGAGTCTCGAAAGTTGTTACTACAAACTACGACTCGCTGTACGAGAAAGCCTTTGAATCAGCTCACGGAACAGATTCGATCGCAGTACTCCCTCGAGGTGAGATTACTGCCGATCGGCCCTGGATTCTCAAGTTGCACGGCGATATTTCAGACCCGTCCAGCATAGTGCTGAGTCGACGAGACTTCGTCAGGTATGACGCTGAACGGCGTCCGTTGGGATCAATTGTTCAGTCCCTCATGGCGACTGGTCACTTGATAGTTGTGGGAGCGTCCATGACAGACGACAACGTGCTTCGCTTGGCTCATGAAGTCCTCGCGCTCAATGAGCGTAATAATCGTCAGCGTTCGTTGGGGACTGTGATCACGCTGCGGAACGACACGTTGCGGACAGCGCTGTGGCGGGGCGATTTCGACTATGTCGCTGCTTCGAATGCCGACGATGATGCCATTGCGGCGCGCGATCTGGAGATCCTTCTCGACAGCGTGTCGATTCTGATCAGCGTGGACGCCCCGTATCTCTTGGATACGAACTACCGGGGTTTACTGGACGGCGACGAGGTCAAATTGGCTGACGCGCTGCGAGACGCCTCAAAGATCATCGGCAAACTGCCATCCGAAAGTCGAGATCGCTGGCGAACCCTGGAGTCTGTGCTTATCGAGTTGGGCGCTAAACCATAGCGGGTCGGGGTGGCTAATTCGCGATAGCGGCGGGCGATGCTTATGGTTAAGCTCGCCCGCTTGCTGGTTTCCGTGTCGGAGATGATTTATGCCTACGAACCAACTGACTTCGGTTGATTTCGAATTGATTGCTGCCAATGTCGTGGATCGATCAACGGATGTTCTGACGATCTTCTTGTTCGATTCAGGCACTTCGATTCCGTTGGGTAAGTCGGAACTGCTCGATTTCCTTGGAGATCGAGCGTCGAAAATTCCTGAATTGCGATGGACGGTGACCACGGTTCCCGGTGGATTGAACTTCCCGCACTGGGTTGACTCGGAACCATTCGACATCGCCGATCATGTCGACGACAGCACCGAAATAACTTCGTGGGAAGGTATTTTCGAGTACTTCAGTGAGATCGCCGCGCAGATCGTCGACCCCTACGAATGCCTCTGGCGACTGCACGTCGTTCGAGGTATTCGTGACGCGCCCGGCATGCAGGGCGAAGCCACCGCAGTGATTTTGAAGGCGTCACATGCGTTGGGCGACGGTCGTACGTACAACGCGATTGTTCAGGCTCTGTTCTCGTCGACGCCTCTTCCGGAGTTTGTTCCGGAACTGACAGCGCCGAACCCGTGGTGGTTGGCGGTCAAAGGGCTTCTCGGAACTCCACGACAGTACGTCCGAGCAATTCGAGCATTGCCGGAAACCAGGAAACACGATGCCCCCAATTCCGGGGGCGGAACCGTGACGTTTTCAGGCAAGCGGTCGGCCGCAGCAATCACGCTTGATCTGAGACAGATCCGCGACTTCAAGGGATTCTGGCCGGGAGTGACGGTTACCAGCGTCGCCCAGACAATTATTTCTTTTTCGTTGGAAGAACGTTTCGGTGACAAGAGTCCACGGTCCATGCAAGTGATGTCCGGAGCGCCGGCCGACGCCGATGTGCGCGGACAAAACCACATGGGGTGCTATCACATCGATTTGGCGATGGACAAGGAAGATCCCGCGGACCGAATCGTTGCCATCACGGAAAACAATGTGAAGGGCAAAGCCGGATTTCCCGATGCCTTCCGAGCAGTACGCGCGTTGCAATACGAACTTCCGGCAATCGCAGTCAAACCGAAACTGTCCGCTGAACCGAAACTGGGAACAGTGGCGAGTAGCGTCAATCGAGGCCCGGCCACCATGACTTTGGGTGATTCCAGAATCGTGCTGACCGCATCATTTCCGTACGTGTCACCGCGGAGTCCGTTCAACCACGGAATTTATTCGGTAGGTGATGTGCTCACGATTTCGGTGATGAGTGGCACTCCGGATGCCGGCGATATCCGCGAATACGCGGCGATCCTGGAGAAGAACGCAGCCCGCGTGATGGCGTGTCTGGAGAAGCAGAAGACTCGCTAAAGCCAGGGCTCGATCGGCTTTTTCACCCACATGATCTTCTCGTCGGGATGCGCTCGCTGCGCTTCCGGCCTATCGGGGTGCGTCGACGCCCACTGATCCTTCTCGTTGATGAGCCCTGCCGCAATAGTCCAGGTCTCGCGGGTGCTCGGCGGGTTCGCGTCGGCCGCTCGAGCGAGCTTGCGCAACCTATCCTCGGGCATGTCCAGCAGTTCGGCGCCGGTGATCCCTCGATCCCACGCAAACTTGGCCAACCCCAACGCCTTTTCTCGGCGGCTGCGACTGGCTATGTCGTTGTGTGCGAAGTCCTCGTTCTTGCTCACTGTCACCAACTCCTCGAGTGCACGGTAGCGCACCCGCGAATGCACCTCACAAGTGTTCCAACCGGCGTTCACAACAAAAGAAGGCACCTTCTCCTTGCGGAAAAAGTGCCTTCTTCAAGTTCTTCACTGTCGGGGTGGCGGGATTTGAACCCACGACCTCTTCGTCCCGAACGAAGCGCGCTACCAAGCTGCGCCACACCC
>NZ_JASHKR010000016.1:0-69234 GCF_030056815.1 Rhodococcus sp. IEGM 1379
GGCACTGACATTCATCGACACACTGTTGAGTTCTCAAAGAACACGCGCACACCGTCACCGCCGACCCTCTGGCCGGCTGCTCTGGGGCAACTTTTCCAGCTTATCGGATTCTCGGCACCGGCGCAAACCGGGCTGATCATCGTCGTGAACTGGAGGTGAAGCACAACCATACAGGATGGAAACTGCCTCGGATTTCGTCAGGCACTTCGTACAACCTCGTGTCACTCACCCTTGCAGGTGGGAGTCGGTGTCCGTGTCGCTCTGACTTGGAATAAGTTACGCGACCCGCGAAGCCTTTAACAAATCCGCAGGTCAGCGCCCCGCGTTTCGCCATCGTCCCAGCTAGGGCCCTCGCGGCCACAGCAATTCCCGAAAACTGTGCCAATGTGACGCCGGACACCGACCTTCCCACTCCCTTGTCCCCTATCCGAACCCGCGCGGCGTTCACGCAATATCGACGCAAAACTGCCGCATCTTCGAACAACACGACCCCCTTCCCGCCAACTGCGGAATCGGCTACCGGAACCTGGAAGCGCCTCGTCAACCTCGACTCCCCTTGAAGACGGTTCGGCGACCGATCCGACAAAACCCCAGGCTGAGCTGCCACGACGTCCCCCCAAGGCATTCGACCCAAACCCCATCAGATTTGGCCAGAGCCGCGAAAGCAGCCAGTTCCCACCAATTGGCATACAATTCGTCACGTGACGTAAAAGGTTGCCATCGCTGACGCGCCGTGGTGTCGGCCTCAACGTGCACGGCTTCTCCGGACCGAACCTCTGAGGTCACCCACTCCACATTTGCCCATTTGCCGGCAAATCCCTCCATCTCGCGTTGGCACAAGGAGAGGTCAGGATGCAGGTTGGGCACAATCCCGGCGCCAGACCGGCAATATGACCTTGCGCAGACAGCCGTGACATACCTCGATCCTGAGGTTGACGTGTGGCACCATATTCCGATGAGTCCTAGGCGCCATGTCTCCGACGATGAGCGGCGTGCACGGATATCCGTCCGCCATGCCTTAGCCCCGGAATTCCGCGTCGATTCACCTGAAGCTGCGACTCGGGCAATGACGGTTCTCCACGCCACCGAGTCCGCGACGGTCTACCTGTCCTGCTGGGCGCGCGTCCGGTCAGTCGATATCGTTGATATTGATCAAACCCTGTACGACGAGCGGACCGTTGTGAAGCAATTGGCAATGCGGCGTACCCTTTTCGCATTCCCCCGTGACCTGCTGTCGTCCGCCTGGCCAAGCGCGTCGGCCCGAGTCGCGAATACCGAGCGTGCGCGAATATCGAAAGATATTGTGAATGCCGGCCTCGCCATTGACGGCAATGACTGGCTTGATCGCGCCCGGGCAGAAGTTCTTGCACTGCTCGCCGACGCACCAGAAGGTCTTTCAGCTCTCGACGTCCGCCAGGCCGTGCCGATGATCGATGTGAAGGTCTCAGGAATATCGGGTGAGATCTGGTCTGCACCCAGGATTCTCACGCATCTCGGCGCAACCGCCGACATTGTGCGCGGAACAAACGTCGGCCGATTCCCCACCGCGCGTACACGATGGACTCTCACCCAGCACTGGCTCGACGACGCTTCCTCCCTGGGCAGCGCCGTCGACGGATACCGAGAAATCATTCGACGCTGGTTGTACACCTTCGGCCCCGGCACAGAAGACGACATCGTGTGGTGGCTCGGATCCACAAAGACAGTGGTGCGCACGGCGCTTGCCGAACTCGACGCCGTCTCCGTCTCGCTCGATGATGGCGGCACCGGTTGGCTGCTACCCGAAGACCTCGACGAGATAGTCGATCCAGGCCCTTGGGTGGCACTGCTCCCGGTGCTCGACCCGACGATCATGGGTTGGAAAGGCCGCGACTTCTACCTGGGCCAACACCGCAACCAACTCTTCGACAACCGCGGCAACGCCGGCACAACAGCCTGGGCGAACGGACGGGCCGTAGGGTGCTGGATCCAAGACGACGCCGGCGTCGTACAGGTTCGGTTACTCGAAACCGTTTCCTCCCAAGCGAAACACGCCCTCCAGACAGAGGCTGCACGACTGTCCGAGTGGCTGGGCGGCGTCAAAATCGGCACCGGATACAACTCACCCAGCATGAAATCGGAGTCAGTCAGCCCCTCCACCCAGCTGTGAACTCCTCACTGTGACAGTTCTATCTTCAGTTCGGCCCCGGTTGCAGAAACAACGTCGGCAACGGAGACACCGGGTGCGAGTTCACGCAATACCAAGGTTCCTTCGTCGGCTACGTCAATGACTGCAAGGTTGGTGATAATCCGATCCACGACGCCCTGCCCGGTCAGCGGCAATGTGCAGGCGTCGACGATCTTCGGATTACCTTCGCGGTCAGTGTGTTCCATGACTACGATCACGCGGCGGGCACCGTGAACGAGATCCATCGCACCGCCCATACCCTTGACCATCTTCCCCGGAACCATCCAGTTCGCGAGGTCGCCGGTACGTGAGACCTGCATGCCGCCAAGCACTGCGGTGTCGATGTGGCCACCGCGGATCATGCCGAAGGACAGAGCGGAATCGAAGTACGCCGCACCGGGATTGACTGTGACAGTCTCTTTACCGGCATTGATGAGATCGGCGTCGACATTGTCTTCAGTCGGGTACGGACCAGTGCCGAGGATTCCATTCTCCGAGTGCAGGACGACTCGCACATCCGAACCAAGGTATCCGGGAATCAGTGTGGGAAGGCCGATCCCTAGGTTTACGTATTCGCCGTCGATCATCTCGGCTGCCGCACGAGCAGCCATGTCCTGACGGGTCCAACCTGCAACTGCCACAGGCGCCTTCATCGTGTGACTCCTTCCGAAGCGCTGACGGTTCGCTTTTCGATTCGCTTGTTCTGAGGCCCGGTATGCACGACACGTTGCACAAACACACCCGGTAGATGCACTGACGCCGGATCGATCTCGCCCGGTTCGACGAGGCGCTCCACCTGAGCGATGGTTACCCGACCGGCCATCGCGGCGAGCGGATTGAAGTTCATCGCAGTCTTGTCGAACACGAGGTTCCCCTCGGTGTCACCCAATAGAGCGTGCACGAGCGCGTAGTCGGTGTTGATCGCTTCTTCGAGAACATATCGCTTGGTTCCGAAGACACGAGTTTCCTTGGGCGGGGACGCAATAGCGATAGAACCGTCGGCGTCGTACCGCCAGGGCATTCCACCTTCGGAGATCGGACTGCCCACACCAGCGGGAGTGAAGAACGCCGGAATTCCGGTACCGCCGGCGCGAAGGCGTTCCGCCAAGGTGCCTTGCGGTGTCAGTTCCACTTCGAGCTCACCGGCCAGATACTGGCGCGCGAATTCCTTGTTCTCACCGACATACGACGCGGTTACACGCCGAATTCGACCAGCGGACAGCAAGATTCCGAGCCCGTGATCGTCAACGCCACAGTTGTTGGAGAACACTTCGAGGTTTGTGGCAGTCGTTGCCGCGATCGCATTGATCAGCGAGTCGGGGATACCGCACAATCCGAATCCGCCGACGGCCAACGTGGCGCCGTCGACGATGTCGGCGACCGCATCAGCAGCGGACTCGTACATCTTCGTTGCCATCTTCTGCTTCCAATCTTGCGTCCATTGAGTGAACGCACTATTTCGGGTTCGTTCGATTGAACTATGACCAGGTAAACAGATCAATACTCACACCCATACCGGGCCAAGATTGGTCGATGGTTGAGCACTATCAAGAATTACGTTCAGTCAGTGAACGCTAAGATGGACATGTGCCATCTCCAGAAAAGTCTCCCCACATGGTCGCTCGCGTGGCCGCCGTTCTGCGGGCAGTCGCCGCGTCGGAACCTGCGGGGGCGTCAACTACCGAACTGAGCAAGATGGCCGATCTTGCTCGTCCGACGACACATCGCCTATTGGCGTCTTTGGCTACCGAGGGATTGGTGGACCGAGATGCGAAGAACGGACGTTGGTCATTGGGCCCCGAGTTGTACTTGTTGGGCGCAGCTGCAGGACACCGGTACGACATCATCGACAACGCTCGCAGCGTTCTTGACGAGCTAGCCAGTGCCACTGGCGAAAGCGCGTTTCTCTCGGCACGACGCGGCGACGAGACCGTGTGCGTGCTGTCCCAAGAAGGTAGCTTTCCTCTGAGATCCCATGTGCTCCATGAAGGAAAGCGATTTCCGCTCGGTGTCGCGTCGGCCGGCCTGGCAATCCTGAGTCACATGCCGGTAGGCGACGTCAATGACTACTTCAACCGGAAGGACCTTGCAGCCTCGTTGGGAGAAGGCCACAGCGAGGATGCAGTCCGCCGTCGAATCGCCTTGACCCGCACCACCGGTTACTCGGTAAATCCCGCACTCATCGTCGAAGCAAGCTGGGGCGTCGGCGCTGCCGTATTCGATCGGGGTGGACGCCCCGCTTGGGCCCTCAGCTTGACTGGCGTCGAGACACGCTTTCGTCCCGAACGGATCACCGAACTGGGAACCCTACTTCTCGAAAATGCCCATAAGCTGTCGACGCAACTGAGAACGGGGACAAGCGGATAGCTGGCCAAGGTCGACCCAGCAGCGCCCTGCATCGCCCCTACTTATCGTTCTGTCGACGCACCATCTCGGTGATCCAGCTCGGCGCAAACGGAGAAGTACAGTTCGGAGGCGTCGGGTAATCCTCGAGCACCCTCAGACGTTCACCGATATCGATTGCACGGGCGCGATACTCGGGGTGCTCGATCCCGATCTGAGCCAGGCAGTGATTCATCGCCCATTGCAGGCGATCCGGCGCATCTTTCATCTCCAACTCGATCACATCGAGTAGCCCAGAAAGATCAAGGCCCTCAGGCTCCTTCGCCACGCGTTCGGTGGTCAGCGCCCATCCGGCAGACGCAACCACTGGGTCCGGATCAGCCGACCAGACCACTCGCAACTCATCCGCGTGCGGACTCTTCTTCACTACATAGTTCACGTGCCAGTCATGCACTTTAGGGGTGCGAGACTCGCGCAGCATGGCGTCCAACTCGTCCTGGGTGAACGACTTTGGGCGGCAGATCAGGATCGCCAACAGCCTGGCCGCGGCGTCCCCTGTCTCCCAAAGCCGGCACGCAAGTTCTTGCTGCGTTTTCAACCGCTTCGCGAGCCCGCGCAGTTTCGTGAGATTGACACCGTGATCGTCACCGTGCTTCTCATTTACCTTGCGCGCCTTCGGATCTTCGAGCGCAGCCAACTCGGCCATCACCTCGGACACTGTCGTCTCGATCATCCCGGTCCCCTGTCAATAACGTGCGAGAGTCGCCGACAAGGAAAGCTCGACCAACCACACAGTCAGCGGATGCGCAGTCAAGTAGCAATCGATGAGACGAAAACAATGCCGCCATAAGTTCGCGCCACCCCAGAAGTCAGCGAAGATCCGAAGCTAAACAACTAAATTTTGGTGACAATTCGGATATGGTGCACTTTGTGGCCATTGCGCAAAATGGACGCACATGGCCAGGCGTCGTTCACAGGCAATGCCTGGAGAATACCTCGACGAAGGAGCCCTCGCATGAACCTGCCCACCGAACTGGCAGAATTCCTCGACATCGCGCTACGCGGCCGGATCGGCACCGTCGCCGAACTTGCCGACGCCACGGGCGCTTCCGTCGATACCACGGAGCAGGAAGTAGCACGCCTCGGAGAACTCGGATTCCTCTCCCTTGCAGACGGAGTCATCACCTACCGGCGCCCCGATGCCACCGTTGCGGACGCCACCCACCGCATTCTGGCCGGCCTGACACAAAACCTCGACGAGAACATCGCCAAGACGCAAAACCTACTCGACACGCTGCCACAACTGCTCCAAGCCTGGCAGCACGGCGACTCCGACATCCAAGGTCTACCCATCGACGTGACACGCGGACCGTGTGCACCCCAGGACATGTACGGACTGCAGGCCTCACGCTCGCGACCCCGCACCTCCTACACATGCATGCCCGACACCACACCGCTGTACACGATCCTCCGCGATCAGAACGCCCCCGAATCGTATTGGGAGAAAAACGCCCAGCCCGACCACGACATCCGCCTCATCGTCAGCACTACCGACGCCGCTTCCGAGTTGGGACGCAACCAAATCGCGATCGAAATCAAAGCCGGCTCACAAGTTCGGATGCACCCGAACCCGCCGAGCTTCTTCTGGATACTCGACCACAAGAGCGTCGGAATCCCCTTCTCCTGGGGCCAGGCCTGGCCTACCGGCATGATGGCCATCCACTCACCCACACTCGCCGACACCATGACTTGGATCTACAACCGCATCTGGGAAGAATCCATACCGGTCACCGGACACAAGGACCAGAAATGGGAGAACCCCTGGGATCCCATACTGCACCTGATGAATTCGGGTACGACGATGGAAGCCGCGTCGGTCGCTCTGGGATTGACCCCCCGAACAGGACGCCGCCGGGTCGCCGAAGCTATGCAACACTTCGGTGCGTCAAATCATTTCTCACTGGGCGCGGCCTGGAACGCGTCACGCAGCCTTACCCACAACGGGGACAACTGACGTCAAAGGCTGCAGTACAGCATCTTTCGTCCATCGCGACAGATGCCACCCGCTGGCAGCAATGGCTGGTTCGAACGAATCTTCATGCATCCCTTCAGCCCAGCCTTCTCACGCCGGCGGGTTCTTTCGACTCGCGCCGCCGTTGCGGGCTTCGATAGCCTCGACGGACTTCTTGAACTGCTTTCCCAGGACGCGGGTACCGAAGATGCTGAGCACCGCCGCGAGCATCCGCCCCTTGAGGTTCTTGCCATCGCGGATCACAACGGCGTCGACGTCGGTCATACCCGAAGGCTGCTGCATAAGAGTGTAGGTGTGGCCCGACTCGCCACCCCACAAGTTGGAGTCGGTGGTCGTCATCCGGACGCGATGGGGATCGGTCCAGTCGTAATGCAGTCGTTCCCAGATACCGCTCGAGCCCTCCGTGACATCCGCGTCATGGGGGCCTTCGTGGTGCACCTTGAGGTAACTGTCTGCGCTGTTGCCGAAGATTTCCTCGCGACCGGGCCCGAAGTCAGTTAGGCCGGCAAGGACCTGTTCGGGCGTCGCGGTGGTCGTTTGGTGAAGATGGATCGTGGTCATGGCGCCTTCCTCGATACTTGGATGATCCAATCCGGCCCTGAGGCCGAGGGTGACATATCCAGCACATCACTCGAGCGAGCGCCGCGAAAGGGGTTGCCCGACCCTGAGTGGCCGGAGGCGCAGAAGTCCAGTGCAGCAAGCGTCCCAGCCCAGGGTGTGATACAGCGCTGATCGGCCAACGTGGCGTCGATTTCTTCGGAGCTTTACGACAGGAAGCATTGAGAGACAATGTATTTCGGTCATATTTGCGGCATCCGATAATTCGGCAATCGGCAAGACAACGCCAGTAGTGAGTAACCTCGAAGTTGAGTGCATCAGAGAGGAACCACCCTCATGAAGCCCAGTACGGGAAGTCCTCAGCTCAGATAGCCCCACAGCGCTATCAATCCCCCGAATGGTTCGCATCGCATTGCTACCTCGTCGTGATCCAAGACGTGCGCGGACAAGGTAGCTCGAGTGGAATTTTCAGTGAATTCGCTCCCGATATGAACGACGGCTACGACTCCGTCGAGTGGGCAGCGGCGCTTCCGGGTTCGACCGGCAAGGTCGGGATGTACGGATCCTCGTACGTCGGAGCCACTCAATGGCTCGCGGCGACCCAACGCCCACCGCACCTGACCACCATCATTCCAGCGAATACCGCATCCGATTACTACGACGGATGGACCTACGAGGGCAGCGAATTCCGACTCGGGTTCGTCGAGTCGTGGGCCATGGGAACGATCGCGACAACCGCCGCGGAGAACCGTGGCGATCAAGCCACCCTCGACGAATTGACCGCCGCCGGCGCGGACATCAGCCGATGGCTCGCGGACCGTCACTACCAAACATTCCCACCGATGCAGCCCGCCAATCCCGCAGTCGCACCCTGGTTTTTCGACTGGATCAACCATCCGACCCGAGACGACTACTGGAAAAACATCTCCATCCGAGACAAGTATTCCAACGTCGATGTACCAGTCCTCGACATCGAAGGCTGGTACGACGCATTCCTGCAAGGAGGGTTGGAAAACTTCACCGGCATGACCGTACAAGGCGCGTCACTCGACGCTCGCCAGGACCAGCGGATAGTGATCGGCCCCTGGGATCATCTCTCGTGGGGAAGGCCGGACTCCAACGGATCGGCTCTACTGAAAGCAGCAGGTCCCGGTGGGAACAGCCCGATCAACGATCTGATGATCACCTGGTTCGACCACTACCTCAAAGGTGAGGCCAACAGCATCGGCAACTCACCACGAGTGGACTACTTCGTCATGGGTTCCAATACCTGGAAGAGCGCCCCCACCTGGCCTCTGCCGAACACACAGTTCACCACCTACTACCTCTCGGGGAACGGAACATTTCCCACCCGCCAAGGAACCCTCACCACCACCGCACCCACACAACCGCAAGCAGCTGATCCGTACCTCTACGATCCGGAAAACCCCACTCCGAGTATCGGCGGACATTCCTGCTGCGCCGCCGCTTCCGGACCACAGGATCCGTTCGACCAGGCACCGAACGAACAACGATCCGACATCCTGCTCTACGACTCACCCGCCTTCACCGAGCCCACGGAAATGGCCGGACCGATCACCGTCGACCTCTACGCCCAAACATCGGCGCCCGACACCGACTTCGCCGCGAAGATCGATGTCATCAAACCCACCGGCGAAAAAAATCAACCTCAATAACGGCATCATCCGAGCGAACTACGCGACTCCCTCGATCAACCCGAACCCCTTGCCCCCGAACAGATCAATGAATACTCGATCAAAGTCTGGCCCACCAGCTACGAACTTTCCCCCGGCGATTCGATCCGCGTTGAAATCAGCAGCGCCGACTACCCCCAATTCGCGGCCAACCCGAATACCCGCCTCCCACTGTGGATTTCAGACGCAACGGCGAATGCAAGCCAAAAGATCTACCACGACCCGCAACACCCCTCCGCAGTGAACCTGCCTATCATCACCAGCCCCGCCGACGGAACCGAAAGCTTCCCCCAATAAACACTTTTCACCGGTTGATCCGGGCCGGAGGCGTGCGTGCGTTACCAAGGGGCGGCAGATCACTGTTGCATCGGTTCCTTCGGTCACGGTCTGGTGCCCACTGTGCCTGTTGAAGTCGGTGCTGGTGCAGCCCGGGTCGCTGGCGTTGACCCGGAATTCCGGCAGGTTCTTCGCGTACTGAACAGTCATGGCGATCACGGCCGCCTTCGAACTCGCATAGAGCACGGCCCGCACAAAGTACTCGTCGGCTCCGGGGGCGCTCAGCGAGCGGGCGAAGCCGACGCCGGAGGCGACATTGACGATCACCGGGTTCATCGAGCGCCTCAGCAGCGGAAGTGCGGTCTACGTAAGTCGCACGATGCCAAGGACATTCGTGTCGAATACCTCCTGCATCGCGGCGGCGTCCAAGTCGTCGATACCGAACGACTTGCCGAGGACACCAGCGTTGTTCACGAGTACGTCGGCCCAGGCGTCCAGCGGATCGTGGACCGTCTCGGTGACCTGCCGGTCGGCGTGTTCAGCGCCGCGCATGACATCTTGTTGTGGAACCCGCTCTGGGCCGCACTGCTCGGTGACCCGTCGGCTCAGCCCGGACTCCGAAGAAACCTTGCCTGGCGGGTCTTCTCCGAAGAAGGAACCACTGTCACACATACCGCCGGCAGCGAGGACGAATTCAGAGCGGACCTCGTCGCAGACCTGCGATCTGCGGTAGGGCGTTACCCCGACGATGCCCCACTGCAAGACCTCGTGAACCGTCTCCTCGCGGAGTCCGACGAGTTCGCGACCCGCTGGGCGCAGGCGCACGTGGCCCTATACCGGTCCAGCCGAAAGACTGTGCACACCAAAACTATCGGAGACATCACGGTCGACTGCGATGTTCTCAGCGAGCCGGGTAGCGGCGACCTACGGATCGTCGTCTACACAGTCGAACCCGAATCTCCCGACGCATAGAAACTCGACCTACTTCGCGTCACCGGTCTGCAGGATCTGACGCACCATCAACGAATACCGGACACCGCCCGGTGAACCGTGGACACCGAAAACGCGAGAAGACCGATACAACGCCGCCAAGCCGTGCCATCACCACAGATCACAACACCCATGGCACCGCACGTCGGAAAGTCGCTACGGACGCGGACTACAGCGTGGCCAGCAACAACTAACCCCGCGCCATATCCACGAACTTGGACAAGTGAAGTTGGTGCGCCACAGTGATTGTCGCGGTCGGACCGTTTCGGTGCTTACCGAGAATCAGGTCGGCTTCACCACCACGAGGGTCGTCACGCTCAGTCGCGTCGGGGCGATACAGCAGGATCACCATGTCAGCATCCTGCTCCAGCGATCCCGATTCACGAAGGTCAGATACCATGGGGCGCTTGTCAGTTCGCTGTTCCGGACCACGGTTCAGCTGACAAATCGCGACCACGGGAACTTCGAGTTCCTTGGCCAGAAGCTTGAGGCTTCGTGAGAATTCCGAGACTTCCTGCTGACGCGACTCGACCTTTTTGCCCGAGCTCATCAGCTGCAGGTAGTCGATGACGATCAGACGAATATCGTGTTTCTGCTTGAGCCGCCGCGCTTTTGCGCGAATTTCCATCATCGTAAGGTTGGGGGAGTCGTCGATGAAGAGCGGCGCTTCACTGATCTCACTCATACGACGCGCGAGCTTGGTCCAGTCGTCGTCGGTCATCTTGCCGGAGCGCATGTCACCGAGCTTGATCTTCGCTTCTGCGGAAAGCAGACGCATCACGATCTCGGTTTTGCTCATTTCCAGCGAGAACATAACGCTGGCCATGCCGTGCGTGATGGAGCAGGAACGCAAAAAATCCATTCCGAGCGTGCTTTTACCGACACCAGGTCGGGCCGCCACGATGATCATCTGACCGGGGTGCAGGCCGTTGGTGATTTCGTCGAGATCCTTGAATCCGGTGGGCACACCGAGCGAAATACCGCCACGGCTGGCGATGGAGTCGATCTCGTCCATCGTCGGCTGCAGGAGTTCGGTAAGGGGCACGAAGTCTTCGGTAGTACGACGCTCGGTGACCTCGAAAATTTCGGCCTGGGCGCGGTCGACAACCTCGGCAACATCCTGGCCGTCGGTGCCGGCGTAACCGTATTGAACGATGCGGGTGCCGGCGTCGACGAGGCGTCGTAGCACCGATTTTTCGGCGACGATCTCGGCGTAGAAGGCAGCGTTGGCAGCGGTGGGCACTGTCTGGGTAAGCGTCACCAGATAGGAAGCGCCACCGATTTTGCGAAGCTCGCCGCGACGGTCCAACTCGGCCGAGACTGTCACCGGGTCGGCGGGCTCACCACGGCTGTAAAGGTCCAGGATCACGTCGTAGACGGACTGATGGGCCGGCCGGTAGAAGTCGCCTGGCCGCAGCACCTCGAGGACGTCAGCGATGGCGTCCTTACTGAGGAGCATGCCACCGAGAACGGACTGCTCGGCAACCATGTCCTGGGGTGGCTGGCGCCCGAATTCCTGATCGGGCTCGGATTCGGGGGGACCTGGGTAGTCGGAAGGTCCTCGATCATCAACAACAGCCATCAGAGAGACCTTCCCGTATAACACTTGACGACACTGCGAGAAAATCGCAGCGTCCTCTCTATTTGTACTCGCCCCGACCGACATCCCGCGGCTGGAAACAGCCGGTCTGCAGATAGACGCCGAGACGACGTTAGGGACTCGCCGACCCACAAACAAACCGGCCTGTGGATAACTCTGTGGAGTAATTGTGGAAACTCCTGAAAAACCGTGTGCACGATCTGTGGATAACCTGGGGACAACTTTGTAAGTTTCTCTCATAACACCAGCTAGATGCATGTGAGCAAATTCGCACGCCTGTTAGTGGAAAAAGTTTCTCCACAGTCGGCGCGTCGGCGTGTCGGGCGTGTTGCCGAGCCCGAATCATCACCGATCACCGAAGTTGAACGTCACACTGTGACGGTTATCCCCAACCTGATTTCGCGCCGTCCGACACACGAGACGCACACAAAAAGGTCGAGCCCCGCACACCGAAATGTGCAGGGCTCGACCGAAGAACCAGTTGACTATGCGCCAACGACGTTCAGGTTGAACTTGGCAACCACATCGGGATGCAGGTTCACGGCCACGGCATGCTTGCCCGTGTTCTTGATGTGAGCCTTCGGCAACGCGAGGGTGCGCTTGTCCAGGACCGGTCCACCGGCAGCCTTGATCGCAGCAGCGACGTCAGCAGCGGTAACCGAACCGAAGAGCTTGCCCGAGCCACTGGCGGTCTTGACCGTCAGCGAAACATCGAGTGCTTCAATTGCAGCCTTGAGCTCCTTGGCGTGATCCAGGCCGCGCACTGCGCGCAGTTCCTGTGCACGACGGATGCCTTCGACCTGCTTCTCGGCGCCACGGGTAGCGACAATTGCCAGCCGGCGGGGGAGCAAGTAGTTACGGCCGTAGCCGTCCTTGACCTCGACGGTGTCGCCAGGCGCACCGAGGTTGTCCACGTCAGCGGTGAGGATGAGCTTCATGTTCTTTCCTCCCTTTCCTTAGCGAGCCACGGTGGCGTAAGGCAGCAGTGCTACCTCACGTGAGTTCTTGACGGCAATGGCAACGTCGCGCTGGTGCTGGACGCAATTGCCGGTGACACGACGGGCACGGATCTTTCCGCGGTCGCTGACGTACTTACGCAGCAACGTCGTGTCCTTGTAGTTGATCTGCGTGTTCTTCTCTTTACAGAAGGTGCAGACCTTCTTCTTCATAACCTTGTCGCGCAAGGGCGGCTTCGGCATGTCTTTGCTCTTTTCTGGATGTCCCTGATCAGGTACGGATCAGAAAGGCGGTTCGTCGTTGCCGCCGCCACCGAAGGAGCCCGAAGCCTGAGGCGCACTGCCCCAAGGATCGTCTCCACCCGAAGGTGCAGCAGCCGGACGTCCGCCGCCCGATCCGCCGGAGGAACCTCCGAAGTTGCCGCCCGCGCCCCCACCACTGCCGCCACCACGGTTGGCCTTGTTGACCTTTGCCGTGGCGTACTTCAGGGAAGGACCGATCTCGTCAACTTCGAGCTCGACGACTGTTCGCTTTTCGCCCTCACGAGTTTCGTACGAACGCTGCTTGAGCCGACCGCTCACGATTACTCGTGAACCACGGGTCAAGCTCTCCGCGACGTTCTCGGCTGCTTCGCGCCAGATGTTGCAACGCATGAACAGCGCATCGCCGTCTTTCCATTCATTGGAATTACGGTCGAAGGTGCGGGGTGTGGATGCAACCGTGAAGTTTGCAACCGCAGCACCCGCCGGGGTGAAACGAAGCTCAGGATCAGCCGTCAGGTTTCCGATGACGGTGATGATGGTGTCGCCAGCCATGTGGTTCCTCCTGCATTTGATGTAAGTCTGTTGGGTGCGAGGTTAGAGCCCGCTACCGACAGAAATTACTTGTTGTGGCGCAGAACCTTCGTGCGCAGAACCGACTCGTTCAGACCGAGCTGACGATCGAGCTCAGCGACGGTGGCGGGAGTGGCGTTGATGTCGATCACCGCGTAGATACCTTCAGCATGCTTCAGGATCTCGTAGGCGAGACGACGCTTACCCCAGACATCGACCTTGTCGATCGTGCCGCCGTGCTGGCGCACAACATTGAGGAACGTATCCAGTGAAGGAGCGACAGTGCGCTCGTCCAGGCTGGGGTCAAGGATGACCATCAATTCGTAATGACGCATAAGACCTCATCACCTCCTGTGGACTAAGTGAAAACGGCCACGGACTATCCGTGGCAGGAGGGTCGTTGCGTCAGCAACCCTCGTAGGTTACACGAGGTGCCGCTGACCAGGGAAATCGCACCGCCTAGGGTTGGTCCATGCGAACGGACCGAAAAACATCGGCGTCGATCCTGACGCTCGTCGTCGGTCTCTGCGGACTGGCCATGACCCTGGGCTACTTCAACAAGGCACGATGCGCCGGCGCGCCCTTCGCGCCGGACGGTCGGAGCTTGAGCTTCGACATCAACAAGAACGTCGATGTTTGTTACTCCGATATCCAGCTGCTGTGGCTCGGACGCGGCATCGACCAACACCTCTTTCCCTTCATCACCGGCGGCATCACGCCCGAAGGTTTCCTCTACGGCGGAACCGTCGAATATCCGGTACTGAGCGGAATCTTGATGTGGTTGGGCGGAATCGGCTCCCACAACGACGCCGAGTTCCTTCTCCATTCTGCGTTGATCCTGGCACCGTTCGGCCTCCTGACCGCCTGGATGCTGGGCCGGATGAGCGGCGGGTACGCCCTGATCTGGTCGGCCACACCGCCGCTGGTGCTGTACGCGTTCCACAACTGGGAACTGCCCGTGGTGGCGACCAGCGTCGGCGCAATTTTCCTGATGACGTTCGAGCGCATCCCTTTTCGAACGCGAGCAATTCTGGCATCGATCATCCTGGCCGTCGGCTTCTGTTTGAAGCTGTATCCGGGGATGTTCGTTCTCCCGCTGGTCGCGTACGTATTGCTCCGGGGGACCGAAGGCAAGAAATACGACGTCCGCGGCGCCTTGATGACGGCGGGCGCGGCAGTGATGACCGTCGTCCTCGTCAACCTCCCGTTCGCGCTTATCTCCTACGACGGATGGCGCGCGTCGATCAGCTTCCAGGAGAAGCGCAGCGCCGACATCACCACCAACTCCCTGTGGTTCTGGGGGTTGCGACCGTTCTACGGCTTCGGCGTACGTGAAATGAACGCGGACTACGACGCTCTGGTGAGCATGCTGTCTCCACTGATGGTCCTGGTGTCGTTCGCGTTGGCGATGTACCTGGGTTGGCGACGGTACCTTCGCGACGGCTATTTCCCGTGGATCGCCGTGAGCGCCGCAATGCTGTGCGGATTCATCTTGCTGCACAAGGTGAATTCACCCCAGTACACGCTGTGGCTGCTGCCGTTCCTCGTGTTGTTCAAGATCCGCTGGTTCTGGATTGCGGCATACCTTCTTGCGGATGCCGCGCTGGGAATCGGCATCTTCCGCTACTTCTACCAACTGGACATGAACTTCGATCCGAGCAAATACGAGGCCGTCGTACAAGCAAGCGTGTGGGGCCACGTCGTATTGCTTATCGTGTTCTTCTTCCTGTTCCTGCGGGTGCCGCTGCGCTACCCATTGGCCGGGACAGGAGCCGACACGGATCAACCAACCTTGGAGCACGCACGATGACCGAATCCTGGTTCAAATCACGGACGTTGGCGGGCGAGCACGTTCGCCTCGAACCGTTGGGCCACGAGCACGCCGACGCCCTGGTGATCGCGTCGGACGATCCGAGCATCTTTCAGTGGACCGCCGCACCGATCGACACTCGCGCCGACGCAATCGCGTACATCGATGCGGCGTCGGAAAACCCGGAGCGTGTGGCTTTTGCACAGGTAGCGGTCAAGACGGGTGCCGTAGTGGGCACGACGTCGTTCTACGAGATCGACCCCACGCATCGCAGTCTCGCAATCGGTTACACGTGGCTGTCGAAGGCCGCTCAGGGAACCGGGATCAACCCCGAATCGAAGCTGCTTCTGCTTCGGCGAGCGTTCGACGATCTTGGTGCCGTCCGCGTCGAATGGCACACCGACGAGTTCAACAAACAGTCGCGCGCAGCAATCGCGAAGCTAGGAGCGCAGTTCGAAGGCCTCCTGCGCAAGCACCGCCAGCGCCCGGACGGAAGCTGGCGTACCACTGCCTTGTTTGCGATGACGGACGAGGATTGGCCGGCAATCGCATCGCAATTGGAGCGACGCGTCCGCAGCTAAGTCTCCCGGTTGCCCGCTTTGCCGGGCTCCGTGCCGCAAAATCGCAGAATGAGCGAACAGGGCGGATACGGATACCCGCAGCAGCAGTACCCACAGAATTGGCAACCACGACCGACCAACACACTTGCCGTCCTGGCATTGGTGTTCGCGTTCCTCGTTGCTCCACTAGGAATCGTCTTCGGACACATCGCGCGCAGCCAGATCAAACGGACCGGCGAACAAGGCGACGGACTGGCGCTGGCCGGTCTCATCATCGGGTACATCTTCACCGCTCTGGGCATCCTCTTCTTCATTGCCTGGGTCGCCTTTTGGGGTCTGTTCGCCAGTGCGGTAAACGAAGCGGCAAATAATGCGAACTCGAGCACATACAGCTCGCGCGCGAACACTTACAGCGCATCGCAGAGAGCCACCCCAACGCCCCGAACCACGGCGCCGCCGTCGACAGTGCCCCGGACAACCACAACAACTGCGCCCCGCGTGACCACCACGGCCGTCGGCCCACTACCGACCGTCACCGGCACGGACCGTCAGGGATTCATCTCCAACGGACCGAGCTGCAACGCGAACAACCCGGCCGTCGCTGTTGCGATCACCACCGGTTCACGAATCGTGGTTTGTGAAACCGGCGTCGGTCGCTATTACTACAAGGGTGAAAGGGGCAGCGACGGAGCAGTAATCGAGCTCGACGATCCGATTCGCACCCGAGAAGGTTTCGCCGCCAGCAATGGCGATGTCGTCTACCAACTCAGTCCCAGCGGATTGGTGATCCTGGACGGTGGATCCGAAGTGGCCAGCGAATCGGCCGTCGAAGTCTGGCTGAACTGAGTTCCGTCAGGACCCACACAGATCTCGGTACGGCACACCGGGAAGATAACGCTCCCACTCCTTCTCGGTGATGAGGGTTCCGGCGTTGCTGCAGATCCCCGCAGAAACTGCGTCCGGATCGGTGCCCCACAAGCGAATTGTCTTGTCGGGGCCACTGCCGGCAATCACGTTGGCACTACCCGCGAACTGAGCGTCGTTGACACGCACGGGATAGGCCGTCAGCTGCGCAAACCGCTGAGGGTATTCGGGATTCGTGATGTCCCACAACCACAGGGATCCACCGCTGACCCCGGCCGACAGCAAGGTGCCCGCCTGGTTGACGGCTACCGAGTAGATCGCCCCCTCCGGCCCCGTGATGCGCGACAACGCTCTCGGCTCCGACGGATTCTCCACGTTCCACAATTGCAGACTGTGGTCTGCACTGCCGGCTGCCATGACCTTGCCGTCCGCACTGAAAATAACGGCCTGGGCGTAACTTTCGAACCCACCGACCGTGGACGCGATCTTCGGCGCATTGCGGTCGGAGATGTCCCACAGATCTACTTCGTTCTGGGCGTTGGCAACTGCCAGAATGTCGTCGCCCGGCCGGAACGCCATCATCTGCGGATAAGACCCGGTATCGGTAGACGACAGCACTTTCGGCGCAGCCGGATCGGAGACGTCGACCAGGGCAAATCCGTTGTCGTCCTGTGAAGACACCGCCAGTAATGATCCCGACGGATCCAGGGCGACAACCGCTACGATTCCTTCGACGTACTTCTGCGGAGCGCCAGTCAGTTTCGGAGCTGCAGGATCACTGAGATCCCACAAGTACGCGCCGCCGGTACCGGTGCCGGCCACTGCCAGGTCACCGTCCGCTGACAACGCCGACGCCCCCGTAAATCGGTCCTCACCGAGCGGTGTCAACTCGGGCAGCAGTACCGGATTTTCCAGATCCTCGGTATTCCATGCCAATATCGCACCTCCCTTGGCGCCGATGCCCGCCAGGAGACGTGAACCGTCGGCAGCAAAAGGACTGGTGTAGATGGTGTCTCGCGCCCCCGCCCACACCGGTCCGGGCATCGCCCATACCCGTGTCACACCGTTGAGTCCGCCGGTAACGAGTGTGCGCCCGTCCTCGCTGTAGTCGACAGTAGTGATGGCACCGGTATCCGGCAGAACCTCGATCAGAGCGCCGGTATGAGGGTCCCAGACTCGCACGGTGTTGTCGGAACTGCCTGCAGCAAGCCTGGTTCCGTCCTTGCTGTAGTTGAGTTCGTTGACGTAGCTGGAGAACCCGGGCAAGGCTGCCACCGGAACCGGGTGCGCCGGATCGCTCATATCCCAGCGCGCAACTTCGCGGCCAGTGGTACCCGCAGCAAGTTCCCGCCCGTCCGGACTGAATGCAACACCGAGGTAGTGGACGGTTGTGCCGTCTGGTTCGGTCGCGAAAATCGTTGGCGCGGCGGGATCTTCCCACTTTTCGACGTCCCACACCCGCAGGGTTCCCTGTCGCCCGCCTGCGACAAGCAACCGGCCGTCGGGGCTGAACGTAGCCGTCGCAATTCCCGTCGCCGGATATGGAAGGGGTGGCAAGGCAACAGCATCGGTAGAACTATCGATATTCCAGCGCAACACGTCCGGCGTCGAGGTCCCAGCTATCAGCTTTGTACCATCCGGGCTGAACTCCAAGTCCTGCACCACGTGGTCCGCGTCGACGAACAGCGTTCCGCGCACCGGGTTTTCGGGGTCCGACACATCCCACAATGCGCCGCCGCCGGTGCCGCCCGTAGCCAACAGTCGCCCGTCCGGACTGAAGGACACGGCGAACAATGCCGTCCCCTCGGACACCCCGAGGAATTCCGACTGCGGTGTTACCGATACAGCGCCGTCGACTACAGGGTACAGGCGAACCATTCCGTCGGAACTCGCCACGGCCACAACGGTTCCCGCATTATTGATGCGCGCCTTCATCGCGCCGGGCGGACCCACGATGCGCGTCGCGGAATGAACTCCGGACGCATCGAGTAGTGCCGAGCGCGCCTCGGTGGTCTCGTTGACATCGAACGCCGCCAGCGCAAGCTGCGCCGCCAACGACGGATCCTTGTCACGCATACGGATGGCCTCGGTAGCGACCTGACGAGACATCGCCTCATCGCGGGCCGCATCTGCCTCGACACGTTGATGATTGGCGCCGATACCCGCGACGGTGGCGACTACCGCCAACACCAACGCAATTACCGACGCGGCAGCCAACGCCGAGACAAGCCGTCGTAGCACAATCGTCCGTCGGCGATCAGCACTTTCCTGCTGATCACGATGCGCGATACTCGCGGCCAGGAAATCTCGCTCGGTGACGTTGAGATCAGCGGCCCTCGTCTCGCTCGGCTCCAGCGCCGGACCGAGATCACCCGCACTCAGCCACTCTTCGGTCAGTTGGAGCCTGGCGGGCCCGAGCAACGAACCTGGGTCGCGTCCACTGTCTTCCCAGACCTGCGCCGCATAGGTGAATCTGCGGTGCACTGCCAATCCGGCACGATCCGAATCGATCCACGTACGCAACCGACTCCAGGCCGACAGCAAGACCTCGTGCGAAACCTCCACGGTCTCCTCGTCGACGGTGAGTAGGCGTCGCAACGCAAAGTGGTCGATGACGGTATTGACGTCGTCGACGTCGTCACCGAGAAAAAGTTCGGCACGAGGAGCGCGTCGCCGCGTCTGCGTGACCTCGTCGACGTTGACCAATCGCAAGAAGATTCTGCACGCCAGCTTCTGTTGCCGCTCGGTCAGTTGCCCGTACACCTCCTCGGCGCTCTGCTGAACAGCTCCCGCGATTCCGTCGGTGGCGTAGTAGTCGGACACAGTCAGGGTTTTGCGTGTGGACCGTTGCCACGTACCCAACAAGGCGTGCGACAGGAGGGGGAGCGAACCGGGATCGCTCGCCGTGTGCGAGCCTCGCGGCGAAAGCTCGCTGATCAGAACCTGAACCAGTTCGGGTTGAACCGTCATCCCTGATTTGAGCGCCGGTTTGACGATCACCTCGTGCAACTGCTGCTCGGTGAGCGGGCCGACCACCATCGGAGAATCGTCGAGTAGCGGGAGCAACAACGGCTCCTCCGCGGCGAGTCCGTAGAAATCGGCACGCAACCCGATCACGACAACTGCGTTCTCACCGGCCTCCGACAGCGCCCGCAGAAACTCCTCACGCCGATCGCGATCGCACTGCGTCCACAGTTCCTCGAACTGATCGACGATCAGAACCGTGCGTTGGTCACCGACAGTCGGGATCGTGCCCGAACCCGGCGCCACGATCTCGACGTTCCATCCGTCGAACCGCGGATCGTCGCTGCCGACCTTGGGAGCGAGGCCCGCCCGAAGCAACGACGACTTACCGGAACCGGACGCCCCGATGACCATGAACTGACGTCGACTCTCACCCCGAATCGCCGACGCCACCCGCTCGGCCAAAACCGAGGTGAGTTCCTCGCGGCCGAAGAACCAATCCGCGTCCTCCTGCCGGAAGGATTCGAGTCCTCGGTAGGGAACCGTGGTGTCGCCGCGTCGACGCGCCGTCAACTGCCTTACTCGTTGGACTGCGCTGAGCCAGCGCTGGCGCTGCTCCTCGGAATCAACCCCGCAGGCCTCGAGAAGTTTGTCGAACATCGGCGTACTCGCCGGCGTCGGCAAGTGCTGTCCGGAGAACCAGCCGCTGACTGTTCCGTGGAGTCCGCCCGAACGGTCGACTGCTTCGCGGACCGTAAGCCCAGCGACCTTTCTCAGCGCGGTGAGCGCCTCAGCAAACTGCCCCCGCGACTCGATTTCTTCCGGATCGATCAGTTTGCCTGTGCCGGGTCCCGGCTGAGATTCCATAGCGAGGAACTTTATCCGAGCAGGTCAGCGAATTGTCCGTTGTATGGACTATGTATCGACCGCGTCGCGGACACAAACCTTTGCCAGATTGCTGGACATACTGGACAGACCGCATTTCGGCTGCTCGCAGCCCTCTCGCAAATATTTGCCGACTCCGGCACTTCCAGACCAGACAGCAACCGAAAGGCTTCATTCGTCATGGAATTCATCCACTCCACACGAACCCCCAACGGTTGCCTGATCCGCGTCGTCGACCGACGCCCGCTCAACCGCACACCGCGCCTGAGCGCACGAGAAATCGAAGTTTTGCTCGCCTGGCTTCGATCGGACTCCAAAGGGGAAGTAGCCGTGCTACTAGGTGTCGGCATCGGCACGATCAACACGCACATCGCCCGAATCCGCGCCAAGTACATCGGCGTCGGCCGACCCGCTCCGACCAAGGCTGCGCTGTTTGCCCGGGCCGTCCAGGACGGCCACACCACGCTCGAAGAATGGTGAATTACGCCGGCTGAAGCTCGGCCTCTTTCACCTTCGGCTGTGCCGGACGCAACCAACGTGGGAACCACGACGGCTGCTTGTCGGGCGCCTGATCGAGGACGCCGCCGGCAGGATCGTCGATGAACCCGTACCGCACCAAGTCCTCGTCCGGACGGTAAATCTGGCGCAGCACCACCGCGCACAGAACCAGAACGGCAATATCTCGGATCACGACTGTTCCGGTGAACCACTGCTCGGGCAGTCCCTTGTTGGAGACACCGAGGTAATACATCATCCGCGGAACCCACACCAACGCGTCGATAGTCATCCAGGCAAGAAGCAACCGGCGATGCGGCAAGGCCAGAACCGCCAGCGGCACCAGCCACAGTGAGTACTGCGGACTCCACACCTTGTTGGTCAGCAGGAATCCCGCGACCAACAGGAAACACAATTGCGCGACGCGAGGGCGTCGTTGCGCCGTCAGCGCGACATACCCGACGCCGACACACACGACGGCAAACAGAACGAACGAGACTGCGTTGAGGTTCGACGGTGACTCACCCTGTGCAAGCGGACCGTCCAGACCCGTCCACGGCGTAAACGACATGATGACGTTGTAAATCGAATCGGGATCGGCCCCGCGCTCGGAATTGAGGCGGAAGAACTCGTACCACCCGTTGGGGAACAAAGCCGCGATCGGCAGGTTCACCGCAAGCCACGCCGCGAGGGCACTGAGCGCCGTCACCAGCCACTCACGAGTTTTTCCGGTACGCAGACACAGGACCAACAACGGCCCGAGCAACAACAGCGGATACAGCTTGGCCGCACCGCCCAACCCCAACAAGATGCCCGCCAGAACAGGCCGCTTACGCGCCCACGCCAACAAGCCACCCATCGCGAAGGCCGTCGCCAAAGGATCGAAGTTCGTGAAGACATGCACGATCACCAACGGCGAACACGCGACCATCGCGCCGTCCCATACGCGTCGGCCGGCCAGGAGCGTGCTCGCCCACACCGTCACCAACCACGCCAAAGCCAAACCGAAAGCGACCACGTTGAAGTAGAGCGCCACCTGAATTGCGCCGGGCAGCCACGTGACCGAATCCCACGCCTTCGCTACCTTCATCGAGCCGTACTGATAGAGCCCCGACAACACCGGATACTCCATGTACCGCGTCTGAATCGAACCGTCGCCGCGCGTCTCTTCCCACGATTTCTTGTACGGGAACGCACCCTGATCGAGTCGCTCCGCGCCGTACAACGGCACCGTGTCCGAGTAACACAACGCGACGTACTGACGCGAGCCACTCCAGTCCAGACCCATCTGGCCCTGATCACCGAACGGCGCCTGCTGAATACACGCGGCCTTCGTCGACCAACCCATCGCCAAAAACACCACGGCCAACAGCAGAATTACCCGCATCGGCGTAAAAAAACGGGTCCGGCCGATCAGCGCATGCCGACCGACCGGACCACCGACGGTTCCCGACAGTGCAGACACCATCGGATCGTTCCGACTCGGAACATCACGCCAATCAGCTGACCGCGCATCCTCCGCCAACGGGGCAGGGGATTCGGAAGTCCGAAGTTCTGCCGGAGTTGTCGGATCGGCGTCATCTACATTGGCGGCCACTCCGCGAGGCTACCGCCTCGACTACTGTCCGGGGCTCACACCTGCCGGAGTCTCCTCGGTAGTAGTCACCGCACCCGACTCCGCGGTTGTTGTCGGGGGACGCGCCACTCCGGGTACCGGAATCGTGATACCCGGCAATATCTCGATATTTGTGGTCGTCACGACCACCGGCGGCTGCGTCGTTGTTGTCGGAGCCTCCGTAGTCGTCGGCGGAGCAGTCGTCTTCGGCGGAGCCGGAGCCGTGTACTCGGGAACACCACCAGCCTGACCGTTGATCTTGCCCGGCTTCGGGAACTTCTCGTTGTCCGTGCCGTCGAGCGCGCCGTCCATCGTGTCCTTCCAGATATCGGAAGGCAGACCGGAACCGTAGATCATTCCGCCGTACGAATTGGTGATGGCCTGACCGTCCGTCGTACCGACCCACACTGCCGTCGACAGTGAAGGCGTGTACCCGACCATCCAGGCATCCTTGTTCGCACCCGTGTCACCGAGCTGCGCCGTACCCGTCTTCGACGCCGACAGACGCCCACCGGCCAAGTTGTGGCCGTTCGAGTAGCCCGCGATGGGCTGCATCGCCGACGTCACGTTGTCTGCGACAGCCGGATCGATCCGCTGCTCGCCGGCGGGCGTGCCACGGTCCAGGAGAACCGTTCCGTCGGCCGCCACGACCCTCTCCACGAAGTGCGGAGCATGGAACGTGCCGGAAGCGGCGAGAGTCGCATACGACGACGCCATATCCAGTACCCGAGACTGATACTGGCCCAAAACAATTCCGTTGTTAGGCCCGGAACCGTCCGACTCCGTGAGCGACGGGCCGACGCCCGGAATGTTCTCCGGGATACCCGCCTTGTGCGCGATGTCCGCGATTTCCTGCGGGCCGTTGCCGTCAAGGCTGAGCATCTGACGGTAGAAGCTGGTGTTCAGCGAACGCTTGAGCGCCTCTGCAATGGTGCAGGTTCCACAACTTTCGCCTTCGACATTGCCGATCGAGATACCGTTGATCGTCAGCGGCGAGCTGTCGTACATCTGCGACAGCGGAATGCCCTGATCCAGGGCTGCCGCCAAACCGAATACCTTGAACGACGAACCCGTCTGCAAGCCGGCGTTGGCGAAGTCGTAACCGATTCCGTCCTCGCCGCCGTAGTAGGCCCGAACCGCACCACTACGCGGATCGACCGACACAACTGCGGTCCGCAGATCGTCCGGCTCACCCTTCATGTTGGAGCGCACCGCGTCCATCGCCGCGGCCTGAGCCTGCGGATCGATAGTCGTGGTGATCTGCAGGCCTTCGGTATTGAGCGACTGCTCGTTGATGCCGGCATCCGTCAGCTCACGGACAACCTGATTCTTGATCAGACCCTCCGGCCCCGTGATGCCTTGGCTTCCGTTGTCTACCTGAGCAAGTGGAATGTAGGCGGGATACTTCATCGGCGCGCGCGATGCCTGATCCAACGTCCCCGCGGTCACCATGCCGTCGAGCACGTAGTTCCAACGCGATTCCGCGCCAGTCGGATTGGTCTCCGGATCGAGAAGCGACGGCAACTGAATCGACGACGCCAAGACGGCGCCTTCCTCGACGGTCAGCTGGTCGACAGGCTTACCGAAGTACGCCTTGGACGCAGCCCCGATCCCATATGCACCGCGACCGAAGTAAATGGTGTTCAAGTACGCCGCAAGGATGTCGTCCTTGGACCACTCGTTTGCCATCTTCGACGAGATGACAAGTTCCTTCATCTTTCGCGTCAACGAACGCTCCGAACCGACAACCGCCGTCTTCACATACTGCTGAGTGATCGTCGATCCACCACCCGCGCTGTCCCGGCCGAGGACATTGTCACGAGCCGCGCGTGCAAAACCGGAAATCGAGAATCCGGGGTTCGTGTAGAAATTCCGATCCTCGGCAGCAAGCACTGCGTTGCGCACATGAACCGGAATCTGATCGAGCTGTACCTCGGTGCGGTTTCCCTCCTCCGGCGGAACGACAGTACTGATCACTGTGCTTCCGTCCGACGCAAAGATCGTCGCAACCTGATTGGTCTTGAGGTCACCCGGCTTGGGCACGTCCTGCACGATGTACGCCGCCATGAAAGCGAGAACCGGCAACACCATGCCGAGCGCCACCAACACGTACGCCGAGCGGCGAACTGTGCGCCACTTCGACTTCTTCTTCACAGCGTCCTTCTGTCCCTTCGGGGGTCGACCACCAGTGCCGTCGCCACCACCGGAACCGCTTGTCGGTGGCTTCGTCGGCGGGGGACCGGCCGGCGGACGCCCGCCGACATTCGTGCGGGTGGTTGCGGCGGTTTTATCGACGCGAGGAGTCGCTGCTGCTGCAACGCGCTGTGTCGGTTCCCCACCCGGAGTGGGGCGATCCTGCGGCGGGCGACCTTGTTGTGCGCCTTGCTGCGGACGGCCCTGTGGCGGCGGACCCATCGGACGACCCTGTTGCCCACCTTGTTGCGGACCTTGTTGCGGACGACCTTGCGGCGGACCCATCGGTCCACCCTGAGGCGGGCCTTGCGGACGCCTCTGCGGGGGCGGACCCATCGGACGCCCCTGCGGCGGAGGGCCCATGGGACGGCCCTGTGGCGGACCCATCGGACGGCCCTGCTGAGGACCTTGCTGCGGACGCCCCTGCGGCGGCGGCCCTGATTGTCGGCCTTGCTGCGGGCGACCCGGCCCCACGGGGCGATCATCGGGGTTGTTGGTGGGGGAACTCACGAAATCAAATCTCCAGTGGTCATGGACCGATCACATGAGACTTCGATCGGGCCCTTCTTCGGGTGTGGCGTTACTCGCTGGCGGTGCGCCGGCTCACAGACTGCTCTCGTCTGCTCGGTGGACGTGCTCGCCGCGGTCGCGGCGGCGCAGGGACTGCGCCGAGCACATAGGACTGCACCAAGTGGTTCCAGCTGCAGGAACGGCACACTTCTACGTCGTGCACCGTGAACTCCTCTGCTGTCTCCGCAAGCCGAGCGAGCTCGTCCGTCGTACGGGCTGATCCCGAAACCTGGCCGAGCTTCTCGCCGAACACCCAGGACACGAGCGTCAACTGTTCCTTGCGGCAGATGGGACAGAGAACATCACTGCCCCGGCCGTGGAACTTCGCGGCTCTGAGTAGGTACGGATCGGCGTCGCACACTTGCTTGACACCGGTCCTACCCGCAGACACCTCGGCCAGCACGGACCGACGCGCAAGCGCGTAGTCCACAACTTGCCGCTGTATCCGCACCTGACCAGAGTACGTGCGTCCGAGAGGCAGCGGACTGTTCGGGAGGGTCACGATGAACACATTTTTACTCCATGACTGGGCACTACCAGCGGAGATGAAGTTCACCTGTGAGTTCTCCGCAATCGGGTTCGCGGCCAAACGTACGGAAAACCCCCGAAATCACACATTCGGCGTGGATCTATCCGTGACATCTTGGTACACATAGCGCCCAGGTGTGTGGTTTTATATATCGGCGCGATATAGTTAGGCATCGCATCAAGCGGTTAGGTCCACAGACTCGGGAGGTGTCAGTTGCTCGAACTCGCAATTCTCGGGCTACTCCTCGAGTCACCGATGCACGGATACGAGCTGCGCAAGCGGCTCACCGGTCTACTCGGCGCATTCCGTGCGTTCTCGTACGGATCGCTGTACCCGGCACTTCGGCGCATGCAGGCCGACGGATTGATCTCGGAAGACGTCGACAACGCCACCGGCACGCTCAAGCGTCGGGCGCGCCGCGTCTACCAGCTCACTCCGGAAGGACGGCAGCGGTTCACTGAATTGGTCGCCGACACGGGACCGCAGAACTACACCGACGACGGCTTCGGCGTTCACCTCGCCTTCTTCAGCCGCACCCCCGCAGAAGCGCGGATGCGAATCCTCGAAGGCAGACGACGCCAGGTCGAAGAGCGCCGCGAAGGGCTTCGCGACGCCGTCGGCCGGGCCAGCGGATCGCTGGACCGATATACCCGCCAGCTCCACCAGCTCGGACTCGAGTCGAGTGAACGCGAAGTGCGTTGGCTCAACGAATTGATCGCAGCTGAGCAATCGACAACAGGAATTTCCCAGAAAGAAGGAGAGCCCGACCATGGGTGAGAACAGCACCGCGGTGCGCGTAGCAATTGTGGGCGTGGGTAACTGTGCCTCGTCCCTGGTTCAGGGCGTCGAGTACTACAAGGATGCGGACGAGACGGCCACCGTTCCCGGCCTCATGCACGTCAAGTTCGGCAAGTACCACGTCCGCGACGTGCAGTTTGTCGCCGCTTTCGACGTGGACGCCAAGAAGGTCGGCTTCGACCTCTCCGAGGCCATCCTCGCCAGCGAGAACAACACCATCAAGATCGCTGACGTCCCGCCGCTCGACATCCCCGTCCTGCGCGGCCCCACACTCGACGGCATCGGCAAGTACTACTCCGAGACCATCGAACTGTCCGACGCCGAGCCCGTCGACGTAGTTCAGGCCCTCAAGGACGCCAAGGTCGACGTCCTCGTTTCCTACCTGCCCGTCGGTTCCGAAGCGGCTGACAAGTTCTACGCTCAGTGCTGCATCGACGCAGGCGTCGCCTTCGTCAACGCACTGCCCGTCTTCATCGCCTCCGACCCGGAGTGGGCTGCCAAGTTCAAGGACGCCGGCGTCCCGATCGTCGGCGACGACATCAAGAGCCAGGTCGGCGCAACCATCACTCACCGTGTGATGGCGAAGCTGTTCGAAGACCGTGGCGTCGTACTGGACCGCACGTACCAGCTCAACGTCGGCGGCAACATGGACTTCAAGAACATGCTCGAGCGTGAGCGTCTGGAATCCAAGAAGGTCTCCAAGACCCAGGCCGTCACCTCGAACCTCACCGGCGCTCTCGCCGGCAAGGTTCACGACCGCAACGTCCACATCGGTCCCTCGGACTACGTTGAGTGGCTCGACGACCGCAAGTGGGCATACGTCCGGCTCGAAGGCCGCGCCTTCGGCGATGCTCCCCTGAACCTCGAGTACAAGCTCGAGGTCTGGGATTCGCCTAACTCCGCCGGCATCATCATCGACGCCGTCCGTGCAGCCAAGATCGCACTGGACCGCGGCATCGGCGGACCGGTGTACCCGGCTTCCGCTTACCTGATGAAGTCCCCGCCGGTCCAGATGGCTGACGACAAGGCTCGCATCGAGCTCGAAGCGTTCATCATCGGCGCCGACGAAGCTTAAGTCTCGACACAAAAGTGGCCCGCACCGATTGGTGTGGGCCACTTTTTTGTGTGGGACTACTTCTTGATCCAGGCCTCGTCCAGCAGTAGTTCATCGCTTGACGCACCCGTACGTCTGCACCCGGATGTCCTGCGCGATTGTTGATCTGGCCCACCATCGACAGACTGGCGACCTCGACAGAGACAGCGTTAATGATGTTGTTCCGGTGGAAGTTTCGATACTACGAATCTTCGATGATGACAGTTGGTGTCAGGGATTGTGCGGAGCAGTCAGCGCACCGACGGCCATTTCGATCAGATGCGTAACCATGTCGTCGAAAGAAGCGGCGCCGGCAAGCAACCCCTCTTCCTGGCGTTGTTCGTATGCCGCGAAAGCCGAGACCATCATGTTCATGATCAGATCCACCCGAGTCGCAGCCGCATCTTCCGGGAGATGCACCAGTGCACGGCGGAGCCTGACGATGATCTCACGACTGACGCCGCTGATATCGGCAAAATCGCGGCTCGTGAAGTCGACCCGCGGTGTCATACGTGCCGAGAATCGTGCGTAATGCGAACCGTCCGTGACACTTCGGAGATAATCGGCGAGCGGGACGATCGACACTTCGATGAGCGAACGGATGTCTTCTCCGCGCCCTTCACTGTCGACGACCTCGAGATACGCACTGCGCGCTTCGTTCAGTTTGGCCAGACGACGACGGAAGACTGCAAGGAACAACCCGTCACGGCCGCCGAAGTAGTACTGCACGGCGGACACGTTCTTCTGTCCGGATTCGATCACGATCTCACGCAGAGAAACCTCGTCGACACCCCGTTCGGCAAACATCCGATCTGCTACATCGGTGATTGCGTCTCGCGCTGGACTCGGCTTGCTCATGTAATGGACCATATGATGCACGACATTAAAAGTCAACGAAATTTGAGACGTCGGTGACACCGATAGACTTTGAATGAACGCTCACACGTGAATCGAGGCTCCCATGTCGATGTCGTCGCTCCCGGTGCTCGACCTCGCACTGTCCGAGAATCCGGACACCGCCGAACTGTTCCGCAAACAGCTCCGCGACGCGACGCACGAGATGGGTTTCTTCTATCTGGTGGGCCACGGAATCTCCGATGACCTGCAACGACGCCTGCTGGACGTCGCCCGTGAATTCTTTGCTCTCCCGACTGCCGAGAAACTGGCTATCGAGAACGTCCGCAGCCCACACTTTCGTGGATACACCCGCCTCGGCGGAGAACTCACCGAAGGTAACCAGGACTGGCGCGAACAGATCGACATCGGCACCGATCAACCCGCTACCCAACTCAGCGACGATTCACCGGCGTGGGAGATCCTGCAAGGCCCCAACCTGTGGCCCGACGCGCTTCCCGAACTCCGCGAAGTCATCACCGAATGGAACGACGCACTCACATCCGTAGCGCTGAAGCTTCTGCGGGAGTGGGCAGTTGCCTTGGGGCAGGATCCGCACATCTTCGACGAGGCGTTCGCCGAAGACCCGTCCATCCTGATCAAGGTGGTGCGCTACCCGGGCAGGCCACCAGGTGCGGGAACTCAGGGCGTCGGCGGACACAAGGATGCCGGAGTGTTGACCCTGCTGTACATCGAACCCGGCAAAGGCGGCCTACAGGTAGAGCACGACGGTGAGTGGATCGATGCGCCGCCGATCGACGGTGCACTTGTGGTCAATATCGGCGAACTGATCGAGGTAGCAACCGGTGGATACCTGAAAGCCACGGTGCACCGGGTCATTTCACCGGAAGGCGGCGGTGAGCGAATCTCGGTGCCATTCTTCTTCAACCCGAACTATGCGGCACAGATCCCGGAATTCGATCTCCCGCCGGAACTCGCAACGCGCGCCACCGGAATCACCGTTGACGCAAACAATCCCATCCACGATTCCTACGGCGCCAACGCACTCAAAAGTCGCTTGCGGGCGCATCCCGACGTGGCGGCGCGGTGGTGGCCGAAAATCGTTGCAGCCCAAGGCTAAGGTCACCGTTCACGCCCGGTGCGCCTCGTGCGACTGTGGCCGGTACCGTTCCTTGCGCCCACGCGGCGGGGCCGGCACCGGTCGCACTGAGGTGGTTGACAAAGAAGGTGCCCGCCGATTCGACGCGACTCCTCTCGAAATAGGTGCGCACCTTCTCCCACTTGACGGCAATGCCGGCGAGGTTCTCGAGCTCGTAGTCGTCCTGTATCGCCACCCGGGGATCGCCCCAGCGCGGCCCGAAAGCTGTTGTCGCTGAGAAGTCTTGCAGCACCACGATTTTGCCGCGGGCCGCGCCGAGGGTTGGTAGGCCCTCCACATCGCCGCCAGGTGCCGTCCAGAGGTGTTCGGCCAGCAGGTCACACGTCTCGGGATTCTCGCGGATGTACCAGTTCAGTGTCGATTCGAACGTGCGCGTGTTTTCCGCTGCGGTGAACTCCTCCTTCACTCGCATCAGAATGGTCTCGCCTGGGTTGCCTCGGAGGAAGGCGCTGACCTGGCGCACGACGTCGGCGAAATTCGCGTGCAGATATTCGACGTCGTGATGGATTGCAAACGTGTCCCGAAAGTGCCTGCACCGGATGTCGATTGCTCGAATCCCGGCCGAGAGTTGCATTGGTAGATCGCGGTCCTGGGTGGCGGCAAAAATACTGGCACCGCACGCCATCGAATCGTGAGTGCCGGGGGTCGAAAGCGCGCTCAGTGTCGTCGTATCGGCCAACCGGCTCATCCAGTCCGGAGCGACGGAGTCTGCCAGATCACCGCCGGCAGTGCTCCCGGCAGACACGGTTCCCGGGGACGCCGAGTGCGAATCTTCGGAACCTGAAAGTGATTGTGCACCAGCTGATCCAGGCCTCATAACCAGCCCGATTGCGGGCAGGAATGCGAATCCGCGCATTGCAGACCGGCGGGAGACAGTCGCGGGTCCGGGCACGGCGACCTCATCGAGTCCGGGGAATGTACGCCGGACGGTGCTACCGGGCTGCTCGTATCGAATCAATGAACGGCTCATCTCTGATCTCGTCACTGTTCATCCGGATCGAGAGTGGACGATTGTTATACCAGGAGAATTCGACGAATTTCGCAGAATTGAGCGAATAGCAGTTTCGGAAGTCCGATGCTGGTGGTCGCGTAACACTGCCCTCCTAAGTCATGCACGTTCACTGGCGGGATGCGAACTGAACTGTTCGGCCAGCGGCGGAGCGTCCCACATGCCGGTGACGACCTCGATATATACGCCGGGCCGTACGCCGGCTCCGCACCCAGATCCACCCCCAACCCAACTCAGACGACGGTCAATGCTCGAAGCAAGCAGTAATGTCCGTAAATTGTTGCAGCCCAGGGCTATACGTTTCCATCCGTTGCCGAGATCGACCGACAACATTCATTGCGTCGGCACACCCGACGGTTGCGGCCCATCCGTACGAACAAAGCCTCATTTGGTGTCGCTCGCTCGAAAATTAAGTGCCACAGAAGGTTTGGAAGGTTTCGCTGAATGACTGCGGGGCGGCCGTGGTGTAGTCGGACCACTCGTCGCGTCGATCGAACGGATGCGTGACGACCTCCAGTAGCTTCTCGAAGGGAACGAGGTTGCCGTCGGTCGCGGTGCGCAAGGCCGCATCAAGCTGATGATTGCGTGGAATATACAGCGGGTTGACACAGTCCATCGCGTCCGCGGTCTCCACTGCCCCGCGCCCCTGCTTCGTCAGGGCGCCGTGCCACCGCTCCAACCAGGACCCGATGCGCTCCCGTGGCACGAGGCCGTCGAGGGGCTCCGAATTTCCGCGCAATTCGTCCGCAAGTGCACGGAAGGTGCCCGTCCAGTCTGCACCGTGTTCCACCATCAACGTCAGCAGATCGTCGACCAGTGCGTGATCGATGGTCTGGCCGGCCAAACCGAGCTTGGCCGCCATACCGGCCACGTAGTGGCCCTCGTACCGCTCGTCGAAAGTATCGAGAACTGCTGACACCGCGGCAATCGCATCATCGGGTGTGGAATCGATCAGCATCAACAGTGATTCCGCGAGACGTGCCAGATTCCACTTCAGAACAGCGGGCTGATTGCCGAACGCATAGCGGCCCCCGCGATCGATCGAACTGAACACAGCCGACGGATCGAACGCGTCGAGGAAGGCACACGGACCGTAGTCGATGGTCTCCCCCGAAATGGTCGTGTTGTCGGTGTTCATCACCCCGTGAACGAAACCGATGAGCATCCACCTCGCCACCAGTGACGCCTGCGCCTCGACCACCGCCTCGAAGAACTTCAGGTAGCGATTGCTTTCACCCGTTGTCGGCAGTTCGATCAGCTCCGGGTAGTGGCGGGCAATCGCGTAGTCGGCGAGCGGCTGCAAGATCGCACCCTGCCGGACCGCGTATTCAAAGGTGCCCACCCGAAGGTGACTGGACGCGACCCGTGCGAGCACAGCACCGGGTTCGGCGCCGCTGCGGCGTACATCCTGGCCCGTTGCGACCACCGACAGCGCCCGCGTCGTGGGACTGCCGAGGGCATACATCGCCTCGCTGACCAGGTATTCGCGCAGCATCGGGCCGACAACGGCAAAGCCGTCACCGCCCCGAGAGAACGGCGTGCGCCCCGAGCCCTTGAGATGCAGATCCACTCGCCGACCATCACTGTTCACCAGTTCACCGAGCAGCAACGCCCGACCATCCCCGAGGATTGGTGCGTACCCACCGAACTGATGACCCGCATACGCCATCGCCACCGGTTTCGCCCCGACCGGCACCGTCGACCCGGACAGGACGCCAATCCCGTCGTCGCTTCGCAGTGCCTCGACTTCCAACCGCAGCGACCCCGCGAGTTGCTCGTTCACAACGAGCAACTGGGGATCCGGCGCCTGAGCGCCTTGCCACGGCACCGTCAAAGCGCCCAGCTCGTCAGCGAAGGTGCTCTCGAGGCCGGCCACCGCTGGGTCGGTGCCTACTGTGGAATTCTGGATTGCAGCCATCACACGAGGGTAGTCACCACGCGAGCTGTCCCGTCGCTCACGACCGACAGCTCGAAAAACTGAGCAGGCCCGAACGCAATACAACGATCGGATAGCGAACCCCCGAATACCCGAACCGGAATAGTCACCACAAGCAATGATTCGTTCGAGAACCGTTACCGCACATCGTTTCAGCCAAACCTGACGCTCATCATCGACCCCGAGAAAACTTTCCATCGAGAGGAAACTGTGAAAACAGAAATCAGTTGCGGGCCCGCATTCGCGATAGCGGAGATCAGTGTCCCCGCCGGCGGATCAGTCCGCGTCGAAGCCGGAGCAATGGCGATGATGCGGGGCGACCTCGCCATCACCACGTCGACCCGAGGCGGCTTCATGAAAGGTCTCCGCCGCTCCCTGGGTGGGTCGAGCTTCTTCGTCAACGACTTCAGTAGTGATCGCGGTGGTGTCGTAGGCGTCGCCGGCGCACTGCCTGGCGACATAGTCGAAACCACCATCGACGAAGGGACACCACTGCTCGTCCAGTCCGGCTGCTGGCTCGCATCCGATGCGACCGTCGACGTCGACTCCAAATGGGGCGGTAGCAAAGGATTCTTCAGCGGAGCCGGGCTTGTTCTGCTGCGGTGCAGCGGAAGGGGTGAGATCCTGCTCTCCAGCTACGGCGCCATCCGGCCGGTGACACTCACCGCGGAAGAGACCATGACACTCGATTCCGGTCACGTCGTCGCGTTCGACGAGTCCGTCCAATACCGCATCCGCAAGGCCGGCGGCTGGAAGTCGATGATCCTCGGCGGCGAAGGCATCGTCACCGAATTCACGGGACCAGGCCGAGTCTGGATGCAGACCCGCAGCGCAACAGACCTGGTCGATTGGCTTCGCACCCGGATGCCATCGAGCAGCAGTAGCAGCACTAGTAGTAGCAGCAACTGAGCGCGACCGAGCCAGAAACACCACATCGGCCGACCCGAGCAAACTCGGGTCGGCCGAAACCAACACTTACAGTGCTGCGGCGACCTTCCACGCAGTATGAATTGCACCCTCGATGTAATCGACCTCGACGGCGTCACCCACAACGTGGACATCGGAAACCACACCCACCAGTGCGTCGGCGAGCGGCGCCTGCGCCGAGACACCCGATGCGACGACAACCATGTCAGCCGGCGCCGTCAGTGTCTTGTCACCGACACGGAACTCGACGTGCTCCTTGGTGATTCGCTGCACGGTCGCGTTGCGGTGGATGGTCACACCCACCTCTTTTGCGTGCCGAACAGCAGTCCAGCGACGCGGCATAGCCATCGGCACACCCAACTGCTGACCTTCCTCGACCAACGTCACGTTACGGCCACGCTCAGCCAGGAACTCCGAAAGTTCCAGTCCGACAAGAGAACCACCGATGACCACGACGTTCTTGCCCATCGGCAGGAACTTGCGAGTCACGGTGCGGATTGCGGCGGGGCTCTTGGTGATGCCGGAGAGCTTGCCCAGTTTGGCCATGATCCGAAGGAAAGGCGGCACCTGCGACGTGTCACCGGCACCGGTCATCAAGGCGCGCAACGTGTCACCGGTGTGCACGTGCGGCAAGTCGCCACCCGGAACACTGGGCCGATCACGAACTGCGCCGGTGGCCACCACAACCACGTCCGCATCCAGCGCCTTGATCGAAGCGACGGTGGCCTCGGTGTTCAACCGGATGTCAACACCCAAACGCTCGACCTCGACCTTCAGCCACTTCAGCAGACGCCCATTGTCCGGCGTCGTAAGGCTGGAGAACCAGAGTGTGCCGCCGAGGCGATCGGACTTGTCCAGCACCGTAACTCGGTGTCCGCGCTCGCTGGCCACGCGAGCAACCTCGAGTCCGCCGGGACCCGCGCCGACAACAACAACGTGCTTCGGAGTAGCGGTGCGCACGAGCGGAAGCATTGTTTCGTTGCCCAAGACGGGGTTCACCGCACACAGCGGAGTCTCGTCCCAGAAGTTTTCCTGAACGCACACATAACAATTGATGCAGGGACGGACGCGCTCCGGCGTTCCGGCCTTGAGCTTGTTCACCAAGTCCGGATCAGCGAGCAACTGGCGCCCCATCGCCGCAAAGTCCGTGCGCCCTTCCGCGATCATCTTCTCGCCGACCTCGGGGAGCATACGTCCGACGGTGATCACGGGGATCGATATCGCCTGCTTGATTCGCGTCGCATTGTCGGTGTAGTAGCCGACCTTGTCGGGCAAGGGGCCGTCGGTGAAGTTGGCAAAAGCATTCAGTGCGGTACCGGTGACGTGGATGGCGTCAGCGCCGGCCTCCTCGAACATCTTTGCGGCCGCAACAGCCTCGTCGACGGTCAGCCCGTCGGTTTCGCCATACTCTTGACCGGCCAGACGCACGATGACGGCAAGCGAATCGCCGACCTCCTCCTTGACCGCGCGAACAACTTCACAAGACAAGCGAGCCCGATTCTCCATGGAACCGCCGTACTCGTCGCTGCGCTGATTCGTGTACCGACTCAGGAACGCCCCGAGGACGTAGTTGTGGGCACAGTGAATCTCGACTGCGTCGCCGCCCGCGGCCTTCACCCGTCCGGCAGCCTCGGCGAACATGCGGACCAGCCAATCGAGATCTTCCTTGGTGGCCTCGTGGTAGGTCGCCTTCTTGCCCTCGTTGATGGCACCCATCTTGCCCAGTTCTTCGGGCGTGCAATCAGCCATCGCACTCATGTCACTCGGCGGCTTCGGCATGGACGGCACCAGCTGCGGTCGGCCGTCGAGGGTGTCGATGCGCGCCACCTTGCCGTGGTGCGTCATCTGTACACACAGCTTGCTGCCAGTGGCGTGAACGGCGTCGGCCAACGCCTTGATTCCGGGGATGAACCGGTCTTCCGAGAGCCCCGGCTCCTTGCGGCTGGTGCAGCCCATCGGGTACGCAACAGCGCAGCAACCGGTGATGATCAGGCCCGTTCCGCCGGCTGCACGCGCCACGAAGTGGTCGATGTCGCCCTGCTCGATTTCACCGTCGTGGCAGAGGTTCATGTCCATTGCGGGCAGAACAACGCGGTTGGGGACGCTGATGGGACCAATGGTCCCGGGGGCGAGCAGGTGCGGGAAGGTCTGGTTGCGGATCACGAGTAGACGCTAAATCTCATTACAACGTCGCATTGCGCAATTCCCGATCAACGGGATTTCACCGGGCGTGATCCTCGAGACAATCCCTAATTACCTCCAGTGCATATTCCAGATCCGCGGCGTCGACTCTGCCGTATCCGATCACCAGGCCGCCCGGCGTCGTGTGAGTACGGGCAGACTCCTCGACGGTGGGTACCTCCACTCCCTGCCGAAGTGCCTCGGAAGCGACAGCCTCGGCCACACTCGCGTCCAGCATGAGCGTCGTGTGCATGCCGGCGCCCAGGCCGCGCAATTCTCCGAACCTGGACAAAGCATTTTCGACGGACCGATCTCGCTCCCGGTATCGACGACGCGCAGTGCGGACGGCCCGATCCCACTCGCCGTCCCTCAGTAGCGAGAGCAGTGCCCGCTGCAGCGGAACCGAAGGGAAGTCGCCGATACTTTCACGATGCGCCGTGATTCTCTCGACCAGTTCTGCCGGAGCAACCAACCAGCCCAGTCGAATTCCAGATCCGAGAGTCTTGGCGACAGTCCCGAGGTACACCACCCGATCGGGAGCAAGCTGCGCCAGTGCGGGCAAAGGCGCTACATCGTAACGGAATTCGAACTACCCGAACATATCTCACTACTCACCTGAGCGAGTGGCGACGCGGTAGCGTGCGAGAGCCGTTCACACGACCGTCTCGGTGCGGAACGATCATGGCCGGAGTTCGCGGCACCGCTGCACCGGAATCCGCTGCTCCGCCGCGGGTCTCGAGAAATGGACGAACCAGGTCGAGAGGTAGCGGGAACACGATAGTGGAACTGTTCTCGTTACCGATCTCGTGCAGCGTCTGCAGATAACGCAACTGCAGGGTGGTCGGATTACGACTGATCACCTCGGCCGCGTCGGCAAGCTTCGTCGACGCCTGGAATTCGGCTTCGGCGTTGATGATCTTGGCTCGCCGTTCACGTTCGGCCTCTGCTTGTCTTGCGATGGCGCGCTGCATATTTGCCGGAATCTCGACGTCCTTGATCTCCACCGTGGTGACCTTGACACCCCAGGGTTCGGTCTGCTGATCGATCACCTTCTGCAGGTCTTCGTTGAGTCGTTCGCGTTCGGAGAGAAGGTCATCGAGCTCGGCCTTACCCAGGATGGAGCGCAACGTCGTCTGCGCGATCTGCGACGTAGCGGCGAGGAAATCTTCGACCTCGACGATCGCACGGTCCGCGTCGACTACCCGAAAGTAGGTGACGGCCGTGACCTTGGCCGGCACGTTGTCGCGGGTGATCACTTCCTGGACAGGGATTTTCAGCGTCACAGTCCGCAGGCTTACCCGCTCCATCCGGTCGACACCCGGAATCAGCACCACCAGACCCGGCCCCTTCGATGTGATCAACCGGCCGAGGCGGAACACCACAGCGCGCTCGTATTCTCGCAAGACACGAACCGACATGCCCACCAGCACCACGACGAACAAGACGATGATGGACAAGACAACAAGAATGGTGGTCATAACGGCAACTCCCACGGTTCACGACGGCGTACCGACAACGTCAAGCCACGGATCCGCTCAACTACGACGGATTCGCCCGTAGTCGGCGCGGGGTCTTTCTCGTACCCGAACTCCATTTGGGCCCTCCACAATTCACCAGCCATCTCGACCTGCCCCTGCGAGCCGGACCAGCTACGAACCGTCGCATCAGACCCGATCAGGGATTGCGCCCCGGTACGCACGGGCGCACGCCGAGCCGTCAGCACTTTCCGGCTCGCCACCCCCGCCACACCCAAGCCGGCCGCCGCGGCCCCCGCCGTCACCGGGATCGCGATCAGCTGACCGGTATCGCCGGACGTGAAAAGCAACCAGACGCCCGCCGCGGAGATGAGCGCCCCCAAGCCGCCGAGCACCCCCGCAGTCGGGGCATGTGCCTCGACCACGATCAACAAGACACCCAACAGCAGGGCCATAACGCCCAACGTCGTCATCACTCGTCTCCCACGATCACGAGGGCACGGTCGCTTCGCGTAGCCATCTCGCGGTCGGGCCCTCGAGTTCCACGGTAATCACGTTTGTCGCGGTCTGCCACCAACTGACGGAAGTTCTCCGCGGGCCCCGAATTGACCGATTGCCCACCGGTGACTGTCATCTATCTGATCGGAAAAACTGCATATTAGTTGCATTTGGCGCAAATACTGCTACCTTCACGGCTAACTCTCGGCACTCGAATTCGGCAAAAGGATTTTACTCGATGCTCTCTACCTACGCGGCCGTGTCGAATAAGTTTTCGCACTACAAGAGCATGGTCACCCTCGCCGCGACATCGAACCCCAGCGCCAAAAGCCCAACCGTCGAGCCATCGCCGCGCTCAGTCCGCAATCATGGCACCGACTACATGAACACCTTCAACACCATTGAACTCGGCGATAACCGGGAACCGTACGGAGTCGCCGTTTCTCCGGACGGCAAGCGTGTTTATGTGACAACTCTCTTCCGCGGCACCGTCGAAGTGATCGACACGGCCACCAACTCCGTGGTGACATCCGTTCGCGTCGGCGGAATCGCGACAGGCGTGTCGGTGACACCCGACGGAAAATACGTGTACATCGGCGAAGGCCACGGCCACATTTACGCGATGAACACCTCCACGTTTACCCTGACCACCGTCCTCGCATCGTCGAACTACCCCGGCAAAGACGTTGCCGTCACGCCGGATGGTCGATACCTCTACGCCCTCGACAACGTGTTCAACGAGATTCTGGTGATCAGAACCGACACCCGTGCGATCGCAGCCACCATCACGCTCGACGAGGCACCGCAGAGCATCACCATCGCGCGCAGCAGCGGACTCGCCTACGTCGGGACCGATACCGCTTCGAAAGCCCCTTCCGGTTCAGTTACCTTGATCGACACCGCAATTCACATGATCGTCGATACCATCCCGCTCGCCGACGGAGTGAAGTCCATGTTCCTCGCGTCCGACGAGAATCATGTCTACGCCGTCACCGATACCGCCGCCGTCGCATTCGACACGGCGACCCACACATTGGTGAACTCGACGCCGTTGAGAAAATCCCCGGAGGGCGTTGCCATCACGCCCGACGGTCGCTACGCGTACATCGCGAACTCATCGGGCAGTCCGGCGGCGGTCCTGACGCGCGTCCACTTGTCGGAGTCGCTGCAAACGAGCACGCTGGAACGAAGGGGAGTGCAACCTTCGATCGGAGCGCAGAAATGAGCACCGCGATCAGCGAGATCGCACCGGACATCTACCGACTGTCGATCTTCGTCGAGGAAGCAAATCTGGTGATGACCAGTTTCTCGTCGATGGCGAGGAACCACTCCTCTTCCATGAGGGACAGCGGGCGTTGTTCCCGTCTGTCTCCGATGCGATCTCGCGCCTGATCAGTCTCGACAAGCTGAAGTGGATAACGTTCGGACACGTCGACGCCGTCGAGTGTGGGTCTATGAACTCGTGGCTGGCGGTCGACGGGTCCGACACATCGACACGTCCCGCACGGTTGGGACGCGGGTTTGATGTTCGAGGAGACGACGCCGACGTTGTTCTGTGGTGACCTGTTCACGGCATTCGGTCATCATCCTGCGTTGACGGAGGAAGGAGATCATCACTCCCGCACTCGACGCCGAGGATCTGGCACATGCCACCTGCCTGACGCCGGCACTCGGTCCCACTATCCGCGCATTGGCCTAGGTCGAACCGAAGATTCTCGCGTCGATGCACGCACCGGCCTTCTCCGGGAACTGCACAGACACGCTGCGCGAACTAGCCAACGCCTATGACACACGCTTCGTGGCCCAAACCGAAAGTTATCGCAGTTGAGCCGACAGCGGCAGTTCGGCAACCTGTCCGAGCCCACCACTAAGGTTGACCTCGAGAGGTTGAGCAGCGTCGTCTCTGCCCTCGAAAGGTTGGAGGCTCGATGCCCGAAAGCACATTCGATCTCGAAATCACTACTGCGTGGACTGCGTTCGGCAAGCGCTTGTCTGCCTACATTACGGCGATGGTCGACAACGACTCTCTGGTAATCGAATCGCAGTACGACTCCATGGACGGCCTCGCCGACGCACCCGCCTGTATTCGGTTCTTCGCCTGGAACAAGACGAAAGTTCGCGCTGAGGTGCCGGCCAACCTGCTCCTGCATCCACTGCGGACGCTCGATCCCAAGGATCACGAAAAGCTGGTCGCGCTGGGTTTCCACCGCCCCGACCAGTGTGAGCACGAGGATTCCGGCAACGGTTCGATGTCGTTCTACATCGACTCCGATCGCAGCAAGCCCGAGGTGCTGGTATCCAAAGCGCTTCGGATTCTCGACGAAGTGTGGAGCATCGCTCACCCGAGTTTTCTCCTCGCGCGAAGCAGCGGCCGAGAAGATATCCCTGCATTCACCGTGGGCCCACAGAGGATCGACGCGGGAAATTCGTTGAGCATTCTGGTCGACGCTGCACTCGAACAACTCCTCGGGCACACACCCGAGCGTGACGACGACGGCGATATCCCGCTTGTAGGAGGTGAGCAGGTTACGTACGTCCGCGTTCTCGGCGACGACGGCTACGTCGAGGTCTTCTCACGCGTGGTTCATTCCATTGCCGACCTCGATCAGGCGGCTGTTGTTCTGGCGCAATTGAATCGCCAATGGCCCACGCTCAAGCTGATCCTGGTGGAGCAGAGCGTTCTCGGTGTTGTCCGAGTCGACGGCGCACCCTTCGTATCCGAGCATCTTCTGCGGGCCCTGCGCTCCCTCTCGGATCTGTCCGAAGTTTCAGACCAGCTCGCCGCAGAATTGGGCGGGCAACCGATTCGTGTCGAGGACAACACCGACCCGAGCCTCTCCGATTTCGAAGATGCCGCCAGCGATTTCGATGCACACGAATGCCATGAGTTTCCACCGGCACTCATGTCCATCCTCGAACTCGGCGCCGACGTCACGGGCTCTCTCACCCCGGACGAAGTCGCAAAAATCTGCGGACACGACCGCGACACCATCCTCGAATACCTGCGCATCAGCCAGGAGCAGGAAGCGTCGTGGCACCAGGCCCTGACCGATGCAATCGGCCGCGGAGGCGACGACGTAGAGCTGTGCACCGGCGAAAAATTCGCCTGGACCCAGACGATCCAACACCTACGTCGTGCACTCCGCACTGTTGTGCTTCCGGAAAACGACGGCAGTGCAAAGCAACTGGGCCTTTTCGACGAACCGATCTAGAGCGGGACTCAGCCAGGCAGCGGAATAACGATGCCCGGAAGAATCTCGATCGAACGGGGCCGCTGCGGAGCCTGCGGGATCTGCGGAATCTGTACCGGAGGTAGTCCGGGAATCGCGATCGTGTTGGTGGGATCCGCATTATTGGTCCCGCCGCCCCCGCCGCCCCCGCCGTTGGACGAGGTGACACCCGAGTTGGACGGGACACCGGCCTGTCCACCGATCGGGTCGGGCCACGGGAAGGTCTCGACGTCCGAGCCCTTCAAGGCACCGTCCATCGTGCTCTTCCAGATATCGGCCGGCAGCCCGGATCCGTAAATCAAACCACCGTAGGAGTTGGTGATGGACTGTGCGTCCGAGGTGCCGATCCATACTGCGGTGGACAGCGACGGCGTGTAGCCGACCATCCAGGCGTCCTTGTTCTCGCCGGTGTCACCGAGCTGAGCGGTGCCGGTCTTGGCTGCGACGGGACGGCTACCGGCCAGCGCGTGACCGTTGGAGTACGACGCGATCGGCAGCATCGCCTGCGTGACATTTTCTGCGACTGCTGCGTCCAGTCGACGCTCACCGGGGGAGTCCGGGCGGTCGAGGAGGACCTCACCGTCGGCTGTCACCACTTTCTGGATGAAGTGCGGCTGCTGGTAGACCCCCGAGTTGGCGAGAGTCGCGTACGCGGACGCCATGTCGATGACGCGGGACTGATACTGCCCGAGCACGATTCCGTTTTCCGGCGGGTCACCGGCTTGCGTGAGCGTCGGGTAGTCGAGGCCGGGGATGCGCTCCGGGATTCCGGAGAGATGTGCAGCGTCGGCGATCTTCTGCGGACCGTCCTCCATCGAGAGCATCAGCCGGTAGAAGCTGGTGTTCAAGGAACGCTTCAGGGCTTCGGCGATGGTGCAGGTGCCGCACGATTCTCCGCCGACGTTTCCGATGGTGACACCGTTAATGGTCAAGGGTGAGCTGTCGAAACGGGCGGAAAGCGGGATGTCTTCCTTCAAGGCCGCGACGAGTCCGAAGACCTTGAACGCCGAACCCGTCTGGAGTGGCGCCTGCGCGTAATCGAAACCAGCGCCGTCCTCGCCGCCGTAGTAGGCGGACACTCCACCGGTCCGTGGGTCGATGGACACGGCTGCGGTACGAAGTTCCTCCGGCTCGCCGTTCATGTTCTTACTCACGGCATTGAGCGCAGCCTGTTGAGCCTGCGGGTCGATGGTGGTGGTGATCTGCAGACCCGCTGTGTTCAGCGTCTCATCGCTGATCCCGGCGTCGGAGAGCTCCTTGAGGACCTGCGTCTTGACGTGTCCCTCGGGTCCGGGGGCCTGATTCAGATCTGTAGGACGGTGAGCCGACGCGACGACGGGGAACGTCATCGCCTCACGATCTGCTTTGGTGAGCGTCCCCAGATCGACCATGCCGCCCAGCACGTAGTTCCATCGCGCTTCGAGCGCCGGAAGATTGGTTTCGGGGTCGAGGAATGACGGACTCTGGATCACGGATGCCAGAACTGCGCCTTCACCGACGGTCAGGTCGCTGACGGGCTTGTCGAAGTACGCCGTCGACGCGGCCGCGATGCCGTAAGCCCCGCGACCGAAGTAGATGGTGTTCAGGTATGCCGCGAGGATGTCGTCCTTGGGCCACTCGCGTGCCATCTTGGCGGAAATAACCAGCTCACGAAGCTTTCGGTCGATGCTTCGTTCATCACCGACCAACACGTTCTTCACGTACTGCTGGGTGATGGTGGATCCGCCGCCGGCGCTTTCCTTGCCCATGATGTTGTCTCGGGCCGCGCGTGCGAATCCCGAAACCGAGAAGCCGGGGTTGGTGTAGAAATTGCGATCCTCGGCAGAAAGAACTGCGTCACGAACATGAATCGGGATGGCTGACAACGCAACCTCGGTGCGGTTGCCCTCCGGGGGCACCACCTTGCCGAGCACCGTGGTGCCGTCGGCCATGTAAATGGTGGACACCTGGTTGGTCTGCATGTCGGACGGCCGCGGAACCTCGGTGCGAGAGTAAGCAACAGCAAAAACCGACGCCGGCACGATGACCATCAGGAGTACGAGTACGTAAATCGTCCGCCGAACGAACCGCCACTTGGAACGCTTCTTCTTGGCCGGAGTGGCCGCATTGCGGGGGCGACGCGAAGACGACTCGCCGCCACCTGCCGCGTTCGATCTGTTCGATGGACTCACTCACACACTCCCGGTCGTGGACCTGACCTACGGCACCATTTCACCAGGGCGTTGTCTCGATCAGATAACTCCCCGCAACTCCGATACCGAAACGTCACACTACCGGCTTCATACGCCCGACGCTCCGCGCGGCCGGGCCGTCTACTGCCCACGCTCCGCACGGACGCGCGAACTATTGCCCACGCTCTGCTCGGACGGCTTTCCGATAGCCGCGGAACGCGGATCCGAGAGCAATCACGCAACCCAGCAGCACTAGCGACTGCATGACTCCGGAATCGCCTGTGGCGATGGCGACTACCGCACCGATCAATGCCATGAGTGTGAAAACAGAAATGAAGCCGGCGATCAGCTCCATACGCTGGGACTTGGAAGCCCGCATCACGACTTGACGCCGCCGGCAGTCAGACCTGCGATGATGCGGCGCTGGAAGATCAGCACCATGATGACGAGCGGGACCATCACGAGCGTGCCACCAGCCATGATCGAGGTGTACGGCGTGACAAACGGGTCGGTTCCGGAGAACTTGGCCATCGCCACGGTGACGGGCGCGGTTTTGTCACTCGAGAGTTGGAGCGAGAGCAGGTACTCGTTGACCGTCGCGATGAACGCCAGGATCGCCGTCGTGAACAGTGCCGGCGCCGCGAGCGGGAGCATGATCAGCCGGAAGGCCTGGCCACGGGTAGCGCCGTCGATGCGTGCGGCTTCTTCGAGTTCCCAGGGAAGTTCGGAGAAGAACGACGTCAGCGTGTAGACCGTCAGCGGCAGAACAAAGGAAATGTTCGGGATGATCAGCGCTTTGTAGGTGCCGATCCAGCCGATGTCGGTGAACAATTGGAACAGCGGCGTCACGAGTGCGACGACGGGAAACATCGATGCACCGAGGATGATTCCGGTGACGAAGTATTTGCCACGGAACTGGAAACGCGAGAGTGCGTACGCCGTGAAAACACCGATGACCAAGGCGATCAGGGTGGTTGCGCCGGCGATGACGAGGCTGTTCATCAGTGCCCGCGTGAAGTTCACTTTGGCGTCGGGATCAAGCGCTGCCGTGAAGTTCGACCACGTGAAGTTGTTGGGCCAGAGTGACGTCGAGAAGGTTTCCGACGGGTCGCGAAAAGCTGTCACGATCATCCAGTAGCAGGGCGCAAGTCCCCACACGATGATCAGTACGACGCCGATGTAGGTGCCGATCTTGCCACGCAGTGACTTGTTCATACCGGCTCCCCCTTTCGCTGCTTTTCCTGCGTGCTGACCGCGTTGGCACCGAGGAATCGGACCAGAATGAAGGCCACAGCGAAGATGATGAGGAATGTGATGGTCGAGAGTGCCGACGCGGAATTGGCGCCGACGCGCATCTGATCGACCACCAGAACCGAGATGGTGGACGTTGCGGGGTTGGAGCCCATCATGATGGCGGGCAGATCGTACATACGCAGTGCGTCCATGACGCGGAAGAGCACGGCCACCATCAGCGCGGGTTTGACCAGCGGCAGAGTGATCATGCGGAAGCGCTGCCACGCCGTGGCACCGTCCACCTTGGCCGCTTCATAGACGTCGGCGGGAATCATCTGTAAGCCGGCGAGGATGAGCAGGGCCATGAACGGCGCTGTCTTCCAGACGTCGGCGACGACGATCGCGAATCGCGCCGGCCAGGGGTCGGCCGTCCACAGGATGTTGGTGCCGAGAATCTTGTTGGCGATGCCGTCGTTGGCGAAGATGAAGAACCATAATTTCGCGGTGACTGCGGTGGGGATGGCCCACGGAATCAGGACGGATGCGCGCAGCAGACCGCGCCCACGGAACGTCTTGGCCATGATCAACGCCATCGAGAGACCGATAACCGTCTCGAGAAGGACAGTGACGACGGTGAATCCGAACGTATTGCCGATCGACTGCCAGAACTGCGAGCCGAGCGTGCCGGGCGGGCACGGAATGGAACCCGCGGCCGTGTTGCAGGACTCGGTGATCCAGTTCTTGTAGTTGTCGAACCACGTGAACGAACCGCTGACGAACATCCCCGTCTCGGGATCGAGCTTCTTGGCGTCACTGTGCATCGACATCCAGATCGCGCGCCCGAGCGGGTACACGATGATGATCGCGAGCACGATCAACGACGGAGCGACAAACGCCCACACGGGAATCTTGCGACGCTTCTTCGGCTTGTCTGTCGAATTACCCGGTACCGCGGGGGGCGGCTTCCCCGGCATGGCGGGCGGACCCGGCGGCGGCGTGTCGACAAGGTCAGGCAGAACCTCGGTCAGGGCCGACCCCGGCGCCTGTGGCTCCAGGGTTTTTTCCAGAGTCGGAGTTTTTTCCAGAGAAAAATCCGGTGCGCGATGCCTCCCACCAACGCCCGAACGGTCGGAGCCGGTTGACCCGGCCCCGACCGGGGGGTTGGCAGGCACAGCCGCGGAAGGATCCTGCGGTTCTGCCATTGCCTATTGCTCCTGGTAGATCAGTTACCGGCGGTTTCGATGCCGGCCTTGGTGTCCGCCAAAGCCTGCTCGACGGTCTTCTCGCCGCGGATAGCAGCGTAGGTGTTGTCGGAGATCGACTTGGACACCTGCGTGTAGTACGGCGTGACGGGACGCGGCTGAGCCGTGGCCAGTGCTTCCTTCAGTGTCGCGAAGTACGGGAACTCTGCGAGCACTGCCGGGTCGTCGTAAACAGCCGCGAGGACGGGCGCGCCGCCGACCGCGGTGAAGTACGTCTGCGACTTCTTGGTCTGCATGAACTCCAGGAAGTCACGCGCCGTCAGCGGTGCATCCGAGTACGCGCTGATGCCGACGTTGTAACCGCCGACGGTCGAAGCACCCGGTCCGTCGACACCTGGCAGAACTGCGTAGCCGTACTTGCCGGCGACGGAGGTCTTTTCACCGTCCACCGAGAAGCCTGACCAGCTGCGCATGAAGAGTGCCTTGCCGTCGCCGAAGGAGTTCTGCGACTCACCCTCCGAGTAGGTCAGGGCCGACTGCGGGATGGTCTTGTCGGCAAACGAATCGACGATGAACTGCACGCCGGCCTGCGTCTTGTCGTCGATGGCCGGGGTGATTCCGTCCGGTCCGACCCACGGTCCACCGTATGCGTTGGTGATCTCGGTGGTGTTGACCGTCAGGCCCTCGTAGTTCTTGAACTGGCCGATGTAGCAGTCGATACCAGCTTCGACGGCCTTCGGGCAGTTTTCCTTGAGCTCGGCCAGCGTGGTCGGAGCCTTCTCGACGAGGTCCTTGCGGTAGTACAGGAACGCGGCGTTGGTGTTCTTGGGCGCAGCGTAGAGCTTGCCGTTGTAGGTACCCGAGGCGACGGTCGACGGCAGGAGGCCGGACTCGTCGATCTTCAGGTCACCTTCGAGCGGCTTCAGCCAACCGTTTGCAGCGAACTGCGCGGTGTTGACAACGTCGACGCCGATGAGGTCGTACTCGGCACTCTTGGCCTGCATACGCTGCGTGATGTCGTCGACCTGCGCGTTGGCTTCCTTGGCCAGCGGCTTCAGGGTGACCTTCTCGTCCGGATGCTCGGCATTCCAGTCGGTGATGATGTTTTCGAGCGCCTCGTTCAGGGCATCCTGACCTTCGACGATCGTGATCGGGCCGCGGCCTTCGCTCGAGGTCGACCCTCCTGCGGCAGCTGTGGTGGTGCTGGTGTCGCCGCTTCCGTTGTCGGACGAGCAGCCTGCCAGTACCAGCATCGACACTGCCGCCGCTGCAATTGCAGCTCGGCGCATCGCCTTCGAGTTCAGAACCATGGATTCGCTCCCCGTTGTATACGACAAATAGACGGTCACCGAGAGTCGGCTCACGGCATGCGCCATAAGTACCGGCTCCCGGCGTCGGCCCTTACTGTGGCACGAGACACCCCTACTTGTGGGTATTACGACCAACCTGAATCGTTCATGTGTCGTATGAGAGGTTCCTCGACCCGGGTTGTCCGGATTGTCTAGCCGAGCCTGTTCGGATTGCCTAACCCAGGCGTCGACCGTCACTGGCTGCGAAGATATGCACCTTTTCGGGATCGACACGCAGATTTACTCGATCGCCCTTCTCGGGCGGATTGCGCCAGTCACCACGCGAAACGATCTGCTGCGACACGCCCCCGATGGTGGTGCGGCCGTAGACGTAGGCGTCGGAACCGAGCTCTTCGACGACGTCAACTTCCATCGGCAGGCCGTCGGCAGCGACATCGAGGTGTTCGGGGCGAATTCCGAGTACTACCTCGGTCTCGGGTGTCCCGTTCAATGTTTCACGGGAAACCGGCACAATTACGTCACCGAACGCCACACCACCGTCGACAAGCGGGAGGGTGAACAGGTTCATTGCGGGTGAACCCATGAAACCGGCGACAAACACGTTTTTCGGCCTGTTGTACAGCTCGCGCGGCGACGCACACTGCTGCAGGATTCCCTTTTCGAGGACGGCGACGCGGTCACCCATGGTCATGGCTTCGACCTGGTCGTGAGTCACGTAGACCATCGTGGTTTCGAGACGTCGCTGCAACTGAGCGATCTGCGTACGCGTCTGGACGCGCAGTTTTGCGTCGAGGTTGGACAGCGGCTCATCCATCAGGAAGACCTGCGGCTGACGAACAATCGCGCGGCCCATGGCAACTCGCTGACGCTGACCACCGGAAAGTGCCTTCGGCTTGCGATCCAAGTACGGCTCGAGATCGAGCATCTTCGCGACTTCTTCGACGCGAGCGCGGATCTCCGCCTTGTTCGTGCCCGCCAACTTGAGCGCAAATCCCATGTTCTCGGCCACCGACATGTGCGGGTAGAGCGCGTAGTTCTGGAACACCATCGCGATGTCACGTTCTTTGGGTTCCTGGCCCGTCACGTCGCGGTCACCGATGAGGATGCGCCCGCTGTGGACGTCCTCGAGACCGGCGAGCATGCGCAGCGTCGTCGACTTTCCACAGCCCGACGGGCCGACGAGAACGAGGAATTCGCCGTTCTCGATCTCGAGGTCCAAATTGTCCACCGCAGGGGTGTTCGAGCCGGGGAACAGGCAAGTTGTGCCCTCGAATGTCACTGAAGCCATGACTGTTAAATCCCTTCTACCGGCAGGAACGTGCCGGACGATCCGAGTTGAGGGTGGGTACGTGCCCCAGCAGCATAAGCTGCCGTGTCGGTCTGCGGGCGTACTCTGCAGCGGTGAGTTCGGAGAAGATGTTGACCCGCATCGGTGCACTGCTACGCCAAGCGGAATCCACCGACAATCCACATGAGGGTGAAGCCTTCATGGCAGCCGCGCAGCGGTTGGCCACCAGTTCCGCCATCGATTTGGCTGTTGCTCGCGCGCACACCGCGTCGTCGGAGAAACGTGCGACGCCCACTCAACGGCTCATCACCATCGGCGAACCCGGCAAGCGCGGACTGCGCACCTACGCGCAGTTGTTCATCTCCATTGCCGCCGCCAATGACGTGCAGTGCGATATCGCGCAAACCGGCGCGGTGATCTTCGCGTACGGATTTGCCGGCGATATCGACGTGTGCGAGGCCCTGTACTCGAGCCTTCTGTTCCAAATGGTGCGCGATTCCGACGCCTATATTCGCTCGGGCGAGTATCGAGGCGAGACGACGATCCGGACTGTCGTCGAAACTCGCGGGCGTCGTCGCGTCAGCTCGCAGGTTCGTAAACCGGTGGCGGGAGTGACAGCTCGCCTCAACTTCCAGATGGCGTATGCGTCGCGGATCGGTGCACGATTGACGGAAACCAAGCAGGAAACGGAGAAGAAAGTAGTCGCCGAGTCATCTTCGGACACTGCTTTGGTGTTACGTAACAAGGAAATTGAACTCAAAGACTACTACTCCTCCAACTCCAAAGCCCGGGGAACCTGGAAGGGCGGCGGACGCGCCGACGCCGGGCATTCGTCGCATGCACGTAAGGCCGGAGATCGCGCCGCGATGGCCGCTCGACTGGGAAATCTGCCCGAAATCGGCGGCGTGCGGGAGCAGCTGGGCTCGTGAGAGATTCCCAGCGCAGTTCCGTCTACGACGCAGAAACTTTGGTGCGCAGCATGTTCGATCGTGCCGATGAACGCAACCTTCGAACTGTGGAAATTCTCGGATCCTCCGTCACCTTGCCGGTGGAACGCAAATTCGGATCCGTGGAATCGGTTCAGGCGTATTGCGATCAGGCCCTCAGGCTGAATTGGGTAGCTGAAACCTGGACCCGCGCAAGTATTTCGGTCGCCGTGCGCTCCCGCGCCGGCAACACTGCTGCCCACTACTCGAACGAGGTTATCGCCGTACCGATTGATCGTGACGGCCGGTGGGCGATGCGGGAACTTGTTGTCCTGCACGAGCTTGCGCATCATCTCGGCGATGATGATGCGCCTGCCCATGGAGCATCCTTCGTCGACCGCTATCTGACTTTGGTCGGCGAGATCATCGGACCCGAGGCGGCATTCGTGCTGCGGGCCATGTACCTGGCCGGCGGCGTCAAGACCGGCTGACCATGTCAGCCCTCGGCGAATCTCCTGGCGACCTGGCCGGACGCCTGGAATACTCGGCACATGGACACGCCGCACAAGTTGGCCCTGGTCAAGGATACCTCTGAGCATTCCGGCACCGCGGCGCCTGCACAGAAGGCCCCGCTGATTCGAGAAGCTTACGGACGCGTACTGCGTGAGGTCAGGCGTGATCAGGATCGAACCTTAGGCGATGTTGCTGCCGAAGTCGGAATGTCGAAGCAATACTTGTCCGAGGTCGAACGAGGCAAGAAGGAACCGTCCTCGGAGATCTTGCGCTCTATCTGTAATGCACTCGGAATGCCGTTGGAACACTTGCTCTTCCGCTCGGGAAACAAGATCGTGGCACTCAATTCCATCTCGTTCGGACACACGCCGCGGCCGATATCCGGGCCCGTCCTGATGGCGGCCTGAGTCAATTCCCTTCAATAAGCACGTCGGCCAAGCCGTAAGCGATCGCGTCGCGTGCCGTGAAGATCCGGTCTCGGTCAGTATCCTTCCGGAGTCGCTCGACGCTCTGACCGGTGTGCTTGCTCAAGATCGTTTCGGTTTGCTCGCGGATTCTCATAATTTCAGCTGCCTGAAGCGCCAGGTCCGAGATAGTGCCACTGCCTTGCGTCGACGGTTGGTGCAGCAGCACCCTCGAATGGGCGAGAACATGGCGGTGCCCCGGCGTGCCGGCGGCGAGCAGTACCGCAGCAGCCGACGAAGCCTGCCCCATGCAGTAGCTGGCGATCGTGGGCTTCATGAACTGCATAGTGTCGTAAATTGCCAGCATCGCAGTGGTAGAACCACCCGGAGAGTTTATGTACAACCCGATTTCGCGATCCGGGTTGTCTGCCTGCAGATGCAGCAGCTGAGCCATCACAACGTTCGCGACGCCGTCGTCGATCTCCGTGCCGAGAAAGACGATACGTTCGTTGAGCAACCGGCTGAAGATGTCGAAAGACCGCTCGCCCGTGGGTGTTCGTTCGATAACGCTGGGAATCGTATACTGGGACATGATGTTCACAGTCCGATCTTGGGGAACATTGCCTGCGGCGCGATTTCGGCGAACGTAGTCACGACGCGATCGACAATTCCGTACTCACGTGCTTGCTCGGCGGTGAACCACCGATCACGATCACTGTCGGTCTCGATCTCTTCTACGGTCCGCCCGGTTTCAGCGGCAAGAATCTCCTGGGATTGACGCTTCATCATCTCGAGACTCTCGGCCTGAATCGCGATGTCTACCGCCGTACCGCCGATCCCCGCAGAGGGCTGGTGCATCATGATTCTGCTATGCGCCAAGCTTATTCGTTTGCCTTTTGTACCGGAACAGAGAAGTACCTGACCCATACTGGCGGCGAATCCCATTGCGACCGTCACCACGTCGTTGGGAACGAGCTTCATGGTGTCGTAGATGGCAAGGCCCGCGAATACCGAACCGCCGGGCGAATTGATGTAGAGGACGATGTCACGCTTGGGGTCGGTGGTGGCAAGAAGCACCAGTTCGGAACACACGCGTTCGGCCATGTCGTCGTTCACTTCGCCGGTAAGCAAGATGGTGCGTTGGCGGAAGAGCCTATCTGTCAACAGGTCACGGTAACCAGTATCGGTGGGTGCTGAAGTAGTCATGCGGTCATTCCTACCGGCGGTGTGCGGCTCGGCTCCTGATTGTCTGCTGTGGGCAGACCCCCGTTCCGAGCGAACGTACCTTTCGTTCGATCTGAGGCGATCGACGTACCGTTCGCTCGAAAAATGGGGGGCGCCAGACACCGGCATAGATGGCCCAAACCGGCAGGAACGTAGCGGCCAACGGGCATCTCCGGCCATGATGGGTAGAGATAACCATTTCCTCTCGGCAGGAGCGTGGCATGACTCGTCCGGTACGCATCGGTGTTCAACTCCAACCTCAGCACGCGCCCAATTACGGGCTGATCCGCGACGCCGTCCTGCGATCGGAGGACGCGGGCGTCGATATCATCTTCAACTGGGACCACTTCTACCCCCTGACGGGAGATCCGGATGGCGCACATTTCGAGTGCTGGACCATGCTCGGGGCCTGGGCGGAGCAGACGTCGAACGTAGAGATCGGCGCCCTGGTGACTGGCGGCGGCTACCGCAATCCTGATCTGCTGGCCGATATGGCACGCACCGTGGACCACCTGAGCGGCGGACGCCTGATCCTCGGCATCGGAGCCGGATGGTTCGAGAAGGATTACGACCAATTCGGTTACGACTTCGGCACTCCCGGCTCGCGTCTGAAACTTCTCGGCGAATATCTACCGCGGATCACAAAGCGTCTGGCCAAGGGCAATCCGTCGCCGACGCGCAATATCCCGGTTCTGATCGGTGGTGGCGGAGAGAAGAAGACACTGCGTCTGGTGGCCGAATACGCCGACGTCTGGCACAGCTTCGGGGACCGTGAGACGCACCTGCGCAAGTCCGGGATCCTGACCGACCATTGCGCTGCCGTCGGGCGCAATCCAATGGACGTGGAGCATTCTGCGCCGTGGCCAGGGCTGGAGAATGCGGCAGACCTCGTTTCCGACGGCGTCACGTTGTTCACCGTCAGTGCGAGCGGACCCGACTACGACCTCACGACGCTCGTCGAGGCCATCGGATGGCGAGATGACAACACGGCCCCCTCACTGAGCGGGCTGGCCTGACTGCATTTCACGAAAACCGGAACCTCAACCCTGCAACTCCGTAGTGTCCTGATTGCGAAGCGCCGTTCACTTGGTCGCCTCGCCAGCACATCTACGGGAGGCACCAATTGACGCGCTCGAAGTTGGTCCGGAACTACCGAATCTCGATTCTCGGTATCTGCGTCGCCCTACCCCTCTCACTCTCTGCCATGCCGGCGGCAGCAGACATTCCTAGCCCCTCGGTGACAATTCGCGTCGACGCTACGAAGCCGGGTCGTGTCATTCCGCAAGACTTCCTCGGGCTGTCTTTCGAAGCCAACCTCATGCATCAGGCGTGGATCGATCCTGCGGCCGGGAACGTCGATACTCTGCTCGAGAACCTCGGCACCGGCAATATGCGCTTCAGCGCAAATCAGGTGGACAACACCGCATGGATGCCGGATCCCGATGCACCGGTCCCGGCCTGGGCCAAAGACGGTCAACACGTCACTCCCGACGACCTGTCTCGGGTCGGCAAACTAGCCGATGCTACCGGGTGGAGCGTCGACCTCGGCGTGAATTTCGCACACTTCGATCCGGCTGCCGCCGGGGACCAGGCCCGCGAAGCCCAGGATCGAATCGGTAACTCTCTCCGATCAATTCAGATCGGAAACGAGCCCAACTTCTATCTCATCGCGCCCATCAGCAACGCCGGAGATCGCCGTCCCTTACTTCCGGCGACCTACGTGCCGGATGCTCGGGCCTACCGCGACGCGATCCGCGCCGCCGCTCCGGGAGTGCCGATCGAAGGACCCAATACTGCCGGTGCCGGAATCGGCAACCAACTGATTGATCCGGTGATCGCCGCAGCCGTGGTGAATCCGTGGCTGGACACCTACATTTCCGCATTCGGTTCGGAGAGCAAGTACCTCAATCAGCACTACTACCCGTACGTGAACACCGCGAGGGTCGGATTCACTTCGGCCAGTTCCGATCTCATCGGCGGACTCCCCAGTGTCGACAAACTGATGTCGCGCGAAAACTCCGTGAAGCAAACAACGTTGATTCGAGACTTCGTCGCCAAGGCCGAACATGCCGGGCTCGAACCGAAACTGGCCGAAACAAACTCGGTGGCAAAAGAAGGGAAGGAAGGAGTCACCAACTCCTTCGGCGCGGCATTGTGGACAGTCGATTATCTGATGACCGCAGCGCGTGAGGGTGTCACCGGTGTAAACCTGCACAATCAACCCGACGATTGTGAAAGCTACTCACTCATCTGCTTTGCCGACGACAATACCCGCCAATCCGGTCAGGCTCAGGCCAACCCGAACTACTACGGCCTGCTCATGCTCAGCCGGCTTGTCGGTGGCCAGATCTTGCCCACCACAGTCGAATCCGGCGCAGCAAATGTTTCGGCATATGCGGTCCGCATGCCCGACGGTACCGTCAAGGTGATCGTCAACAGTATGGATCGGGTATTCACCGGTGATGTCAACGTCGAAATCGTTGGTGAAGACGGTACTTCCGCGTCCGTCGAACGATTGACCGCAGTTTCGCCCGACGCCGTCGACGGTGCCACGTTCGCCAATTCCACGGTCGCGAAAAACGGCACCTTCACACCGAGTTCGAACGAAAACGTACTCGGCACCGACGGACGGTACCGAGTACGTATCGATGCTCCCAGTGCAGTGTTACTGACGGTCAATTAAGCGCGAGCAAGGATCCCTGCGAAATCTGTTCCCACCGGTAGGGTTCCGTACTCGTGGCCACGATCGGCACCCAATCGTCCGGCAATGAATGCATCGGAAGACGCAGCCGGCGAATAACGCACCATCAGCGAAGCCTGCAGCGCCAAGGCCATAGCTTCGACGACGCTACGCGCGCGGAACTGCGCGTCGGCGGGTGCCATCGTGGCGAGTTCGCCGAGTTGACGACGCACCCGGTCGAGGTGCTGATCGAGGACGGTGTTGTTGCCGCGAGCCAGATTGACTTCGTGGTCGAAGGCTGCGACGGAATCAGATTCACGGGTCATGGCGCGCAAGACGTCGAGAGCGATGACGTTGCCGGAGCCCTCCCAGACCGCCATGACGGGCTGCTCGCGGTAGCGGCGAGCCAGTGGGAAGTCTTCGGTGTATCCGTTGCCACCGAGGCATTCGAGGGCCTCGTAGGAGTGGTGCGGTCCACGCTTGCAGACCCAGTACTTCGCAACGGCGGTTGCGAGACGACGGAACGCCTTTTCCCGGTCGTCGGCGTCGTTGTCCTGAGCGCGCGCCAACCGAAGACCGGTGATGGTGGCGGCTTCGGACTCGAGTGACAGGTCTGCCAGGACGGACGTCATGGCCGGCTGATCGGCCAGTACGGCGCCGAATGCGCTGCGGTGGCGGGCATGCCACACGGCCTCGGCGACGGACTGGCGCATGCCGGCGGCGCTGCCGAGGATGCAGTCGAGTCGAGTTTGCGACACCATTTCGATGATGGTCCGCACGCCCCGGCCGGGTTCACCGATCATGATGCCGACTGTGCCGTCGAGCTCGATCTCGGAGGACGCGTTGGACTTGTTGCCCAGCTTGTTCTTGAGGCGCTGGATGCGGAAGACGTTGCGGGTGCCGTCGGCCAGGATGCGGGGAAGAAGGAAGCAGGAAAGTCCTTCGCCGGCAGCACCTTCAGCCTGGGCCAGCACGAGGAAGGCGTCGGACATCGGTGCAGAGCAGAACCACTTGTGGCCGGTGAGCAGATAATCGGCACCCGGGCCACCACGGCCGGCAGGCTTGGCGATGGTGGTATTGGCCCGCACGTCGGAGCCGCCCTGCTTCTCCGTCATGGACATACCGAAGATCGCGGATGCCTTTCCGGGAGCATCCAACTCGGGAGTGTAGCTACGAGAGAGGGCGCGGGGCTTCCAGATGACAGCCACGTCGGGCTGCAGCTCCAGCGAAGGAATGACCGCGTGTGTCATCGAGATGGGGCACGAGTGACCCGGCTCGACCTGCGCGAACATCATGAAGGCCGCTGCGCGAGCAACATTGGCGCCCGGCTTCGGGTTTTCCCAGGCCGAGGTGTGCGCGCCGTGAGCTACCGCCGCCGAGATGATGCGGTGGTAAGACGGGTGGTATTCCACCTCGTCGATGCGGTTGCCCCAGCGGTCGAACGTGTGAAGCTCGGGGATGACGGTGTTGGCCAGCTCGGCGTCGTGCTGGAATCCTGCACTGCCGACCAGTTCGCCGATATCGGTGAGTTCGTCTGCAGCCCAGCCGGCATCGTGACGGACCACGCCTTCGGCGAGCACCGGATCGAGGAGGTACTCGTTTACGTCGGTACGGGGTACGGACTGATTGAGCACAGCATGCGTGCGATGCGGAGCCGGATGGGTGACGGTCTTCTCGGAAATTTCAGTCATGATTGGCCTTTCAGCTCGCACTGCGGATGAGGTGCTTCTGGATCTTGCCGGTGGGCGTACGCGGGAGAACCGACGTGAAGACAACTTCACGCGGAATCTTGTAGCGTGCCAGTTTGTCCGAGAGATAGGCCTTGATGTGGTCGGCATCGATGACGCCGGGTTCGCGCCACACAACGTGCGCAACAACGGTTTCGCCCCACTCCACGTTGGGCTTTCCGACTACGGCCACATCGATCACGTCGGGGTGACCCGAGATCACGTCTTCCACTTCCTTGGAGTAGACGTTCTCGCCGCCGGTGATGATCATGTCCTTGGCGCGGTCCACGATGAAGAGGTATCCGTCTGAATCGGCACGAGCGAGATCGCCGGTGCGGTACCAACCGCCGTCCGCGAAGGCTGCAGCGGTGGCTTCGGGATCGTCAAGGTAGCCCTGCATGACGGTGTCGGCACGCAACCAGATCTCGCCGATCTGCTCGGGTGCAACGTCTTTGCCGTCTTCACCCACCAGACGCAGATCCACAGCAGCGAGTGCAAACTTTCCGATGGAGCCAGCCTTGGTCAACTGCTCTTCGGGGTACAACACCGTTCCGACGGGGCCGGTTTCGGTCATGCCGTACACCTGACGGAACTCGGTGGTACCGTATGAATTCACTAGTCGCCGTGCAACATCGGCACCGATGGGACCGCCGCCGTACAGCCAGGCGCGGACGCTACCGAGGTTGTAGTCGGCAAAATTCGGCACCATGTTGAGCGCGGTGGTGTAGATGACGGGCGGACCGAAGCACAACGTAATCCGCTGTTCCTGAACCGTTTCCAGGAACTTGACCGGATGGTATTCGCGCAGCAGAACAATGGTTCCACCCATGTACAGCGTCGACATGAACCAGTTGTTCAGTGGTGAGGCGTGCCAGATGGGCACGGCCATCAGCAGTCGTTCGTCGCGAGTGGTCGAGACTGCCAGACCGGCAGTGATGGCTACTCCCACTACATTCCGGTGACTGTGCACGCAACCCTTGGGTGCGCCGGTGGTGCCCGAGGTGTAGAGGATTTCAGCGGGATCGTTTTCGTCGATCTCGATGCCGTCCACTGCGTCGGCAACAACAATGGCGTCGTCGAAGAATTCGAAGCCCTTGACTGCGGAGTCAGTACTGACCAGCTTGGTCGTCGTTTCGAGGCGGCTGACAATCGGCGCCAGTTCACCGTCGAAAACACACACCGACACCTTCGCGTGTTCGAGAACGTACGCAACTTCAGGTGTCTGCATCTTGTGATTGATCGGAACCACAACGGCGCCCAGACGCCAAGCGCCGAGCATCGCGTACACAAAACCCGGAGTGTTGAAGCACATCAACGCAACTCGGTCGCCGTGCTTGACACCCAGAGTTGCCAGATACCCGGCAGCACGACGGCTTCCGTCGTAAACCTGCTGATACGTGTGCCCCCGGCCGCCCGAGATCAAGAACGGTTTGTCCGGCGACTTGGTGACATTGCTGTCGAATACACGAACGATGTTCATCTGGAAGATCCTTAGAAGTTCTTGTCGGGAAAGGAGATTCAATCCATTGAGCTGTTGAGTACGGCGTCAGGGATCTGAAGGGTGGCGAAGATGACGGCAACCGCTTCCTCGAGCGAGTAGCCGAAACTCTCGCCGGTGGCCGTCTTCTGGATGACGAGGCCGAAGATCGCAGACCAGAAGGCCTTCGATTCGACGTCGATGCCCGCACGCAGTTGCCAACCGGTGCGGACCAAAGTGCGGAGCAAAGCGGTTTCACCCGAGGCATGCAGCGTCCGCAAGGTATCGGAGATGAGCGCGCGCAGTTCGCCGCGGCGGCCCGTCATGATCATGGCTTCGACAAAAATTTCGACGCTCGGAGCCCCCGGACCGAGTAGGGAACCCACCAGCTTCTCGGTGTAGTCCCCGACGGTGTGGGCGTCGGCGGCATCGATCTCTGCTCGCTTGCCGACGCGGAGGACGGCGGAGCAGGCAACCTCGACAAAGAGCTTTTCTTTGGAGCCGTAGTAGTACGTCACTTGGTTGGGGTGGGCACCGGCGGCAGCGCAAATCTGGGCGATGGACACGCACTCGCCGTGCTCGAGAAACAGTGCAGTGGCCGCGTCGAAAAGTGCCTGGCGGGTTTGCTTGCCGGATTCACGCGTCGCACGCGCTGCCGGTACTGCCTCGGTGGCCATCAACGCACTCCTACTTGTTTGTATGACAAACAATAACTTGACGTTGTTTGGATGGCAAGCAATTCCCCTACCCTGCGATACTTGCGATCACGCGGATTTGAACCCGTGACCGCAGCGCAAGCGCATCAAGTCCGAATCGTGGTATTAGTTCCACCCCGAGGTCCAGCTAACTTTAGGACTACGCTCTTCGCATGTTTTCCTCCGTCTCAGCGAAGATCCGCGCAGTGGTGGTGCTGCTTCTCATCGCTTTGCTGGCACTGACCGTGTCAGCGTGCTCGAGTAGCTCCGATTCGCCCACAGCCTCGACAGATCACTGCGCACCACCGGGAGTAGGTGCGGCGACAGCGGCGCCCACTAACCTCGATGCGGCCTCCGGAGCAGGTGCCGAAGACCGGTACACCACAGCCACCGTCACCCCGATCGATCAGATCGACACCTCGAAACTGAACCTGATCAAACCCGGAGTCATCACCGTCGGCACTCTCGGCGACGCGCCTCCGAGCATCTGCGTCAACTCCGAGAATCAGTACACCGGATACGACAACGAACTGCTCAAAGCCGTGGCCGACAAGCTGGGACTGAAGGTGGAGTTCGTCGGCACCGAATTTGCCGGACTGCTCTCCCAGGTTGCCGGCCGACGCTTCGACGTCGGATCCTCCTCCATCACGACGACCGACGAGCGTCGTAATACCGTCGGCTTCACCAACGGCTACGACTTCGGCTACTTCTCTCTTGTTGTTCCCAACGGAAGTCCCATCACCGGCTTCGGCGATCTGAATGCGTCAACGCGCATCGGGGTCGTGCAGGGCACGGTTCAGGATGACTACGTCGTCAACACTTTGAAGCTCGATCCGGTGAAGTTCCCTGACTACGCGACCGCCTACGCGAACCTCAAAACCGGCCAGATCGACGCCTGGATCGCGCCGTCGCAGCAGGCCGAAGGCACTGTCGCACCAGGTGATCCCACCTCCATCATCGAAAACACATTTTCCGTCAACAACTTCGTCGGCTGGGCTGTGAACAAGGAAAATCAGCCGCTGATCGACGCCCTCAACTCGGGCCTGGATGCCGTCATCGACGACGGCACGTGGGCTCAGCTGTACTCCGAGTGGGTTCCGCGTGAGCTTCCCGAAGGTTGGAAGCCAGGATCCAAGGCAGCGGTTACACCGGACCTGCCGGACTTCGCGGCGATCGCAGCGGCAAATCCGGCCGATGGGACCGAGACTGTGACTTACCAACCCAAATCAACATTCGATCAGCTCAAAGACACGTTCTTCAACTGGGAGTTGTACAAGAAGGCCTTCCCCGATCTACTCAAGACCGGTCTTCCCAACACCCTTGTCCTGGCCCTTGCGTCAGGTGTCATCGGCACTGTTTTGGGCATGCTGCTGGCCGTCGCCGGACTCTCGCGAACTCGTTGGCTTCGTTGGCCGGCCCGCATCTACACCGACATTTTCCGCGGGTTGCCTGCCGTCGTCATCATCTTGATCATCGGCTTGGGCGTCGGCCCCATCGTCAAGGGCATCACCGGAAGCAATCCGTACTGGCTGGGAGTCGCGGCGCTGTCGTTGCTCGCGTCGGCATATATCGGTGAGATTTTCCGATCCGGCATCCAGAGCGTCGAGCCGGGTCAGCTCGAGGCTTCTCGCGCCTTGGGCTTCAGCTACCGCAAGTCCATGTCGCTGGTGGTCATTCCACAGGGCGTACGACGCGTTTTGCCCGCTCTGATGAATCAGTTCATCTCGCTGATCAAGGACTCGTCACTGATCTACTTCCTCGGTTTGCTCGTCACTCAGCGTGAACTCTTTGCCGTCGGACGCGACCTCAATGCCCAAACCGGCAGCTTGTCCCCACTGGTCGCGGCCGGTCTGTTCTATCTCGCTCTGACGATCCCGCTGACACACCTCGTCAACTACATCGACCATCGACTCCGAACGGGGCGCGCCGATACTTCCGGCACGTTGGATCCGCTCGAGCAGTCCATCGTCGTGGAAAGGGGCTGACGACATGACCAGCTCAGAACTGAAATCCGTATCCCTCACGGGCCAGGATCTGCACCTGTCCTTCGGGGCCAACAAGGTGCTTCGCGGCGTCAACCTGCACGTCGACGCCGGCAATACTGTGACCGTGATCGGGCCGTCGGGCTCGGGGAAGTCGACGCTCCTACGCGTACTGAACCGCCTGCACGAGCCCGAGCAGGGCGACGTACTGCTCGGCGGAAAGTCTGTGCTGCACGATAATCCGGATCAGTTGCGTCAGCGCATCGGCATGGTGTTTCAGCACTTCAATCTGTTCCCCCACAAGACGGTTGCCGAGAATATTGCTTTGGGCCCCAACAAGCTCAAGGGATTGTCCAAGGAGGCAGCGCGATCGTTAGCCCTCGAGCAACTCGAGTTGGTGGGCCTGCGGGAGAAGGCTGATTCACGTCCGGGCAATCTGTCCGGCGGTCAGCAGCAGCGAGTGGCCATCGCCCGGGCATTGGCCATGAAGCCCGAGGTCATGTTCTTCGACGAAGCTACCTCAGCCCTGGATCCCGAACTGGTCAAGGGAGTGTTGGCGCTGATGGCGGACCTCGCAAAATCTGGCATGACGATGGTTGTCGTGACCCACGAAATGGGCTTCGCGCGTTCGGTTTCCGACAAGGTGCTGTTCATGGATCGCGGCGCGGTTGTCGAAACAGGCACGCCGGAGCAGCTTTTCGATGACCCGGAAACGGAACGATTGCAGGTATTCTTGTCGCAGGTGCTGTAAGGGCCGCCAGCCTAAATCCAACCCTGCCGGCGGGCGACCACCGCTGCTTCATGTCGATTTGCCGCACCGAGTTTGGTGACGGCCGAAGACAAGTAGTTGCGCGTGGTCCCCGCCGACAGGTGTGCGCGGGAAGCTATCTGCTCGATCGAGGCTCCATCGGCCGCATATTCGAGCACATCTGCTTCGCGCGGGGTGAGCGGTGAGTCTCCAGCCCCGATGGCCTCTGCGGCCAGGGACGGGTCGACGTACCGTCCCCCGGAATGAACGCTGCGAACAACTTCGGCGAGAGTAGTTGCGGAGGTTGTCTTGGGCAGAAATCCTCGGACACCCGCCGCGAGTGCCTTTTTCAGGTAACCCGGACGGCCGTGGCTCGTCACGATGATCGAAGCACACGACGGAACTGCCCGCGCGATCTCCTGCGCCGATTCGATCCCGTCGATACCGACCATCTGAAGATCCAGAACAGCCACATCGGGCCGAAATTCCGTCGCGGCGACGACGGCCGCTTCACCCGACTCCGCTTCCGCCACAACAACGATGTCGTCCTCGAGTGAGAGCATCATCGCCAGTGCAGAGCGGATGAGATTCTCGTCGTCGGCAAGCAGTACTTTGATCGACTCGGTCACCGAGACTCCTTCGTCGGGTGTGAAAAGTGTGTGGTGAGCGTGAAACGTTCGTCGTCGCGCGTCACTTCCAGCGTGCCACCTACGGCCTCGACGCGCTCACGCAGTCCGTTCAAACCCGTACCGTCGCTAACCTGTTGTTGTCCGACGCCGTCGTTGACGATCGAGACCGATGCATCGGTCACTTCGATGACGGCAGTCTGGGCGGAAGAGTGTCGCAGGATGTTCGTGACTCCTTCGCGAACAACCCAGGCTGCGGTTTCGGCGAATTCGATCGGCAACGCATCAGCGGATCCATGTATGTCGGTGGAAATCCCGGCGGCCTCGAGCAATGAGCGTGCTCCCGCCAGTTCCGACGCCAGTGCAATGGATCGATAACCACGAACCAATTCTCGCGCTTCGACGAGGGATTCCTGCGCCAGATCTCGAACTTCGTCCATCTGCTGAGCTGCACGATCGTCGCCGCGACGCGACAATGTAGCTGCCAGATCACTTTTCACTGCAATGGCCGACAGCGCGCGTCCCACCACATCGTGAAGATCACGCGAAAAGCGTAGGCGCTCTTCGGCTACAGAGAGCGCCGCTGCCGCCCCTCGTGCCTCGTCGAGTTCGGTGACCATCCGCAGAAGCCACACGGACATCAGCACCGTCACGGTCATAAATGCGACAGCGCTGGCCACGAAGGCACCGATGTCGGCTCGCCCGGCAATCACGAAGCCGACGGCTATCGCCGTTGCTCCCAGGATCAGAAACCGCAGTTCGACCAAGGCCGCGAAAGGTACGGCGACTACAGCGGCGAGCCAGAAGTAGGGGCCTGAATCGCCGTGTACCACCGCAATTCCTGTCGCGGCGAGCGCGGCCACAGTCATCACCGCCAGCGGAATCCGAACCGGTTCCGTTACAACGCCGCCCAGGTCCGGAATCCGGGCAATGGTGACGACGGCGGCCACCGCGCTGATTCCGAGGAAGACCGCCACCAGATACTGATCCGCCATCACCTCGGTGAAAACTCCGAAACCACCAAAGAACAAACATATCGCAAAAAACGACTGGCGCGTGTAGAGGCGAACCTTGTCGACATTCGACGCAGTTCGCCATGTCCGTGTCGGATTCCAGTGTCCGAAGTTTTGCGCGATCATGCTCACTACCTTCTCAGAATTCTACGAACGCGGTTCCCAGCGGAAGTGCACGTTGGCGATCAACACGGACCCGACGATCCACGCCACCATGACGAGCAGCGGTTGACCAGCTGATCCGAAAGTGTCCACAAAACTTGCCGCCGCACCGGTTTCGGTCAGTTCGGATGACGTACGCCCTACCCATCCCAGATTCACGAGGTCCAGGACTGCCGCCATCGGCGTGAAGTCGAGGACACGAGCGATGTTGTCCGGCAGGACATTTCTGATACTCGACATACCCGCGGTTGCCAGAATGAGGATCGGCATGCACGTGATCTGCGCTGCCTCGGCATTGCGAGTCACCGCCGACGTGATGAGCGCCAATGCGGTGAACACTGCAGCACCCCCGATGAACGCCACGAGCAGCAGGATGGGATTGACCGGTGCGCGGCCACCTAGAACGACGACCGCAATACCGACGATCACCGTCAACAGCCCCGTCAAAACCCACGACGGGACGGCGGGGCCGGCCAGAATTTCAGCGTCACTGCACTCTCCGGTGCGCAGTCGCTTGAGCACCAATTCGTCACGCCGCGTGGAGTACACCGACAGCAGGTTGTAGAAAACGACGAAAACGAGCAGGAACAGCGCAAAGGTTTCCAGGCCCGACGACACCGCAGTATCGGGCAGTCCGTCGTCACGGGAGAGGATCAGCATTCCGATGGGGAAGATCAGGGGCAGGACGATCGCATTGAAGAGCAACAGCCGGTTTCGGCCCAGAAGTTTGAACTCTGCGCGGGAAAGTGTTGCTATACGGTTCATGCCGACGCCCCTTCGAGGTTCACATGATGATCGAATTGATCTGCAATGGAAAGAAATACGGTTTCCAGCGAAGCAGCCCGAGCATCCAATCCGGACAAGGTCACGTTGTTTCGCTGCGCCCATACCAGGAGTTCGGTGAGTGTTTCCTGCACTGTGGCGGTCGTGATGACAACACTGTCGTTTTCGGTATGCATCTCGGTGCCCGACAGGACAGGAAGCGCAAGAGTCGGCCGGTTCACCTTGATCTGAGCCGGATGATCAGCAACCACCTCGGCAACCGTCCCACTGCGCACTACCGAACCCCGGTGCATGATCGCCAACTGGTCACACAGAGACTCCGCCTCGTCGAGGTAGTGCGTCGTCAACATGATCGTGACACCCGATGCCTTCAGGTGAGCGATCAATTGCCAGGTGTTACGACGACTTTCGGGGTCGAGTCCAGTCGTCGGCTCGTCCAGGAACAGCACCAGCGGTTGACCGATGATCGCGCAGGCCAAGTCCAGTCGACGCGCTTCGCCGCCGGAAAGGAACTTCACACGAGTCTCACTGCGATCGCGCATGTCTACTCGCTCGAGCACGTCGTCGACTGGTAGCGGGTTCGTGCAGGTTCCCGCCCACATCGACAGGCTCTCACGTGCGGTGAGATCCTGTGGTAATCCACCTTTTTGGAGCATGATGCCCACGCTCGGCCGAAGGTCCTTGCGCTGACGCACCGGATCCATACCCAGAACACTTACTGTTCCCTCGGTAGCGCGCGAAAGCCCTTGAATCACTTCGAGGCTGGAAGTCTTTCCGGCACCATTTGTTCCGAGGAGCCCGAACAGTTGACCTTCGCCGACTGTCAGGTCCAGATCACGGACTGCGTAGAACGAATCCTTCCCCGAACCGTATCGCCGGGACATGCCGTCCACCGCGATTATCGGATCGCCCTTCATCGCTGCGCCGCCGCTCGGTTCCACCCGCGCAGCCCGATCAGGAATCGAACTCCCATGGCAACGCCGATCACGGCTATCGCGATCCAGACCACCGGGGTCGGCCCGACAATCGCGAACAACACCGCCAGGACCGCAACGTTGAGCACGATCACCACGAGTTCGCGGCCCAGCGTCGGTGCGGGGCCGAACTCCATCAGGTCGGTCAGGAAGGTTCCTTCGTGTGGTTCTCTCATGCTTCCAAGCTTTGTCGGAGCAATCGATCGAAAACAGTACGTGGTGTCATCGGTTGAGGTGACACCCTCATAGGTGAGCGATGACAAATGTCATGGGTGAATTACACGGTTAGGTTCACCTCGTTGTTCTCCCGTTCATATTTACGTTCCTTTACCCTTGCTTAAGGCTTCTACGGTTCCCGAGTCTGTACATCGAAACTCGGGAGTTCACGTGGCTATCAAGCCTTTGGCTTTGTTCGTCAAACATGACGGCATGTCTTCACGCGCGTCGATCACGTGCCAGTACAAGTGCGGGAATGCCTGCTCGCACGAGGTACCCAACAACTCGCAGGGCGAGTACTTCCGCGATATCGCCCGCACGGCTCTGAGCCGACGCGGAATGCTGCGCGGAAGTGGCATGGCAGTTCTGGCAGTGGGCGCCGGTAGCGCGCTTGTCGCCTGTACCGACGGGGCCGCAGAAGCAGCACCGGGCACCGGCTCTGCGGGCAGCAATAGTGGCAGCACAGGCACCGCGCCTGCGGGTACCAACTTCGCCGCCGTCGCCCCCAACAAAGCGGACGCAGTCACTGTCCCCGCCGGCTACGAAGAGGGCGTCGTGATCCGCTGGGGCGACGCTGTACTCGCCGGAGCTCCCGCTTTCGACTTCGAAAAGCAGACTGCCGCAGCACAGGAACTTCAGTTCGGCTTCAACAACGACTTCGCCGGATTGCTCCCCGTCGACGGATCACCCAACACCTACCTGTTGGTGGTCAATCACGAGTACTCCACCGAGCCCGCAATGTTCCGTGGATACGACGCCCAGAATCCCACCGAAGAGCAGGTCAAGATCGGCTGGGCCAGCCACGGACTTTCGGTCGTGCAGGTCAAGGGCGAATCCGGCAGCGGCAAGCTGGCTCCCGAGATCGGGTCCAACAACCGTCGCATCACCGCAACCACAGAGTTTGCCGTCACCGGCCCCGCGGCCGGCAGCGATTTCCTCAAGACCAGCGCAGATCCCACCGGCACCAAAGTCCTGGGCACCCTCAACAATTGCTCGGGTGGCGTAACTCCTTGGGGCACCGTTCTTTCCGGCGAAGAGAACTTCAACCAGTACTTCGCGAATGCCGAAGCCGTGACCGATCCTGTTGTCGCAGCCCGCTTGAAGCGCTACGGCCTCGCCGGCGGCGCCTCCGAGCGCAAGTGGGAACGATTCGACAAGCGCTTCGATCTGGTGGCAGAGCCCAACGAAGTGAACCGCTTCGGCTACGTCGTCGAGGTCGACCCGTGGGATCCGACGTCGACCCCCGTCAAGCACACCGCACTCGGCCGCTTCAAGCACGAAGCAGCAACCATCTACATCGCTGCCGACGGAACAGTTGTCGCCTACAGCGGCGACGACGAACGCTTCGACTACATGTACAAGTTCGTCTCCAGCCGAAAGATGCAGGACGGCAAGAGTCAGGCGGCCATGCGCCACAACTTGACACTGCTCGACGCCGGGACGCTGTACGTCGCCAAGCTCAGTGGAAACTCGACGGCCGAGATCGACGGAACCGGAAAGCTTCCCGCCGACGGTAAGTTCGACGGTAGTGGCGAGTGGGTTGCCATCTTGCGCACCGGCGAAGACGGCAAGGGCGAATCACTGGTCGACGGCATGAGCGCCGAAGAGGTAGCCGTATTCACCCGCCAGGCCGGCGACAAAGTCGGCGCAACCAAGATGGACCGCCCTGAGGACTTCGAAGCGAACCCGAAGAGCGGCAAAGTGTATGTGGCACTGACCAACAACACCAAACGCGGCGTGGACGGCGGCGCTGCAGCCGACGAGCCGAACCCGCGCAACAACAACAAGAACGGTCAAGTCCTCGAGATCACGGACAACCACGCCGGAACCACCTTCGACTGGAATCTCCTTCTCGTGTGCGGAGATCCGACTACCGCCGACACCTACTTCGGCGGCTTCGACAAGAGCAAGGTCAGCCCCATCTCCTGCCCCGACAACCTTGCTTTCGATCCGCACGGCAACCTGTGGATCTCTACAGACGGCAATGCACTGAAGTCCAACGACGGACTGTTCAGCGTTGTTCTTGAAGGCGAAAATCGTGGCGAGACAAAGCAGTTCCTCACCGTTCCCATCGGAGCCGAGACCTGCGGCCCCATCGTCGACGATAAGCGTGTCATCGTGTGCGTCCAGCATCCCGGTGAGACCGATGGCGCCAGCGTCGAAAACCCGGCATCGCACTGGCCTGACGGTGGGTCGTCGCAGCCTCGCCCGTCGGTGATTGCGGCGTGGAAGAAGGACGGTTCACGGATCGGTTCGTAACACTTCGTCAGAATTGATTTGGGGCAGATCGCCTACGAATTGTGATCTGCCCCAAGCCATTTACTTCAGATTTCCATGACACTAGCTGCTGCCGAACCCCACACTGTTGGAGTAACGACCGAAATCACCCTGAGCCCCGCTGTAGACATTGATGTCCGTGTTCCCCTCGATGCCGGGGATGCGTCCGGTGCTCGTGTACTGCCAGAACGTCCAGTTCGACCAACCACCCGGCAACGGGCCCGGAGCATTCTGTCCGTTGTAATCGGCAATCCACAACGGGTAGTTGTTGAACTCCGTGGTGTTGGCCATCTGTGTACGCCAAAAGTTCGGATACGTGTAGATGATCGGCTGACGCCCGGTTAGTGTCTGGACCGTATTCAGGTACCGGTGCGTCCAGTCGATCACCTGGAAAGCCGGCAGACCTTTTCCGTCCTCGAGATCCAAGACCGGAGGCAGATCCCCCGGACCGTTGATCCCCAGGACCATCGCTGAATAGAACGCCGCCTGGGCCTCAGGTGACTGAGTCACGTCGGCGTAGTGGTACGCGCCGCGTGCAACGCCGGCCGTCCTCATACGCAGGCAATCCTGAATGAAATACGGATTCACGTAGTTCAACGACTCTGTGGCCTTGACCATCGCGAACTCATGCCCCGACGCCTTGACCTGGAACCAGTCGATCCCCACACCATTCACGTGCTGCCAGGACGAAACATCGGGCCCTCGCGGAGCATCCGCGGCAGCGAGCCCCGGGGCAGTCAATGCGATGGCCGCAGCCATCACGATCGGTGTGAACTTGCTCAGTTTCCTGACGATCCGTCGCATGGCCATTCATCGAGGGTAAGAGCATCGAGTCTGTTTTGTCGGCTAATCGGAGAAGGTTCATACACGAGTAACGGAATGGCTGCTTCGGAAATGACTGTGGGGCAGGTCGCCTACGAACTGCGACCTGCCCCACATCGTTTACATCAGACCCTCATAAGGATCAGTCTTCGCCCTCCTCGCGACGCTTGCGCATCAGGAGAACAATTCCGGTACCCAGTCCCAACATCAGAACCAGTCCACCAGCGACCAGCAAGGTGGTATCTACGCCACTCTCGCCAGCGCCGCCACCGGAGTTGATCGTTCCACCCTTAGGTGCAGCGGTCGTCGGCTTCGGCTGACCGGGGCTGACCGGCTGACCGGGGTTGACCGGCTGACCCGGATTCACCGGCGGAACAACAACCACAGGAGGAACAACAACCGGCGGAACGATCACGATCGGCGGAATAATGATCGTCGGCGTAACCGGAACCGTCGTCGTAACCGGCGGAACCGTTGTGGTCGGGTTCGTTGTGGTCGGATCCGTCGTCACCGGCGGCGTGGTTGTCGTCGGGGCACACGGATCCACGGTTTCCTCGGAGGTAGTTGTCTCCTCCGTGCTGGTCTCCACCGTGGTGCTGGTGGATTCCGTTGTCTCCGTAGATGTTACGTCCGTGGAGCTTTCCGATGTCGTCGCAGCAGACGTGGTGGTCGTCGACGATGTCACCGCAGTGGTAGTCGTCGGAATCACACACGGTTCCGTTGTCACCGGAGGCGTCGTAGTGGTCGTCGGCGGCACCGTAGTGGTGGTCGTCGGCGGATCCACCGGATGCTCGGTGCACAGAGCGTTACCCGGAACACACTCGGTCGGCGGGTTCTCGCCACCAACCACCAGGTAGTTGATCAGAACACCGGGGTTGATTCCGGTGCCCGTCTCGGTACCAATCGCAGCATTGACCTTGACGGTGTACGTCACCGTCGCAGTTGCACCCGCTGCAAGTTCACCTGTGACAGTGAACTTCTTGTCCGCGATCGCGGAGACCAGCAGAGTGGAATCTGCAGTCGCCGGGTTGATCGTGACCGTCGCATCATCGAGGACGTCAGTCAGATCGTCGAAGAAATCGATCTGTCCTGCTGCCGTGCCCACGTTCTTGAATGTGAGCGTGTACTTGATCTCGTCGTCGGCAGCCACATGGGTCGTGGTGGCCGGGTCAGAGGACTTCAGTACCTCGATAGCGGGTGTGCCATCCACGGGATGCGTGGTGCACAATGCATCACCGGTCACACACTCGGTCGGCGGAACCGGAGGCTCCGTCGGCGTGGTCGGATCCTGCTTGACCACGAAGTTGTCGAGCTTGTCATCACCACGAGCACCATCGGCATTGACCGTGACCGAGTACTTGACCGTCACAGTCGCGCCGCCGGCAACAGTGCCGTGAACACGGAACTGCTCGTTGGCGATCTGATCTGCAATCAACGCAGCATCCGAGGACACCGGCTGATCCGTCACAGTCGCATCGTCGAGAACCTTGCTCAGGAAGTCGGTGTAATCGACTGCCGCAGGACCGGTTCCGTCGTTCTTGAAGGTGAGCGTGTACTCGATCTTCTGACCCGCGACAACCGAAGTCGTCGTAGCCGGATCAGCAGTCTTGGTCACAACCAGGTTCGGCTGGACAACCGGGTTCTCCGTGCAGATCTGAGTCAACGGATCACAGGTGACCGGAGGA
>NZ_JASHKR010000016.1:69334-109131 GCF_030056815.1 Rhodococcus sp. IEGM 1379
ACGCAGATCATCGAAGAACGCAACCTCACCGTCACCGGAACCGTTGTTCGTGAACTTCAACGTGTACGTAATCGTGTTGCCTGCAACGACACTGGTACCGGAAGCCGGGTTCGAGATCTTCTCGACCTTGATGTCCGGGGAGACAACCGGGTTCTCCGTGCAGATCTGAGTCAACGGATCACAGGTGACCGGAGGATCAACCGGAGGAGTAGTCCCCGGAATCACCACGTTGAGCACCTTGTTGTCGGCATTGGCTGCCAAACGATCGGCATCGGACTTCACCGTCGCCGTGTACGTGACCGTGCGAGTTTCGCCGGCCTTGAGCGGACCTGTGACCGTGAAGCCGTCCAACGCTGCATTCGCAGTCGCCGTCAGGTCAGGCTGAGCAACCAGATCGTTGTTGAACGTCGCATCGTCGATCAGACCACGCAGATCATCGAAGAACGCAACCTCACCGTCACCGGAACCGTTGTTCGTGAACGTCAACGTGTACGTAATCGTGTTGCCTGCAACAACACTGGCACCGGAAGCCGGGTTCGACGTCTTTGCGACGGCGATATTCGGCGTCAGACCCGGATGCTCGGTCTCTACCGGCGGAGGAGTGATCTCCGGACCCGTCGGAGGCTTCGCAGTACCCGTCACATGGTTCCTCAGAACCGTGCCACCGGCAACATTCGCGTTGACCTTCACGGAGTACGTCAAGACCACGGACTTGCCGGCCTCGAGCGTTCCCGTCCACGTCAACGTGCTGCCTGTGACTGTCGGAGCAGCTACAGGCGCACCGTCGATCGTCGCCTTCAGAGAACCTGCAACCAGTGCAGCGTTGTTGAACACCGAGGTCAGATCATCGGTGATCGTTACCGGCTCGAGCTTGGACTTTCCAGTGTTGGTACCAGTAACGGTGTACGCGATGGGATCGTTTCCGTTGACAGGCGTAGTCGTCTTCGGATCAGCGGTCTTCGCGATCGTGAAACCAGGAACCGAATGGTTCGTCTCCACAGCCGGAGGAATGATCTCCGGACCCGTCGGCGGCTTAGCCGTACCTGTTACCTTGTTGTTCAAAACAGTGCCAGCAGCGACGCCGGCATTGACCTTCACCTTGTAGGTGAGCACAACCGACTGGCCCGGCGGCAGCACACCCGTCCACGTCAACGTAGTGCCGGTCAGCGTCGGAGCAGCGACAGCCGTACCGCCGACCCTCGCAGTCAAAGGACCCTCGATCGCAGCATTGTTGAGAACCGCAGACAAATCATCGGTAATCGTCACCGGATTGAGCGACGTCAACTTATTACTGGTGTTATGGCCTGTCACCGTGTACGTAATGATGTCACCGGCATTGACCGTCGAACCCGAAACCGGATCGGCAGTCTTCGTCAGAGTGAAGCCAGGAACCGAATGGTTCGTCGTCACGCCCGGGGGAATGATCTCCGGACCCGTCGGCGGCTTCGCCGTACCGGTTACCTTGTTCCTCAAAGTAATGCCGGCAGCGACGTCGGCATTGACCTTCACCTTGTAGGTGAGCACAACGGACTGGCCAACGGCCAAATCACCCGACCACGTCAACGTGGTGCCGGCAACCGTGGGGGCCGAGCCAACGCTGGAAGTCAGGGAGTTCGCCACAATGGCGGAGTTGTTGAGAACTGCACTCAGATCATCAGTGATCTTCGCTGGAGACAACGGAGTTGCACCGGTGTTCGTTCCGGTGACCGTGTACGTGATCATGTCGTTCGCCTGAACCGTCGAACCGGAAGCCGGATCGGCGGTCTTTGCCAACGTGAAACCAGGAATCGGATGCGTCGTGCACAGATTGGTTGTGGCATCACATGTCGTCGGAGGATTTGTCGTCCCCGGAACCAGGTAGTTATTCAGGACCGTGTTTCCACCGGCCTTGACCGTTGCGGTGTATGTGACCGTTCCGGTCGCGCCGGCAGCAAGTGTGCCACCGATCTTGATCGTCTGCCCATTGAGAGCAGCAGTGAGACCGTTTGTTGCCTGAACCGCGGTGATGTCCGCGTTGTCCATCACGTCAGCCAGGTGATCGGTGTAGTCGATCGCCGCGTCGACTGTTCCAGGATTCTCGAAATTCAGGGTGTAGGTGATCGTGTCGTCAACCTGCACAGCGTCGCCGCTAGGTGGTGAAGACGATTTCTTTACAAGAACCGGAGTGTTGATGACCTTGCAGTAAGCGTTGTCGCCGGGCGCAAGTGCCACCTGTGCGACCTCACCTACTTGAAGGTTCTGGGACACTCCGTTGACCTCGCACTGCCAAGTGGTCGCGTAGTTCGCAGTCTTGGTTGCCGATGAAGTGGGCTTCTCCCAGAACGTGACTGGAGTGGGCGACGTATCGGCGAGCAGCATCCGCCAACCGGTGGATGCGGTCGTGTCCGTAACACCGGTATTGGTGCTCTTCAACTCCATTGCAGCAGCGTCTGCAGCGTTCGCGAACGTACCGGTACTCATTCCGATGGTGAAATCGTCACCGGGAGTTACGCGAGTGAGGTCCTTGTCGATCTTGACCTTGGGCAGCAAAATGCCGAAAGCCAGACCCTGTCGAGACGTATCGGACGTCGTGTTACCGAAGGTGCCGGAGAAGGTATTCGGTGCTGTCGCAGCGAGAACAACCGCGCCCGGGGAGTAGTTCTTCGATAGGTCGTCATCCCACCACGAGGCGCATCGAACAGAAGTGGTTCCCACCCCGGTCAGTCCATCCGCGCCACCAACGGTGCCATTACATGCCTGAATCGGCGGCCAACTCGGAGTGCTATTCACACCCATGGTGCGATCAATCAGGCGAAAAGGCTTGTCCGACTGGAACGACAAGAACTCTTTGTCATCGACAGCAACCGGATCCGTCGATTCCGCATCAGCGACCACAAAACCGTAGTTGTCGACCGAACCGTTCGGTCCGACCATGTCGATGTTATCGAGCTTGACCGTACCGCCTGACTGCACCCGGTTAACCCCGTTCATATCCGGGACTTCCTGATACAGAGCCGGCTTGATCGACTGCGGAACGCCGGTGTACGCGACGTCTCCGAGTGCGGAATAGCCACTCAACGCGGGAAGCGGGTACGCAGCGACACCTGTGTGCGGCTTTGTAGTGGAACCGTCGATCGAGTTCAGCAACTTAGCGTCGAACTTGATCGTGTACAGGTCCGTCAGCTTGACCGTCATCGGCTGGCCGGCAGGAGTTACAGCCGCTGCCTGATTGAACGTCGACATGTCAATCCAGCAGATGTTCTGTGAAAAATTGCCGGTGTTGGGTGCACTGAATGCACAACCTGTTGGCGGCTGCTCGTCCGGAAGGACGGCAGCCCGGGCCGGCGCCTTTGCTTGGGCCGGATTACCCAGTGCAAGGAGCGGCTGCGCTGAAGCAACCACTGCCGTCGCGCCGGAGATGCCCAGGATCATCGCGATGGTGGTCCACACCACCGTCCAGGCTCGCACCCAGGGCGGGAGCCCTGCGGTGAATATGGCCGACCTTGTCGGCGATAAGTCGTTTGGCATTACTTTCTCTCCAGGATCGTCTGGGTCTGTCGGATGGTGATGTCTGTCGAAATCTGGCGTGAGCAGGGATTTCCTGAACCGGATCGGCCCGTTGGGTCCGACTGCGGCGTGCTGCTTTCGCTCAGTACGCTGGTGCCCAATAGGTCTCCTCTTCGAGGTCACAGTTCGTAGCGGCAGAAGCTGTCCGTTGCGGACGTGCACCCCGAATCCCAGCAAACCGAGAGCAATCTTCTAGTTACTTTGTATAAAGTAACAGATAACAGACTCGTTGCTGGTTTATGTGCCTAAATTGAGTCAATTTTCTTGTTTATGTGGACAAATCGGACGAATCGATGAAATTTCCGAACTCGCCACATCGACTTCCACGAGGCCATGCCAGCCGATGCTGCTCAGATGCACCGGACCGTCAAACAGGTCCTCAGAAGATTCCCACCCGAGCAACTAGGAATGAATTGCGGAAACATCACGCAACTGGAAAATATACATGCAGTTCAAAGGCATGTTCTGCCAAAACGAAAGGTCGGGCAAGAGGACATCCCACACCACTCCGACCAGCGCGCGGACGCGTCGCACCCACCCGCGACCTAGCTGTCGACGACACCACTGAAGCTAACCAACCAAGGATGCGCCGAAAGGGCGCCAATCCGCCGGCTCACGCCGCACAATCACCAGCATTCAATGTGACAAACACAACATCGAATAGCAACTAGTTGGCTAGATGGACTGGTAGCTAAGGATCGGACCTCATCTCGATGAGAGTCGACTACCCCAACCAGTCGAGAACCGCCGCAGCTGTCCACGACTGCTGCATGCTGCCCAGAGGCTCTCCGGTGAACGGTTCGTAGTATTCGGCAAAACTGCCGTCACTGGCCTGCCTCAGCCCTTCGGCACGCAGAACATATGAACGCTCAGCCCAACCACGACGGGCAAATGCCCATGAGAACAGCCACGTGATCACCGGCCAGACGGGACCGCGCCAATACTCACGGGGCCGAAAATCACCGGACACCGGAGAGGTGGATGGCGGGACGGCGAACCTCATGTCCGGATGTCCGCAGAACTTCGGACCCTCGAAAGTACGCAGCAATGCCCGCTCAGCATCCATGCTGAGGCCACCACACAACAACGGCGCGAACATGGCGACAGTCTCGGTATTCACCCATCGCCCCGTACGCAGATCAAAATCCTTGGCGGCACCAGAACGTTCATCGGTTGTATTGATGACTCCTTGCCGAAAACGGTCGGCCCATCCGCGCAAATCCCGTACGTCGGAGTTCGGACGTGAATGCTCCTCGCCGATCGTGGCCAACACATCACAAGCCATGGAGAACACCGCGCTGACAAACACGTCCTCGACCGCGAAACTCATTGCCGTCGAAAGCTGTTGGTCGTCATAGCGAACTGATTTCATTTCTTCGAGCAGCCACAAGTAGCGGTCGTATTCATGATTCTTGGGACGCTGCGACAGGTCTGTCACGACAGCCAGATCAGCACGCTCGTACGCGGGGATCTGCCCCGCAACAACATTCGCGTACGCAGTGTCCCAACGTGGAGAATTGTCCATCCCCGATTCCCACCCGTGGTACAGCGCAATGCGGCCATTGCCTTCGAGATCACGGGCCTCGGCAAGCCAACGATGCCACCGCACCAGGTCATTCCACCGTCGATCCAAGAACTCCTCGGCGACCGCCCGCGTCGTACGTCCGTGGCGGCGCGAATGATCGAGAATTCGTTGTACCGCTATCGCGTGAACCGGAGGCTGGGTGATTCCCGACGTCGCGATACCAACCGGTGCATGTGCTGCCAAAGCATTGACGTCCCAACGCGTCGGGCCGGGAAAATAACCGTCGACCCCGTTCGCGAACACGATGTGCGGAATCATTCCGTTCTTCCACTGCGCAGACAGCAAGGTATCGAGTTCGACGACCGCCCGCTCGACACTCAGCGGCGCCAACCCCACCGCCACGAACGCCGCGTCCCAACTCCACATATGTGGATAAAGCTTGGGAGCAGCACTGGTCATGGTGCCCAGATCATTTCCACGCAACAGATACGCGGCTCGGGCAGCGAGCTGAGTCGGGGTAAATCCGCGGTCGGCCATAGACGTCCATTTTGCGTCGAGTACGGCTTCTGCGCGATCCGACAGGTGCGGTAGCACCTTCCCCGGCCGATTTTGGTGGTATTCCTACGGAGGAAGTATGAAAACAGACAAAAGCGGTCGCGGTTCACCAAAGAAGAGTCGGTGGAGCGGGAACGCAAGGCCCTGCAGTACTCGCTGGTGGTCGCGACTGCCCTTGCCGTCATGGCTGCTGTCTGGGTTTGGATTTCCCAGTCTCAGGTGATCCTGTTCGACGGCGTCTACGCGCTGATCGGGATGGTCCTGACGTGGATGTCCCTGCGTGTCTCACGGATCGCTGATTCCGGTCCGACCGCACGCTTCCCATTCGACAAGGAAGCTCTGATTCCGGTGATGATCGCAGTGCAGGGGATGGCATTGCTGGCAACGCTGGTCTATGCCGCGGTGGAAGCCGCACTAGTCATTCTCGCCGGGGGAGCCGACGTCACGGCTGGGTCCTTGGCTGCCTACGGAGCTATCAGTGCCGTTGTATCCGTGATGATCTGGCGCTACGTCGGCAAAGTCGACCGTACATCCGACCTCCTGGTCGCCGAGACCAGGCAGTCGGGAGCGTCAGCGGCCTTCAGTGCACTGGTCACAGCCGGCACTGTCGTCGCCATGATCTTGGGCCGTACAAACCTTTCCGACGCCGCTCGCGACGTCGACTCCGTGCTAGTTCTACTCGAAGGCGCACCCAGCCAACAGGTTCAAGCGCTTGTTCACGACACGATCGCTGCGATTCATGACAAATTCGGTTTGCACGAGCCCGCTCCCACCATGAGCAAGCTGGGGCGCAAGCTCTACATCGAGGCAATGTTCATAGTTGCGCCCCACACCTGGGAGATCCACGGTGAAGACGCGGTACGACGCTCATTGGCCAAGCATCTCGCCGACCGACCTTACAAACCCAGTCTCAACATCGGGCTGACCACCGACCCGGCGCTGATGCTGTAGCCCTCAACAATCTGCACACGTCAAACCTCGGTGTGCAGATTCACCACAGCAGTAATATCTACCTCCACCGGCGCTCCGGACGGTAAGTTCTTCACACCTATGGCAGCACGGGCCGGAAGCGCTTCCATACCAAGGATTTCAGCAATGGCCGCCGACGCACCGTCTGCAACCGCAGAAAGTGCAATAAAGTCATCCGAGCACGCGACGTAGACAGTCATGCGCAGACAGCGTTGGACTCGATCCATTCCACCGACGAGCGAGGCGATTGCGGCGAGTGCATTTTGTGCGCACAAGCCCGCTGCAGCACGTGCATGCGCGGCGCTCACCGAATCGCCAACCGTACCGACGATTTGGAGAACTCCATCAATGCGCGGAGTCATTCCCGCGCTGTAGGCGATCGAGTCATGCATTGTGGCTACCAGGTACTTTCCCTGCGCCGGAGGGCTCGTTGCTATCGATACGTCAGACACCTAGAGCTATCCCTTCTTGTCGTGGATCGGCTGCACCACTGAATAACCCGCGCTCATGGTCGAGGGAAATAATCTGAGCACTACCGCCGCCGTCCCACGCCCCCTGCGTAACGACGTCATGCCCGAGACTCCGGAGTTCGGACAACGTCGACTCGCCTATCCTCGATTCACAGCGAAGCTCAGCCGGTTGCCCAATCACGTCAGCATCACTGCCGGGGTAGACCATGAAGCGCGGCGCCGCAACAGCTTCTGCCGGATCCAGACCATGGTCTAGCAGATGCGACAGCAACTGCATGTTCCACTGGACCTGACCGTCCCCACCGGGGGTGTTGCCGACGTGGATCAGTTCGCCGGCGGCGTCAGCAACTACCCAAGCGTTGAGCGTGTGCAACGGCTTGCGTCGTGGCGAAGCCGAATTAGGATGCCCTGGAAGTAGATACGCCCCACGTCCGAACCTATTGTTCAGCACCACCCCGGTACCTGGGACGGTGATCTTGGCACCGAAGGTGAATGCCAGCGAGTGAATGAAGCTGACTGCACGACCATCAGAGTCGATCGCGACAGTCGACGTGGTGTCACCGGCCGCGACACTGAACTCTCGCCGTCCCGACTTCGCATCTAACGCCGCTCTGGAGCGAGCGACTACATCAGGTTGAAGAAGTCTTCTCCATTCATCATTGTCGCTACCGCACAATGCAAATCGATCTTCGAAGGAGACACGGGCTGCCGAAGCCAACCGGTCGATCGCGGGCGCAGTCATCCACGGCGAGAACCCGAGTGCATGATCACACAGGGCGGCCTGCTGCAGCACCATCCAGCCGGGTGTCGGCATCGCGGTCTGATACACCACCGCGCCGGCGTATGAACCGGCCAGGGCGGGTTCCGGAACGGCACTGCATCCAGCCGCCCATTCGTCGCCACTGAACGGGGCGCCCCCGTCGCGCAGCATCGCGACAGCTTGTTGAGCGAAAGAGCCAAGATAGAATTCCGACGGATCGGCAGCCAGTGATCGGATCGTTCGAGCCAGATCAACCTGGCGGAGCCGTTGTCCCACATGAGGTAACGCGCCATCGGGAAAATAGACAGAGGCAAGGCCTGGATCCAGCGCAATCGCCGCCTGAGCCTCCCGAACGTCCTGGCGGGTCTTGGCCGAACAAGGCAAGCCTCGTTCCGCACTGCGAGCCGCTGGTTCCCACAGTTCGGAGAGTGAGCGAGTCGCGCCTCGAGCATGAAGTGCGGCCAAGGCCGCGGGCGCTCCGGGCACGGCGACACCGAGAGCCCCGTCCAGCGGTATCGACGTCAAACCTCGGTCCAGGTAGAAATCCGTCTCACCGCCGTCTGGCCCGAACCCGCTCCCTCCGACCGTCCACACCGTTCCGTCCGGCTCGCGCACTACTGCGAATGCGTCCCCACCGATTCCGCATTGTCCTGGCAGCGTCAGCCACGTCATTGCCGCCATTGCGAGCGTCGCATCGATCGCATTACCACCGTCTGCGAGTACCCGAACACCGATCGTGCTGGCAGCCGGATGACTGGAAGTGACCATTCCCTCGGTAGAGAAGGTCGGCGGCCGCGTTGTCATGTCAGGCCGCGGGTTGCGCGCCGGCGTGGAGCGGAGCTCGTATCGGCCGGATCAAACCCGACAAAGATTTCGCCTTCGCGCTCCTCGACGGAGTACGTCTTGATGGGGACGGTGGCCGGTGGATAGACGGGTTCGCCCGTCTCCAAGTCGAAAATACTACCGTGACAAGAACATCCGATGCCATCCTCGACGAGTTTGCCCGAGGAGAGTAGGCAGTCGAGATGTGTGCAGTAGTTCGACGTGGCATAGGCTTTTCCACCCAATCGAGCAACGGCAAATTCGTGGTCACCAGAGAAGAACCGACGTACGATTCCTTCCGTCACCTGACCGGACCTCGCTACCCGGAAAAACTCGATGTTCTCTGCCTCAGCCGTTTCCGGTTCCATAGCGATCCCCTCTTCTGTCGTGTGGTCTGTCGTATTGTGGTTCTCGGTGCTCATGCGAGCGAACCCAAGTAGATGGTCTTCTCGGACTGGTAGAAACCCATCATCGATTCGCCGGCTTGTTCCTTGTTGGTCTGCGTGCTCGATGCCTTGAGTCCTCCGAACGGAGCATTCATACTCATTCCAGTCGTAGGCTGATTGATCTTCACCAGCCCGGTCTTCGAGCGAGCAGCGAAGGCCAAGGCAGTCCCAATGTCGTCCGTTACGACCGATGAACTCAGGCCGTACTCGGTATCATTGGCGAGTTCAACTGCACTGTCAAAGCTTTCGGTTCGCAAGAACACCAGCAGTGGTCCGAAGACTTCCTCGGTTACGATGCGCATGCCCGGTGTTCCGCCCGAGAACACCGTCGGCGTCACGAAGAACCCATCAGCGCTATCGCCGTGGGGCGTTCCACCACAAATCAATTCAGCTCCGTCGTCCAGACCGACCTGGACGTAGTCCAGGAACTTTCGGTATTGACCCGCGCTAGCCAAGGCCCCCATCGTGACACCCTCGTCGGCGCCTGGCCCGACGACCAACTTCTGTGCCAGTACAACAACTCTGCCGAGGAGATCATCATGGATGGCGTCAACCACGATGACGCGGCTTGTGCCGGTGCAGGCCTGACCGGATAATCCGAAGGCGCCCTTCACAATCAATGATGCCGCTTTGTCGAGATCTGCACCCTCCAGAACAACAACCGGATTCTTGCCGCCCATCTCGAGTTGACTGCGCCGTTCCGGACCTACAGCAGAATGGATCGCGCGTCCCGTCTGGGTGGACCCCGTGAAAGTGATCGCATCAACGCGATTGTCGGCAACGACCGCTGCGCCGGCCTTTCCCGATCCCTGCACCAATGCAACGACGCCTGGCGGCAATCCTCCGACCAAAAGGGCCTCGACAAAACGTTGTCCCATCAGCGGAGTCAGCTCGGATGGCTTGAACAGCACCACATTTCCGGCAGCCAGTGCTGGTCCTATCTTTCGCGACGGTATGTTCAGCGGAAAATTCCACGGAGTGATCGCCCCCACGACACCCACCGGTTCACGGACAGTGAATACCAACCCTTCGCCCGGCGACGGGTAGGTGGTTCCAGTGGTACGGACAGCCTCGGCAGCGTAGAAGCGCAAGTTCATCGGAGTACGACCGACCTCCATGGTCGCTTCTGCGCGAGTCTTACCTTCTTCTCGAATGAGCTCCTCGATAAGAGAAGTCGCATTCGATTCAAGATGCACCGCAGCAGTTTCCAGAATCGCTGCGCGTCGTTCAGGTGCTCTCGCCGCCCACCCCGGTGCCGCTTCGAGCAACGCAGTGACTGCGGTCTCGACGTCATCGCGTCCGGAATCGGGGAATGTCCCGATCACGTCGGAACGATCGGCCGGATTACGACGCTCGAACGTCGCACCGGACTGCGCCCCTACCCATTTACCGCCGATATAGTTCAGGCCCATCAGTTGCTCGCCGCCAATTCTTCGTCATCCAGCAGATCGAAAAGATCCATGTCCATATCGCGTAGTCGCTCTGCGCTGCAATTCTTTCCGATCAGCTCACGTGCCGCACCGATGTCGTCACCACGGTCGAGCGCGAACGCTCCTCGCACAATTCCGTCGTCGAGATAGAACGCTGTGAACTCCCCGTCGTGCACGCTGCCTCGCGTCACGATCTCGGTGTGTTCGGCCCGGCCCGTGAATTGAAGGTTGACGCCGAACTGGTCGGACCAAAACCAGTGCGGTGCATCGTTGACACCCACACGTCCCAGCATCAAGTTGGCCGTCGCTGCGCCCTGCCTGCTGGCATTGTCGAAGTGCTCGACCCTCAGGTGACGTCCTGCCCGGTCGGAATAGCGCGCAGCGACGTCACCGGCGGCGAAGACGTTGGGCACTGCTGTGCGCCCTTGCGCGTCAACTACAATTCCGCCGTCGACTGTCAGCCCGGAGGCACGCGCAATCTCTACGTTCGGTTCGATCCCGATTCCGATGACAACAACATCGGCAGTCACGACGTCACCCGAGCTCAGCGAGATGCGAACCTCCGACGGTTCCGTGTGGACCGCCGTGACGTCGACGCCGGTGATGACATGCACTCCGTTGTCGCGTTGCAGTTGCATACAAACCGCGCCCATTTCTGCGCCGACGATATGAGCGAGAGGAATCGGCGCTCGCTCGATGACGGTAACCTCGCAGCCAAGACTTCTTGCAGTTGAGGCGATTTCGAGACCGACAAACCCGCCGCCGATGAGCGCAACGTGTGCCCCCGGACGCAGCTGGGTCGCCAAGCGCTGCGCATCGTCGATAGTGCGGAGATAGTGCACACGATTAGCAGTGGGACCGGTGACGGCCATGGCCCGTGGGCGTCCACCTGTCGCGATGAGAACAGCGTCGGCTGCGATCGCTCTGCCGTCGACCAATTCGACCACGCCTGCGCCTGAGTCGATCCGACTCGCCGCAGTGCCGGTCAGCAATTCCACATTGTTCTTCTCGCGCCAGGTCTGAGGCAACAACATCAGAGAGTCGAGAGAGTCTGTGCCGGCAAGAAATTCCTTGGACAAGGGAGGGCGCTGGTACGGTGCATGGTTTTCGTCGCCGATCAACACGATACGACCGTCAAATCCCCTGCGGCGCAGAGTACGTGCCGCAACAGCAGCGGTCTGTCCCGCACCAATGGTGACGATAGTACCGAGGGATGTGGTCATGACAAGGCCTGCTCTCGTACGGGTGCCGCAGCGGTGCGCGGTGTCAGATCGACATAAATGACATCGTCCTCGACGGTCACCGGATAGGTCGGTTGGCAGAGGTCTTGGTCTTCTTCGTAGCCGGACTCGAGGTCGAAGGCCCATTGGTGCCCGGGGCAGATCACTCGCCCGTGCAGGATCGTGCCCTTGGTGAGGGAGCGATCCGCGTGTATGCACAGGTCACGGAACGCATAGATACGTCCGTCGGCTTGAAAGAGTGCGATCGCGGTCGCGCCCACCTCGACGCGCAACTTGGTGCGCCTTCCGAGATCGCGCAGGGCCGCGACTCTGGTCCAATTCGTATCCATGTCGTCCCTTCGACAACTCGATGATTCGACGGGTACCGCAGGTGGCAAAGTTCGCTATCTCCGCCACCTGCGGTGATGATGGTCAAACAGGTTCAGGCGGTGACGAGTTCGAGATCAGTCGCCACGTAGGTGTCGTAGAGCCCCTTGGTGTAGCTGAAGCGCATTTCCGCGCCCCACTTGACCAACTGCAGGCAGCGGGCTTGCAACTCCGGGGTATCTGCGTGGTCGAGCACAATCTGGTATCCACGCTCACCGTGGACGACGTCGGATGTGATGTGCAGTTCAAAGAATTCGATCTCGTCCTCGGTGAATCCGTATACCTCGCGAAGCGGAATGATCTGCTTCTTGTAGATACTCGGAACCTGCGACTCGAGCCCGACGACCAGCGCAGCGGTCGCGACGACAAAGTGCTCACGCTGGGAAACGGCGTAGCACCAGGACTGCAGCCCGCGAGTGATGGCACTCATGTTGGACGGATTCTCGATCTGCTCGCGAGTTGTGCCACAGGCCTCACCGAACTTGATCAGCAGGTCGGTGTGGCGAATATCTGCAAGCTCCTCCTCGTACATGTTCTGGAGTGTGAAGTCCTTGGCATTGGTGTACGTGTCGGGAGTATTGGAGTAGATGTTCGCAAGGTAGTCGGCAAACGGTCCGACGTAGTGGTAGTGGTTTTCGGCCCAGCGCGCGAAGTGGTGCTTCTCGAGCTTGCCTTCTGCCCATGCCTTGCTGAAGGAGGCGTTTGCAGCCTCACGGCCAACCAGCGCTCCTTCGAGGGCTGCGCGGAAATCTTCGCGGTTCAAGAGTTCGGTCATGATCTGCCTCGTTCTTTCCTGATGTAGAAGATGATTCGTTGCCGACGTTAATAGGCATCGCAACGGTTCACTACGGTCAAAAGATCCGAATATCAACGTCTTTCGGGTGCACTATGTACTTGCCAACGGCTTCGTCAGACGTGTGCGGACGTAAGTGCCTCGAACTCTGCGAGCATGGCGGCCCCTACTGCCTTGTCCTGCTTGCCATTTCCGCCGCTAATGCCCACACCCCCGACGATCTGGCCGTTGTACAGCAAGGGGAAGCCGCCGACGAACACCGCGAACTTGCCCGGGAGCATGTGGCTGATGCCAAATGCCTCGTTACCGGGAAGCGCGGGGCCGTCGGGGGCCTCGTTGAACAAATGCGTTGCACGCTCGTGTCCAGCAGCCGTGAAAGCCTTGGCAATCGAGATATCGACTCCGGTCAAACGTCCACCCGGCAGCCTGTGCAGCGCAAGCACGTTGCCACCGTCGTCTACTACACAGAGCGTCTGCTTGACTCCGAGCTCCTCTGCCTTCGCACGTCCAGCAGCAAGCAAGGGGAGAGCGTCGTCGAGTGTGATTCGGTAAACCTGATGCATATCGTCTCCGTCGAATGGGCGTTGTGACTGATGAATGGATTTCTACCAGCGCAGTTCGATCCAGGCGAGGGTCAAAACAACCCGCATTCACCCCGACCGATGGGCATCATGCACATGACGACAGTCACAGCGGTAGGTCATACTGCACACCTGATCTACGGCAAGGAGCGCCATCATGAACAACCGGCACGTGGGAAACACGACGGACTCGGAGCACGTCGAGGCCGAAAGATTGTCGCTGGGCGGTCTCCTCGAAGAACCTATTTTCGACAGGTCACGCATACTGGCCGGGTCGGATCACATGGACTCTGCGGTCACCTGGTGTCTGCCATGGGATGAAGTATTGAGCAGACCCGACTCGTTGGCGGGCGTGGTTGTCTATACCCGCCCTGAATCACTTTCCGGTGCTGAACTGAAACTGAAATCGCTCCTCGCGCGCGGAGCCGGCGCCGTGATCGTCGACGGAACAGCACCCGCCAGCACAGTGTGGCCGCCGTCCCTACCCGCCGTGGAACTTGCTTTCCCCGTAGGATTTACAGTGCTGAACAAGCTCCTGGCAGAACGTGCGCTCACACAGGAAGCGCATGTGATGCGGTACGGCGTGATGGTGCATCAGTCCCTCGCCGCCCTACTTCATCGTGGCGCTGGGGTCCCGATGCTCGTTCGGGAAGTCAGTTCCCTGACGTCACGCCCCGCCCTAGCCCTCGACGTCCGAGGGAAACTGATTTATCAATCCGGACTGCCGGACAAAGAAGGCGAAGCCACATCCACACTGGTGATGTCACTGACGGCAAGTCTGCCCACTACAACCGAAGCAGAGGTTTTCCGCTCACACGAAGTGCATGTGATCGAACTGCCTGCGGTAAAACCGGATTCAGCGCCGACCATGGCGATCGCGTCCGCAATGCACCTCGCGGGTCGCCATGAAGGATGGGTTGTGGTCCTGGCCGTTTCCGACAAGCCGCGTCGACACGACATCGCGCAGTACAAGGTGGTTGTCGAGCAGGCAGGCACGATCATCGGTACCGAGATGCTTCGACAGCGAAGCGTCGACGAGGCCGAGGAACGTGCGAAGGGCGACTTCGTGCAAGCACTCGTGCATGGAAATTTTGCAAATGATCTGGACCTGACTACTCGGGCCGACCTGCATGAGATAGACCTCGACCTGGACTACATCGTCTTTGTCGCACCAGGATTGGTCGACCGCACTGGTAGTCACCCGAGCGCGAGCATGGTGCGCCTTGCGCGGTATGCGGCGGGAGTGCTACCGCACCGGGACGTCAAGTCTCACGTAACGGTGATCGGCGACTTCCTGATCGTCGTGAGATCTCTGAGAAGCGAAAACCAAAGCGAGATCGACGAATATGCCAACGCGATGTCTGCAGATTTGGAAAAGCGTCTGGGTCAACGTATTCCGGTTGCCCACGGCACCAGATCACACGGTGTGCGACATATCGATGCGAGCTATCGCGAAGCCCGAATTGCTCTGGGCATCGCCGCTCGTCTCGATCTATCGGGTTCGGTGTCTTACCGAGATCTTCGCGGATTCGGCGTGCTTGCAGTTGCGGCTGATACAAGCGAGAGCCGTCGGCTGATCGACGACATACTCGGGCCATTGCGCACTCCCGGTGGGCCGCCGGACTTCGAAAAGATTCTGTTCGCCTACCTCGCCGAAGCCGGAAACACCAATGCCGCAGCACGAAAGCTCGGCTTGCATCGGAATACGATGATCTCCAAGCTCGATCGAATCTCCCGATCGATCGGCCTGGATCTCAAGCAAGCGGAAAACCAGTTCACGATCTGGTTGGCACTGAGATTGGACCTCCTGTCGACAGTTAGAGCGGGAGTAGATCAGGAGATGCGTCCGACTTGATTTCATGCCCCCGCAGGGTCTTCACCGACGAAGCTGGCCGCAAGCCCCGCCACTACGACGACCGCAGATACCCCGAACAGCAACGCAAACGGCCGGTCCATCACGTTGACGGCGATTCCCACCCACGCGGCACCGACAGCCGATCCACCGAAACGAATGAGGTTGAACAAACCGAGACCAGTACCCACCGCGCCTGCCGGGGAACGCGTGGATCCAGCTGCCGCCGGTGTCTGGACCATGGCAATTCCGATTCCGATCACGATCAGGACTGCGCCCAACGACCACACGTTCCTTACGTCGAGCTGGAGAATCGTTGCGAGAGTGCACAGGCCGGCAACCAGGAGTGCGAGCCCGGACCGCATGATCATCCTGCCACCGAACCTGTCGACAAAATATCCGACGACCGGCGCGGCGATGGTCATCGACACCGGGAGCACAAAGAGCACCAGCCCTGCCTGGGTCGTGGAACTTCCGCCCGTAGTGAGAAACACTGGTAGCGCAAGCAATACGGCACCCAGTGCGAACATCTGCGTGAACGCTGCAAGTGAACTACGCAGGAATCGCGATTCGATTACCAGGTCGATAGGTACGAATGGATTCGTCGCCCTTGTGCACCAGACCACGAACAGTGCCACCAACGCGATCCCGGCAACAACGAGAAGGCCGCTAAGCCAACCATTTCGGATTCCGCGTGAAGCAAGAGAGATTCCGAGTATTATCGTCGCGGCACCGGTGGTCAGCGAGATCGCACCGACCCAGTCCAGATGCATCTTCTTCCCGGGATATCGAGGGATACATTTCATCGTGGCGACATAGCCGATGAGTGCAACCGGAATGAGGGGCACAAATACCCAGCGCCAACCCAGCAGGTCACTGACCACACCACCAAGCGAGGGGCCCATCGCTTGCCCGATTCCGTTCACAGCAGCCCAGACCCCGACTGCGCGGGCTCGCCGCGCCGGTCCGAAAAGCCAGGCTATGAGGCCCATAACGGCCGGTGCGAATGCCGCTGCAGCAATACCCCCCAGGGATCGCCACACCACCAGCACGGGGAGCGACGGCGCCAACGATGCACCCAGTGAGCAGACGGCAGTGCCGATCAACGCTGCGCAGTAGACCCGTCGGCGCCCGAAACGATCGCCAACCCACCCCGCGAGAGGCATCGTCGCCGCGAAGGTCAGCAGAAACCCGACAACTACAAAGATTCCACTGGTCAACGGGGCATCGAAATCGACGAGAATCGAGGTGAGCGGAACATTGACGATGTTGTTGCTCACCGTCCCGACAAACGTGCCCACCAACAACGCAGCGAGTGCGGGCGAGGTACCCTGGTCGACTCGTGAATCGGCCCCCGATCGGGTTGCGCCTGTAGTTGTGCTCATGAGTTAAATCCGTTTCCATTGTGCACGCGAGAGAAGGTGCGACTGAGACTTCATATTTAGGTAAGGTTAACCTTATTACGCGAGGTATGGGTTTCCGAAAGCTACTGCTACGCAACAATTCTTAACATAATGGTCACAACCAGATGCCGCTTTATCTGACGTGGGGCATATTGCACATCTATGCTCGACTGGAGCTGTGCAGACTGGCCGTTGACCCACGAAAACACCCCGAGCACTATCACTCAATCAGTAATCGCGACTTTGGCACGAACTCACAAGGGGCGCAACGTGGAAGTAAATCTCACTGCCGCACATTGGGTGTACCTCACGGGCATCCTCGTCATACTCGCCACGATGATGTTCCGAAAGAACATCGTCGTACCAGCAGTTCTGGGAACGTTCCTGACAGCATTCGTTTTCTCGGGAAGTCTCGTCACCGGCCTCGCATCGATCTTCAATGCCAGCCTCGTCGCGGCCAAAGAGCTGTTCAACATCTTCCTGATCATCGCTTTGGTCACCGCGATGCTCGGGGCGTTGCGTCAAATGGGCGCCGATCGCCTCATGGTTGCCCCCTTCCGGAAGGTGATGCGAGGAGGTACCAGCAGCTTCCTCGTTCTGGCCGCGGTAACCTATTTGATCTCGCTGTTCTTCTGGCCTACACCGGCAGTCCCGCTGATCGGAGCAGTGCTGATTCCGGTCGCCATCCGCGCAGGCCTATCGCCCATGGCAGTCGGTATGTCCATTGCCATCTGTGGTCAAGGTATGGCGCTCTCCGCCGACTACATCATCAAAGTTGCACCAGGACTCTCTGCAACTGCCGCCGGCGTCGACCCGGACGTTGTTGCCGACCGCGCGTTGGTCATGTCACTGATCGTGGGATTCACCGCTTTGATCATCACCTGGTTCACACAGCGCCGCAATATGCGGACTCCGGCACCTGAACTCCTCACCGAATGGGAATCTCAATCTGGGCTCGAAATCGGACGTAAATCCCATGACGACAACAACTCTGGTGGTGGCGGAAACAGCGCAGGTACCACATCACCGTCCGGAAGTGGCGCCGGTAATGTCATGGCCGCCCAACTGAACATACCTGCGGCATCAGGATCTTCAGCCGCAGTGTCCGTGGTCGAACGTGTCGACACTACAGATCTGTCGGCGAAAGCAACCATCGATCACGTATTCAAAAGCATCCGAGCTGCACGGACATTCGCATTCCTCGTGCCCGCCGCATATCTGGCGTTCATCGTGTACTTACTCGTCGGCAAGTTCACCAGCCTCGTTCCGGACCTCAAAGGTGGTGACGCTGCGGCCATGGTCGGCGGAATCGCTGCCCTGATATTGTTCGCCGCCGCCGCGACCAACGACAAGCAGGGATTTTTCGAAACCACATCGGAACATCTTGTCGACGGGCTTGTATTCGCCTTCAAAGCAATGGGAATCGTGCTTCCGATCGCTGGATTCTTCTTCATCGGCAACGGAGATTTCTCCGCGAAAATCCTCGGGTTGCCAGCAGATGTGACCGCACCGACGCTTCTCTTCGATCTCGTGAACGCCGCCCAATCCCACCTGCCTCAGAATCCCTTTGTCACCTCGTTCGGCATCCTGATTATCGGCATGATCGCGGGCCTCGAAGGATCGGGATTCAGCGGCCTGCCGCTCACCGGATCATTGGCCGGTGCGCTCGGACCAGCAGTGGGCATGGATCCGGCAACTCTCGCTGCCATTGGCCAGATGGGCAATATCTGGTCTGGCGGAGGAACTCTCGTCGCCTGGTCCTCCCTTATCGCAGTAGCAGGTTTCGCCAGAGTCTCGGTGATCGAACTCGCCCGCAAGTGCTTCATCCCTGTCTGTTCAGGGCTGGTACTGATGACCATCGTTTCGGTTCTCATATTCTGAAAACCGCACGTCCGAATGTTGCGGCTGGGGACGTATCGCTCACAGCCGCAACTGTATTTTCAGGAATCCCATGACACTCTCGGCCACACGAAAATCAACCAGCACAATTACTCGCGCAGGTTCGAACCACGAAAACATCGGCGTTGCAACGATGATGGCCTTGACCTTCGTCACCGGCCTGGTCGACGCGGTCGGCTACCTCGGCCTCGACCGAGTGTTCACCGGCAACATGACCGGCAACATCGTCATACTGGGCATGGCCGTAGCCGGTGCAGACGAACTCCCCGTCCTCGGACCGGTAATCGCGTTGATTGCCTTCACCTTTGGCGCTTGCGTGTCTGGGCTGGCACTCCGCAGTTCACCCAAAGGTTGGCACACCCGCACTACCACATTGTTCGCGACAGGCGGATTGGTTCTCCTGGCACTAGCCATAACAATGTTCGTGGTCGGCGACAACATGTCGAAAATCCAGCAGGTCGCCTTCGCCGCGGTCATTGCCCTGGTCATGGGCGAACAGGCTGCAGTAGCAAGGGCTCTCGCGGTGAAGGATATGACGACCGTAGTGGTGACATCGACGCTGACATCGCTCGCAAGCGAGTCGTTCTTCGGATCCGGATCCGCGTGGTGGAACCGACGCGTAGGCGCCGTAGTCACTATTTTTGTCGGCGCAATTATCGGCGCGCTGCTCCTGCTCGTCCATGTTGCGCTCGCACTGTTGATCGGTGCCGTCATCACCCTCGGCGTGACATTCATCGGCCACCGATACCTGACCCACGATATCCGAGTTCGGTCGTCCGAGAATCAGGGCTGAAGCAACTGCAATCCACTTACCCTGGAATCCCTGATTCCGGTACCGACCGAAATGCACCACCGACATGCGCTCGTCTGCACCCGTCCAGTTCCAGAGTTACCGGCGTGCCACCCGAACCATCAGCACGCATCAAAGTAGTCGACGCCATTCGAGTAGCGCCCAGATCGCAGGGCGGCGCCGCCGGCGCGGTTGCCAGCATTCGAGTGAAGTCGCGACTTTCCTTCTGCGTCAACCTCACTGCAGATTCGAACAATCCACTCGCCCCGTCATACCTACAAATGTTCAGCCGTCCGACGTCGTCAAGCGGAGTGGCAATCGCACTACCGAACTTCGCATGCCCATCCTCGACGCGGGTTGTGTCTCGCTCGACATCATCGACGGTTCTCGCCTCGAATGTTTCGCTGACTGCCATACAAACACCGGGACTACCAGGGGGATTCAATACCTCCTGAACCTGCTCCCGCCCCACCTCGTGCAGAGCCTGGATCGACTCCAGCGGTCCGTCTTGCAACCCACATGGGCGTGATGGCCAGGCCGGAAAGATCGCCTGCCAAACGGACAGTATCGAGAGTCGTTGCACCCGAAGAATCTTCGCCGAGCTCGCAGCGGACCAGAGCCACGGGATCGAATGACCGAGGTGGATAGCCAGGTTTCCTGGCAGACTGCTCGACACTGGAGAACTCCACACCGGCGAGCTGTTCGATAACTTCACTGCCAGTACAGTCAGCTTTCTCGAGCACAGTTGCATCCGGCGGTGTGAAGGACACCGAATCAGCAAGGAAAGGGTAAACAAAGAGGGCCCCGACCGCACAAACGGCAGCCAGTATGAGCACAAACAGTCTTCTGCCTTTCAGCACTCTCAGTTATCCGCCCAGTCAAGAAGGGCATCGACCGTCCAAGTATTGACTACCCGATTGGCGTCGACGCCACATTTCTCGGCCCGCTCACAGCCGTAACCCTGCCACGCTAATTGGCCGGGAGCATGGGCGTCGGTATCGATAGAAAAGAGACAGTCCAGTTCAAGTGCCAGCTCGATCAACCTGGACGGTGGGTCACGACGCTCGGGCCTCGAGTTGATCTCGACGGCAGTACCAGATTCACGGCACGCCTCGAAGACCTTTTCTGCATCGAACTGCGATTCCGGGCGCGTGCCGCGAGCACCTTCGACGAGGCGACCGGTGCAGTGGCCGAGAATGTCGACGCGCGGATTACACACTGCAGCAAGCATTCTGCGCGTCATAGCGTCGCATTCGGATCTGAGTTTGGAATGCACACTCGCAACAACTATATCGAGCTCGTCGAGAAGATCCGGGTCTTGGTCCAGCGAGCCGTCCTCAAGGATGTCCACCTCGATTCCGGTGAGAATGCGGAACGGCGCCAACTCCGCATTGAGCCCGGCAATAACGTCGAGTTGAGCGCGAAGGCGGTCTGCCGAGAGCCCATTGGCAACCGTCAAACGCGGTGAGTGGTCCGTGAGCGCGCAGTAGTCGTGGCCCAACGCTGCCGCTCGGCGCATCATTTCCTCGATCGGACTGCCGCCGTCCGACCAATCGGAGTGCGTATGAAGATCGCCGCGCAATGCCTGACGTAACGGGCCGTCACCAATCGGCTGGGCCTCACCTCGCAACTCCGCCAGATAGCCGGGCACCCCGTCGTAAGACTGCGCGATGATGGTGGCCGTCTTGGGTCCGATCCCGGTGAGCGCCTTCCAACTATCGGCTTTGCGACGCGCTTCCTTCTCGTGGTCCGACAGCCCCGCAAAAACCTCTGCCGCCCGGCGGTAGGCCTTCACCCGGTGCGTTTCGGCACGCGATCGTTCGAGCCAGTATGCGATCTCACGAAGCGCTTCACCCGGTTCCATGGGTCCACTGTTCCGTCACCAGGCTCTTGCGGCAACCCTTAATGCCTTTACGCTGTGGTTATGGACGATCCGAGAGCACGATTCGCCGCCGCGCGGGTGGCAAGTTTGGCCACTTCCGACGCCGATGGAGTTCCACACATCGTGCCGCTCGTGTTCGTGGTGGTCGGAGACACCCTCTATTCCTGTGTGGACCACAAACCGAAAACCACCACAGCGCTTCGTCGGCTCCGAAATATCGCGCAGAACCCGCGAGTCAGTCTGTTGGTCGATCGTTACGACGACGACTGGTCTCAGCTCTGGTGGGTACGGGCGGACGGGGAGGCAGAGATACTCGAACCAAGAACGCCCGGGGCAGAAATAGCGATCGATGCATTGGCCCGAAAATACCCGCAGTACGTCGACACCCGTCCCGACGGCCAGGTGATCGCCGTCCGAAACCTACGATGGTCATCATGGGAGTCATTGCCCGGCAACATCATCAGCGAGATACGTCGCATAGTTTCGCTATCGCACGTCAACGACCCAGCTACGACGCCTATCTTTCCCGGCGACCCGAAATTTACACTGGACACCGCTGCAACCATCAAAGCCGACGGCTACTACCTGCAGTACGTGAAGCAGGGTGAGCACACCGGAACACATTGGGGCGCACCGGCACATTTCGAAATCGGCGGCCTCACCGCGGATCAACTGGATCCGGCAGATCTCCATCTACCGGCAGTGAAGATCGACGTACGAGCGCAGGCGGGCAACGATGCCGACTATGTCCTCACTGTCGCCGATCTGGAAGAGTGGGAATCGCAGCACGGACGCATACCGAACGGGTCGGCCATTATCGCGTGGACCGGCTGGGAATCTTGTTGGGGCACAGACAGTTACGCCAACAATGACACTTCCGGCGTGTGCCATCAGCCAGGCTTCGGTATCGAAGCTGTTCAGTGGCTCCTCGCCTCCGGCCGACTGGGCAGACAGGGCGCACTGGGTATCGATACCTTCGGTCCCGACGCCGGCACCGACAGCAGTTACGCGGTCTCCAAGCTTCTGTACGGTGAGCACCGCATCAGCCTGGAAAATCTCACCAACCTGAGCGCGCTACCCACTACCGGAGCCCACATACTGGTGGGCGGCACCGTCAATCGGGGCGGTTCGGGATCGCCAGCGTCGATCTACGCACTGCTTGGCTAGGACGTCTACTTAGCTAGGCTGGGCGAATGCGTCCTACTGCCTTGATCACCGGTTCCAGCCGCGGCCTCGGAGCTGCCATTGCGCGCGAACTCGCGCCCACGCACAACCTGCTGCTGGGTGCACGGTCCGCACGCTCTCTCGAGCCGATAACGGCTGAACTATCCGGATCGACGCCCTGGCCCGTCGACCTCACCGATTACGACGCCGTAGCTGCCGCTGCCCGCTCGATCGATAATCTGAACGTCCTCGTTCACAACGCCGGTATTGCAGACCTCGGCACCATCGAAGAATCCTCCGTCGACCAGTGGCGCCGCACCTTCGAAGCCAATGTCATTGCCGTCGCCGAACTGACGCGGGTTCTCCTTCCCACATTGCGCGCAGCGGGCGGCCATGTCGTGCTGATCAACTCCGGTGCCGGGCTGCGCGCCAACTCCGGCTGGGCTTCGTACGCGGCTAGTAAGTTCGCGCTCCGTGCGTTCGGCGACGCTCTGCGGCTCGAGGAGCCGATGCTGCGCGTGACGTCCATCCACCCCGGGCGCATTGATACCGATATGCAGCGCGCGATAGTGGACGGTGAAGGGGGCGATTACGATTCGGCGCGCTTCCTGAAGGCCTCTACCGTCGCTCGAGCAGTGCGCACGGCCGTTGAAACGCCCGCTGACGCCCATCCGACGGAGATAGTGCTCCGGCCCACCGGAAGGTAAAACGCCTGCACACGGGTAACAGAATGATGACGATCACCTTCCTGTTCTCGCTTTGTCGAAAGCCATCCGGATACTGACATCAGTTGTCCGACAATGCCATTGAAAGGCGGTGCACGATACATAATCATACGGATACGTGGGGAGTATCCCCCGAGACATTCCTGCAGTGGTACGTCGTCGCTGCCTCCGGCGCGTTGGTAATCTCGCTGCTGATCAGAGGCGCGGCGACGCGAAAGCACGCACCGACTCCGCGTCCACTGACACCGCCGGAAATGGGCGTCCTCACCAGCGACTTCCGGGCAGTACAGGCGGCTGTGGCAGAAGGCAGCACTGCGGGCCACCGCGACCGCTTCACTCGCATAGTCCGTGCGCGGGTCGAGAACGGCGGCGGGGTGGTGGCGCCGTCACAGCTGGTGTCCACACTCTCGCTGCCGCTGCTGGAACTACGCAGTGGACTGGTGCGGGACGGTTATCTGAATGGGAACCGCGTCCGTAGTCTGATCAGACTGTCCCGATTGCCCGTAGTGATCGTCATCATTGTCGGAGTTTTCCGGATCGTATTCTGCTTCGTGAACGGAAACGCGGCGGGATACCTGCCGTTAGTCGTCGCTACACTCGCGATCGCTGCTGCACGGCTCCTACGACTGCGACGACGCACTCGTTTCGGTGACGCCGAATTACGCAGGCTGGCAGACGAATATTCGTATTTGTCACCTCGCTCACGACCGTCTTTCGCGACGTACGGACCGATGTCGGCCGAGATCGCCGCGGCGCTGTTCGGACCTGGCCGCCAGGCCGCCTGGTCACCCGGATGCGGCAGCGAGTCTTCACCGTCGAGCTGCTCCAGCTTTACCAGCAGCGCACACGGTGGGGGGTGAGCGGGATGAGCGCCTATGCAGCCGACACGTGGGGAATCCCCAGTCAGACCTTTCTGCAGTGGTACCTACTGGCTGGTGCCGTCGCAGTGGGGCTCTCTCTGTACAGCCGAATTCTGGCTCGCCGCACCCCCAGCGCTGTCGACACAGTCCGTCCGCCACTGACTCCTCCCGAAGTAGGCGCGCTGACCAGCGATTACCAGGCGATCCTGGCGTCGATGGCGATCTTGCGCAGTGCCGAGCTGATCACCACCGACGGAAAGACCAAGCTGGCACTGAGTCCGGAGGACAAGAATCGTCTCGACTGGTTCACCCGCACAGTGCACAAGCGGCTCGGCAACGGAAAGGTACCGCTACGGCAAGTGCGTCTGATGGGACGGCTGAACATTGCACTCGCGCAACTACGTACGTCGTTGATCGACGCCGGCTATCTCCAGCGACCACAGCGGGGTCTGGGAGCGGCATTACGGATCGTCCCGATCGTGGTGGTCATCGTGATCGGAGTAGTCCGTCTGATCGCCGGGATTACGGGAGGCAAGCCCGTCGGCTACCTGTTCACGGCCATCATCGTGCTCGCGGTGCTGATTCCGTTCTTGCGTAGAAACAGCCGCCGCACTGCGTTAGGCGATGTGGAACTCCGACGGATGAAGCGTGAGAATTCGTATCTCTCCCCGAAACTACGGCCGTCTTTCACCAGCTACGGACCATCGCTCGCGGGCCTCTCTGCAGCCCTGTTCGGTTCCGGCGCACTGGTTCTGATCGATCCTGCGTTAGCGGGAGCGTTGTCGACAGGTGCTGCGTACGGTCCTGGCGGTGGAGGCAGCGGCTCGAGTTTCAACAGTTGTGGATCTTCTTCCGGATCGGATAACAGCAGTAGCAGCAGTTGCGGCGGCGGGGGGTGTGGAGGATGAACACCGATTCAGCCGACACTTGGGGAATCCCGAGTGAGGACTTCCTCGACGGCTACATCGCCGTCTCACTCGCGCTGATCGCCCTGACTCTCATGTGGCGTTTGACAATTCGAGCGCGCCGGTACGAAAGTGAGTCCGCAGATCAGCTGACACCACCCGAAGTCGGCATCCTCACAAGCGAGTCCCGTTCCATCGCAGCATCATTGGCGATCCTGCGTTGCGCCGGCCTTATCACCGTCGATGGGGCTGTGCTGCGACCGTTGAACCCGGCAGATGCCACACTCGATTGGTATACCCGAACCGTCTACCAACGACTGGCCGAGCAAGCCCTACCCAGTCGTCCACGCCAACTGGCCGAGCGAATGACCGTGGAAACGGCACAACTACGAAACTCGTTGGCGGACCGGGGATACCTGACTTCGTCGAACACCAGACGCTCGATTCAGCGCTCCACGCTGCCACTGAAAATCCTGGTAGCCGTAGGAATCACCCGAATCGGGTTCGGTTTGTACAACGACAAGCCTGTCGAATTCTTGGTACTCGCCGTACTCGTCACAAGCTTCAGCATCCCGCTCCTCGGGCTGAACTTCGAACGCACGACCTCAGGCAATGCGGCCCGCTCGGAGCTCACCCGGTCGCACTCCTACCTGGCTCCGCGCAACAAACCTGCCTTCGCCGCATACGGACCACGATTGGCGGGAATGTCTGTGGCGCTCTTCGCTGGATCTGCGTTCCTGATGATCGATCCAGCGCTAGCCGCCGCAGCGGGAATAGGCGTAGTCGGCAGTGGCTCCAGCGGCGGCAACTGTAGCGGCGGAGGCGGAGGATGCGGCGGGGGCGGAGGATGCGGCGGGGGCGGAGGATGCGGGGGATGACTCTGAAAGGTCTGGGAATCGGCTGGCGCCCGGAAATCTCAGGGATCATCGCGCAACTGGACGGCCTCGCATTCTGTGAAGTGATCGCAGAATCCGTCGGAAACGAGGCGCCACTCGAACTGGAACGACTTGCTGTTCCGGTTATCCCCCATGGCATCTCACTGTCTCTAGGCGGTACCGAGATGCTGGATCCTCGTCGCATCGATCACCTGGCCCGCGTGGCCGGGGTGCTCGACGCTCCGATTGTCAGTGAACACCTCGCGTTTGTCCGCGCCGGCGGCATCGAGGCCGGGCATCTACTGCCGCTGCCGCGGTCATACGAAGCGTTAGAAGTCCTCACTCGCAACATCACTCGAACGCAGGACTGCCTGCCAGTACCCCTCGCAGTAGAGAACATCGCGGCCCTCTTCGATTGGCCGGACGACGAGTTGACCGAGGGCGAATTCCTCTCCGAGTTGATCGAGCGCACCGGCGTCCATCTGGTCCTCGACATCGCCAACGTGTACGCCAATGCACTGAACCGTCAGCGTGATCCGTGGACGGAACTGTATCGACTACCGCTCGAACGGATCGCATACTGCCACATCGCGGGTGGCAGTACACGCGACGGCAAGTATCACGACACCCACACCGATCCGGTACCTGAGCAAGTGCTGGAACTGCTCAATCACCTCACCGCGGAAGGGCATCACCTGCCAGTAATGCTCGAGCGAGACGGCAACTACCCACCGGCACTGGAACTGCTCGACGAACTCGACGCCATCGCCGACGCCGCAGGCCTTGTCCGCATCACCGCGGGTACCGATTGGTCACGCATATGAGCAGCCTCGAGGAGCGTCAGGAGGCACTGGTGCTCGCCCTGGTCGCTGGCGGCCCGTTGCCATCAGGGTTCGATACCGAGGCCGTTGCAGTGACATCTGCGGCACTGATCCGCAAACGCGCAGGAGAAGTGGCACACCACCTTCCGATGGTGCGCCACACTCTCGGCGATCGCTACCTCGGGTTGTTCACGGCCTGGGCAACCGGGCGGCCGAAGACATCGTCATACGCCGACGCGCAAGCGTTTGCCGCACACATACGCGCCTTGAAGATCGGTGAGCTGACTCGCCGGACCTGGTATCAGCGTCTACTACGTAAGTGAGACAACAGCTTCACTCGTGTACATCAGGAACGTCATCGATTCCTGGAAGTACAGTTCCACCGAGTTTGCGTCATGAGACAGGTAGCCGATCGACAGGTCCTGCCCGATATGCAGCTCGTAATCCCCACCGCGAGTAGACATCAGGAATGCACCGTCGATAGCCGGCGCCCAGATGATGTCGCCGTCGAGTACGCGTCGTATGTGCTCTCGGATGGGGTAGCCGTGATCGGAGGTCTCGTTGATCTGCGTGAACGCATCGGCATTGAGCAGCAACGAGTACGGCCCGTTGACGCCGGCCAAGCGCAAGGATGTGAGCGCCTGGCTGATGGCCTCCGGATAGTCCTTCGCGTCGATGGGCAGCGCCAGTTCAGGGTTGGATCCGCTAGCGCGAACACCGGTGATGTTCGCGGCCGGGTATCCCTCGAATACAGCGCGGTCCTCGGCAAACGCGATCTTTTTCGCGGCATCTTTCACCGGCTGCCAATCGGAATCCTTTGCGCCACGCTCGACGTCGTCGATTGCCTGGCGACTGACCGTGAACGGCACCCGCAGTTCGATGATCGGCTGCGACTGGCGGGCATGGGCAATCACACCGTCTGCGAGTGAGCTGATGGGAATCTGATGACCCAACGCAACGCAGGCTAGATCAACTCCCGCCGGACCTTCGACGTCGACGACGCGTCGGCCCGCCACGTGACGCTTGAAGGTGCGGCTGGCTTCTTCCTCGATCTCGGCCCATGCTGCTGCCGAAATGGGTGCTAGATCGCGGTGCAGATTTGTCATTACCAGTCACTCCTTTTGAGGCTGCCGATTCCGAGAGAACCGTCAGAGTTCGGCGCTGTGAACTTCGCTTCGGGCACAAGGCGAGTCGGTAGATCCGGGGGATCGTCCAGAAAATCCGCCGTCGGAACAAAGAAGTTGATTCCGGTGACAGCAGTAGAGAATTCGAGAATCCGATCGGTGTTTCCGGGCGGGTTTCCGATGAACATATTGGTCAGCATCTGCTCGGTCACGGTCGGCGCCGCCGAATACCCGATGAAGTACGTGCCCATCTCAGCAGATCCGACGTGGCCGAACGGCATGTTGTCGCGCAGGATCTGGATCTGCTGTCCGGACTCGTCCTCGATGACCGTGAGCGCGGTGTGGGCGTTGGACGGCTTTGTCTCGTCGTCCATCTCGAGGTCCTCGAGTTTTGAACGCCCGATGACGTTTTCCTGTTCCGAGGTGGGCAGCGCGTTCCACCCGGACATGTCGTGGAGGTACTTCTGTACGATGACATAACTACTGCCCTCAAACTCGGGGTCTTCGTCACCGATCGTAACGGCAACGAATGCTGCTTGCCCGGAGGGGTTTTCGGTTCCGTCGACAAAGCCCATCAGGTCGCGTTGCTCAAAGTACTTGAATCCATGCACCTCGTCGATCACCGTCGCCGCCCCGGCCAATCGGTTCGTCACAACAGTCGCATATTCGAAACACAGGTCCATCTGCCGGGCACGAATGTGGAACAGCACATCACCGGGAGTCCGGGGCGCGTGATGCTTGTCGCCGGTCAATTCGATAAATGGATGCAATTGCGCTGGTCTCGGCCCTTCGAACAGCCGGTCCCACGCGTCCGAGCCGATTCCGACGACGGTAGCCAACCCGCCCGCCGGAACCCGGAATCCGATGGATCGCTGCAGGCCGGAGAGATCCGCCAGGATGTCGTGAACTGCCTGTTCACCGCCCTCGTCGATGGTGAAAACGAGGAAGATCGCGGCTTCGGTGAGAGGAGTCAGCAGGGGTTGCGGTATCGGCGGCATTGACGTTGCAGGCAGGGTTGTCTGGGCCTCATCGATTGCACTCGTTTCCGCCATGCACCTCAGTATGGACGATGTGGACACTAGATGCAGCGGACGATCAAGGCGTCGCAGCTTGCGCCCGCGAATCGAAGCCGGCGGGAATCTCGTAGATCCGGCCGTCGAACCCGGCGCGGTAGAGATGCCCGGCCGCAAAACCTGAGGTGCCGCGCCCGTACGTCAGCACACTCGATGCTTGCAGTCCGCTGGTAAGCGCGCAGTACTGGCCGGGCCCGTCGATGCGCCACACCTCGCCACTGATATCCGTCGGGACGATCGGACGATCGTAAGAATCGAGCGTCAAACCGTCAGGTGCAGAAAAGGTTTCAAGTCCGCCGAGATCGACCAACGATTCGGAGTACCCCGGATTGTCGACAGAAATACGGCTGACTCCGGGATTGGCGAACGTACGCGAGACGTACAGCCAGCGATTGTCCGAACTCAACGCCGCACCGTTTGCACTCGGAAGATTCGCCCACGCCGGGTCGACGGCACCGTTCGGACTCACTGTGCCGATCAGTGAACCGAAATCGTTGGTAGCGAAGATTGTTCCGTCGTGTGCCACTGCCAAGCCGTTTGCGGCGCTCAAACCGCCTGCAAACGGCGTAACCGCGCCGGTATTGACATCAACCCGGGCTACGGACGCCTGACGCGTTAGATCGCCGATCAGAACCCCCGCATTGGTTCCTGTTCCCACCAGCAGTGAACCGTCGGGGCTCCACGCGAGCGCGCCGGCACCACCGGGCACCGTCGCGATCGGAACTGCGGCCTGACCAGGAGCGTCGACGCGGAAGATTTGTCGGCTCACCAAGTCCGTCGTATACAGACGGCCCTGCCCGTCGACGGTGACTCCCTCGAGGGCGGCACCGGGAATCTGTGCGCTGAGAATTGCCGGCGACGAACCTGGGCATAGTTGCGCCGCGCCGGCACCGGAAACACCCAGCGTAAGAAGCGAACCAGTAAGCAGCGAACCGGCAACAAGCGCTCCGGTGAGACCAACACGAATACCGCGGTCGAAGATCCTGGTGTGCATTGTGGCAACCGTAGACCTTTTGCGAGGATTCGCCTAGAGACTGCGCACGAACTCCACCAGAAGTTCACTGACCTCGTCGGCACGCTCCTGCTGAACGAAGTGCCCCGCACCGTCGAGGAGATGGACGCCGCGCAGGTCCGGCACGGTTTCCTTCATACGCACCAACGCCTTCGGTCCGCTCATGGCAATCACCGGGTCTTCGGCACCGGCGACGAAGAGCGTCGGAACCGTAATGTGAGCGCCGTTCAAGTCCTCGCTACGTTCCCAGTTCGCGTCGTACGCGCGGTACCAATTCAAACCACCAGTGAAGCCTGTTGCAGTAAAAGTCTTTACGTACACATCGAAATCTTCTTCGGTGAGCCACGACCACGGCAGCGGCGGAGCCTCCGGAAGTACGTCCAGGTAGCCGTTGCCTTCGGACGGGTTCTTCCAGACGTCGAGGTACCGATATTCACCGGAAAGCGCGAAAAACAGGCGGTGCAAGAATTCGCGAGGGTGAGCGTCCAGTTCTCGCTCGGCCACACCCGGTTCCTGAAAATAGTGAATGTGCAGAAAGTGTTTGGCCGCCATCGACGCGTAGATCACGGAAGGCCGGGCCGGAAATCGATCCGGCGCATACGGCACGGCCAAGGAGACCAGTCCCGCAACACGTTCCGGGTATCGCAGCGCCGTCGTCCAGGCAGCAGGAGCCCCGAAATCGTGACCGACAAACACGGCCTTGTCGATCTCCAGGGCGTCGAGGAGCGCAATCATACGCTCTGCCACAGCATCATTGGTGTAATCGACGATGACACTTGGCCGCGTCGTTCCACCGTAACCAGGCATGTCGAGCGCAATCGCCCGGAACCCGGCATTCGCAAGTGCCGCGGACTGATGCCGGTAGCTGTACCCGAGACCGGGGAAGCCGTGGCACATCACCACGGCTTGCCCCGAACCCGAATCGTCCAGCTGCCAACGGAATCCGTCGACGTCAATCGCCTTCAGAGTCATATCAGCTCTGGATCATGTCTTCCTGGCCCCAGAAGGCGCGCATCGACGTGATCTTCGCGTCATCGTCGAAAGTCATGACATCGATGGGCGCGATGGTCAACCGCTTGTCACCCATTTTGGTGATGAGCGAGAAGTGGAATGCGGCTTCATTGCCCGCGATGCGCAGGGTCTCGAGATGAGCTTCCTGGTCGAAATTTTCGATCACGGAATAGAACTCGTGAATCGACTCGCGGGTTGTGCGCACATCGGTGCCCACCGGGTCTTCGACCGTCGCGCCTTCGGCATACAGCGCGACAACCTGGTCGGCAGTGCCGGTGGCAACGGCATTCATGTATGCCTCGACGGTCTTACGAATTGCTTCTGCGGACGGTGCCATGAAATACCCCTCGTAGTTAGAACAGGTTCTATTCGTGAGGATAGCGCAGGGACCTCGACTACCGAACCCGATTCGCCTCACCCATTCGGATCCCGACTCGGTGATTAACAGGACAGAACTTCGGGGACCCGCTCTGAACACATGCGTCAGACGCCTGTCTCACGTAGGAACGGACTCCCTGAGATCGCTTCGTCACTGCCTCGCCGCACTACTCGTCGCCGCCAGTCTGGCTGCCGCTCCGCTGGCTCTGAGCCCAAGAGTCAGCCAAGCCGAGCCGACAACCAGCACGTTTCAGATACCACTTGTCTGGAATGCCCACATCTGGCTCTGTAACGGGTTCATCCCATTCTGCGCTGTCAATCCCGTGGCAATCACCGGCGAGGTACCCGGCACCGTGACGCTTCCTCCCGTTGCCACCTCCTACCCAGACGACTTCTACTGGATTCACCGGACCAATATTTCTACCGCCACATCAGGTGTCGCAACCCTCGATCGCACTGGACTGCACAGCGTTGTCACCGACCCCGGCCTGGTCACCGCCTCGATGACAATGGCCTCGGAGCTCATCGCAGGAACCGAAGCGTTCTGGGTGCCGTGAGGCACCACGTACTGGACTCTCCAGCGTTTTGGCACGGTCACACACGAATATTGCCGACCTATTGACTCGTGGCCCTCCACAGTGAAAACTGACCACAAACGTTGTCACTCCAGCATCCTGACGAGATCGCCTGACCGATAACAATTTTGGACAAATTGCCCTTGGTCAGGCGATAGTTGCTGCGCTGGAAACCTAGGGAGATCCAGTGCTCACTACGTTCAACAGGTTCAGGTTCAACAGCTTTCGTATTCTCTTATCCGTTCTGGCTGGCGTCATCCTTGCAACGACGGCCACTACGCAGGCTCATGCAGCGCCTACGGAGTCCCAATACCTCGACCTTCCCGAGATCAATCAGGACGGAACCAGCGCTGGAGGATTGAATCCCACACTGCCGCTTGATCGTTCCGAACTCAAGTCCGCACTGTCGTCAGCCCGCAATTCCGGTATCGACCCCAGTCGCTACGCAACCCTGCTGCGCCAATACTGGCTTGTCGTCGGGGCGGAGAATGCGAATATCGAACTGGCGAACTGGGATCCCCAGCGCGGACTGGCAGCCAACCGAACTACGATCGACGATGTCTATGTCAACTATCTGCGGATGACCAACGCCCACCCCGAACTGTATTGGTCCGGAATGGCCGGCCTGGCCGGTGTGTCATTCGCTTCCGGTTTCTACGACCTGGGCGATGCGTCCACCATTCTGAGCGTCAACGGCGTCCACCAACTTGCCGACGCGGCCGCCGGGGTAGTCGCAGCCTTCCCTCCGGGAACAACCAGCCCGCTACCATCCGACCTCCAACTCCTGATCACACAAGGACCACACACCGATTCCGGAGACATCGATTGGTACGTCACACGACTCCTCACCATGCAGAAGCACATCTTCATGGATCTGGTTCCGATGCATGAGGCCTATATCGCACTGGGCAGCAAGGGAATCGAAGAGTTCGAACGAGCCGGACTATTCGACGACAACATTTCGCAGGCCTGGCAAGGCATCTCCGAGGGCACTCCCGACAGTCTCGCCGACGCCCTGATCCGAATGGCGTCGCGAGAGCAAAATCAGGTGATCGCAGATCAGTGGGATACCACGACACAGGGGCGCGGCAGCATAGGGCGAGTTCTCACCTACGTCACTACCGTAGCCGGAAAGCCTGCTGTACCAGGTACTCCCGCACCCGGGACCTACGCACCGATTGAGGTGACCGTGAATCTGGCAGGAGCGAGGACAGCGGTGACGGCGCCGCTTCCTGCCTTCAACTGGGCTGATCGGGAACCGCGATGGTCATTCATTGCCGACGAGCTGGCTCCCAGTTATATCACTGCAGTACAACAACATTCACGAGAGACGCAGGCGATACTCGCGAATCCGTTTACAGAAATGTCGGCGCGGGGGCGGCTGATTCCCCGATTGCCGGATCTCCTGTATGACCTCACAACCGGGTGGGAGTTGCAACCGGCCTGACAAGCACGGATGCATAAGCCGCAGATACGGCTGTGCGCCGTTTCGGTAGTGGGAACTACCAAAACGGCGCACACGGGGCAGTGCCCCTCAGTTACACGGGCGTTGCCCCTACAAAACGATATTCACCATCTTGCCGGGAACAACGATCACTTTGCGGGGAGCGTTGCCCTCGAGCAGAGCGACGATCTTCTCGTCTGCCAGAGCGATTTCCTCGACAGCCTTGCGATCGGCATCAGCCGGGACGCTGATGCGGCTACGCACCTTGCCGTTGACCTGGATCGGGTACTCGACCGTGTCTTCGACAAGCCACTTCTCTTCGACGGCAGGGAAGGGGCCGTGCGCAAGGGATTCCGCGTGTCCGAGGCGCGACCACAGCTCTTCCGCGAGGTGGGGAGCCAAGGGAGCGAGCATCAGCACCAACGGCTCCACAGCAGCGCGGGGGGCGCCACCAGGGAAGGCCTTGGTGAGGTGGTTGTTGTACTCGATCAACTTGGCAGCAGCCGTATTGTCGCGCAGCGCCGTGTAATCCTCACTGACGCCGGCGATTGCCTTGTTGAGTGCACGCAACGTTGCCTCGTCGGGCGCTTCGTCGGTGACGCGGGCTTTGCCGGTCTCCTCGTCGATGACGACGCGCCATACACGCTGAAGGAAGCGCGCAGCGCCGACTACGTCCTTGGTCGCCCACGGACGCGAGGTGTCCAGCGGACCCATCGACATCTCGTAGACGCGCAGGGTATCGGCACCGTATTCGGCGCAAATCTCGTCCGGCGCAACGGCATTCTTGAGGCTCTTGCCCATCTTGCCGTACTCGCGGTTGACCTCGGCGCCGTCGTAGAAGTACTTGCCGTCACGCTCGACGACCTCTTCGGCCGGCACGTAGACGCCACGAGCATCGGTGTACGCGTAGGCCTGGATGTAGCCCTGGTTGTACAGGCGGCGGTAGGGCTCGCTCGAGCTGACGTAGCCCAGATCGAAGAGCACCTTGTGCCAGAAACGCGAGTACAGCAGGTGCAGCACTGCATGCTCGACGCCACCGACGTAGAGGTCAACTCCGCCGGGATCGTTGGGGCCGTGCAGTTCCGGACGCGGACCGGTCCAGTACGCCTCGTTCTGCGGATCGCAGAAGGTGTCCTGGTTGGTGGGGTCGATGTAGCGCAGCTGGTACCACGAGCTGCCCGCCCACTGCGGCATGACATTGGTGTCGCGGTGGTAGGTCTGCAGTCCGTCACCGAGATCGAGTTCGACGTTGACCCACTCGGTGGCCTTGTTCAGTGGGGGAGAGGGCTCGGAGTTGGCATCGTCCGCGTCAAAGGACACGGGGGCGTAGTCCTCGACCTCCGGAAGTACCACGGGCAGAGCCGAATCCGGCAGAGCGTGCGCGTTTCCGGCAGCGTCGTAGACGATCGGGAAAGGCTCGCCCCAGTAACGCTGACGCGCAAAGAGCCAGTCGCGCAGCTTGTACTGGATGGTGCCCTTACCGTGTCCGGCTTCTTCGAGCTTGCTAATGATGGTCGCCTTGGCCTCGGCGACATCCAGACCGTCGAGGTAGTCGGAGTTCACCAGCGCGCCGTCACCTGTATAGGCGGCTTCCGAAACATCGCCGACAGCGTCATCACCCCTCGCTGCGCTCGACCGAATAACTTCGAGAATATCGAGCCCGAATGCCGTCGCAAATTCCCAGTCACGGTGATCATGTCCGGGGACAGCCATGATGGCGCCGGTACCGTAGCCGGTCAACACATAATCAGCGATGAAGACGGGCACCTTGTGGCCGTTGACGGGGTTGACCGCGTAGGTACCGAGGAAGACGCCGGTCTTCTCCTTGTTTTCCTGACGCTCCAGGTCGGTCTTGGCAGCGATGGACTTGCGGTATGCCGCAACAGCTTCCACCGGGGTAGCGGCGCCGCCGGTCCAACGAGCGTCGACGCCTTCCGGCCACTCGGCTGCAGCCAGTTTGTCCACCAGGTCATGCTCGGGAGCCAACGTCACATAGCTGGCACCGAACAGCGTGTCGGGACGCGTCGTAAATACGTCGATGCCGAAGTCGCCGGCAGTGAAGGTAACTTCAGCTCCGTACGAGCGTCCGATCCAGTTGCGCTGCATGGCCTTGACCTTGTCCGGCCAATCCAGGTACTCGAGGTCGTCGACCAGGCGGTCGGAGTACGCGGTGATCCGCATCATCCACTGCTGGAGGTGCTTGCGGAAGACGGGGAAGTTGCCACGCTCGCTGCGGCCGTCACCCGTCACCTCTTCGTTGGCCAGCACCGTACCCAGACCGGGGCACCAGTTCACCATCGAATCAGACTGGTAGACAAGGCGGTACGAGTCCAGAACCTTGCCGCGTTCCGCAACGGTCAACGCCGCCCAATCGCGGCCGTCTTCCAAAGCTCGTTCACCCGAAGAGAATTCAGCCTCCAACTCCGAGATACGACGCGCCTTACCGGCAGCCTTGTCGTACCAAGCGCCATGGATCTGCAGGAAGATCCACTGCGTCCAATGGTAGAAATCGACATCGGTCGTCGCGAGGCTACGACGCTCGTCGTGACCCAGGCCCAGGCGTCGCAGCTGGCGCTGCATGTTGGCGATGTTCGCTTCGGTCGTCGTACGCGGGTGGGTGCCCGTCTGCACGGCGTACTGCTCGGCCGGCAACCCGAAGGCGTCGTAGCCGAGGGTGTGGAGCACGTTGTGGCCCTGCATGCGGTGGTAGCGCGCGAAGACGTCCGTCGCGATATATCCGAGCGGGTGGCCGACGTGCAGACCCGAACCCGAGGGGTACGGGAACATGTCCTGGACAAAGAGCTTGTCGGCGGGCACGCCCTCGGGGGAGGACAGCGGACCGACCGGATTGGGCGCGTTGAACGTGCCCTCCTCGCTCCAGCGGTCCTGCCAGCGCTGCTCGATCTGGCCGGCAAGCTCCGCGGAGTAGCGGTGCTGCGGGGTGGCGTCGACTGGTGAATCGGGGGACTGCGAAGACTCGGTCACTGTGGTCGCTATCTACTTGGCTGACGTTAAATACCGTTAACCAGGGTAGAGCCTTCACCACCCGGGCATACGGGCAACTCCACACGCACCTATCCTGTATGGGTGGTCATTGTTGCTGTAGTGCTGTTCGTGCTCGCTCTTGCCGTCGGCGGAGTCGCTGTCGCCGGCCTGATCGGCAAGCTCCCGCGTAACCGCTGGGCCGGTGTCCGTACCCCGGACACCCTGCGTAGCGAAGAATCGTTTGGCCTGGCCAACAAGGTCGCCGGTCCCACGATGGCTGCTGCAGCCGGACTTCTCGTCATCGGCGGCATCGCTGCTCTCACGATGAGCGTGGCCATGGGTCTCGGTATCGCCCTCGTCGCAGTTGTCGCAGCATTGTTCACTGCCGGTGCCGGTGGAGCCATCGGCGCCCGCGCCGCCGCTGCAATGCCCGAGCCGAGCGGCTGTGGCAACGACTGCAACTGCGGACACACCGACTCTGCTGTCGACCAAACGCCAGTAGCCAAGGCGGCAGCCTCTGCCAAGGAAGCTGCGTCGGAGTGCGGAGAGTCCTCCTGCGGCGCCTGCTCACTCAAGGGCGCCTGCCTACCGGCAAAGTGAATTGATTCACGTGAAACATCGCGTGGTTGACCCCGCCGGAGCAATCTTCGGCATCCTGATTCCCGCGTTGTGCGCGTTCGGTAGCGTCGTCCTCACAAAAATGTGGGAAGACCGCCTGCCTGAGAAAATTGCCACGCACTGGACCACCACGTCGGCCGACGGCTTTTCGACACCCACCGCCAACGCGTGGACCGTCGCGCTTCTGACGCTGCTCTTCGGCGGCGGACTCAGCGCAGTTGCGGCTCTGGCGCCGGCAATGCTGATGATGCGGCGCTTCATGCTGGTTACCGGACTCGGCATCGTCGGATTGATCACCACCGTCAATGTTGCGCTGCTGTACAACCAACTCGACGTCGTAGATCCGTCCACGACCTCACTGCCGTATTGGTCCATCGGTGTGGGTGCATTGATCGGCGGCGCGCTCGGCTACCTGGGCGCCCGCACACTGCGCGACTACCGCGTCCACGAGCAAGCCTCCGGAATGCCCTCACCCGCGCTCCCACGCAGCGACGCTGCACTACCGATCTCCGACGACGTGGGCTTCTCTGCCAAGGGTTCGGCCATCCTCGCGCTGATCACCCTCGTACCCGGCGTACTCCTAAGCCTGTCGATGGGTTCGTACTGGTCGCTGTTCATGTTCGCAGCGCTCGCACTGCTCCTTGTCAGCCTCGTACGCTTTCGCGTCACGGTGGACGAGAGCGGCATCTCCGTCGTCAACATGGGCATGCGCGCGATGGAGTACGACGCCGACGAGGTTGTGGACGCCAAGGTCGCCGAGATCAAACCGTTCACCGATTTCGGCGGCTGGGGCCTCAAGAAAAAGGGGCGACGCAACTACGGCATCGTCACGCGCACCGGGCCCGCTGTGGTCATCACGTTTGCCAGTGGCGACCGGCTCACCATCACCACACCGAAAGCCGAAGACATGGCCGGGGCCCTGAATCGCCTGGCCGCCGCCCGAACTCAATAAGGTTCGCAACCTCCGGCCGAACCTGACCCGATCGCTTCCTGCGTTTTCTCCAGGTAGCCGCAGGCTGCGGTTCGCGCTCGGTCGACGTCCCGATCAGCGATGGCGTCGGCAACCTCGCGATGATGGAACGATGTCAACGACGGGGGGTGAACACCTTCCGTCACGTCGTACGTGGCACGAACCGTCTCGAGAATTCCAGCGAACAGATCCTTCAAGACAGGATTGTGGGCAGCATTCACGACAGCGGTGTGGAACGCGAGATCAACATCGGCGAAGTCTTCGACAGCGACGTCACGCTTCTCGGCTAACTCGCGAAGTATCCGGACGTCCGCGTCGGTACGTCGATCGCACGCCAATCGAACAGCCTCGATCTCGAGGGCACGCCTGACTTCGAAGACATACTTCATCTCGTCGACAGCGGTGCGCTTTCCCAGCAGACCACCGATGTCGGTCCGCGCCCGCACGAAAGTGCCCGATCCGCGCCTGATCTCAAGGACACCGGTTGACGTCAGCGTTTTGATCGCTTCACGAACGGTATTCCGGCCGACCCCCAGAACACTCATCAATTCCGGCTCGGTGGGGATGCGGTTTCCGACGGTCCACGAACCGTCGGCGATTTGTGCCCGCATCCAATCGAGGGATTGTTCATACGCCGATTCCTTGCGAACCACAGTCATCTGCTCATCCTCACAGCATTCGCGCCAGTCGATCCACTCACCTACGATACGTAGGACGACCCATGTATTTCAACTACTCGTGAATCCGAGGAGGGGCTTCCCACGTCCACGACAGCTGTCGCCACCGAAGACCACACACGTCACACGAACCGACACTTCTACGGCGTGGGCTATGTCCTCACCGTGATCCTTCTCGGCGCGAACATGCCCACATCCGTCTATGGGCTCTACCGCAGTGAATTCGGATTCACGCCCACCATCCAGACACTCATCTACGGCGTCTATGTCGCGGGACTGGTACCGGCGCTGCTGTTCTTCGGCCCGCTTTCCGACGCTCTCGGCCGGCGCACGGTGCTGCTGGCCGCACTCGCGTTGAGCGTCGTCGGCACGCTCGTTCTGGCATTCGCCGACGCGACGGTGTGGTTGTTCGTCGGTCGAATCGCTCAGGGAATCGCGGTGGGCGCTGCCAGTGCGGCGGGCAGTGCCGCGTTGGTGGAACAGGAACCGAAGTTCGACCACCGTCGAGCAGCTCTCGTCTCCACAGTGACCGGAGCACTGGGCGGTGCGCTCGGGCCGCTCGTCTCGGGCGCGATCGCGCAGTACCTTCCCCAACCCCTTCGACTGCCCTACCTGATTTTTCTTGTCGCATTCGTTCCGGCACTGATCGTGCTACTACTGCTTCCTCGGACCGGGTACGGCACACGCCCCAAGACTTTCTTCCAGATTCCTCACGTTCCCGTAGTCATCCGGGAGACGTTCTGGCTCAGTTCGCTTGCCGTCGCACTGTGCTGGGGAGCCGTGGGTCTTTTCCAATCTGTAGTGCCGTCCTGGATGACCAGCCTGTTGAACATCGACAATCTTCTGCTCGCCGGAGGTGCTGCCGCGCTGGTGATGATCTGCTCGGTGATCGCTCAACTCGGCGGTAGCCGGATGGACCCACGGACGTCCACGATCGTCGGACTCGGAATTCTCGCTCTCGGGATGATCGGGTTACTCGTAGTCGACCTTGTTCCGAGTCTCGTCTTGCTGAGTATCGTTACCGTCGTAGTCGGCGCCGGTCACGGACTGGTCTTCGCCGGCGGAATGAAACGAGTCAATGCGGCGGCGCGAGCACACGCACGCGAAAGCCATGGCGAAATTCTGGCCGCCTTCTTCACCGTCAGCTACGCAGGTTTGGCGATACCGTCGATTCTCGCGGGCATTGCAATCACGATCCAGGGAATGCAGACGGCCATCATCGAGCTGTCGATCATCGGGACGCTGCTGTG